>JAHEJJ010000001.1 GCA_024638915.1 Robiginitalea sp.
CATGGGGAGATACAAAGAGGCTGAAGTCCAATATGCGCTGGCCGAAAAAGCGGGTCCAAAACGCCGGTTGATTAATGAAGGAATGGAAAACGTAAGCCAGTCTTTGAACAATGAAAGAAGCGGGGCTTCTCTGGTCCCACCGCCTGAGGTGGATGAACCCAGCTAAGACCAAAAACAAAAAACCCGGTCAAAATCTTTTGACCGGGTTTATTTCTATTGGATCAATATGGTGTGCTAGTGGATATCTCCCCTACAATTTCCCAACTGGCGTCCACAGCATCGAATACGCCATTTTTCAATTCCCATACTCCTGAGGCATTTTCAAACCTTCTCTGCAGCCGCATTAATTCTGAAAGCCTTCATAAAAAACCAGGTTATTCCCGTACAAATAGCTTCTTACCTACATGAGAACCAAACTGCACCAGAGACCTGTCCAGTAGCCCTACCACAATTTCAACGATTAAATCCGGAGCGTCACCACCATCAGCATATATGATTTATCTTATATTTATTTGACCATCATATAATTAATAAATAATTTAAAAATGTGTTTGAATCCTATACTTCACATTGGTCTATGAGGAAAAATATAGACAACTTTAATGGCCTAAAAGCGAAATGGTATATAGTATTGGGGCTCCTCTTTGTAATAGGAACTATCGGCAGCATGAGACTTAGTGCGCAGGTGAATCCATCGATTGATGAATTGTATAACTACTTTAACAACCAGCAGTTACTCCTCACATATCGGGAAGGTGAAGCTTTATACGGCACTTATTATTTTATAGAGGTTCATTATTGTCCCGATGGGTATTATGGCCTATACGGAAATACAGTAAAGCAGACGGTATTGGGAAACGAACAAAGATCTAACTGGCAAGAATTTGGCAGCTGGAAGATCATCGATCAAAACGATATAAACGGTATATTATATATTCCCACCAATGGCAACCAACAGTTTTATCCCCTCTATAAACTGGCCAATGGAGATCTTTTTATCAATGAAGGGGTGACCGTTGTGAATCAAGGATTGGCAATTTGTCAATGAGCGAACTAACCAACGCTATATCAAAGACCCAGAGTTATTTTGATATAAAAGAAACTACAATTTGAGTTATAAGATTTTAACTGTTTTTTCTTTTGGCTTGATCCAAAAGAAAGAAAAGATCAAGAAGGATTTAAGGTAATTTTTGGCTTTGCCAAAACCACAAAGCCAATATTGGCTCCATGCTCTTATTCGCTGTCGCGAAACGCATTTCCGCCCATGTCTTTGCTATTTCTGAAAATCCTTCGGCGCACTTAATTTTACGAACGGGTAATCTATTTCCGTCTTATACCTGCCTGCAATAAATTTGGCGCAGGCAGGGTGGGACCACAAACAAAAAACCCCGGTCAAAATCTTTTGACCGGGGTTTTTTTATTGGATTAACGGAGCGTACTAGTAAGTTATCTCCCCTACAAGTTCCCAATCGCCTATCGTGCCAAGACCATCCGGGGCCGGAACAAATGTCGCATCTTTAAAATACAACTCTCCCGTAGCACCTTCGAACCTGCCGGTTCCTTCAAGGATCGTTATCGGAATAATATTGCCATCGGCATCTCTAGCGTTATCAAAACTTCCCGTTAGACCACTGGGGTCTGCCTCTAAATCAACAGTCAGTGCAACGGTTTCTACCGTAGTGATCATATCGCCATGGGCGCCGATGTAATTGACATAAAAAATGACCACAGCTGTGTTTGGGCCAGTGAGGAAACAGGTCCCTTCCTGAGGCCGTCCAAAACTGCCCGGCTGAATTTTTCCCAGGTGAGTCATATTCCCGGAGATGATGTTGGTGGTTAAATCGAAACCCACATCCGGAATACAACTAACCAATGGTATAGATGGATCTCCTACATTGGTGAACTTACCGCGCCATGCCCTTGTAGTCCTTGCGGCATTTTCGGATTTGGCATTCACCGTTTCAAGATTCTCCATAGGATCAGCGGTGGATTCCTGTGTACAGGAGATGGCCGATATGAGAAGGATCATCGATCCCAATAATAACGTTGGCCTGAGGAATTTTTGCATACTTTTTTTCATAATGGTGGTATTTAGATTATAGTATAATGGATTGTAAAGTCCTTAATTATAAATACTTCCGGGAGAATTTTATTCGCGAAAAAGGAAGGATATTAAAGAAAGTATATTAAGAGTAAAAAACCTGAACATCTGGGACGAACCCACCTCAAAACTGTCCTAAATGCCGGTATTATTAATCGAAATAAAGCAAGCGACCCGCTGCTGCTGCGCTATTGGCATTTAAAAATGGGCAAAAACAGGTTTATCGCTTCACAACAGCGATTATCCAAATGTGTTTTTGATAAATAATATTATCCCCTTAAGGCCATGACCTGCCTTATTCCTTCTTCTTAAGCGACAGGTTGATCACGATGGCCATCAAAAGCCAGATAATAAAGGTTTCCCCATGGGTCATTTCATAAGTAGACCCTGCTGCTTTGGCCGAAAACAGTACCATGTATACGATCACAGGGGATAAAAACAGGCTGATCAGAAGATGTAGAATCGATTTTTTATAATCCATAATTGGTTGGTTTAGAGTTATAATAGTAACCATTTTTTATCAGATGTAAAAACAATTCCGAAACACATACAAAAACCCGGCCCAAACGGCCGGGTTTTCTGATTTCTTACCTGAGCAAGAGGCTCTAACGCTAAGCGTTCGAACGTCTCCTTCAATGATCTTAGCGCACCTTATTTGCCCGGATTTTTAAAATCGAATTCGACGCTCCGCCTGTTATATAGATATCGCCAGAGGGGCCTACATCAACGTTGTCAAAAAGCCATTGAGGAGGAAATCCGGGGATACCGCCAGCTTTGGGTTTGAGTCCCTCTACGATGATTGTTTTTTCTCCAGTTGACAGGTCTACTCGCGTAAGCTTACCAGCACCTCCGGGTCCTTCAGTTTCATAGACCAGAAGCCTTCCTTCATTATCTACTGCTATTCCTTCTGGAAAGGAAAGATCAAATACTACGGGTTGGGGCGAAGGAGGGTCGGTATCAAAATTAATTTCAAAAACAATACCTGCACCCCAGTCGGTGGCCCATACTGTTTCACCATCAGTGGCCAGGCCACTAGCAGCGCCTGGAAATTGAAAGAGTAAGGCATCGTCACTCATACTGTAAATTCCACCCCCAGTCCCCTGAGGTTTTCCAATGTCAGAAACCACGACTTCACCTGAATTAAGACGGACCGCGTCCAGAGGAGCGACCACCTGACTTTCAAAATCTGCTATTACCCCGTTCTGCGGATTCCAAACCTGAACATTGGATGAGAAAAAGGATGAAATGATCAGATCCGTTCCGGAAGCAGACACATTCTGCGGCAGGGTAAGGGAGAACTCTCCGGGAATGGGAACGATGAAGCCTTTGTATATTCCAGTCTGCTGGCCACTGGTTCCATTGAATTCCCGAATACTGAACAGGTCAGCTTCAAAGACCACATCCTGGTTATTGGGACCGGCCATTACACCAAGGCCCTGCGGGGCGATCATCCCTCCCGGGCTGAGGAACCGCGCTTGTCCGCTGGGCAGCAGGATCTCAGCAACCCATCCTTCGTCATTGTTGGTCATATACAGGCTGCCATCGGCATCAAAAACCATATTGTCTAGCCCTGGTTCAAGCGATGAGGTAATAGTTGTTAATTGCTTCGTATCTATATCAAGGGTGAAAAGCGACCCAGTCTGGTCCAGGATATACAGCAAGCCGTCAGGGCCAAACTTAGCGGCTGCCGGATTGGCAAATTCACCTCCTGTACCGGCCAATATTTCAACAGCCCCATTAAATCCATTTCCAAACAAATCACCTGTGAGGGGTGGATCATTGGGTCCTCCAACATCGACAGCAATGACAAGATTAAAGGCAAAGAGAGGGCCGTACAGACGTCCGTCCGGACCAAAATCAAATGAATTAAAAAAGCCGAGACAAGGTGGACCGTTTGGAAAATCGCATTCGATAATGGGCCTTGGAGGATTAATCAGTTCCGGATCGAATTCATACAGGCCATCCCCCTGGAAATCAAGGGCTACAAATAAACGCCCTTCATCGTTGAAAGCGATGGGGTTTACCCCGGGCGCAAATGGCTGTTTCGTTATATTACCGTCCGGCTCCAGGCGTCCTACTTCCCCGGTCAAAAGATCGGTCCAGTAGAGGGAATCGTCCGGCCCGAACACCAAATCGTCAGGGCCTGTAACCTGATCTGAAATCTGGTTGACAATTTTACCGTTATTCTTATTGATCACGTTAATTGTTTGTTCCACGACGCTTCCGGCATACAAGAGCCCATCTGGTCCGACGTCAATACCGTTAGACATACCGGGAACAGAACCTTTGGCAAGGGTTTTCAAAACGGCGTTTGCTGATTTTCTATCATTCTTATTCTTGGATTTGGCATTCGCTCCCTCCAGGTTATCAGCCTCCAGGTCCGGCTCCGGGCTGCAGGAAAAGGCCATCGCAATTAGTGCCAGCATGGCCAGCTTAAACATTGCTTTCAAACGACTATGGATTTTTGTTTTCATATTTATAGAGTTTAGATTATACCATTACGGAATTATGATCCATTGCTAAGAGCTATTAATTGATGATGTACATGGAACTATGGGGTTATATGTAAGTTAAGGAATTAAGTAGTTTTTAAAGTGATACTGGGACGAACACACTTATCTAATGTCCTAATGCGCCTTTTTTTTTTGCGAAAGATAAAATGCTATTTAATAAGGTTTCCTGATAATCTAAAGCCCATATTAGTTTAAATAGCTGTTTTGCGGTATTCTTTAAGCCGCTTTATTTGAAATGTCTGTTTTTCAGTTACAAGTCTGTAACCGCGAAAACCCGGGGATGTCTCCATATTATACTGGCCGGCAATTTTGGGGTGACGACCTTTTTGCGCCATTCGGCATATACATCTGATTTTCCGGATCCGGTTATGATAAACAGGATTTCTTTGGCTTCCAGGATCGATTTAATGCCCATGGTTACGCCAAATTTCGGGGGTGTTTTTTCCGGACTGATCATCTCGTGGTTCTGAGTAGATGCTGCCAATGCAGAAACATAACACTCGCGGGGCGGCCAATGTTCGGCAGGCTCCATAAAACCAAGGTGTCCATTTTGGCCCATGCCTAAGATGAGGAGGTCTAGCAGCCCTTGCCTATCGAGTTCTTTTTGCATAGAATTTGCCGCCTCCTCGGCCTGAGTTTTACTTTTTAGCAAACTTGTATTAGATGAAAAGTAATGGGTGTTTTTTTTGGCGATCCCCCACGGGACCCTCACTTCATTTTCAATATAGCTCCTGCAACTATGCTGATATGCCGATAAGCCCACCCATTCATCCAGTTGGAACAAGGATAGAGATTTAGTGTTGAGGTTTTTGGATTTCGCGATAGAGCGATACATACCCAGGGGTGAATTTCCGGTGGCAACACCTATGGTGCTCAAAGGGTTTTTTCGGATCCTCCGGCTTAGCCAGTCGGCAGCCGTTTGGCTTAATTCCCGATAATTTTTACACCGTTCTATGGTCATCAATACCAGGCAATTTCACCCTTATAAGGAATACAGCCTTTGTAAGATCCCGGCAGCGGATTATACCTTAAGCCTTCCGTGATTCCCGGCTTGGAGGAGAAATACCCCCACTGCGTCAGGTTTTTCAGGTCCCTGAAATAATGAGGTTTTTCGTCGGTAGCGGCCTTGGCTGCCTTGTCAAGCTGCTCGATTGCCTCATATTTTCCCTGATCGGGAAGACCCAAAAATTCATCACGCAATAATTGGTTTAGTCCAACCATGATGCGATCTTTTCTTTCTATGTCATAACAATCTTCTACAATCAGGGCTATGAATTGATGTACGTTGGCTTCTTTGGCCCCCGGGGAGGACGCTGTTTCGGGAAGAATTATTTCGACCATGGCCGCCAGAAGCAATTGATACTCTTCCTTGAATAATGAGGGATTATGGTTATCTGCGCATCCCTGCACAACCCACGAAAAGGGGATAAAACTGGCAGCAGACCACCTGGCCAGCACTCCCAAAGCGTTTCTGCGATCTATTTTTTCCATAATAAATATGGTTTTTTGGCATCGGTCTTAAAAGGCAGTTTGATCTTTTTACCCGTACCTGCCGAAGCATAGGCGGCAAAGATTATTTCTAAAACCGCTTTCCCATCCTCTCCGGTCACCAGAGGGGTAAGATCGTTTTTCACACAGTCCACAAAATGTGCCATCTCCTGGGGAAAGCCATAATTCCAAAGCTCTTCATACATGGTAAAACTCCAGCCTTTTGTGTTTCCTGCTTTTTCCACGGCATATCCTATCCCTTTTTCGCTATAGGTGAGTATGGAACTTCCCTGAAGCAGATCGGCATAAGCAACCCCCTCGCTGCCGTGTATTTCAGCTTTATCATCCATGCCCCCTTTTTTTGTCCAGCTTTCCTCCGCCACAGCGGTAACCCCATTGCTGAATTCTAAAATGAGCAGGCTGTTGTCGTCCCCGATGGTTTTATTCTGGTGTACGGAGGTTTGCATTTGGGCATAAACAGAAACAACTTTGGCCTGTGGGTTTAACCACCTGAAAAATTGTATGGCATGACATCCCATATCCATCATGACCCCACCCCCCGATTTTTCGACATCGTAGAAATGATCCGCATGCGGCCCATCGTGCTTTTCAGATTGTTTAAACAGTATAGGATAGCCTAAAGCTCCTTCATCCAACAGCGACTTTAAACGCACATATTTTGGTGCAAAACACAATTCTTCCGCATACATGAGTTTCACCTTATTTGTTTTGCAGGCTTCGATCATCTGGTCTGCTTCCTCCAGGTTTAAACAGAGCGGTTTTTCTACCACGACATGCTTTTTTGCGCGGGCGATCTTAACAGTCAGTTCGCAATGCAAATAGTTGGGCGCGCCAAGGATAACCATATCGATATCGTCATGGGCCAAAAAGGCGTCTATATCCGTAAACCAATTCGGGATCTGCTGTTGTTTGGCAAAGCTTTTTACATGCGCTTCGTTGGGAGACATCACCGCCACGAGATTTGCGTCGGCGATGGTTTTCAGTGCCTCCGCATGAATGCTGGCAATAAATTGTGACCCTATGATGCCAACTCCTACCTGTGTGCGTGAAATAGATTTCATATTCTCTGAGCTTTTAACTGTTCAGCGGCGTAGGTGGCCGCTCTGGCTGTAAGCGCCATATAGAGCAATGAAGGACTTTGATTTCCCGTGCTTGTCATACACGCCCCGTCGGTTACAAATACATTCTGGCATAGGTGTAATTGGTTGAAAGCATTGAGCATGGATGTTTTTGGATCCGCGCCCATTCTGCAGCCCCCCATTTCGTGGATGTCGAGCCCCGGAGCTTGTTTGGAGTCGTCCTGCTCAATATCCACACACCCCATGGTTTCCATCATGGCTTTACTTTCCTTAAAAAAGTCCTGAAGCATCAATTCGTCGTTGTCGTCATAATTCACATCCGTTACCAGTTGTGGAATGCCCCAGGGATCTTTTTTTGAATCGGATAAATAAACCCGGTTAGACGATTTTGGAATGGTTTCACCCTGCATATACATATAGGCCTGCCAGTAGCCCGGATAGCGAAGACTTTCTTTATAGGCCGCTCCAATACCGGGGCCATTTTCTGGCGCCTCCTGATTTCTGTTTCGGTAAGCACCGCTGAAAATGGTGTATCCACCAACAAAAGGCATATCGTTCTTATATAGATTTCTATAGTTGGCTAAAATAAGTTCTGAGGGATTCCTACCATAGACATAGCTGTCTTTAAACCCTTCGAATCTGCCCGAGGCCCAGCCACGATAGTTGTGAAAGCCAATATACCGCCCCAGAATATCATGATCATTTCCCAGGCCATTCGGGAATCGATCCGAGGTGGAATTCAACAAAATAAGATTGGTATTAAGGGCCGATGCATTTACAAAAATTACCTCGGCTTTTAGCTCCTTACGCATGCCCGAAACCGTATCTAAATATTCAATTCCAGAGGCTTTTTTTTCGCGATCGTCATAAATTATTCTCTCCACCACCGCATTTGAAATAATGCTGAGGTTTCCGGTTCGTTGTGCCGAAGGCAGAGTGCTCGAATTACTGCTGAAATAGGCGCCAAAAGGGCAGCCCCTCATACAAAGATTGCGCGACTGGCATTTGCCTCTGCCCAATTCTAAATGGTGTTCTTTAGGCTCGGTAAGATGTGCCCATCTTCCATGGACCAGGTGCCGGTCCGGGTATTTGTTGCTCACGGCCTTACTCATATGGCGTTCCACACAGTTCATTTCGAACGGGGGCAGGAATTCGCCATCGGGCATGGATTCCAGGCCGTCTTTATTGCCGCAGACCCCTATAAAGTCTTCCACCATGCTATACCATGGCGCGATTTCGGCATAATCTACCGGCCACCGGATGCCATATTTATATTTGGATGGGGATTCAAATTCGGACTGGCTCCATCGCTGGCAAGCCCGGCCCCATGTTAAGGATTTACCCCCCACCTGAAAACCGCGGATCCAATCGAAAGGCTTTTTTTGTACGTAGGGCTGATCCTTGTCTTTGATGAAAAAGTGGGCGGTATCTTCACCAAAACCTGCCGATTTGGAGATCAGGGGGTTTTCATCCCTGAATGCCTTTGGCATCCAGCCGCCATGGGGCAGCTCCCAGGGGTGCAAATGCGCCGTAGTATAGTCTTTATTGTGCTCCACATTTCGCCCCCGTTCCACGACACAGGTCTTAAGGCCTTTTTCACACAGTACTTTAGCCGCCCATCCCCCGGAAATACCGGACCCAATGACGATGGCGTCGTAGCTTGTATCCATTTTAAAATGATTCAATCTCTTAAATATAACCAAAAGCAGATTGCGCAGCGTCTGGCAAAGGCAAAAAAAACCGCCCTCCAAAAGGAAGACGGTTCAGTATAAAATAATTCTCCACTATGGGTTCATGGAATCGGAACAAAAAGCAAGGGAAACCGCAAGCCTTTCAAAGGTTTTGGTAAAATGCCCTCCTTGAAAGGTTTCATAGGTATAATCAATCCCATAGGCATCCATCTTCTGAATAATAAATGGATAAGCATCTCCTAATCCAAGCTCATCGTATAGGCCCAGGTCAAAATAAATACCATTGAGGGATTTAAAATTCCCTACATGAGTGTCTATCATACTAAACACATCGTGCTCAAGCCACTTGTTACGTACTTCCTGAATGACATCACCGGAAGGGTATTCAAACGGCAGGTCGACATAAAATGGCGGATTATTCAGGTTGGGCGACCAGGCGCTGCTCATGGCATATCCGGCGCTGGTGAGGAACTTCTGTGGGTCGGGACCAACAAAGCCGTCAGGATTCTCAGCCACGACTACCGGTCCAAGGGTCAACATCGCATCTAAAAGCAATAATCCGCTATGGCTGGCAACGGTGCCAAATATATCAGGATGTAAAAGCCCAAATTTAAAAGCGGCATATCCTCCCTGAGAATGGCCGACCACGGCACGTCCGGATCGATCTGCAATGGTGTTGTAATGGCTATCCATATATCTCACCAAATCCTCTACAATAAAGTCCTCAAAATTCCCATTGAGAGCGGAATTGGTATAAAAACTAAAGCCATAAGCGGCCTCACTGGCCGAATTAGGCATCACTACAATCATCGGTTCGATGCTGCCTTCTGCGATCAGGTGGTCCATCCACTCCCTAAATCCTTCAGCCGGAAAATCCGGATACTCCTGGAAAGGCCATAGCTTACCGGGCCGCACCCAGGGGTCCCAGGTATTTTGATCTATATACGCCTTTTCCGAGAACGGAAGGCCGTGAAGGAGATACACCACCGGATAGGACTGGGCACCATTTTTCTTATAGCCGGGAGGCGTATATACCTGCATTTTCCTTACAAAATGGTTCCCGATAAAATTGTCGATCAACGACTCGCTGTTAATCGCCCTGTTCTGCAGCTTACTTTTATGCAGGGTTGATTTGCCCTCCACAGCGGTCAAGGAAGCGTCGTAAAGGGTATCGGTTTGGTCTTTTTCACAACTCCACGATGCCAGGAGCACCGCGAGCAACACGGAAATAAATCTGAGTTTTTTCATGGTATTCGATTTAAAAGTTAGACATCTTGATAGGTTTTGGTGCCTTTTTCCATCTCCCGGGCAAAGGCAATCAAAAACCGTTCACTCAACAAATACCAAGGTATGGGCTATGTTCGACAACTAATTGTCGCTGCGTGCCAAATGCTTAACGCTGTGTCCCTAACACGAATTGACACTTCCCTTTCTTTCAGGTAAAGGCTTATCTGTCCCTCACCTTGCTTGGGGCATATCCGAATCTATCGGAAAAGACCCGACTGAAGTATGCCGGATTCTTGAAGCCGGTGTCATAGGCCACCTCTGAAACATTAAGACTTGTGGTAGTCAGGAGTTCTCTTGCTTTTTCCAATCGAAGGAAAATAATGAACTGGTTTACGGTCATGTCTGTGAGGGCCGCGAATTTTCGGTAGAGCTGAGATCGGCTCATAGCGAGTGCTTCACAAAGTTGTTTGATCCCAAATTCCTCATCGCTCAGATGAACTTTTAGAATATTTTGAACCTTATTTATAAAAGCATCTTCCCGGCTGTGTTTTCCGTTCAAATCGTTATTGCGAATAACCATTTGCTTTGAAGCAGCGCTATATCGCAGCTGTAAGTCCCTGCGCAAGGCGATCAACTTTTTGATCCGTACCAATAGCTCCCTTTCGTTAAAGGGTTTGGAGAGATAGGCATCAGCACCTGTATTGAGGCCCTCCATACGCGAATCGAAATCGGATCGTGCGGTGAGAAGGACGATGGGAATATGGCTGGTTCTAAGGTCGGCTTTTAGTTTCCTGCTGAGGGTATATCCATCCATCTCAGGCATCATTACATCGCTAATGATCAGATCGGGAATGATTTTTAGGGCTTTTTGAAATCCTTCAACCCCATTCAAAGCGGTTTCAATAGCATAGTCCTCTTTCAATACAGATTTCAGGTATGAGATCACATCTTTATTATCTTCTACCAGCAGTAGTCTGAATTCAGCAGCTAAATTGTTTTCCTCTCCATGCATTAACTCCCCTGTCGTTTCAAAAGGTTTACGGGCTTCATGAAGGACATTGATCTGAGGCAAGGCAATCGGAGCAGCCTTGTTGTTAATGGGCAGCTGTACTACAAATACCGATCCTTTTCCCGGAGTACTCCGGACATCGATATTTCCGCTCATCAACCCAACCAGCTCCCTGGTGAGCGCCAGTCCCAGGCCGGAACCCGGACTTGATGTTTTAAGATGGTTTTTAGCCTGAAAATAACGGTTAAAAACCAGGGCTTGTTCGTTTTGTGGAATCCCAATACCGGAATCTTCTACACGGAGCCTGACAAATGGTTTTCCTTCTTTTGCTATTCTCTCCAGGCGAACAGAAACCGAGCCGCCTTCCGGAGTAAATTTCAAGGCATTGGAAAGGAGGTTAGACATAATATCACGGATCTTATCGGGGTCCATATCCATAAAGATCTCTTCTGGTTCCGATGAAAAGGTCAGGCTGATATTTAAGCCAGCCGCCATAGAATGGAACGATTCAACGAGGTAGCGTGAATAAAGGACCATATCATCGTGTATAAGATTCAATGGCATGGACCGATCCTCTAATTTGGATAGATCCAGTAGCTGATTGGTAAGCGAAATAAGATTTTGGCTATTGCGCTTGATCATGGCATGTCCCTGGTCTAGCCATCTGGAAGGATCAGCCTTCATCTGGTCGGCCATACCGGTGATGATGCTTAGCGGGGTTCTGAATTCATGGGCGATATGGGTATAGAATTTGGTCTTAAGCTCGTCAAGTTCTTTCAAACGATCCTTTTCGGCCTGTTTGGCACTTTCCCACTGGCTTGTAAAATAATAAAGGGTGATGAATATGGCCGTATTACCGATCAGGAATCCCATAAAGAATTTATAGAAGACATACTGCTCAGTACCGGGGGAGTTCAAAAGCGTTGCCCCGATCATGGACAGGATATATAAAAGGAAGATGTTCACGGCTCGTTTCTTGTTGGGTAGGATCAGGGCATAAACCGGACCGATCAACCCCACATACACCGGCGTGCCTACATGGATCATACCTCCCATCAGATATACTTTTATAGCGGTGAGCAATACGATGGAAAGCTGGGAAAACAGAGCATAGCCTGTAATATTCCTGCGGTGGAAATGGAAGATGATCACAGGTACCAGCAGACTCATCAGGAATAAGATATTGGTATAGAGTACAGCCCTGCCCAGGATTGCTCCCATAAGGATAATACTAGCCGCCAGAACAGGAATAGAACCCAGGCCTAATAGCCACCAGATCTTCTTTTGTAAAATAATATCCGGACTGTCACCACGGACCTTCAGATAAGCCTCCATCCAGGTATTGAATCGCTTCCATATATCAGATAGACCTTGCATAGCCAATACTTGTGTGAAGGCCAAGGTAGGAAACAAGCCACAGACAGAATATGATCTGAGTCATTTGGAAAAATAAAGAAATAACCTCCTCGCAATTTTTTTAAATTATGGCTTCTGTGGCTTTGACAGACGGCAATATTTATGATCCTTAATACACCGGTAAAAGAATATTTGCTAATTTTTATATTTCAAATTGTGCGGATATCCCTTCTGTACAACTAACATGAATAGCAATTATTAGGATGTTTTTTGTTTTGAGCACCTCTCTTGTATTATCTTTAAGGCTTTTAAAAGCGGCGGCACGCTAAATATGCTCCTGACTAAGGAATAGGACATTTTCAACCACCTAACATTTAGTGCCGCACTTCCTTCTCATATTGGAGCCTTGAAAATTTTAATAATCCTGGCAAAATTCAATTTGCTAAAGGATTTTAAAATACCTGGTCAGGCTTAAATGTGTTGAAACTATATATGGAAAAAATTCCCATTACTACCGAGATGCTCATCGAGCAGCTTTCAGATCTGAATATCATACAATTTGCCGCCATCCCCATGATCCTCCTCGTTGTACTGGAGTGGATCCTTAGTACGGCACTTAAAAAAGATTATTACGACGGCCTGGATACCATCTCCGCCACTGTCATAGGCCTTGTTAATGTAGGCCTTTCCGCCCTTTTGAAAATCGCTATTTTCGGCTTTATCCTCTTTTTCTACAATATGGTGCCCTGGAGCATACCCAAAACCTGGTGGGCCTACATCCTCTGCCTTGTGAGTATTGATTTCTGCCGCTACTGGGCACATCGAGTAGCGCATATTAATCGTTTTTGGTGGGCCACCCATGTGACCCATCACAATTCTGAAAAATATAACTGGTCTGTTTCCTTCAGACTCGGATGGACACAGTTTATCAAAGTGATCTTTTTTGTCCCCGTGGCATTGATGGGCTTCGATCCCGTACTCTTTTTTATATGCCATCAGATCGAAGTGCTGTATCAGTTCTGGATCCATACGGAATATATACGCAAGCTTCCTGCGCCCATCGAATACATTTTTACCACCCCTTCCCATCACCGCGTGCATCATTCCCGGAATAAGAAGTATATAGATAAGAACTTCGGATCTACACTGATCATATGGGACAGGATTTTTGGAACGTTTATGCCAGAGACCGAGCAGGCAGATTATGGTATAACCAAGCCGGTGAATTCGTATAATCCCATCACATTGAATTTTCATGAATGGAAAGACCTGATCCGGGATGTCTCTAAAAGCAAATCTTTAAAGGAAGCCCGTGCCATGGCCTTTACAAACCCTTCCAAACTTGATGCGGTAAAAGCAGAGTTTAGTCAGTTAAAAAAGGAAGAGCTGGCGGCTGAAAGCAGTAGCTGATTCAGGTTTTCTACATAACCCCTTAAGTATTCAACACCCGGCATTATATTTTTAATTCATATTCCAAATAGCTTTGGCTTTGGATCAGCCATGCTACATTGTAGTCTAAAAAACATTCTTTACATATTTCCTATTTTTGAAAGGAACGATATAATCGATTACCAGCTAAGGGGATGATGTTTTGGCGATTCCATAGCATCAGCAAACACCAACAAGACACTTTCCATATGAAAAAAAGAGATTTTATAAAAACCAGTAGCCTTGGCGCCATGGGTCTGATGCTTGTCCCTGCTGTATTAAAGCCAAACACAATACAAACCAAACTGAGAACAGCCCATATCGGGGTGGGAAATATGGGGGGTGAAGACCTAAAAGCCATTTCCTCCCATCCTCAGGTGGAGGTGGTGGCGCTCTGTGATGTGGACGCCAATTTTCTAAAAGCAGCACTAAATCTGCACCCTGCCGCGAAAGGGTTTACAGACTACCGCACGATGTTGGAGCAGATGAAAGATGGAATCGATGCTGTCATCGTATCAACACCAGACCATACCCATGCTCCGGCTGCCTTGATGGCGATGAAAATGGACAAGGCTGTGTACTGCCAAAAACCGCTTACCCACTATGTGAGCGAAGCCCGGGAGATGAAAAAAATGGCGGAGGAAAAGAACCTTATCACCCAAATGGGGATACAGGTACATTCATTTTATGACTATAAACTGGCGAGCCTGCTTATTCAGTCGGGCATCATCGGCAAGGTCCATACCGTACGGGCATGGTCACCGAAGAACTGGGGTTATGACGGCCCGGAACCGGAAGGCAAAGACACGGTCCCTGAACATCTCGATTGGAACCTCTGGCTGGGAACAGCCGTGGAAAGGCCCTTTAAAGAAGGGTTCTACCACCCCGGAAACTGGCGGAAACTCATGGACTATGGCTGTGGCACCTTAGGTGATATGGGCGTGCATATCTTCGATACACCCTATAATGCCCTGGAACTCGATGTGCCCATGACCATCACTACCGAATGTCGGCCTCCTAACGACTTTGGTTATCCGGAAAACAATGTGGTGACCTACGAATTTCCTGGCACCCGATTTACCGCTGAGACGCTAAAATGGGTATGGTACGACGGGCCGGCTGCCCCCGATATGCACAAAGATTTTGGTCTGCCGAATATGGAAAGACTACCCGAACAGGGAGCGGTATTTGTAGGTGAAAAAGGACGACTACTTTTGCCGCATTTTATGGAACTTCCCAGGTTGATCGTGGACGGGGAATACCGCGAAATGGATGTTGAATCCTTTAAGCTGGGCCAACCGGTACGCGATTATGAAAGCGAGGGTAAAAAACACTACCACCAGTTTGTGAATGCCTGTCTGGGCAAAGCGGAATGCTCGGCCCCGTTTTCATATTCAGCCCGACTCACAGAAACCATTTTGCTGGGCACCATCGCCGGGCGTTTTCCAGGTCAAACACTCCATTGGGATGCCGATAAAGCCGCCTTTGCGGAAGAGGAAGCAAATGCATTCCTCGCCGGTTCCAATCGTGATTTTTAAGAAATAACCCGGTCTTTATTTGGTAAGAACAACGTTGGCGATTACCGTTACCAACACATCCTCCGTGGCCGGATCTTCATCCAGATCTACCAAATAGTCTTCTGAAAGCGTCGCGTACCAGGTGCTTTCTGTGATGGAATTGATGGTGATCACGATGGTATCGGGCCCTTCAAAAAGTGTTAAGGTCATTTCATCCGCACTCAATTCCCAGGTACCGCTGTCGGAGCCACTTGTAAATTCTGATTCATAAGTATTATCCTCATATATCGTGAGTGTTCCTTCCAGCTCATTTGCCAAACTGGATTCAAAAAGCTCCACCTGTGCCGCTGCTTCTTCCGGTGTAAGGCCTACCACGTCTATGAGATAATCCGCAAGCGTTTGAGACCCAACATAGGTATTGATTTCTGTTTCCACAGTCGTCCAGATACCCACCAATAGTCCCGCGGTCCCCGGCGCCTCGTCGCAGCTGCCTTCAATACCAGGGTTGATATTGGGATCATCATCGTTACAATCGGTCTCGCTACAGCTGTTGTCTATATCGAAGTAACCATCTCCATCAAGGTCTACCGCATCGCCATGCCCCTGATGGGCACCTACGGCATTGATACTAACATTGATGATGCGACCGTTGTGGCATATATCGACCTTTGAATTTTTTCTATCCTTATCTTCACCCGAACCGACCAGTTCAAGCTCGTTTTCGAAAGCCGATTTGTCGTTTTCACAGGAAAAAAACGTAAGGAACAGCACTGTCAGGAAAAGGGGAACTATCCTAAAAACTCTTGAATTTCTCATAATAGTGGGGATTTAACCGCCTCAATATAGTGCTAAATGGGTATACCATAACGTTTTAGATTGTAAATATCGATGAAATGCACCGTCGCAGGATGGGGATCATGGATTCGGAAAGCTAAGGACCTGAGGGATATGGATTTGAGGGAGGTAACCTATTTCTTTTTCTTATTAACGCCCAGGACCAATTGAATTCCTTTACCTGGAACGATATGAACGATTCCATCCATCGCACTGGCCCATATAAAATTAAAGGGTCCTCGGTATAGATTGCGCTGCGAAGTATAGTTTGCTGTAAGATATTTCTTGTCGCCCGGAAGGTTTTGCGTGCGGATGGCAGTATTGGCAATAGCCGATATGACAACAAGTTTTCTGTCGCTATGATCTTTTTTTTCTTTGACCACTTCTGCCTTGAGGTCGCTATAGTCCATGACTAAAGAATTAGATGAAGAAGCCTTGGAAGCTTCTACTCTAAGGTCGATCCTGGATAGCTTTCCGGAATGGATCTCCACACCTCCCATGGCCTTTGTTGTCTCGCTGAGGTGGGTCATATCCATAGGTCCTATATGGGCACTAAGGGAAAATGCCTCCCGGTCGTACGGAACTTGTAAGTTGATTTGCATATCCGCAGCATCCTGCAGGCGAGCGGTCAGAGCGGCCTTAAAATGCTGGTTTTCTTCCTGCTGCTCTGGAAACGTGGTCAGTCCGGTAATCATACCGTTGATATCATTGATCATAATCGCTCCAGCTTCGGTCTTGCCCTCTCCCAGCTCGATATAGCTCACATTAACATCTTTTAATTGAATCGTATCGAGCCTTAGCGATACGGGGATGCCATCGATCATCCCTTTGAACATAGGCTTTATGGAATCACGCGGCCGCGGCATGTTCTTATCCCGATGATCCTTGAACTCCAGGCCATCTACCACTAATTTTTGGGCAACAATATCCAGGTCGCTATAAAATCTACTCGATGATTCCAGTTGCATAATCGCGAGTTCTTTCAGGCTGACCTCCATCAGATCGGTTTGGAATCCAAGCTCCCTGCTGACATTCCTCCAGTCGGTATTGTATTTCATAGACAGGTCTTTCATGATCAGATTTTGATCTTCAAGACTGTAGTTCAGTTGTCCCAGCCCAACTCGAGTATTGTCGTTGAGGTCGAACCAGGCGCTATCGATTTCTACGGTTAGTGCGCCGAGTTCGAAGGGAATAAGATGATGCCAATACACAGAATCCGTAACGATCTCGTTGGCAAATACGCTGAGGCTGTTTAGCTGTCCTACGATTTGCCCGTTTTCTGGTTCTTTCAATACCACCGAGCCATCTTCGATTTTGAAACTTTTTAGTATGGCGCGCGACAGGATATCGCCAAACAAGGTCTGCATCCCTTTACCGCTCGTCTTTTTTTTGGGTTCTGAACTAAGAGTAACCTCAAAAGAAGGTTGTTCGAAGCTGATCTCGTCTATATTAAGTTTTTTATTAAGTGCAAGGTCTCCCCATACTACGCCCTTCAAATATGCATTTTTGACCGTTCCATTGATGACCGTCCCTTTTCCCACATTTAAGGGCACGATGCGAACTTGTTTTAAGGTTACCCCCTTAAAAAAACTCTGAATGTCGAGATCCTCATAAGTAATATCGTATGCCCGGTCGGGGTTTTGGTTGACCACTCTCTGTATCTTGCTTTCCACCCACCATTCTGCCCCTTTAAAAATAATAAGAATTAGCCCCAGGAATACCAGGAAGCCGATCAGAAACTTATTCCTTAATACTTGTTGAATACGCACGACTAAAATTACATCATATTTCGTTTATGTAAGCAGGCTTTGTGCGTTTTGTCTTTATTTCTGATCCTTCCTTGGTTCTCATGATCTCAAAATCAAAAACACCAAATAGCTTCGATTTAGATTTACGGGACAGAATCGTTTCTGCTTTCTTTCTCCTCAATGGGTTTTTTTAGTTATTTTACCCTTCGAATGGGAATAGTTTATAATTAGCACAACGTTTGAAAAACAGAATTATGAATACTAGTTCAATCTGGCTGCCCTGCAAGACTAACCTTCGCATCTTGTTGATAATATCCCTTATTCCATTCATCTTAATTTCCCAGGGAGATCCTACAGAATCGGTCCAGGATACCACGGACCAGGACAGACCCCAGGCTATTTCCGTGATCAATGTGGTCTCGCAGATGGAAGGCATCCTTCAGGAAATAGACGACGCGAGAAACCAGATCCGGCCACGGGAAAGCCTGGTCAGTATCGATTCGCTTTATCCTGACTATGAACAGCTTATAGAAGAACGACGGGTTTTTGCCCGCAATCTTCTCGACGCCAACCCTACCCGACAAGAGGTAGACAATATGATCCTGAAATGGCGCGGCTACCGCAGCTATCTTCGCAGCTGGCTTACCTCGATCAACACCTACCTTAACAGGAACAGTATCCTCGATGAGGAGATCGGCGCCCGTGAAATTATCTGGGACCTTACCTATGAGAACGCGGTACAAAAGGAAGCGCCACAACGTATCCTTGACAATATTGAAGAGATCAGAGGTGAAATCTCCGAAACCCGCTCTGAGATCGGGACCCAAAACACCCGTTTTTTACAACTCGAATCGAAGATCAATGATCAGATCGCTGTGGTGAACGACGTGATTGGCGAATTGGAAGTCATGCGGGAATCCGACATTTTCAACCTGTTTTATTTAAGAGGCAAACCGCTTTGGAAGGCGCAGGAACCCGGCGAGGCACCGCAAAAAGAAAGGTCATATGGCGTGGAGACCATTTCGGAAAATGTGGCCGCGATAAAAGAATTACTGCGTTCCTCCGAAAACAAGCTTTATTTATACCTGCTGCTGGTCCTGATTATGACAGGGATGGTATTGCTGGTCCGCAGAGCCTATATCAGGGTTGAATATCAGGCCACATCAACAAGTATCGGGTTCACCCGCGATGTGTTGGTTAAAAAACCATATTTGATTATTTTCTTTGCCTCGGTGCTGGTATTCAAGCTTCTTTTTTCTGGCGCACCAAAACTATTTGAGGATAGTATGTTACTATTGCTTTTAGCTTCGGCTTCACTTATAATAGGACCCTTTATCCATAAAAAGTTCAGGTTTGTACCATATTGGATCATGCTGATGGTGTTTATTCATAGTCTCAGGCCCTATTTAGGAATATCGGTCACGCAGTACCGGTTGTATATACTGTTTGAAGCCTTCTTGCTGATAGGCCTGCTGGTTTATTATGTATATCCTTATCAAATTACCCGTCAAATCTCTTTTGGAAGGATAAGCCGGTTATTGCTCAGGCTAACTCCGGTGCTCTTTGTTATCATTTTGGTGGCGATCCTCGCCAATCTCCTGGGATATACCAACCTGGCTGTTTTTGCTTTAAAAGTGGCATCGCAGGGCACCGATATGAGCCTTACCTTCTTTGCGCTAGTACTGGTTGCAGACGGACTTGTTATTGGTCTTATTCACGACCGTTTCAGCAGGAAACCGACGGTGGATCCCAAGCAAAAAATGTTCCTGGAAACCAAGGTAAACCGAATTATTCGCCTGGTAACCGGATTGCTCTGGATTTATTATTTCCTGTTGCTGGTAGATCTGTATCGACCTATTTATGAGACCGTAGATCAATTTTTATCGGTACCGTATCAGGTAGGGTCGATAACTTTCACGTTGGGAATGCTTGTCACCTTTATAGGCATTCTTGCTATTTCATTTGCTATCACCAGCCTGATCTCATTCCTGTTCGATGGTAAAGAGGTGCGATTGAATATCATCAGCCTCCCTAAGGGTATTCCAAGCGCTATTTCCCTGGTGGTCCGCTATTTTATACTGGCAGTCGGTTTTGTGCTCGCGCTTTCCTCTTTGGGGATAGAGCTGAGTAAATTCAACCTCATGGCCGGGGCCCTGGGCCTGGGCATCGGTTTTGGACTGCAGACCGTGGTATCGAACTTCATCTCGGGGATTATCCTGGTTTTTGAAAGGCCTATTCTACCTGGCGACGTAGTGGAAGTAAATAATTTGCTGGGCACCGTAAATAAAATTGGGGTCCGCGCTTCCCGGATCAGTACTTTTGATGGTTCCGAAGTGGTGGTTCCCAACAACAACCTGATTTCGAACGACCTTATCAATTGGACCCTATCCAATAATATACGCAGAATAGAAATCCTGGTGGGAACCAGCTATAAATCTGACCCGAATTTGGTATTGCAAGCCATGCAGGAGGTTACCGCCGATCATCCATTAGTGCTTAAGTATCCTGCGCCATTGGCCTTGTTCCTTGAATTCGGTGAGAGCTCGCTGAACTTTCGTTTGCTTTTCTGGATCAATGTGCAAAATGTCCTGAGCGCACGAAGCGAAGTGTCTATCGCTATCTATAACCGTTTTAAAGAGCTGGGGATAAAAATACCTTATCCACAACGGGTCGTGCACTTGCCAGAAGCAGATCCGGATAATGTGCATTCTCAGGACGAATAGATTTTTTGTTCGGGACTCTGGCAGACATTAAGTGTGGCTATGGCCAGCTGTGACACCGGTTTGTTGACCTTTCAATCCCGAAAAATCATTATTTTTACATCATCCAGCGGAGACCTGGTACAGGGAAACTCAAACCATTGCTAGTTGAAGAAAAAAGTATCATTTCTGGGAAAGATGGCTTTGAGGAAAAGACTCTCTAAAGTTGCAGCTGGTATTTTCCTGTTGCTGTTGTTGTGCTACCTGGGCACCCAGTATTATTTTTCCACCCAGAAAAATAAAATAGCCGCCCTGGTGATCAATGTGCTAGACGAACAGTATAGCGGGCATATTGAATTCGATGCTGTTTCCCTTGACGACTGGGTTGGTTTCAGCGCTCCGTACGTCTCTATAGAAAACCTGGTGGTCACCGACACGGCCACCACCAATCATCTGCGCCTTAGTGTGGCAGAACTCCGATTAAAACTTTCGATCAAGGACCTGCTCGGGGGTTTGATCCAGGTAAAATCGGCCACCTTGAAGGACGGCGAGATCTTAATGGATAATTATACGCCCCTGACCCGTGAGGAGACCCTCGAACTGCCCCCTATTCTCGATTCACTTGAGGTGAAAAAGAAACTGGCCAATAGACTCCTTGAGAAGAAGACCCGTCTTGATCTAGTTGATCTGAATGTTCAAATCCGCCATCATGTAAAAAACAAGCTGTTTGAGTTTTATATCAATGAGATCAGCTCCGAGATTCAATTCGAGAGCGAAACCATCAGGACAAAGACCTCGCTCGACATAAATATAGAATCCCTCGGCTTCAACCTCGAAAAAGGAAGCTTTATAAATGGCGCACATACTACCGGTACATTCCTTTCTGATTTTGATCTGGGCGAGCGGCAATTGAGCATAGCCCCGTTCGAGCTGGAAATCGATGAGCAGGATTTTAAAACACAGGCCGAGATCAATTTTAAAGGGACCGGAACATTCGATATCGTTCTCGAGAATGAACAAACACAGTTTATACCGACCATCGGACTTTTAACGGCCCCAATTCAGGAAAAACTTTCGATCATACAAATAGATGACCCAATCTATACCCAAACAAAATTGAACGGGACCTTTGTATATAAAGGGAATCCCAAAGTTGAGGTAAATTTTCGCACCGAAGGGAATTCAGCGGTATTCCATGGTGATAAAAAACTATCGGACTTGTCGTTCTCCGGGAGATTCATCAACCGGATCTATGATGACGAAATAGCCGAAGGGGAGAACAAGAAAAACATAAGGATAACATTACCAGAACTCAATGGGAAATACAAAGACATCGGGTTTGCTATCTCCGATGTACTGATGTTGAACAGCCCGGATGCTGAAAATGTCTTGAAGGCTAAAATCCTCGCTAAGGGATCGCCTGAAGACCTTAATAATTTTCGCGAAAATCAACATTGGAGTTTTGAGGGTGGCAGCTTTGATCTCGATACGGAGATCAGCGGAGAGGGAACAGATATGGCCAGTCTGGTATCGGCCTCCAATGGACGCTTCGCGCTTCGCAATACGCGGATTATAAACAATGACAATCAGGTGGCTCTACCGGTCACCACCCTCTTGTTATCCCTGAAAAAGAACCTAGCCAAACTGGAGGAATTAGATGTTCCCCTGAATAAACGAGACCGCTTTATGCTGAGCGCAGATTTTGAGAACTTTTCTGCATTGTTTAACACAGAGGCCAAACAAAAGCTGCATTCCAAATTCCGTATCCACTCAGAAAACCTGGTCTGGGACGACTTTATCCGCCTTTTCGATATTGCCCAATCGGGTCATAAGACCAAAAAGCCCGAACTGGTGCTTCAAGACGTTCTGAAAGACGTATATGGTAAATATGATCCTTCAATCGATATTTCGTTAGCCACTGTACAATTCGGGCCTTTTGCACTGAACAATTTTAATACTGGTATACATTTCGATAATGAAAATTCTCTTCGTTTGGATAGGACCTCCTTTGGTCTCAAGGGTGGGAAAATGAACCTCAAAGGAAACCTAAACCTCAAAGATCAGGACCAAATAATTCTAAACGCAGAGCTAAAAGGCCGGGCAGACGTGGAAATACTCAATGATGTCTTTGATGAAGACCAGTTAATCCTTAAAGGCGGCAAGTTTTCAGTAGAGGCCAGTATAAATGGAGACCTTTTACAGATGGATCGCATTTTGAGGACCTCTTACAGTGCGCTAAAAGTGAATGATACCAGGATCACCTACATACCCGAGGATATAAAATTTCCGGTTAAAACGCTCGATCTGGTGCTCAACAGGGATCATGCGGAGCTCAATGCCCTTACCCTGAGGTTGGGCAGGGAGGATGAAGTGACCTTTTCAGGGGAGATAAAAAATCTTTCTGCCCTTTTATTCAGAAGTATAAATCTGCCGGTCAGCTCGGAATTGAATATCAGTTCAGAGAAACTCATATGGGAAAATTATATCGATATTTTTGGTGAAGGGCCGGCTGAGTCTACAACAACGACCAGGGATCTGGAAGAAATAATTGAAGCCGAGCGCAAGTTCAAATCTAGCCTCAGAGAAATCTACGGCTCCCTCAATCCCCGAATCACGGCCGATATAGGAGAATTCAGATATAAGGACATGGACGGCTTCCATCAGTTTCATACCGGGATCTCGTTTAAGGACAAAAATACAATGAGACTGGAAGAGACCAGTTTTCTTTATGATAAGGAGACGACGGTGAGTATGACGGCCGAAATAGATATCGCTGATAAGCGGGATACTTATGTGGAGTTATCACTGCAGGCTTCCGGAAACCCAGAGGAGCTGAACGATGTGTTCAACAACGACACCTTTTTCTTTACCGAAGGAGAATTTGAAGTTGAAGCTGAGGTAGCTGGTAATATCGGGGTACTTGATTCATTGGTGGCACGTTCGAGTACGGATTTAAGAGTGAGAAACACCTTTATACTTCATCAGCCGAGCCAGGTCCGTATTCCCCTAACCGAACTGGAGGTGGCAATGCATGATAATACGGCAGAATTAAAATCGTTTGTTCTTGAATTGCATTCCGGGGACCGGATTAGCTTGACGGGGGAAGTCGGACATATTTCAGATCTTATATTCGACCTGCCACCGGATGAATCGAAAGCTTATTCTGAGGTCAGTATATATTCCGAAAAAATTATTTTCGAGGAATTCCAGGACTTGTTTTCGATCGCCCAGCAGGATACCACTGTGGTGACTGAGGTGGAGGAGAAGCCAGAAACGGCGATTAAACCCACCATAAGGGATGTATATAATAAATTCAGGCCCAGTATGACAGCGACCATCGAAGAGTTCGAACTCAACGGCCTAATTGTGAGTGACCTAAAAACAGGCTTTTATTTCGAGGACCAGAACAAGCTTTACCTCGAGGAAAGCGGTTTTGATTTTTACGATGGCAGCGTAAGCCTCGACGCACATCTCGATATCTCCGAGCCCGGAAAAACGTTCTTTTCTTTCGGTTTTGACACCGAGAAGATCGATTTGGAGAAATTGCTCAAGGCCTTTGATTATTTCGATATGGCATCACTTCGCTCCGCAAAAAGGATCGGGGGGATCATAAGTCTCAATACCGCAATAGAAGGCGAGGTTGACGATGAAGGTGAAATAATTTCAGGGAGCCTGAAAGGCAGTATAAAATTTGATCTTGAGGAAGCCCAGGTATCAGGATTTGAACCCATGATCAATGCGGGGAGTAAAATCTTTAAAAAAGAGCGGGTGGAGGATATCCGATTCAAACCGATTAGAAACACCCTGGTCATTTCAGATAATACCCTCGAGATCCCGCTGATGGAAATCCAGTCCTCGGCCTTTGGATTGTTTATAATCGGTCACCTTGGGTTTGCTGATGTACCGACCAATATTTGGGTAGGTTTCCCGCTGGACAACCTTAAGACCCGAGATGTGAGGAACATACCCAAAAAAAAGGGCTATATCGCCTCGGGAAAGAAGGTTTATGTTGAGGCCAAGAGCGATGAAAAAAAGGGGATGAAGTATGTGCTTCACCTTACCCCTAAAAAGTACTACAAGGAGCGAGACATGCTCGATGTGTACCGAAGCGAGATCAGGGAGGATCGAATAAATATCCGGAAATATAAAAGAGACGCCAAAAAAGCCGTGCGCGATGCCAAAAAGGAAGAAGACGCTCAAGACAAGTCCTAGCATAATTCTTTCCTGCCTGGACCTTTCAGGAAAGGGCAGTCAGGATAAATCCAATTTAAAATAGGCCTGAATTATATTGATATCTGAAGAGGCTTATTTTGCACTTTAAACCATTGATAAATTATTGATCATGAGAAATAACTCCCTCGCTGTATTTGCTTTTCTACTGATGACGTTTTCGTTGTTTGGACAAACCGAAAAAGTCCCTAAAACAGCTTTTACCCAAATGTATTTGTCGGTTTGGCAAACCGCCGCTGAACATTGCCTGGAAGTGGCCCGGGCGATGCCGGACTCCTTGTATGGATACCAGCCTACCGAAGTCAGCAAGACCTTCGGGGAGCAGATGGTCCATATCGGCTATACGGCAGAGTTGCTCACCAAACGCTATGTGCAGGGCATGGAGGTAAAACCAAATACACCGGATGCTGCTAAGATGACCAAGGCAGAAATTATAGAATTATTGGAAGAGGGCTTTGCCTATGTAACTGAAGTGATCTACAGCATTGACCAGGCAAAATTGGATGAGACCTGCGTGATGTACCACAGCGGGAACAGGGTGAGCAGGGCTTTTGCATTTTTCTATGTGCAGGACCATATGAATAACCATAGGGCTAAAGCCAACTTGTATATACGCATGAATAATATCGAACCGCCTGAATATACCTGGTAGGTTTTAATCCGGAGTGCGTTGCCCTAATTTTTTATGGGCATTTCGATTAAGGCGTCCTTAAAAGCTGCCAGTTTTTCTGAATCCCCGTTTATTCTATAGTGTTCGGATTTCTTACCGAGGGCTGTTAACCCTCCTACCACAGATCCAAGCATTAATCCAACGGTTCCATAGATTAAGGCATCGTCACCTCGTGAATCAGACCCGAATGTAGAACCACCTTGTTCCTGAAGGAGCCCAAAGATGCCGCCTGCCGCGGCTCCTGCCACGGCGCCCATGCCGATGTTGTGGCCAACGGATCTCCGGGTTCTTATACGATCGATTTGTGAGAGATCAATAATAAATTCCTCTTTCTTTCGTAAGACAACTACACTACTGTCGGTAACAGAGTAGAGCTGGCCTTTAGCGAATTTGACATTTTCAAAATCGAAGACACGAACAAATATGTTTCGGGAAGCCAAGTCGGTCTGGGCCTGGAGGGGTGTAAACATCATTAAAAAAGAAATCGTGATGATAATTTTTTTTGGCGACATAATTTTTGAAGTAAATTAATCTTTATCCAAACATACTCATCTGATGGCAACAGGCCTTACAGGCGATCCTGTGGCTCCTTTGAACCGAATCGTGGTCACTATAAATAAAAATTGATGGATTTCTTCCTCCATCAGCGCATCGAAGGTCATATTCTCCAGATTAAAAATACCGTTTCTCATCATCAGCTCCTGGTGTACCGGGAATGCTTGTCCCGCAACAGGGTTTGGGATGACCTCGGTGCACCAGGAATCACTGCCTATCATACTCGCTTTTTTTTCTGCCACCCACCGGGCCACATCCAAGCCGATACCCGGAGGATTATGGTTATATTCTTCTGCCGTCTCCCATAAGGCAGACCACCCATATCGAAAAAGTAAGGCATCTCCAGGAGTGATATCGGACTCTGATATACCCTGTCTCTGCAGCGCTCCCTTTACATCTTCTATGGTAACCTCATAACTGTTGGGCAAACGGTCTACATTTTTGTAACCCGCGATATCAATCAGAATACCTTTGGTAATTATGGGCTTAATATGTTCTATCCCAAGCTTGCGGAGTCCGTTATAAGAATCCATTTCACTGGCGGTATAGCCGTTGTAAAAAACGTATTCTGCCTCACCGTTTTCCATGACCACCTCCTGGCCTATATGTCCCAGGCCGTCGAATTGGGTACCTACCTGTCCTATCTGGGTTGAGAGGAATTCATCATTCCCCATAAGTTTGTTCTCCCCCCATGGTTCTCCCTTTGAAGGGAGGATCATCGAATAACTCCGGTTGCCAAATAAAGGCATTCCCTCTTCGTATACCTGCCCCAGTTCATAGACTTTACCACTTGTTGCAAGCGTGAGCGCATCCAAAACTTTTTGCGGTGTTATCCTGTTCGAAGCACCGGCCTGGTCCTGGCTCCCCCATTCCGCATTGGGCCAGAAAGGGCCCTTTTCTCTGGTCTGGGCTAAAGAGACTGAGCAAATCAGGATGATGATAAAATGGCACCTAAGTAGGACAAAGCCAAAGTTTTTTACATGTTGGATCATATCTTTGAGGAATCTTAATATGTTAGTCAGGAACAATTCACGCTAAGATACATAGATTTTAGTATGTGATCCGTATCCAAATTCACTTGCTTTTTTGAACAGTGGAAGAACAAATAACTTTGTTTTTTTGATTGGTATTTCCTGGCAACCAGAAACAATATTGGTTTGTTAAGGAAATGACTTACATTTGAGCTTCCCCTCCTTGAATTTAAAGCTCTGATCGACATGAAAAATTCATTTTTTAAGGCCTGGCCGTATTGTTGCCCGACGTTCTGTGTCTTATTCTTGATTTTTATTGGAAGCCCAGGGGTTGTACAAGCCCAGGATGATGCGTATCTCTGGACGAATCCTAATTCTTTTCATGATCGCGAAGCGTCTTTTACAGACCTTTCTTTTGATATAGGTGAAACCTTATTGGTGAAATCGTCCGATCCCGATAGTTTCAGCCCCTTAATCATAGCTACCTTTGAAGGCCGCCCCCGCCTTGGAATGCTCGACACATATAAGGTGGATATTCCACAATTGAGAATGGAATTAAATGATAGTCGGCAACAACGCCAGGCGGTGACCGAAGAGCTCACACACAATATGGGCTGCTACCTCAGTCTGTTATGCCTTCAAATGATCCCCGATGAATTCACGGCCGACAAGTTGATGGTCTACAAGAGTGAAGGATCTAATTTTACGGGAAAATACTACACCCTAAACGAACAAGTAGACGGAAAGCTCAATTATTTTATTGTACCCCGTTTCCATATTGAAGGAATGGCGGCCGGTATGCTGACCAAAGAACGCTATAAGGAATATTATTGTCCCGCGGGTGAGAATTGCAGCGAAGGTTATCGACGGCGCCAGGGAAGGATATGGGCAGGACCGCAAGCCAATGAGTTCAAAAAACGGGCAGCGTACAAGAAATTTGTAGATAATGAGGTGCCCAAACTGCTGGCATGGTCATCGGGTCTAAGCCGGGAAGTTGCCCTTATCAATAGGGTGGTTCTCCCCACCTATGATTTTCAGAAACAAGGTTTTGATGTGGTAATTGCCCCTGTTAAGGGCAGCGCAGCTTTCGCCTCGCAGGACCTCCAATTTTGGCCAAGGGATCCCGAAGGATCAGGATTTGAATTAAATTCCGGTTTTGTAAAAACCGTGTTCCTGAAAATTCCGCCAGATAAAGCCGAGAGCATTAAAAACCGCTTGAAAACAGAATTCCATCAGCGTAACAATCAAATGCTTTATTCGGTGATGGTGGCGGAGATCTATAGTATGGGACCTAAAAGACGAGGCGGGACGCATACGGCTTTTGGAGGGAATATCGGATTTCTGTACGATTACAAGGATACAACCATCCGATTCTATTTGGACCCTCAACTAAAAGAATTGGTATACGAAACCAAACTCTGATCGCTATGAAAAGAATATATACTATTGTTTTGATCTTCGGCTGTGGCATACTGTTTCAGCTACAAGCTCAGGAATATACCAAAGCTTCCCTTGGTTTTGACCCTGGCGAATTTGAGTTAGTCGAATCGCCCTTTCCCGACGACCTGAGACCGCTATTCATCCCTCGTTTCCGTGGGCTTCTTCGCCTGGGCACACCAAATTCCTATGGCATGTCTGCGAATCCCATTCCACAGGAGGTTTTCCGATCTCAAAAAGAAAGGGGTGATCTCACGGCCAAAAAAAAGCAAAGTATACTAAGGCTATTTGAACTGATGGAGATCCAATATCGCAGCGCTGAAATAAAAACAGATGAATTGGCACGTGAGTTCAGACCTACCATTGTGGCCAAGACCCCGCCCGATGATGCTCTGCGTACTACCTTGTACTGGTCTGTTAAATTCAAAGAGCTTGCCCCCAGGTTCCTAACACCCAAAGCACTTTCAAAGTACTGGTGCGAGGATGGAACAAAATGTATTCCGGAAACCAATGGTGCATATGTCTCCCCCAAAAGAAACCGGCCTACATGGGGTGGCTTCAGGAGCGACGAATTTGCACGGCTCCGTGCGTGGCAGTCCTATGTGAAGTCCGAGATCCCGAAAATAAAAACATGGGCTAATCAGATCGACGAGCAAGAGGCCTATGTAGTGGGCACCACCTATATTCAGGACTACGATTTCAACCATGAAGGTTTTGTACTTCGCGTAGACGCCGTGGAAGTAAAGACATCAAAAGGGTCATTGCTTAGGTACCCCCCAATACGAGACCAGCAAAGTTTTTTTGCAAGAACTAAAATTGATGAAAGGTTCTTAGCAGGTAAGCTCATAAAAATGAGTCCGGAAAAAGCAGAGAAACTGGTGGAGACCATGGAGGCTTATGACTCCAGAAATAGACAATTGTACTATGTATATAAGGCCAGTATCGGTGTTGGAGAAGCTGAGGCCCCCCAGGGTATCTATGGTACCGCACCAACACAGCTTGTTCAGAATCCCATTTCGAATATTATTGAGTTCTTTTTAGATGAGGAGTTGAAACTCAAACTTTTTGAGGCCGACTTTACAAAATAGCCCTATGCATCATACTTTCAAATTATTATTGCCAATTTGTGTTTTAGGCCACTTTCTGTCTTTCGGCCAAACATCTGGTTTTACCGAACAGGAACTTGGTTTCTCCCCGGGGGAGATCCGGGTTGTTGAATCGCCTGACAAGCAAAACATTGAACCTTTTGTAGTGCCCACCTTCAGAAATTTATTGCGCCTCGGACAACAACGGGCCTATTATACGAAGAAAATGGATCGCACCGAGTATGCCAACACGGGTTTAGCCCGTAAAGACCTTGAATTCAAACTTCGTGAGGGACTAAAACAGTACTTCAGCTTGGTTTGTATGGAGGCTGCAAAAAACACCATTGATCCCGATAAGATCAGAAAGGCTTTTAGACCCGGAACCGCATTGGAAGACAATAACGCTCAGTACGCAAAATCGGTAGATTCATATTGGGCGATCGTATTGAAAAAAATGGGGGCTTATTCTTTTAAACCAGAAACCTTCTCAAAGTTTTTTTGCGCAGAACAGCAGCCCTGCCTTCCTCTGCATATGCCCAAATCTTCTGGTTCTTACCAGCAGAAACTGCGTCAGGCGGTATGGGGAGGTCGTTCGGGCGAATTTGCCGAAATGAGGGCCTTTAATGATTTTATGGACACCTATGCTGAGAAATTTTTCGGATGGTCTACAGACAAGGACATGCAGGAGGTTTATCTGGTGGGAAAAACTTTGCTGGCAGAATACGACTTTAAAGCAGGAGGCTTTGTATTGAAAGGTGTAAATGCACAGTCGGGAGGCCCGGTGCATATGGAATATAATTCTTCAGCGGACGATTCGTTGTTCAAACCAAACTATACGCCTGAAGGAAATTCTTATGGAACAGGTATTCTTGTGGCGATGAGCGCGGAAAAAGCCGAGGCGCTGCTCAACCGGTTAAAATCTGAAGGCCGTTCCCGCCAGCTTTTTTATGTATATAAGGCGCGGATAATACCACAATTATCAGAGACCGATAGGACCAATTATAAATTTCACATGATGGTTCGTTTTACACAAGAGCCCGTTTCGAGGACGATAGAGTTCTTTAGTGACGATGCCCTCACTGATAAGGTTTTTGAGATCAGCAATTGATGATTTTTGATCATGAGCATTACCTATTTATGTGTTGCCAGAATAGAAACTATTGGCCACTTTCCGCTGGCACCTCTCTTTCAACAGATTTTTGATTGGCCTCGAGGAATTCATATTCCTTTTCCAAAAATTCCAGGTAAGACTGCCCCCTGGCAAAATCAATATTATCCCCAAACAATACAAGGATGCCTTCGAGTGGTTCGTCATAGGGATTGTAGATAATGTGTTTAACATATGGGCCGATAAACACACTCATTCCTGGTTCAATATCGAACTCCTCTTCGCCAAATTGACCTTTCCCACGGCCTTTGGTAAATATCATTAAGTTAGGAACCTGGCCCTTGTCGAGATTTCTGTCTGCATTGGCAGCCTCATCGGCACCCAGGCTAAACCAGCCGATCCTTTTATCTTTCATTGTGTATAGCGCAACCAGAGCAGCCCCATGACTGGGCAGGGCATTATCCCGTGCAAAACGGGTAATCTCTATATCGTCTTTTTTCCAAAAATGTTCCAGCACCTGATAGGATATGCCATCGTCTTTTAGCGTAAAGTTGTAATCATCCATAACCAGGATGTCGAGCGCAACTTTATCATCAGGAGTAGACCGGGCGGCGGCGGTACTCGCGGTCCATTCTTTGGAATTGATCTTTTCCAGGACACTGCTATCGGCAAATTTAAAATACCAGGTAGGCTTGCCGGGTTTTCCCTGATAGAGACTTACTTCATGGCCACCAAAATTATGGAAGGTATATTGTTTCTTCGTCCCTACTTTATAAGCCTCCTCTTTCCTTTTTGATATTACATGCCACCATCGTTCGCCAATATTGATACCAAAATTGGCCGTAAGGGCCATGGGATCTTTTTTATAACTATCGACGAATGTCTGGAGTATTTCATTGTTGTTTTGTTGTGCATAGAGGAGCAGTCCGGAAAAGAAACAAAAGATAGTAAGCAGAACAGCTTTTAGACCGTAAATTCCAGGGGTAGTAATTGTTTTCATGATAATATAATTTTATTGATTGATTTCAGATCGAAAGTATAGGGTTTATGCCTCAAGACCTGAAGATTGATGGGCTTTGGGGTAAAATCCTGTCATTCGTGGTAAAAAACCGATTATTGAAATCCCTTGTAATAGCGAAGTTGTTCCAGGGTAGACTCGGAATATGTCTTCGAAACCGGTATTTCAAGATCGATATGACTCAGGATGATCTTTAGATCTTTTAGGGATCCCTTAATCGAATGCACATTGTACAGGTTTACCAGATAAGAACGATGACAGCGGACAAGAAAACCGTGATCTTTTGTGGCATCTAACCGGGCCAAAGAAGAACGGATAAGAAACTTTGTGAGATGGCTGTGCTTTAGGAAGTGCAATTCGATATAATTATCCTGTGCCCTGGCATAGATAAAGTCGGAAACAGAAATGGATATGCGATCTTTAGTCCCTTCGCCTGTAAAATGGAGCATATCCTTCGGGTCTATTCGCTGATCGGGGTTGGTTAGTATGGCATCATAATTCTTGCGCAGGCCGAGAAATCTGAAATAAAAAAAACAACCCACTGCAGGAAAGATCAGAACCATGGCCACATTGAAAAGAAATCCGGGAAGGCTGTTAAGTTGCCAATCGTGCCAGTCTCCAAGAAAATTATAAACTGTAAAAATGATCAGTCCTATAAAAATCAGGCTCCAGGTAGTCCATCCAATAATGTAAAGCGAATCGGACCGTCTTTTTAACAAGGGCCGTATACCAAATTCATTGGTCAGGGAAGCAAGGATAGTTACCGGCAAGAAGATGCCCATTTCGAGTAGAAAATCGAGCGTATATTCGTGCTGAGGGTTGTAATTGCTAACCCCGAATGGGAGGAAAGCCATCAGGAAAAGAAAAAGAAATACCCCGTAAGCAAAACTTAATACCAATCGGTATTTTATTGTATTATAAAACGGATATTGCCCTGACATAATCCTACAAATATAGATGTTTCACCATTTTTTAATCTATGATGGACATTGATAAACGGATATTATGATTGTGAAAATCGACTTCTAAAAGCAAGGGCTGGAAACAGATTCAATTAGATTTAGTGAACGGATGAGGTGACCTACCTTGAGTTGTGTAACTGACCAATATCATTTACGGATCAGCTTTTCACGTCTAATTTCAACAGATAAAAATATGCTTACATGACGATAAATTCAATAGGATTTACCACCTTGATTACTGGTTTTCTGAAGCGATCAGACAGATAGAAAGTATATATCGTATTAATTCAAAGCACTAGGAAGCACCCCATTATATTTAAATAGATAATTATGAACTCTCTAGAATGGATCCGGGAATGGATGGAGGCCCATCCACTTTCCATAACACTTTTCAAATATTTTATCTGGGCAATTTTTATCATTCTGGTGGTGCAATTCCTGAGACGATTTCTCCGGAAGAATATGCCCGACAGCAATGCGCGCTACAAAACACAGAAAGGCGTTGAGGTTTTGGGATATATCCTGCTGCTCATCCTTACCATATCCTATTTTACGGGGAACATCCGCGATTTTACACTCGCCATTGGCCTGTTGACTGCCGGGATCACCATCACCCTCCAGGAGCTTATTCTCAGCCTGGCCGGATCGCTTTATATTTTCTTTATAAAGGTCTATAAGCCTGGCGACCGAATAGAGATTCATGGGATCAAGGGAGACGTTATTGACATCGATAGTATCTACACCACCATGATGGAGATCGGGGAGTGGGTGAGTAGCGACAATTACTCTGGCCGGATCGTAAAACTCAGTAATGCTTTTGTATTCAAAGGGCCTATCTATAATTATTCGCAGGATTTTCCTTTTATCTGGGATGAATTTAACCTACCGGTACGTTACGGGTCGGATCTGGATCTGGCCAAGGATATAATTATCAAAATCGCACAGGAACATCTATCGGCTTATGTAACCGCTTCGATTGACCGGTGGAAGATGGTGGTGGACCGATATTATATAGAAGATGCCGTAGTTGAACCTACCCTGGCCCTGACCATGACCGATAACTGGGTCCAGTTTAACCTAAGATACATTGTAGATTATAAAAAGCGCCGATTCACCAAACACCTGTTGAATGATCTGATCGGCAAGGCTTTTATGGCAACATCAGGAAAAGTGCAACTCGCCTCAGCCACTATCGAAGTGGTAAGGATCCCTGCCCTATCAATGGAGGAAGGAAGTGAGAAGTGAACCTGATAAGGATTGAAAATTCAAGGCAACAAAACAGCCAAAAAGGCTTGTAATATTGATTATTTTAAGAACTCCCAGATCCCGATCACAAAACCCAGCGCGATCATCACCAAGATGATCTCCAGGCCCACGTTAAGTATTAAAAGAAGGGTGTTTATGACAGGATGTTTGTTAGAATCTAGTTTCATAGCTAGTAGATTAAATGAGACATTGGGGTAGCTTTAAATTACAAAAAAGCGTTGTGTAGGTATTGAAAATTGTTGTGAAACCCCTAATTTTTGTGGTTTGGCCGATCTATTTGTGTAGTTCAACGACGAAAATCGATAAACGGCTAAATCTAAGGTCCAATATCATCATAATAAAAGACCTGGCATATACATAATACAGACTCCTCGACTTTCTTTTGGAGCGCCCGTCAATTCAAAGTTACTGGACCTCGATCCGGCTTTCTACGACTTGCCTGATAGGAAGCACCAATTTTCCTGATTTGGTATTCAGTGTCACAAAAATCCCATCGATTGCCTCTACAGTTCCTTCAACTTTTTTTGTCTTGATAACATCGCCAATGGCAAAGGTTTTTCTGGCGTAGAATGTGCGCAATAAATCGGCTACCACCTCCCGCGATCCCAGTCCCAGTCCTATAGCAAAGGCCAAAAGGAATGCGCCGATAATCATGGTAAAGTTACTGGTGATAATGGTGGTATCGATTCCCGCCTGGTTGAGTGAGGTCACCAGAACAAAAATGATAATGATATAGTAAACGATCGTACCCACGATCTTGGAACCGCCAATTCCCATAGAATCAAAGACACTAACCAGGGCTTTTTTGATAAATTTTGCGGCAAACATCCCGATCATAAATATCACCAGAGCACTTAACAGAACCGGCAGATACCTGAGCAGGTTGGCGATCTCTTCTGAAATTACGGTAAGTCCCATGACATCGGCCGCCACAATGATGAAAGTGAGCCAGAGGACACCTTTTACAAAGCCAAGTATAACTTTGATGATATCCACTTTGATCTTGCTGTCTTCACCAAATAATTGCGCATCGTTTACCCGATCAGAGAGTTTGTCTACCCGGGCGAGTTTCATCAGTTTTCTAAGTACCGTGGTGGTGATCTTGATGATCAGCCAGGCGAGGATTAAAACTATAATGGCACCGATGATCCCAGGCAGGGCCGAGGCGATGTCGAGGATGATCGTTCTAAGCGAATCCGTTGCTATTTTTCCAATTGTTTCCATAATGTTTTGGGATTATGATTAGGTTTAATTTTTTGATTGAGTTTTGAACAACCCACCGATAATCGATGGGTAATTCGCACCAAAAAGCGTTGCCAGATCCATCAGTAATTTGGCGGCGGCCACGTCGTTCATCACCTTTTTTCTTAATTCAGGTGGAACTTCCTTGATGCTTCTTTCCAGTTGTTTAAAAGGGTTTTGTTCTTTTTGGGCCATGATTAAAGGGAATTATAGGTTTCCAGAATACGGGCTTTTGCCCTTTTTAATCTCATTTTAACCGCACTTTCGCCGAGCTCGAGTAAAGTTGATAATTCCTTCACAGGAACATCGTCCTGATATTTTAGAAGGAGTAGTGTTCTATCCTGAGGATCGATGAGGTTAAGCGCTTTTTTTAGTTTTAGCGAGCGCATTTCAAATAACTCTTTATCATCGATATCATTGGCTATTTTAAATTCTTGCTCTTCAATTGGACTGGATTGGTCCTTTATTTTTCTTCCTTTATTTCGGGTAACATAATTCACACAGAAATTATAAGTCAGGGCATAGACCCAACTCGAAAATTTCGATTTTCCTTTAAAATTTCCAAGCTTTACAAAGAGGGTTAGAAAAACATCTTGCGTAAGATCGAGCGCCTCCTCTTCAGACTTAGCAAAACCATTGCATTTACTAAAAATTCTATTGGCATAACGGTCATAGATCAACCCGAACAAAAGCGTATTCTCTTTTTCTACAATGTGCCTTACAAGATCCTCATCCGATAATTTCCGATACTCGTTATCTGCCCCTAAATGCGATTTAAATCGATCACCAACCAGTATGAGGATGATTTTTTTGAGAAAATTCATATAGATCAAAGAAGTCAGATAATATTTTCCTAGGTAACAACAATTTATAAAATCTAAGGTAAAAGGGCCTCTTCAGATATTTAATATCTTTTAGAGACCCTTTACAACAACCTAATGGGAGGAACTCAACTAAATTTCTAACTACGTTGCCTAACCTCAGCGAAACCTCCTGTCTTGCATCATCATCTATCAGACTTAGGTTGCTTCCATAGATTTCAGTTCATGTTTGGTATTTTTTCAAGTTTTTTAAATAAGGCCCTGAATAATCAGGGCCTTAACATCAACCAACCAATCAAAAAACGAGATCGATCTCGAATTTTACACTCTTAGGCTATAGACTACCTGAGAGTATTTCATTCGGACAGTAACGCAGCTATGGAATAATATCGTTACCGTCTTTTTGGCGGTTGAAAACGGATCAAATAATGGTTAGTGCTTGCATAGCTTAATCCGCATTTCAATCAATCCTTATTCGTTTATATGCATCTTGTGCACTTCATTTTTTTCAATGTAGGTCTCGCAAACGTTCTTTGTGACTATATTTTCCTTCAGAAAGGAAAGCAGGAGTATTATTGAAATCACAAAAGCCCCGATACTGATTCCCAGAAAAACCTCAACATAATATTCACTCATCGCATTGTATATTCCGAACCACATTAAGCGTTCTTTATCTATTAAGACACAGAAAATTTATACAGGTCACATTTTTGTGGAAAAAAGTAAGCAGGGATAGATATAAAACGATGAAAGTAGTATGGTATACAGGTAAAAGAAGCGATCCAGATAAGTCTTGCAACAGCTATTGAATGATCCTTATATCGATCATCTGTTTAAAGATTTTCGGGATTGATCGCAAGGGTTCTGAACAATTTGGCCTTGGCGGTGAAGAACTTGTTCTCCACTTCATTCTGTTTCAGTTCTGCGTCGATCAGTCGGCTTTCCCTGGTATTGATCAAAAAGAGTGAACTTTCGCCAAAACTGAATTTGCGTTCTTCACCTGCGAGCAAGGTGCGGTAATCCGAAACGATATTACCGATCATTCCGGTCTGGTCTTCAAAAGACTCGAGTTCCCTGTAAACTGCCGATATCTTGTTTCGTAATTCGAGGGCGGCATTGTCGTATTCGTATTCCGCATTTTGCAGCTTATATTTAGCCAGTTTCAGCGCGCCTCTTTCCTTGCGCAGGAAAAGCGGCAATTCGAAATTGATACCTCCTTTAAACTGTTGCGTGTCGAAGGAATTCAAAAGCTCAGGTGTTTCAGTCAAAAAATTATACTCCAGATCTATTCTTGGCAGCAACTGGTTAACTTTAAGCCTCTTTTCCACCTGTAATCCGTCGATCTTGTACCCCAGGGCCATTAATTTTGGATGTTCATCCAGTACGACACTATCCATAGGGCGACCAAGCAGGTCTAGTGTAATATCAATTTCACCACCAGGAGCACTGTCCGGGACTACGTTGGGCTGGAGCTCAACGGGGATATTATTATCCAACCACAGGAAATTAGATAGTTCCAGAGATTTCTTAGTAAAATTCAATGCTGCCTGTTCCAGACCGAGCACCCTGCTTTCAACGGCGATCTTTGCTTCGACGGTATCTATAGCAGCAATATCACCGGCCAGGGCACTGCTGCGTATCCCTTCGAAACGGTCTACTGCGTTCTGGAGGAAATTTCTGAAAATCTGCTGCTCGTTGTACGCTTTTAACCAATCGAAATAGGCAATGGCCGCGCGAAATAAAATTTCATTGACCTGCAGGTCTCTTTCGGCTAAGCTTTGCTCTCTAAAAAACTTGGCTTGCTTTAGCGTCGCCATCCTTTCGTTGATCCACAAGCCATCACCAAGAGACAGGGTTACACCCGCGCTGAAAAGACCATCATCGGGAAGGAACTCATCTGGATTGAGGAAGTCTCCGCTGTTTTGTTGAAAATTTCCCTTTAGTTCGATCCCGTACCAGGTAGGAACCTTGAAAGTGGTATTGAGTCGGTCCCAGTATTCCGTGCCACTGAACTTTTTGCGATCATAATCTACTTCGATCTTAGGATCGAAAGCGCCACGAGCACGTAAGAGTTCGGCCTGGCCGATATCGAGGGTCAGGCGGGCCTGTTTGGCCACAGGATGGAAGGATTTAACAAGACCCAGATATTCTCTGAAATTCAGTATCTGATTAATATCCTGTTGTGCCACACCTCCAAATAAGGAAAGCAAGCATAATATGAGTATTATTATTCTCATTTTTTTTCGGCTTTGGCCGTCGTGGTTTCTGGTTGATAATAATTCGGAGGGAAGCCGTTAAGCTGTCGCCATATCTCGAACCAAATTGGTACATCATCGAGCAGTGCAATAGTATACGCTCCTGAGCCCACCCGGATACCTGTTGGCCACTCATGATCCTCTGCATCAGGCGCGAGCAGTACACGGTACTTTCCATTATCGCTGATAAAGGTTTCGATGGCCACTACTTCACCCCCGAATGTACCATAAGAAAGGTTTGGCCAGCCGCTGAACACAATGGAAGGCCAACCATCGAACTGTATCCTCACTTTTTCACCAAGCTGCACCAGCGGTAGGTCTATAGGTTCCACATAAGTTTCAACGGCCTGCTGATAATCCGATGGCATAATGCCCACCAAACGATCTCCCTCCTTAAACGTTTCGCCTATTCCGGCTTGTATGGCGCGGTTGATGAAACCGTTTTGAGGGGCGCGGATGTAGTAAAGCTCTGAACGTATCTCGTAATTCGCGACTTCGTTTTCCAGTTTGGTGACTTGCGCTTCTGAATCGAACTGATTCGACTGAGCTGTGAATTTATCGCTTTCGGCCTTGGAGATCTTGTCGGCGTATTCGGCCCTGATCCTATTGAGCTCTACCCTCGCATTGATTACCTCGTTGCGGGCCGCAAGCAGTTTGTTCTCCTGTGAGATCAATTTGGCTTGTGTCTCCTGTAGCTTTAACCTTTTTTCTTCTACATCAGTCACGGCTTTTAAGCCTTCTTCCTGTAACTGAACCACCCGATCATACTGCCTTTGAGCGATGGTAATATTGGTTTTGGCTGCCTCCAGATCTATGCTGTCGCTTTTCACCTTCAGCCCGCTTTGAAGCAATTTGTTCCGTGCCTGCTGCAATTTCAAATTTTCCTCTCGGCCCAGGGCATCGACCTGATTGTTGAGCGCTTTAACCTTTTCTGTGTAGGAGTTAACACTCATATTCTTAGCCTTGATCTGTTGTTCGGTACGGGCGATAAGCTTAGGATCAAAATATTCATTTTTGACATCTGAAATATGGAGAATCGTATCGCCTTTCTTTACATAATCACCTTCGCGAACATACCATTTTTCGATCCTGCCGGGAATGGGAGACTGAATAGTCTGTGGCCGCTGGTCTGGGGTCAGGGTCGTAACAAAACCTTCACCACTTACATTTTGTGTCCAGGGTAGAAATAACATGATCAGAGCCATGACGGAAAAGGCCTTTAAAAACCGATTCAGGTGTTTGTAATGCCGTCGATGAAATACTTTCTTCCCGGAAGCATAGCGCTCAAGACCTACCTTCTGATTTAATTTGTTATGGGATATATTCAGCATGTCTTTCTTCTTTTATTTTACCGTTTTCAATGGTAATAATCCGCCCGCATTTACCTTTCCAGCCTGTATTTTGACTGACTACTACCAAGGCCCAAGGACGGTCTGGTGCGGTGAGGAAATTCATGATCTTTTGTGCATCACCGGTTTCGAAATGGTCTAAAGGATCCTTTAGTATTAAGAGTTTGGGCTTACGAACAATACTTCTGGCCAGGACGATCTTTTTTGAGATCGTGGCAGGAATCTGTTTTCCTTCCGGATAGAGCATCGTCTTCAGGCCCTGAGGCTGCTCTTTTACAAACTGGGTCAATCCTGTTTTTTCAAGGGCCCAGTAAACATCTTCCTGGGGTATTGAGGCATCTCCAAATGTAATATTGTCGAGGATGGTACCCTCAAAAGGAGACTCTTCTAATAATGACTGACCGATATGAGCCCGATAATAATTAAGGTTGATCCCTTTTAAAGAGACATTGTTAACAAAGATATCGCCACGGTCTGGCTCGATGATCCCGGCTATCATCCTAAGAAGGGTAGTCTTACCGGAGCCATTCGGCCCCTGGAGTAATATGGTACAGCTACTGCTTATCATCAATGAAACATCATCGAGGATCTTTTTATCCCGCTCGGGCACCTCGTAAGACACCCTGTTGAGTTCCACGGTAAAACCATCACCTTCTTTAAAGGGTTTTTCGCCATCCTGAGGCTCGAGTTCTTTATCGACTACCTGCCCCAACTTCTCCAGCGAGGTAAGCAGGTCATAGAACGTTTCTAACCCGGTGATGAGTTTTTCAACCGAACTGATGACCAATAGTATGATGATCTCTGCGGCGACAAACTGACCGATGTTCATTTCCTGATTGAGGACGAGTATTCCACCGATGACCAACAGGCCTGCCGTAACCAGCACCTTAAAGCCGATCATCTGGATAAATTGGAGCACCAGGACACGAAAATGTCCCTCGCGCGCTGTCAGGTACTGCTCAACCAGCACATCGTTCTTGTCCATGGCGTGGGAGGTCTTTCCAGAGAGTTTAAAACTGATGATCGATCTGGCCACTTCCTGTATCCAATGGGCCACCCGATACTTGTACATGGACTCCTCCAGGCTGGTATCGAGCCCTTTCTGTGCGGTGAACTTGAAAACCACATATATCAGCATCAAAAGCAGGATACCATATACTATAAAGAAGGGATGGTATAATGACAAGAGCAATAGTCCAAAAATTATTTGCAAGAGCGCTGCGGGGAAATCGACCAATATTTTAGAAAGCCCTTTCTGAACGGTCAATGTATCGAAAAAGCGGTTGGCCAACTCAGGGGGATAGTAGTTGCGCAACTCACTCAATTTAATTTTCGGAAACCGATAGGCAAACTCAAATGAGGATCGGGTAAAGATCTTTTGCTGTACATTTTCAATGATACGTATTTGAGTAAGTTGCAGCAAGCCAACGAAGGCAACCCCGAGGGTCACAAGAATGACCAGGATGATCCAGGAGGTGCTTACCTGCGCTCCTTGTATGAGGTTGATGATCGCCTGTATACCCAAAGGCAGGGATAGGTTTACAATTCCCGCAAAAATCGCATAGTAGAAAATCTGAAAAATATCTTTCTTGTCTAGGGCGAGCAAGCCCAAAAGGCGCTGCCACGAGGTTAGGATGGTTTTAGACATGATTTGGTTTATTTAAGCAATTGAATACCAGGTTTTTGAAATAATCGGTGGGATCTGTGTGTTCCTGACAATCTGTTAGAGAGGAGAAATGGTCGAGCAGAAAATGCTGATGAAGCGAACCTTCCAATACCGTACTCGCCAGACTGGATGGGTATGAATATTTGCGATTCACAGCCGCAATCATTTCAGAAAGACGGCCGACCAGTCTCTTGTATATTTCAAAATAACCCTCTTTGTTCTCCTGATCCACCTCTTTGGTCAGATAGGATTTGGAATATTCATGGATGACAATCTTATTGAGCATTACTTCATTGATATGGGAGAAGGAGGAATCTTCTTCGGTGGTTTGAGTGACGATTTCTATAGCCCGGCCTAATTTATCTCCTGCATTGGCAATACTGTTAGTGGCAAATACCAGCTGGTATTCCAACCATCCCCAATACCATGAGGCCAGATATAGCAACAATTTATGTTTGCTCTCAAAATAGCGGTAGATTGAACTTTCATTAGATCCAATGCGATCTCCCAGTTTCCTAAAAGTAAACTTGTCGAATCCCATATCATGAATCATGATAATACTATCTTCGATGATTCTTTTCCCTAAAGAGGAAGATTCCGGATCTTTCACATAGATTTTATCGTTGACTCCTATTTTAATAGATTGAAGAAGGCGATCCATAATTTATTTTTTATACGACCGCAAATATAATAGTAATACTATCATAACATAATAGTTTAACTAATTTTTAACAAAAGTATTGCTTGCTAAAATTGAAAGATTACTATTTTTGAATATAAAATGTTCAAGTCCACAGCCTTATGAAGTTACTTTTTGCTTTATGCGCCTTCTCATTAACGGCTTTGACCGCAGAGGCTCAACAGCTTTTTCAAATGAAAATCGATTCCCATCAACAGATGGAGACTCTCCATGGTGCACCTGGATTGCAGATCGATGTTCCTGTTAAAGAAGGCACCGTTATGCTTGGAAATCAGTACGATACAGAAGGATTGGGACAACACCTGGTCTACAATGGCGGCAGATTGCTTGTTGATAATATGGTAATAATGCCCGGTGGGCAGCGCCATGTTACCCTCAGGAGAGAAGATGGAAGGGACTTCTACAATATGTTTCCGCTTTTAAAGGCCACGCTGATCCCGTTGGTCGATCTGCCGGCCGAGGTTGAAGCATCGGAACAATGATATTGATGGATAAGATATCAAGAAACAATTAAACCACTGATATGAGATCGTTTTTAATGATTCTTTTAGTACTGCTCTCCTTTCAATGGGCTCGGGGACAGCAAAGCGCGGAGGAACCTAAAGTCGGGGAAATCCTTGTAATGGGTCCTTATTATGGGATGGAATACGAACACGTTCATTTTCCAAAACTCAATTTAATTCTGAAAAGAGGAGGTATTGGAAACTGGACGAGCCTTAGGGGAACCAAAGTATTTGTAAAAGAGAAGTACCAAAACAGTGATGGTGAATTTTTTGCAGTGTTGGAGCGCACAGATGGGCGGCCGTTTTTAAAAGTTATACCGTCTGTTACAACTTCCTTTAAGCAAGCCCTGGAATCGGGAGAATTAAGGAGTTTATAAAAAGTAATATTTGAATTTGCAGGTTTTTATTGCCTAATTCTCATTCACCAACCATAATGGTGAAGCCTATGCCAGAAATAAAGCCAGAAGGCATGAATCCGCCACCAGCCGATAGGTTACCTTCATAAACGTTATCGGTCTGCCCCAGGTATGGCTGTACGGAATAAGCCTTTAGTAATCCGAGATCCAGTCGAAATTCTTTCGGATTATCTCCTCCTTTTTCTCTGCGATGAATTCCAAAAAAGCATTCGCTGCAGGGGATTGCTTTTTGGCTTTCAGCCAGACCAGATTCCAGCGCGTGCTTATGGGCAGGCCTTTCATCGGCACGATCCATAATTCCTTGTTCCTGAGCTCATTCTTGATTCCGATCAGCGGCATGATGGAACATCCCAGTCCGGCAACGACCGCCTGTTTAACCGCCTCATTGGAGGTCAGTTCCAGCTTCCGCTGTGCCGGGATTTTTCTTGCTGCAATATAGGTTTCCATAGCATTGCGCGTGGCCGACCCATTTTCCCGGTAGATGAGCGGAAATTTCGAAATTATTTTTTTTTCGTCCTTCTGCGCTGTGAAATCGAAAAGAGAACTAGCCACAAAATAAAGCTTGTTTTCCATCAACGGAACGGTATCGATCTCCAGGTTTTTGGGCAGTACAGAGACCATGGCAAAGTCCACTTCATTCTGTCCAAGATTTTCCACTACATATGTCTTGTTGGTCACATCCATTGCCAATTCGATACCGGGATGAGCTCTCATAAAATCGGATAAAAAATATGGCATTACATATTTTCCGGTAGACACTACTGAAATATTTAACTTCCCGGACAACAGTCCCCGGTACGACAGGGATTTGTGGTTTATGGCATTCACCTCATCGAGAATCTTACGGGCAGCCAGTTCAATCTCCCGGCCGAATTCAGTAATGTATAGTTGCCTGCCCACTACTTCGGTAAGTGGGATGGCGATCTGATCCTGCAGGTTTTTAAGCTGAATTGAAACCGCAGGTTGTGTTAAATGCAATGCCTCAGCGGCCCTGGTTATACTTTGGTGCTGAGCGATGGTCAGGAATACCTTTAGCTGATGTAATGTATAATACATAAAAATGATTTATATATAGTATAATAAATATAAATAAAATTATATGGATATTTCGTTAGACCTTTGCATTAATAAAAGGTTATTTCCCTAAATGAGTATACTGCGGGAGATTTAAGCAAAAGTTCAACTAAACAATAAAAATTACATGGAACCTAAAAAAATTACTAGAGAGGTCGCAAGAGAACAAAAGATCAGATTGGTTGATGGTGAATTCACTCCGTCTGAAGCCTGTGATATTGTAAATGCCCTATTCGATCAAAAAATCAACTTTCACAAAATACAACGCCTTTCCCTGTGGGAAGGGGATGTTAACGCCAATGCTTCTTTTCCGAACAGCAGGATTGAAGAACTGGAAGCAGAGAAGATCAAGTTCAAAGAGTACATGAAGACTGCCAGAGAAGGAGGTTCTATGGTTAAGATCAAAGGGAACCTCGATATTTCCTTTATACGTTAAAAAGGGTAATCCAGAGAGCTTAATACCAATTTGAGCATCTGTGGACATTATCTGTCCGCATAGAAGTGCGATTTTCCTGATCGCCCTGCTCTCTTATGCCCATTCTGACCGGACATATAAAATTTGGAATTCTGGGATCTTAAAAAAATCAGAAATAAAGACCAGCATAACTTTGCAGATTTGACTCTTGAAACAGAAAATATACAATTGGTGGAAGGGCAATTTAATGCCATCGATGCTGCCGACGTTTTGATTTCTCTCCTCAATGATAAAATACGCTATCATACTATTAAGTCGATGAATATGAGTGTGGAAAACGCTTCGCGTAACCACTCGCTCATGCGCATAGAGGCACTGCAACAATCAAAAAACAGAATCCTGGAGCTGGTGGTAAAAGCCAGAAAAACGGGCAAATGGGTTGAAATAGACAGCGCTATTCAAATAAAACTTATCGAACGTCCTTCCGCTAAAAGCGAGGGATCTAAACAGGATTATGGATTTACATCTGTTGGTGGATAATCTCACCAATCCCGCATTGCTATTTTTCTTTTTGGGGATTTTGGCAGTGCGGTTAAAGAGCGATCTGGAAATACCTCAGAATTCATCCAAGTTTATATCGCTCTACCTTTTGTTTTCCATTGGATTTAAAGGCGGACAAGAACTGGCGCATAGCGAACTGAATCTGGATATCCTATGGGCATTGCTCTTCGGGATCTTTCTGGCACTCATCGTACCTTTCTACACCTTCTTTATTCTAAGAAAGAAATTCAGTGTTGAAAACTCCGGAGCCATAGCGGCAGCATACGGCTCGGTCAGTGCGGTAACCTTTGTTACAGCCGTGGCCTATTTAGAGATCGAACAGATTCCTTTTGGAGGGCATATGGTTGCGGTCATGGCCCTCATGGAAGCCCCTTCGATTATTGTTGGTGTTTTAATGATGGCGGTTTTTTCTAAAGAAAAGGTGAGTTTTAAGATCAATGGTGTCTGTAAACATGCCTTAACCAATGGGAGCGTGCTACTGATCCTGGGAAGCCTTTTGATCGGTTTCCTCGCCAGTGAACATCAGGCACGTGGCATTGAACCATTTACAACAGATATTTTTAAAGGATTTTTAGCGGTTTTTTTGCTCGATATGGGAATTACCAGTGGCAAGAAGCTTAAAGACTTCCTCAGTCAGGGACGTTTTGCTTTTTTGTTCGCCATTGTAATACCTCTGGTCAACGGATGCCTTGTGGCGCTGGCCAGCAGTAGTTTTGTGCCTGGGATCGGAAACCGATTTCTCTTTGCTATACTGGCGGCCAGCGCTTCATATATCGCCGTTCCCGCTGCTATGAGACTGGCAGCACCGAAAGCTAATCCCAGCCTGTATTTGCCTATGGCGCTCGCTATCACCTTTCCGTTTAATATTACATTGGGCATGCCCCTTTATTTATTCATCATCGAAGCGATTCAGTAGGCTGAAATGAGCCGTTTCGTCCCCAGACAGCTTAAATTGACGAAATAATCTTAGGATCATACCTTATTTCTGCATTTTCAAATAATAGTCTGTAGAATGTTTTCCAGAGCCATAGAACAGAAAGAATATACACACCAGGAATACAACCGAACTCAGAATAAGGTTGGTGCTGTTCATCTCACCCAAAAAGTTGGTCAGAATGGCCCCTGTCAAAAGCGGAAACTGGACTAACACCGCCCACCGGGTCAAAAGGCCAATGATAATAAAGAAGCCCCCTGCAAAGTGGGCGAAAGGTATGTAATGTAAAATAAACCAGCTAGCAGGCCAATCTTTAAAGGGCTCCATGACCACGGCCATCACCACCGGTTCGGACATGAATTCTATACCTTTTACGATCAGAAATACTCCTAAGGCCACCCGCAGTAAATCAAGCGGAACATAGGTGTGGGAATTCGCCCATTTGTTCAAAGTCTTGATTCTTCCCATTATTCGACAATTTGAGTTACTATTCTATCTTCAAAATACTCATTATTAAGGATATAATAATTTACTGCTTTTTTAGATCAACCTGAGATCAACCGGTAACTTATCGTTATCGTTCGGACAGAAAATACATTATTTCATCCTTTGAGATTATGATTTAAAGCATTTATGGAATATTATCGCCCGGTTCTTCGCTTTTCTGGAGGACGAAAAATTTATATTAATCAACGCTATAATTATGAAGAATTTTATCCTATTTTTTGCAGGCTTAACGCTTTTAGCGGGTTGTCAGGAGAAAGCTGCTCCAGTTCAACAAGCCGAGGTAATGGAAGTGGACCCTAATCTCGAAAAATTTAACCAGAATGTTGAAACCGCAAAAGCTTATCTCCAGGCGTTTTGTGAAAAGGATTCTACCAAACTGTTTTCCTATGTAAGTGATGACTTTCTCTGGTCACCACCCAGTGTAGGCCGCGATAGTCTGCCAAGGGAAACCTGGGAAGAAGCCATGAAAGGATTTATGGCCGCCTATAATGATATAGAATTCACCGAAGGCCAATACTTTGCTGGTCTCGATGAAAATCAGAAACCCAACGGAGATGTACGTGTCTATGGGTTGTGGAAATCTAAGATGGCCGACTCAGGTGCGGAGCAACGTCTTAAGTGGTATGGCGTATTGTTTTTTAACGATGAAGGAAAGGTGATTCATTCGGCAGAATGGTACGACACCGCGGATCTCACCAGAGCCTATGAGGGAGCTGAATAGGTCAGAGAATTATAAAACCCCGGAAAAACCGGGGTTTTTAAATAATAGAAAATGATATCCGATAGGCCAAATTATCTGCCCGCCAAGGTGTTGTCTAATCCGCCGAACGATTGGGCAAGCTCATAATGAAACTCGTTAAACAAATCTGGCGAATAGTTATGGTGTATGGCAAACAGAAGAAAGAAAATGGCTAATATTAGTATATACAATGAACTTCGCTGGACAAAAAGGATTTTAGAATCAGGCATGGTATTAGGCTATCACAATATCCTAAAACTATAAAATTAATTTTTAATTAACAAATCCTTAACATTTATAAAAAGACATAATACACTATATGTAAGTCTTTTAGAAGACTTGCAGTCTAGTTGTCGAGAGAATCCATATCGATCCCAGCTTCGAGCAAAATATTGAAAATGAGCCTGTATTCATCCTTACTGAACTCCCCGTCGGCATTTGCCATTTCATTTAACAGGACGGCGAGCGCCTGTTTTTTCTTACTGCTCATGCCTTTGAGAATCATCATACATTCCTTGGCAGTAATGGCTCTGGCCTCTTCTACCAAGGCACGGTCGAACTTAAGAATGGTCATAAGCTGGGAGAGGAATTCCACTTCCTCCTGTTTGACGCGTCCATCGACCAAAATCACCTCATCCACAGCCTTGACGATCGCAAGTTTTTCTGCTAGATTAAAATCCATATATCCAATTTTTAAGAGGTATACAAGGTAAAGAAAATTCTTCAGGCCTCCTTATGAATATGATAAGCATTCAAGGTGGATTTATAATCAGCTCGAATCGTATGAATTACAGTGTTTTTTTAACAGATATTATCTTTTAAAAGACAAAAAATATTAGAAAACAACCTTAAACTGAATCAAGATGACAAACAATGGTGGGCTGTTAGGTCCTGTTACTACTTCAGAACGTATCCGATCCCTGGATGTATTGAGAGGGGTTGCACTCCTGGGAATTTTATTGATGAATATCACGGGGTTTGGGCTGGTATTTATGGCCTATGTAGATCCAACCGTACAGGGAGGGGCAGATGGTTATAATCTCTTGGCCTGGCTAATAAATAATATGTTTTTTGAGGGTACAATGAGAGCCTTATTTTCGATGCTTTTTGGCGTTGGTATGGTGCTGATGACTTCGCGGATGATCAATCGCGGTGGGGGTATTGAGGTGGCCGACATATACTACAGGCGGACAATTTGGTTACTTATATTCGGGTTGATCCACGGTTATTTAATCTTATGGACAGGCGACATTCTTTTTGCATACGGACTATGGGGATTGTTTCTTTTCCCATTCCGAAACACAAACCCCAAAAAACTGATCACTGCGGTGGTGGTATTAACCCTTATTGGGGTAGGCTTGCAATATGGCAAGTATAGTAAACTTGGGGAATACAAAATGCAATATGAAGCCGCCCAGTCTTATAGTGAAGGCCAGGAGCTGCCAAAGGAGGTAAGGGAAGGTAAAGAAGCCTGGGAAGGAATAGTTGCCGAACTGAAACCAGATAAAGAGAAGATTGTGGAAGATACCGAGAGTATGCATAAGGGATACCTCGATCTGGTCTTGTTCCTTGCCCCGGTAAACCGGATGATGCAGACTACCTTTAACTACGATTATAATCCCTGGGATGTTTTGGCCATGATGCTCCTTGGTATAGCGCTGTTCAAAATGGGTGTGATCACAGCTCAGTTAAAGATGAAATCCTATCTCCTAATGGTGCTGATCGGTTATGGGATCGGGATACCGATCAATTACTACGAATCCAATATATTGCTGGAAAACGAATTTTCTATACTTTCCTTTTACGAATCGGGGCTCACCTATCCCTTTGGGCGTATAGCGATGTCCTTTGGCCACATCGGGCTTGTGATGATCTTTTGTAAACTCAATATTCTCGGATTTCTGAGGAATGCTCTTTCGGCAGTCGGGAGAATGGCGCTTACTAACTATATCATGCATTCGGTGATTTGTGCATTTGTATTTACAGGCATAGGATTTTCACTCTTTGGAAAACTACAGCGGTATGAACTTTACTACGTGGTATTTGCCATTTGGCTTTTTCAACTTATCGCCAGTCCGATTTGGTTAAAATATTACCGCTTTGGGCCTTTAGAGTGGTTGTGGAGAACGCTTACCTATAAGAAATTACAACCTTTTAGAAGGAAATAATGCCGGGTAACGATCCGATCATCTGAAGAGGATCAGGATCGCCCCCAGTCCGGTGAGAATCAGGATGAGTTTCCTGTAAAACTTCTCCCGGATCACTTTTACGAGCCGAACACCGGTAAAAAGGCCCAGAAATAGCACGGGGAGCAGTTTTAAATTAACCAAAAGAGTCTCAGGCCGTACCGTTTGCCAGACAAAGAAATGAAAAGGCATTTTTACCATATTCGTTATAAAAAAAAGCCAGGCTGCTGTCCCGATAAATTCTTTTTTGGGCAGGCGCATAGCTAAGAAATAGATGTTGGAGAAGGCACCGGCCAGATTCCCTAACATGGTGGCAATTCCAGCAGTAATCCCCATAAACCCGGCAAAAGCCCAATGACGCGGAACGAGCTTTGATTTCCTTAGATCCCACCAGTACATCACCACCACGCTGATCAGGATGATGGTTACCATCCAGAATTTGAAACGGGCTTCCGGAAGGTCTTTTCCCAGAATTACTCCGATCAGAATTCCGGCTATCATCCAGGGAGCGAATTTTAGAATATACTGCCAGCGGGCATGTCTGTTGTAGTACAACACCGCAAAAATATCACCTACAATGAGCATCGGCACGATCAATCCGGTAGACTCACGAGCGCCGAATGCCAGGGCCATCAAAGTTACCGTTACTAAAGCGATACCCTTTATCCCCGCTTTTGAAACTCCTAAAACAAAGGATGCAGCGTAGGCGAAAATCCAGGAGGTAAGCGATATTTCCAATTCCTATTGTTTGCCCGGTGGTTATTGACCCGGCCCATCAAAGGTATCTTAAAAAAATATATCTTTACGACACAACCAAAACCAAGCTATGGAACTCACCACCCTGGATTATTCCCTAATTATTGGGTTCTTCACTATCGTATTGATCATCGGGATCGTAGTATCAAAAAGGGCGGGTAAGAATACCACGGAGTTCTTTCTTTCCGGCAGGAATATGCCCTGGTGGTTATTGGGATTCTCCATGGTAGCCACTACTTTTTCAACCGACACTCCTAATCTGGTTACCGATATTGTACGTACCAATGGAGTTTCTGGGAACTGGGTATGGTGGGCGTTTTTGCTCACGGGCTTGCTCACGGTTTTTGTGTATGCCAAACTTTGGCGACGTTCTAATGTTGCAACGGATATGGAGTTCTACGACCTGCGTTATGGAGGGAAACCCGCTCATTTTCTGAGAGGTTTCAGGTCCGTATACCTGGGAATCATTTTTAATGTGATGGCGATGGCTGCGGTTACACTGGCCGCCATCAAGATCGGACAGGTAATGCTAGGACTAAGCCCCATCGAAACGGTTCTGATCGGAGGAGTTATTACAGTTATATTTAGCGCCGTTGGCGGATTCCGTGGTGTAGTTTATACCGATTTTGTGTTGTTCTTTGTGGCCATAATCGGAGCGGTAGGGGCCGCTTACTATCTTGTAAATATGCCGGAAGTCGGTGGAATAAAAGCATTGATCAGTCATGAAAACGTCATGGGCAAGCTTTCCATATTGCCCGATTTTTCAGATAAAGAAGCGCTGATCGGTATACTGATCATTCCTTTGGCCGTACAATGGTGGAGTGCCTGGTATCCCGGGGGCGAACCCGGAGGGGGCGGATATATTGCACAAAGGATGCTAGCCGCCAAAGATGAGAACCATGCCATAGGGGCTACCTTTTTCTTTAACATCATGCATTACGCTTTGAGGCCCTGGCCCTGGATTCTTGTGGCATTGGCCTCATTGGTGGTTTACCCGGACGTGGCCAGCATACAGGAAGCTTTTCCCAATGTTGAAGAGGGAAAACTAGGTCACGATCTGGCCTATTCCGCCATGCTTACAAAATTGCCTAGCGGTTTGCTGGGTATCGTACTGGCCTCATTGGGAGCGGCCTATATGTCTACCATCTCCACACATTTGAACTGGGGATCTTCATATGTGGTAAATGACTTTTACCGCCAGCTGATTCATAAAAAAGCCGACGAGAAGGAACTGGTACTCGTAGGCCGGATTACCACGGTGGTTCTGATGATCGCCAGCGCCATTTTTGCCTTGTATTTAACCAATGCAAAACAATTATTCGATATCATAATAATGTTTGGCGCCGGAACGGGCCTTATATTCATACTGCGTTGGTTCTGGTGGCGCATCAATGCCTGGAGTGAGATAGTAGCCATGTTTTCATCGGGGATCATTTCACTGCTTTTCTGGAGATATGAACAGCTGCTTTTCCTGGACGAGAATGCCATTTTTCCACTGTGGAGCCGCTTTCCACTGGTAGTGCTCATAACATCTGTACTCTGGATCACCGTAACTTTTCTCACTCCTGCCGAAAAGACATCAACGCTTATTCGGTTCTATAACAAAACCCAACCCGGCGGGCCCGGCTGGAAAAAGATTATCAACGAGGCTTCCAGCCAGGGGATCAATCTTACTAAGGGTGAAGGTAAGTGGACCGTTCCTTCAGGGATATTGGCCATGTTACTTGGATGTGTCTTTGTTTATAGTTGCATGTTTGCGATGGGTAACTGGATCTATGGAAATTACGGGCTCGCCTCAGGGCTTACCCTCGCTGTTGTTGTATCGGCTATTCTTTTAAAACGCGTATGGGATGGAATCAAAGGTGATGTACTCTAACTATATATGATATGAAGGAAAGGATCATCTCGGTTGATATTTTCCGAGGACTGACCATCGTATTGATGATCCTGGTCAATACCCCGGGCACCTGGGAGCATGTTTATGCCCCTTTGTTGCATTCCACCTGGCATGGGTACACCCCAACAGACCTGGTTTTTCCTTTTTTCCTTTTTATTGTCGGCACCTCAATCGTTTTTGCCTATCGGAACAAGCAACCCGATAAAGCAACCTACAAAAAAATTACTGTACGCACATTAAAGCTTTTAGGGCTGGGGTTGTTTTTGGGAGCGTTTACAATTCATTTTCCCTTTTTTGAGGATTTTGAAAATATCAGATTCCCGGGTGTACTTCAACGTATAGGCCTGGTCTTCTTTTTTGCTGCAATATTGTTCCTGAATTTGAATTGGCGGGTATTGTTGGGAATTTGCCTGGCGCTTCTTCTGGGCTATTGGATATGGTTAGGATTTATTCCTATCCAGGGCGAGGCACCGACCTTTGACCGGGCTCCTAACAATTGGGCAAATTTTGTAGATCTGAAACTTCTCGGAACACATATGTATAAGGAGGACTATGATCCTGAGGGTATTCTTAGCACACTGCCCTCCATAGCGACTAGCCTATTGGGGATCTTTACCGGCCTGATACTGGTTTCAGCCAGGACCGGCAAAGAAAAGATTCTTATCGGACTGGGAATCATCATGGTAGTTTTGGGATATTTGTGGGACATAGCATTCCCGATAAATAAGCCGATCTGGACAAGTAGTTATGTATTGGTGACCGCGGGTTGGGCGAATATTTGCCTGGCGGTGATCTACTATCTCACCGATGTTAAAGGAATTAAATTTGGCAGCATATTCCGGTATGCAGGGGCCAATGCGATCACGGTATATTTTCTGTCGAGCTGGATCAGCAAGATATTCGACGAGCTAAAGGTATCCTCGGATGTTTCGTTCCATCAATGGTTGTTCGAAAACATCTTTGTTATGGAGGTATTGCCGATCAAATTTTCGTCGTTGTTGTACGGACTTTGTGTTATTGCCTTTTACCTGCTACTGGCCTATGTGATGTACAGGAAAAAGATCTTTATTAAAATATAACCGTTTTTCTTGCGGCACATCAGTCCCTTAATTCCAATAATCGCGCAACATATTTACCGATCACATCGAATTCCAGGTTCACTATCGTGCCTAAATTGTACTGCTTAAACCTTGTGTGTTCGTAGGTATAAGGAATAATGGCCACACTGAAAGAATCCGGGGCAGAATCTACCACTGTAAGGCTCACGCCATCAACAGTGATCGATCCTTTTTCAACGGTAACCCCTCCTGGAAGGGGCTGATATTGAAAATGGAAGTACCAACTGCCGTCCTCTTCATCGATTTGGGTACAGCTCGCCGTACTGTCTACATGCCCCTGAACCAGATGACCATCTAATCGTGAGCCGAGCACCATAGCCCTTTCGAGATTAACCACATCACCAGTTTTTAGTCCGCCCAGGTTGCTTTTTTGAAGGGTTTCGTCGACAGCCGTAACGGTGTACGACATGCCATCTATATCAACTACGGTAAGACAAACCCCGTTATGGGCCACGCTTTGATCTATATTTAATTCAGGGGCGATATCCGATTGAATTTTAATATGCAGATTTCCACCTTCTTTTGCCAACCCCTGAACAATACCTAAAGTTTCAATAATTCCCGTAAACATGGTTTGTCTAAAATAAGTAGTTTTGCCGTGTAAATGTAGAAATAAAGACGCGTTCGACATGGAAGAGGAGAAAAAAATAAAGTTGGGCATTTCCATAGGAGATATCAACGGGATAGGATGCGAAGTGGTCTTAAAAACATTTGAGGATCAAAGGATGCTCGAGTTTTGCACTCCAATCCTGTTTGCCTCCAATAAAATTATCTCACAGCAAAAGCAAGACCTGGGGATCGGTTTAAATTATCACGGGATTCAATCGGCAGGACAGGCCAGGGATAATAAGGTAAATGTGGTAAGTGTCTGGAAAGAATCGGTGGATATCCATTATGGACAGGCAACTGATCAGGCCGGCTCACTGGCGATAAAATCATTGAAAGCAGCTGTGAAAGCTTTAAAACAAGGGGAGATCGATGTGCTTGTGACCGCACCTATAAATAAGGCCAATATACAATCTGACGAATTCAATTTTCCCGGGCATACAGACTATCTGGCAAAGGAACTCGGGGGAGATAGCCTGATGTTTATGGTAACCCCTGAATTGAAAATCGGACTTCTGACCGATCATCTGGCGGTAAAGGATGTACCCGCTTCTATAGATGGCGAACTTGTTGCCAGGAAAGTAGGCATAATCGACAAATCATTGAGGATGGATTTTGGAATACGACGCCCGAAAATCGCATTGTTGGGCATCAATCCGCATAGCGGAGACAATGGGGTAATTGGTAAAGAAGATGATGAAGTACTGAGACCTTCCATCGAGGCGTTGTCCCAAAAAGGACTTTTGGTATTCGGGCCCTATGCTGCGGATAGCTTCTTTGGGTCTGGCACTCATCTCCAGTTCGATGCCGTGCTGGCAGCCTACCACGATCAGGGACTTATTCCATTTAAAACTTTATCATTTGGTAAGGGCGTAAATTTCACAGCAGGCCTGAGCCATGTCCGAACTTCTCCGGATCACGGCACGGCCTATGAAATTGCCGGCCAGGGAACGGCCGATGAGAGTTCCTTTAAAGAAGCTGTTTTTACAGCGATCGATATTTTTAGAAATAGAGAGCAGTTCAAAGAACTGACCCGGCAACCGTTAAAGGCACAGAAACTTAAAAAATAGGCGCTTTATTTCCTGGTATTTAACTACCCGGACTTGTCCTAATTATTTGAGAATATAATTGAGTATTTCTAAAAAAAAAGTATCTTTGCACGCCTTAAACTCGTGTACCGGATGATGAAGAAACAGGAATTTACTATTCCTTTTGCAGGGTTGAAACCGGGGAAGCATGAATTTGGTTTTAATATTGACAATACGTTCTTCGAGGCTTTTGAATACGCTGAATTTAATGATGCATCAATAGATCTGACAGTGTTGCTGGATCGGTTGCCTACCATGCTGGAGATTGAAATGGCAGCTACAGGAACCGTGAATATCGATTGCGACCTGACCAGTGAACCCTTTGATCAGGAAATTGAAGCCTTTCTAAAGCTGGTTGTTAAGTTCGGAGAATTCTATAACGATGAGGATGACGAGATCCTAATCATTCCTCATGGAGAGCATCAGGTCAATATTGCTCAATATGTATATGAAATGCTGGTGTTGGCAGTTCCCCTAAAAAGGGTGCACCCGGGAGTCTTAGACGGTTCTCTGCAATCGGATGTTTTGGAGAAACTCGAAGAACTAAGACCTCAAACGGCAAAAAGAAATACAGAAGAAACCGATCCCAGATGGGACGCTTTAAAAGATTTAAAAACGGATAAATAAATATCATGGCACATCCTAAGCGAAAGATATCCAAATCGAGACGTGACAAGAGAAGAACTCATTATAAAGCAGCGACTCCAACACTTTCCAAAGATCCTTCGACTGGAGAATTACATCTCTATCACAGGGCTCATTGGCATGAAGGCAAATTATATTATCGGGGCCAGGTTCTGATCGATTCTTCAGAAGATGTAACCGACTAATGGCAATTTTAAAAAAATAAAGACTCCCGCTTTTACAGAGCGGGAGTTTTTTTATGGTTATTCCCTTAGTCCTAAAAAAACGTTTTGAAAGCAATTATTGACGAAAATTCACTATTTTTCACCACTTTTTGGAAGTTTTTTAGGTTTCTGGACCAAAAATCGGCAAAAATATGAGCAAACTAACAGCAGCTATAACAGCTGTGGGTGCCTATGTTCCGGACTACCGGTTGACCAATGAAATATTGGAAAACATGGTGGACACCACTGATGAGTGGATTACTACAAGAACCGGTATCAAGGAAAGAAGAATTCTTAGAGATAAAGACAAGGGAACTTCATTTTTGGCAATAAAAGCTGCCGAAGACCTCATCAAAAAGAAAAACCTCGATCCTAAAGAAATAGAATTAGTACTGGTCGGTACGGCTACCCCAGATATGCCGGTGGCTGCTACGGCGGTTTATGTTGCTTCCAAGATAGGCGCCACTAACGCCTTTGCCTATGATCTGCAGGCAGCGTGTTCTAACTTTCTTTTTGGAATGTCTGCCGCAGCACGGTATATCGAATCGGGCAGATATAAAAAGGTTCTGCTAATCGGAGCCGATAAGATGTCTTCCATTTTGGATTATGAAGACCGAACCACCTGTATTATTTTTGGTGATGGCGCCGGAGCTGTTCTTTTTGAACCCAACACCGAAGGCTTGGGCCTGATCGATGAATATCTCCGCTCCGATGGCAATGGGCGTGAGTTTCTTAAGATCGAAGCCGGAGGATCTTTGTTGCCGCCATCTGAGGAAACGGTGCGAAAAAAGCAGCACTTTGTATTTCAGGATGGTAAATCGGTATTTAAATTTGCAGTATCTAATATGGCCGATGGGGCCGCTAAGATTATGGAGCGTAACGGGCTGAACCACGATGATGTCAACTGGTTGGTGCCTCACCAGGCCAACAAAAGGATTATCGATGCCACAGCCAACAGGATGGGCTTGGATTCAGACAAGGTCATGATGAATATACATCGATATGGCAATACCACTTCTGCTACTTTACCCTTGCTCCTGGCCGATTATGAAGAACAATTAAAGAAAGGAGATAACCTGATATTTGCAGCCTTTGGGGGTGGATTTACCTGGGGTTCTATATATTTGAAATGGGCTTATAACCCTTAAAAAGTCAACCAAACAAAAACATACATTATGGATATTAAGGAGATTCAAAGCTTGATAAAATTTGTAGCCAAATCTGGGGCGACTGAAGTTAAACTGGAAACCCCGGATGTGAAGATCACTATAAGGACCGGGCCTCCCGAGGGTTTTTCCGAGACTACACTGGTACAGCAGATCCCCGTTGCGGCAGCACCAGCATCGATGCCGGCATCCACACCTGCAACACAGGAGGCGGCAGCACCGGCAACAACTGCTGACGGATCTAGTGAAGAGGAATCAAAATACATCACTATTAAATCTCCCATAATAGGCACATTCTACAGAAAACCCTCTCCAGATAAACCGCCTTTCGTGGAAGTAGGCGATGTAATCGCACAGGGAGACGTGCTCTGTGTTATTGAAGCGATGAAACTCTTTAACGATATAGAGTCTGAGGTATCCGGAAAAATAGTTAAGATCCTTGTAGAGGATTCGTCGCCGGTAGAATTCGATCAACCACTTTATCTGATCGACCCCTCTTAAGTCAGGACTTAGCTATCATTGAGCCTTGCCATTTTTTTACAACGGTAAAGGCCTCTTAAATGTAAAAAGATATGTTTAAAAAAATACTTATTGCGAACAGGGGCGAAATCGCTTTGCGTATTATCAGGACGTGTAAGGAGATGGGGATCAAGACCGTAGCGGTCTATTCAAAAGCCGACGAGGAGAGCCTTCATGTTAGATTTGCCGATGAAGCGGTTTGTATCGGACCTGCACCTAGCTCTCAATCATACCTAAAAATCCCTAATATCATAGCGGCTGCAGAGATCACCAATGCAGATGCCATACATCCCGGATACGGATTTCTCTCGGAAAATTCCAAGTTTTCCAGAATTTGTGCCGAACACGAAATAAAATTCATCGGTGCTTCAGGCGAGAATATCGATAAGATGGGTGATAAAGCGACTGCTAAAGCGACGATGAAGAAGGCAGGAGTGCCTACAATCCCTGGATCTGAAGGTATTTTGAAAGATGTAGCCGAGGCCAAGAAAGTGGCTAAAAAGCTGGGATACCCGGTTATGATTAAAGCAACAGCCGGCGGCGGAGGAAAAGGGATGCGGGCGGTATGGAAAGAGGAAAACCTCGAAAAAGCCTTTGATAGTGCCGTAGTTGAGGCTGTCGCAGCCTTCGGGAACGGAGGAATGTATATGGAAAAACTACTCGAGGAACCCCGTCATATCGAAATACAGATCATAGGGGATCAATACGGGGATGCCTGTCATCTTTCAGAACGCGATTGTTCTATTCAAAGAAGACATCAGAAACTTACCGAGGAAACGCCTTCGCCTTTTATGACGGATAAGTTGCGCGAAGCCATGGGGAATGCGGCCATAAAAGCCGCAGAGTATATTAAGTACGAAGGCGCTGGTACAGTCGAGTTTCTGGTAGATAAACACCGGGAATTCTACTTTATGGAAATGAACACGCGGATACAGGTAGAACATCCGATCACCGAGCAGGTAGTCGATTATGACCTGATCAGGGAGCAGATCCTGGTAGCTCAGGGTGTCCCGATTTCCGGGAAGAATTATGTGCCTAAACTACATTCGATCGAATGCCGTATCAATGCAGAAGATCCTTACCATGAATTCAGACCCTCACCCGGCAGGATCACTACTCTCCATACCCCGGGAGGTCATGGGATCAGGTTAGATACCCATGTTTATAGCGGTTATGTGATTCCGCCAAATTACGATTCCATGATCGCCAAGCTGATCACCTCTGCGCAAACCAGGGAGGAGGCGATAAATAAGATGAAACGAGCTCTTGATGAATTCGTGATCGAGGGGATTCATACCACTATACCCTTTCACAGACAATTGATGGACCACCCGGATTATCTCGCCGGGAATTATACAACCAAATTCATGGAGGATTTTGAGATGAAACCTCTTGAAGAATAAACCTTTAACTCCGATTTTTTCGGAGTTTTTTGTACCCTATGAATCTCAGTTATTGGGAATATAAGACATGGCTCTCCAATGTGGACTTTACAGTGGTGGGCAGCGGCATAGTAGGGTTGAATTGTGCTCTTGCCCTCAGAGAGAAGTACCCACACGCCAGGATACTTATACTGGAAAAAGGGATATTACCCCAGGGGGCCAGTACGAAGAATGCGGGTTTTGCATGTTATGGCAGTGTTTCTGAAATAGTATCGGACCTTAGAAGTCATACGGATCAAGAAGTATTTGAACTCGTTAAGATGAGGTGGGAGGGGATCGCCCTTCTCAGAGGTATGCTCGGTGATGAGGCTTTGGGTTATCAACAGCACGGCGGAAATGAAATCTTTGCAAAATCCAATACAGAACAGTATGAAAATTGTTTAAAGAGGAGAGCCGAGGTGAATAAGCTACTTCACCCGATTTTCGGACAGTCGGTCTTCGAAGAACAAAAGAATGTATTCGCTTTTAGCAATATCAAAAAGCATTATATAACGAACCGCCTTGAAGGTCAGATCGATACCGGTAGAATGATGCGAGCGCTGCTGGAAAAGGCAAGTCGAATGGGGATCGTAATCCTGAATTCGGTATCCCTGAAAAAGTATGAGGCATTATCCGATGAAGTGGATTTGCATACGGACCAGTTCGATTTTAAAACCAATAAACTCTTTATTGCCACCAATGGATTTGCTCCTCAGATCCTGAAGGAAGATATCAGGCCTGCGCGAGCCCAGGTACTGATTACCAAACCCTTGCCGGATCTTCATATAAAGGGAACGTTCCATATGGAAGAAGGTTTTTATTACTTTAGGAATATCGATAATCGTATTTTAATTGGAGGAGGGCGGAACCTGGACTTTGAAGGCGAAACAACATCGGAATTCGGGCTTACTGATATTATCCAAAACAAACTGGAATCATTATTGAAAGACGTAATTCTTCCGGGCGGGAATGTTGTGATCGAAAGAAGATGGAGCGGCATAATGGGAGTAGGGCCTCAAAAACGACCCATTTTGAAACGCTTGAATGATCATGTTTTTTGTGGGATAAGACTCGGCGGAATGGGTATTGCCATTGGTAGTTTCGTTGGAAAATCGCTGGCGGAGTTTGAAGACCAATAAGACCGGTCGGCAAGCTTTAAAACCCGGTACTGAGGATTGGTTTAATTATCGAAAGAATAGTTGTTTCTTGTTATCGCAGAAATTGAAACAGCCCAGGAAGGCAATGACCCAATCTGCATATGATACGCCAATAAATAATAATGCATGGAAATTATATTTTTGATTCTGGCAGTTGTGTTGATCATTGTCCTGACCACACATCTTAAAATACATCCCTTTCTGGCATTGTTGATCGTTTCTATCCTATATGGTCTTGCTGTGGGGATGCCCTTTCAGGAGATCATTCATTCTATCAATAACGGTTTTGGAGATACACTGGGCAAGATAGGATTGATCATTTTCCTTGGGGTGATTATCGGTGCATTTCTCGAAAATACCGGAGGCGCCTATAGCATTGCGGAAAAGGTCCTCAAATTGATTGGGAGCAAACGGGTTCCTTCGGCTATGGGGATCATCGGTTATATCGTTTCTATTCCTGTTTTTGCAGATAGTGGATTTTTACTCTTGCACCCGCTTAATAAAAGCCTATCGAAAAAGGCAAAGATCTCTTTGGCCGGATCGGCAGTGGCTCTTGGCCTTGGCTTGCTGGCTTCTCATACGCTTGTGCCGCCCACTCCCGGGCCGATTGCTGCAGCCGGAATTCTCGACGCAGACCTGGGCCTGGTGATCGCCCTTGGGATACCCATAAGTTTGGTGGCACTTATGGCAGGGATTATTTATGCCCGGAAATACGCCGCCCGGACCTATATCAGCGCCGATCTCAGTGGGACATTAAAAGAACAGCAGATAAGGAATTCCGAAGACAGGCCAGGTACACTGAGTTCTTCCATACCTATCCTGGCCCCTATTTTGCTTATCGTGCTTAAATCTGTTCTGAACCCTTCACGTATGGGATGGGAGCATCCTGTGCTGGAAATCATTCAATTTCTGGGGGAACCGGTAATTGCTTTACTGATAGGTGTTTTTCTTTGTCTGCTACTTCCGAATAGACTCGATAAAGAGATGTTGTCTGCCACCGGTTGGGTGGGTAAGGCCGTCAAGGATGCTGCTTCAATTGTACTGATCACGGGATCTGGCGGAATTTTTGGGGCGATTCTCCAAAATTCTGGTATTGCCGAAGTCCTGGGCACAACGCTTACCGATTATAATTTGGGCATATTCCTTCCCTTTTTACTGGCCGCTGCCTTAAAAACGGCACAGGGATCCTCTACAGTTGCGCTGATAACAGCCGCTTCGATCATTCTTCCCATGATGCCATCTTTGGGCTTTGAAACCGACCTGGATAAGGCGCTGGTGGTGGTTGCTCTGGGTGCCGGATCTTCGGTAGTATCACACGCCAATGACAGCTTCTTCTGGGTCGTGACTCAGATGAGCGGGATGGATGTAAAGACAGGCTATCGCCTCTTTAGCATGGGAACACTGGTACTGGGATTCACGGCAGCCATATCTGTATTTTTGGTCAGCTTGATTTGGTCTTAGACCTTAATCCAGACCAGGTTTTTTTCTGCGGATCTTCTTCTCTGCCTGACGATGCTTCCATTTTAACCTGTTTTCCTTCGACTTTTTAGGCGGCCTGGATTTTTTGCGTACAAGGGGTATTTCGAGTTTTCGTTGCAGTAGCTCAAGGAGTCTGTTTTGAGCAATCTCCCTGTTTTTAGTTTGGCTGCGCGTATCTGCAGCCTGCACGATCAAGGTTTTGTCTTTGGTGAGTCGGGATCCGAGTCTTTGAATTAATCGTTCCTTTTCTTCTTCAGAAATTGCCCTGCTCGCCAAGACATCATATATCAGGATCACCTTGGTTGAAACTTTATTGACATGCTGCCCGCCTGCCCCGCTGCTGCGTACCGCTTTAAATAAAACTTCATTGAGGATTTGTTCGGTATTCAAGGCGAGTTGATTTAATGGGTCATACGTTGATTGATCGTTTCAATGGCAATATTTAAAAAAACACTTTTGCCCAGTTCGAAGGGCCGGGTCGATTGGAAATATATCACATTGTTGCCCGCCAGCGACTTGATTAAATAATGACTACCCATATAGTACGAGGTCTGTACTACGGCAGGCAGACCTGAGGTTTCAGAAATCCGGAATTCGTGGGCATAGACAATGATCCTTCGTGTAGTGTCTGCATAGGATTTCAGCACATTGATGGGAATGAGATTAGCTTCACCAAAGAGCGAGGCAATATACAGTTCCTTTGGGTTTTTATAGAGTGAAAGGATAGGTTCATCGGCGATAAGCTGCCTGTTTTTTAAAACGATAACCCTGTCGGCAAACGGCAAAACATCGTGGTGGTCGTGAGTAGCGGTTAACCAGGTGATCCCCTCGTTCTTAAGATAGTCGAATAGATTTCTGCGTAAACTGTTCTTCCTAAAATTATCGATATGACTAAATGGCTCGTCCAGCAAGAGCAATTCGGGTTTTTGCGCAAGGACCCTGCACAGGGCTACACGTTGTTGCTGTCCTCCACTGAGGTGTTTGACCTTAACATCGGCAAATGCATTCATTTCGGTCATATCTAACAATTCTTTCGTCCTTTTTTTCTGTTCGGCAGGATAAAAAACCGATAGATATTGGGCCATATTCTCCTTTACGGTGGTGAAGGGCATCAGATCAAAGTCTTGTGACAGATACTTCATAAATGGTTCTCCGGGAACCAGATTGTAGAGAGGACCTTTGGCTTCATTCCCCTTCCAGAAGATCTTTCCGGATTTGAGCGGTAGAAGGCCATAGATGATTTTCAGCAGGGTACTCTTTCCGCATCCGCTTTCACCCATAATGGCCACATGTTCTCCGGGGCGGATCTCAAAATCGATAGAATCCAGAACATTAGCTTCATCGTATGAAAATGAAATATTCTTGACTTGTAACATGGATTGCCTTCTTAGAAAGCGCTTTTAGCATTATCAAACGGAAAGATATACAAATTATTGGAGCACGATCTTTGGTGAATACCGATTGAAAAAATGACAAAGGCTCTAGATCAGTCGTTCTGCCAATAGGTATTCGGCGATCTGCACGGCGTTGGTGGCAGCTCCTTTGCGAAGATTATCAGCAACAATCCATAAATTCAGGCTATTGGGTTGGGTCTCATCGCGTCGTATACGGCCTACGAATACCTCGTCTTTTTCATGCGCAAAGACCGGCATCGGGTACGTGTTGGTATCCGGATTATCCTGAACAACAACGCCAGGGGAATTGTGCAATAACTTTCGCAACTCATTAAGGTCAAAATCGTTTTCAAACTCAATATTAACCGATTCTGAATGCCCTCCAGAAGTTGGAATTCTAACCGCAGTTGCCGTTATTGAAAATGTTCTGTCATCCAGGATCTTCTGGGGTTCCCGGGCAAGCTTCATTTCTTCTTTGGTGTATCCGTTCTCCATAAATACATCGCAATGAGGCAGTGCATTTCTGTTGATCGGATAAGGATATGCCATCTCACCTTCTATGCCGGCCATTTCATTTTCCAGCTGTTTCACCGCTTTGACCCCAGTACCCGAAACAGATTGATAGGTAGAAATAACCACCCTTTTCATCTTGTATTTATGGTGGAGTGGCGCCAGGACCATAACTAGCTGGATGGTCGAACAGTTCGGATTGGCAATGATCTTGTCTGCTTTAGTCAGTACCCGGGCATTGATCTCAGGTACCACCAACTTTTTCGACGGGTCCATTCGCCATGCTGAACTGTTGTCGATTACAGTGGTGCCCACCGCTGCAAATTCAGGAGCCCATTTGAGAGAAGTATCACCGCCGGCAGAAAATATAGCCAGATCCGGACGCTGCTTAACCGCCTGCTCCATACCTATAACCATATGTTCCCTACCGCCAACTTGTATATTTCGGCCTATTGACCGCTCTGATGCCACCAATAGTAGTTCGTCTATTGGGAAGTTTCGCTCCAAAAGAATACGTAACATCACCTCACCAACCATGCCGGTGGCTCCAACCACAGCTACTTTCATAATCCAGAATTGATTTAGCAAAGGTACCCCCTAACCCACTACGGGACAAGCATTTTCTAGAATTAAAAATTAATATAACAAATTGTTATATATAAAACGATTTTAAAAAGAACCGCCAAATGCCTCGAGGGCTGTTCAGCGGTTTTAATTGTTTATTCGTGTAGCGGTGCCTCCCGTGAGAGCGGGATGAAGCTTCCTATTGCTTTTTCAACAAGTCTCTTATCTCAGCAAGCAAATCTTCCTGACTGGGTCCTGCAGGAGCTGCCGGTTCAGCCGGTTTCTTTGTTTTGTTATAAGCTTTTACGAGAAGAAACATCACAAAGCCTACAATAATAAGGTTTACAATGGTGTTGATCCACGCGCCGTAACGCACTGCATTTTCGGCTACAAAACCGGCTTCTCCTTCTACCCCCTGGGTCGCGGTGAGTACGTATTTTAAGTTCGCAAAATCGATTCCACCGGCAAATTCCCCTACTACTGGCATTATAATGTCATTGACAAATCCATTGATCACAAGGCCAATGGCGCCTGCCATGATCACGGCAACTGCAAAATCGATTACGTTGCCGGTCATAATAAAATTTTTGAATTCTTTTAGCATAATGTTAGTGTTTAATTAGTGTTTATCTAAAATTCGACAAGGAAGATAGTAAAAATTGCAAATCTTAACAAAACGTTAAACACTAGAGAATATGCCTTTTAACCCTTTGTGAGATGCCCGTGATGAGCTCGTAGGAAATCGTGCCTGCCCTGTGGGCCTGTTTCTCGGCCGAGAGATGCTTTCCGAAAATAACAACTTCATCTCCTTCATTACAAGCGATTCCGGTTATGTCGATCATCATCATATCCATGCAAACATTTCCTATAATTGGGGCTTTCTTTCCATGGACCAAGACCCATCCGGTCTCTTTTCCGTAGTGCCTGCCAATGCCATCCGCATGCCCGACAGGCAATGTGGCCGTCATCCGGGGGCCTTCTGAAGTATACGCCCGATTATAACCAACGCTCTCATTTGGTTCTACCCTATGAATCTGTGAGATTACCGATTTTAGTGTTGCCACCGGCATTAGCAGGGCATCGATCCGGGGATCATTGGCATAGCCATACAGACCGATGCCGCAGCGGACCATTTCGAATTGGGCTTCGGGGTAGTTAAGAATCCCGGATGTATTCAGCATATGCCTAAATGGGGTTCCTGGCAGTTTAGCCTTCACAGTATTGATGATCTTTTTAAAAGATCTGATCTGCTTTTCACTAAAAGACCGTTCTGCGGGATCCTCTGAAGCCGCCAGGTGCGAGAATACCGACACAATTTTCAGTTCATCCCTCCCACTTAGCTCCTTGGCTATATAATCCACATCGTTTTCCAAAAAGCCTAGCCGATTTAAACCGGTATTAAATTTAAGGTGGATGGGATAGTTTTTTTGCTTCTGCTCTGAAGTAACCTCTAAAAACTTTCTCAGGACTCTTGCTGTGTAAATACTGGGTTCCAGGCATTTTTCAATGATCTGCTTGAAATTTACCGGCTGGGGGTGTAATACCAATATCGGTGTTTGTATTCCTGCCTCCCGTAACAGAGCCCCTTCCTTTGTATAGGCCACAGCAAAATAATCCACGCCAAGTTCCGCTAATTTCCGGGCGATGATCACGGCATCGCTTCCATAGGCATAGGCCTTCACAACCGCCAAAAATTTGGTGTTCGCTTTTATTTTGGATTTCAAGAAGTTATAGTTATGCTCGAGCGCCTGCAGATCTATTTCGAGCACTGTTTCGTTGGCCTTAGGCATTGGAATCCTTTTTTGAATTCACAACCTCTGCCGCCTCTACCTTCATTTTATATACTTTTTCCTTTAGCATGGCTTTATAATACGCCGCGCGGCTGAGGGGTTCATATTCTTCCGTCTCCCCCAAAAATACGAGATTGTCATTGTTTGATTTCCTAAAACTGTAATTGGCGAGATTACCGGTTCTGGTACAGATAGCATGGACTTTGGTAACATATTCCGCTGTAGCCATTAATGCAGGCATAGGTCCGAAAGGATTGCCTTTAAAGTCCATATCCAGACCTGCAACCACCACCCTGATGCCACTGTTGGCCAGATCGTTACAAACGGTAACAATCTCATCGTCAAAGAACTGAGCCTCATCAATTCCTACAACATCACAATTATCGGCCAATAAACGTATATGTGCTGCAGAAGGTACCGGAGTAGAACGAATAGTATTCTCGTCGTGGGAAACCACGTGCTCATGGTCGTAACGGGTATCGACAATCGGTTTGAAGATCTCAACATTTTGCCTGGCAAACTGGGCCCTTTTTAACCTTCTTATCAATTCTTCCGTTTTACCCGAAAACATCGATCCGCAAATGACTTCAATCCATCCGAATTGCTCCTTATGATTAACAGTGTTTTCGAGAAACATTTTGTAATTTTAAACGAAATATAGGCTTTCGGTCGTTTAAGACAAAAGGACCTGATAAAATTATCAATAAAGATACACCTTTACCTAATAGGCTAAATAAAAAGAGATGAAGCGAAAATTGAAGGAGGAGCTGGTAAAACTGTGCACGGAAATAATAACTTCGAATGAGACTACTGAGATTTCCCAATTATACAATTCAGCAAGGGAGTTATACGAGAAGCTTGCTGTATTGAAGTATATAGAGGAAAAATTAACCGATATTGAAATCGATGTTTCGAAAAATGTGCTTGCGGCCAAATTTGAAATGATGGCCAATGCGGTGATCAATGAGAACAAAACCGTCCCGGAAAACAATCCGCATAAAGAAGATATAATCATACCGGGCATCGATACGATCAAGCATATGGTGTCTGAGATGCCTACGAGTGAGGAAGTAGAGAAAATATTTGCCGAATTTGTAGCGAAAAAGGATCTTGTCAAGAGCGACAAAGACTGGCTGGAGACCGACAAGGAACAAGAGAATACTAAGAGTGTCAGGACCAAATCGTTAAATGATATTCTTACCGAAAAGGAACTTAGCTTCGGGCTAAACGACAGGCTAGCGTTTGTGAAACATCTTTTCAAAGGCAACACGGCACATTTTGAGAAGGCCATTAAGCAGTTAAACACCATAGACTCAGAGGAGCGCTCTATGGCATTTATCGAAAATATGGTTAAACCAGAGTTTGATAATTGGACCGGACAGGAGGAATATGAAAAGCGGTTTACAGACCTTATCCGGAGACGATTTGCCTGAAAACCTCTGTTGATGTACCAAACCACATCTAAGCAAAACCGACCATGGACATAAAAAAATTGTTGTACTGGTTGTGCACAGGGGTGCTGACGGCTATCATGCTCTTTTCAATTTATAATTACTTCTTTCATCACGAGGCCGTTGCAGTTTTTTTTGAAAGCTACCAATACCCGACCTATCTGGTCTACCCGTTGGCTATTGCCAAATTGCTGGGACTTATTGCCATTTGGTTCAACTTTTCCTCATTCTTAAAAGAGTGGGCCTATGCGGGCTTCTTTTTTAACACCTTGCTGGCTTTGGTGGCCCATCTCCAGGCACAGGACGGGGGTTACCACTTTGCAATGGTAGCGCTGGTTTGTGTAATTATTTCATATTTTACAGGGAAACAAATCAGGCCATAGCCTAATAGCATGGGAAAACTTACTATTGTTCCTACACCAATAGGGAATTTACAGGATATCACCTTAAGGGCGATCAGCGTTTTAAAAGAGGTAGACCTGATTCTCGCCGAAGACACCAGGAACAGCGCAAAGCTTTTACGACACTTTGAGATAACGACTCCTTTGATGTCCCATCATATGCACAATGAGCATAAGACCCTGGCCTCGCTTTTAAAGAGACTGCTTTCGGGTGAAACCCTGGCGCTCATCAGCGATGCTGGAACACCGGCTATATCGGACCCAGGTTTCCTTCTCTGTCGAGCCTGCATCGAAAAAGGGATAGAATTGGAATGCCTCCCGGGAGCTACGGCACTCATCCCGGCCCTGGTTTGTAGTGGCCTTCCCTCAGACCGATTTGTATTCGAAGGATTCTTGCCTCCTAAAAAAGGGAGGCAAACACGATTGAAACTGTTGGCAGAAGAAACCAGGACCATTGTACTCTACGAATCTCCACATAAGCTGATGAAAACCCTCTCACAACTCGAAGCGTTTATGGGCCCTGAGAGAATGGTCTCAGTTTCACGGGAACTTACCAAAATACACGAGGAAACCCTGAGAGGGAGTATCAAAGAACTTATGGAACATTTTACTTACCAAACCCCAAAAGGAGAGTTTGTGTTGGTAATTTCAGGAAAGAAGTCATGAAAACCCTGCTTTCTGAAATCAAAAATTGCAGGTACTGTGAGCAGTATTTGTCCGATGGGCCAAGGCCGGTAGTTACGGCTCACCCTAAATCCATGATTGCCATTATCGGTCAGGCGCCTGGCATGAAAGTACATCAGTCAGGGATCCCCTGGGACGATGCCAGCGGTAATAAGCTGAGGGAATGGCTGGGGGTTAGTGCTGAACAATTCTACGATGATCGGTTGATCGCCTTAGTTCCTATGGGATTCTGTTATCCCGGAAAAGGTAGGAGCGGGGATCTTCCACCCAGACCGGAATGTGCACCATTATGGCATGGTCCCCTGCTGAAAGAAATGCCCGAGCTGAAATTGGTGCTGCTTATCGGGACATATGCGCAGAGATATTATCTGGGAGATGCTTCCGGAAAAAATTTAACCGCTACCGTCCGGGCATATAAAGAATATTTGCCGCGATACTTTCCCCTGCCTCACCCCTCACCGAGAAACAGGTTCTGGTTGAGCAAAAATCCCTGGTTTGAGACCGAAGTACTTCCTGAATTAAAGCGACAATTAGAAGATCTTCTGGGCCGATAAGGCTTCTGAATAACTGCCTAATGGTGCTTTCCTATTTCCCAGCCGTGCTTTCCCAGATATTTTTCACCGCTCTCCACTGCCCCGTCTTCGATAGTGGTCCCCATAGAGTCGTTCCAGCGGTTGAGGTATCCAAACAGGGAAATAACGCCTAACATCTCCACAATTTCACCTTCATCCCAATGGCTGTAGAGACGTTCTTTAATGGCGGCATTTACGGCATTAGGTATTTGGGAGGCCGCCAGAGAAAAATCGAGTGCAGCCCGTTCGGCTTCTGAAAATGCAGGATGGGTACGGTATTCCCATATATTGTCCAGTTGTTCCTGTTCCGCACCGTATCTTTCAGCAGCCCTGATAGCATGTGCCTGACAGTAGCGACAACCCGTGCTGTTACTGCTCACCCATGCGATCATTCTCTTCAAGGCAGAAGTAACTCTACCTTCATTGGCCATCACCGCCTTGTTGAGGTTGATAAAAGCTTTTGATATAGCCGGGCGATGCTGCATGGTGAGTACGGAATTCGGACAAAATCCAAGAGTTTCATTAAAGAATTCTGCGAGTTTTTTTGTTTCGGAATCACGATTGGGGTCAAGGGGTGAAACTAGTGGCATGAGTGCTGTTTTTAATCGTATTTTTGAATTTTACAAGAAACAAAAAATAATGGCGAATACAAATCATATAAGCACCAAATGGATGGGAGAAATGGCCTTTGAAAGCGATAATCCTTCCGGAATCTCCCTTAGGATCGACGCCGGACCAGAGAGCGGAGGGGACGGAAATGGATACCGCCCCAAGGCCCTTATGTTGTCCTCCCTCGCGGGTTGTTCAGGGCTCGATGTAGCCTCAATGATCCGGAAAATGAAGCTGGATGTGGAGGATTTTAGCATCGAAATAATAGGCCATCTTACGGAAGAATATCCGCAGTATTACAATAAGGTTCTTCTTGAATACCACTTCCATGGCAAAGCCCTGAATGAATCCAGATTACAGCGAGCTGTTGACCTTTCCATCGAAAAATACTGCGGCGTTACCGAAATGTTCAGAAGATTCGCCGAATTGAAGATCACTACTATTTTTCACCATGACTAGGCCTGAGATCGGGTTAGGGAGACAGGACTCACTGCGTGTTATTTGCAGTCTCATTCCTTATTTTGGACCGCATTATACTTTAACTCATGCGATGGACGCTTAAAGCTCAACCCGAACAGGAAAATGTCGATTACCTGGCGAACACGCTGAAGGTTAGACCTTTGATCGCCCGTATTTTACTACAAAGAGATATCAGTTCTTTTGAGGAGGCGAAGACTTTTTTCAGACCCCGGCTCAGCGACCTCCATGATCCCTTTTTAATGAACGGTATGTCTGAAGCTGTTGAAAGGATCTTTAAGGCCATTGAGGAGAAGGAAAATATACTGGTTTACGGTGACTATGATGTTGATGGTACCACGGCGGTTTCATTGCTATCCTCCTATCTGCTGGAGAAATATCCTAATGTAGCCACATATATTCCAGACCGATATGAGGAAGGATATGGAATTTCATTTCAGGGGATCGATTTTGCAAAGGATAACGATATCAGCCTGATCATCGCGCTGGATTGCGGGATAAAGGCCATTGAGCAAGTGGCTTATGCCAAAGAGAAGGAAATCGACTTTGTAATCTGTGACCATCATCTACCGGGACCGGAACTCCCTGATGCGGTTGCTATCCTCGATCCGAAAATCGAAGGTGATCTATACCCGTTTAAGGAATTGTGTGGTTGTGGCATAGGGTTTAAGCTTATTCAGGCTTTAGGGACTAACTTGGGCGAACGCACAGAAGACCTGCTTCCTTACCTCGATCTGGTTGCTGTGGCGATTGGAGCGGATATTGTACCTATAACTGGGGAAAATAGAGTATTGGCCTTTTTTGGATTACAGGTGATCAATACAGAACCAAGACCCGGGATCCAAGCGATTATCCAGGCCACCGATAGAAAGGAATTGAGCATTACAGATGTGGTATTTATCATTGCCCCGCGAATCAATGCGGCCGGCAGGATGAAGCATGGCTTGCATGCTGTTGAGTTGCTTACAGAGCCCGATTTCCACAAGGCAAAAGAGTATGCCTCTGCCATTGAAGAATTCAACACCGAAAGGAAAGGTTTGGATCAGCAAATTACTGAAGAAGCGCTTAACCAGATTGTGGAGAACCAGGAAGAAAACAGGCATACCTCTGTGGTATATCAGGAAAACTGGCATAAGGGAGTTATCGGCATTGTCGCTTCCCGGCTGATTGAAACCTATTACCGCCCTACTTTGGTCTTTACAAAGAACGGGGACAAATTAACGGCATCGGCCAGGTCTGTTAAAGGATTTGATGTCTATACCGCCCTGGAAAACTGCGCAGATAACCTAGTCCAGTTTGGCGGCCATAAATATGCAGCAGGGCTTACCATGCTGGAGGCACAGTACGAGCAGTTTAAGCAAAAATTCGAGGAAGTAGTTCAGAAAACCATTAAGCCAGAGGCCCTGACGCCTGAGATCGAGGTTGATTCAAAAATCAATCTTTCCGAGATCAGTCCGAAATTAATCAGGATCTTAAAACAATTTGCTCCCTTTGGTCCGGGAAATCGCGCGCCTGTTTTTATGGCTTCCAGATTATTTGACACCGGTTTTGCCCGGAGAGTTGGTGCCGATGGAAAACACTTAAAATTACAAATTACCCAAGACGGCAGAAAAGCTTTTGGGGCTATCGGCTTTAACCTGGGAGAGAAGCTCGAAAAGGTTGTTGGGAAGAAAAGTTTCGAAGCCCTATTCACCATAGAGGAAAATCATTGGAATGGGAATACAAGCATACAGATGAAAATCAAAGACCTTCGCTAGGGCGCAAATTTTTCTATCTTCAAGGACTGTCCGTCAAAAACCGCATAGGTGTAGTAGGAGATCCAATCCCCGAGATTCACATATTTAGTGTTTTTGCCCAAATCGATCTCGAGTGGCAGGTGTCGATGCCCGAATACGAAATAATCAAAATGCTGCTGCTCCAGTTTTCGCTTTGCATATTGCACCAGCCATTCTTTGTCTTCCCCCAGAAATTTGATATCCTCCTCTCCGGAAATCAGACGGTTTTTTACTGAAAAATATTTGGCGATGCGCACACCCCAATCCGGGTGCAGCCAGCGGAAGCACCATTGGGCAAATCGATTGGTGAAGAGTTTTTTCATACGTTTGTAGCCCTTATCCCCCGGCCCAAGTCCGTCTCCGTGCCCGATAAAAAACAAGTTAGAATTGATATTGAATTGCTGAGGGCGATGAAATACGGGTATTTGCAGTTCTTCCTCAAAATAGCCGTTCATCCAAAGATCATGATTGCCCACAAAATAATATACAGGTATCCCGGCATCTCTAATCTCAGCCAGTTTGCCAAGGGTTCTGGTAAAACCTTTGGGAACCACGGTGCGGTATTCGAACCAAAAATCGAACAGGTCGCCCAAAAGAAATATAGCTTCGGCATCATCTTTAACCTTATCGAGCCAGGCTACAAATTTCTTTTCACGAGGCAGGCTTTCTTTCCGTGTAGGTGCCCCTAAGTGATTGTCGCTGGCAAAATAAATTTTCCTGCCTTCTGCTATGGTGATCTCTCGCATGCCGATGTAAATATAAGGAAAGCCCGACTAGTTATCGGAAGAGAACCACTCTGCATAGGCGGTCTCCGTCTCCCTTAGTTTCAAAGAATGAAGTTTTATATAGTCGGGGAGCTTTGCTGATATCTTTTGTGCAAAATCGGTGACCATATTCTCACTTGTAGGCTGATAATCTGCCAGTATGACCTTATGACCCCGCGTCTCCAATTCCCTCGCGAGTTCGAGATGAGGCGTATTTTTATTGAAAACCGTAGCATGGTCAAAAGGATCTACAACCTCTTCCTTTACTATTTTTTTCAGGTCACCGAAATCGATCACCATACCCAGCTTTACCGCATCTGGTTGCTCTACTGGTTTCCCTACCACAGTGACGGACAGTTTATAGCTGTGACCATGCACATTCCTGCATTTGCCATCGTATCCATAAAGGGCATGACCGGTTTCGAATGAAAATTCCTTGGTGATCCTGATGGTATTCATGAAGCTGAATTTATTAGGCAAAGGTAGGAATTCTCTAAAATGCCACTATCGCCTTTTCAGCTTCTTTTTAAGAAACCGGCAAGGATTTTCTATTTAAGGGCAAATGTAGTTTAAGGCCGAATAATTTTCCATCTGCGAATACCAAATTCATAGATCGCCCAGCTCCCAAGAAATGTTCCTATGGTCAATAGCGTAAATTTTGAAAACAAATTCCAGGGCACGTCCATGGAATAATAGGAGCAGGAAGCTGATCTGGTTCGAGATTTCCCCTGTAATAATATGGATAAGGCTGTTTTAAGAATGGAGTTTTATTTAACGATCCGCCCATTTCGCTAATTCAACTTTTTATTCTGGCAAGAATCTCTTTGGTTTCTGGCAGAAGAGATAACCTTCCGGACATTTCTGCACGTGCGAGAAGTAGTTCATTCCAGTGTTCCGTACCTTCCCATAACACTTTTTTCATCGCCTGTAAAGCCTGAGGGCTTAGCTTATGGAAGCTGGCCAGGTATAGATCTAATTCCTTGTCCATTTCTTTTATTGAACCGTAAACTTTTGAAAACAATCCTCTTTCTTTCGACCAATAGGCATTTTTCCATTCCGAAGGGGCAAAGGCGAGTTCTGCAAGGCTGGCTTTTCCTATTTTACGTTCTACCGCCGGAGCTATAACCAATGGTGCGATCCCGATGCTGATTTCGGATAATCTTATCGACGCGGCTTCAGTAGCGAAAACATAATCACATGCAGCGATCAAACCTACCCCACCGCCGACGGCTTTGCCCTGTACCCTGCCGATGATCGGCTTTTTGCATTTTCGCATTGAGTTGATGACATTGGCAAAACCACTGAAAAAAGCCTTGCCTTCTTCCAGGTCCGATATCGCGATCAATTCATCAAATGATGCTCCGGCACAAAATGTCCTTTCCCCTTCCGATTTCAGCACGATGGCACAAATGCTGTCATCGTCAGATAGCTTATCGATTTCTTCAAAGAGTCTTTCCAGCAGTTCTGACACAAATGAATTACTAGCCGGGTGGCCGAATTCTACAAAGGCGATACCTTGCTCCTTTCGGGTATAGAGGCTTCCATTTGTTCTAGAGGTTCCCATATTGAAGAGTTTGATCAAATTTAAACCTTTTGCAAAAGGGGGCGAAATTTTCGTCTGAACTTCCATACCGGGGCGGCACTGCGTATCGCCATCCATACTGTCAGGGCAATCCAGATGCCATGGAGGCCAAGCTCGAAATACAGGGTTAAATAAAGTACTGGAACAAACCCCAAAAATGTCGCCACCAGTAAAACGTTTCGAAGGTATTTCATTTCACCAAGACCTTTGAATATGCCATCAAATACAAAGGCTATTGTATTCATGGGCTGTGCCAGAATAACGATAAAGAAAATGCTGTAGAATGTTTGCAAGACGAGGGCTTCGTTAGAGAAGAGGGTTCCCAAAGGGCGATAAAGCAGCAGGCCCGCTATCATTAGCAAGAGACTTACCAGAAGGCCATAACGCACGATCTGCTTTGCCAGTGACCAAAGGCCATTATAGTCCTTGGCACCGATAAGCTTTCCTGCCATACTATTCCCTGCAGCGCTATATCCGTCTATAAAGAAAGCTGCAAATAGCCAGAGATTGATCGCAATGGTATGAGCGCCGATGTAATGATCACCCAGCGCAGTGGATTCCCGTACCGCCAGGATCAGTGCTACATTGAGGGCTACAGTACGTACAAAAAGGTCGAGACTCATCCGAATTAATCTACCCATTTCAGGATGTATTGGAAATCGGAGCTTAAGAGGAATATTCGTCTTGCGAATAAGAAGAACAAAGGCCATAATGGCCATGACCGCCTGAGAAATAAGACTGGCCCAGGCCGCGCCTTCAAGATACATGGCAGGAATAAAATCGTCAATTCCATAGACCAGGGCAAAATCGAGCAGGATATTGAGGAGCGCTCCGGTTGTTGCAATGACCATGGGCCAAAATGTATTTTGCAGTCCTCTAAAAATACCCATAACCGCAAATGTAAAAAGGGTAAGAGGGAAGCCCCAAACCCTTATGGCGTAATAGTCAACACAGTATTCGAGGATTTTACCAGAGGCATTCAAAAGCATAAAAATATCATCCATTACAAAGATGGTCCCGAACAATACTATAAGACTCAATAGAATATTGAAATAGATAGCCTGTGCAGGCAATGTCGTCACCGCTTTTAGTCGTCCTGCACCCAAATACTGAGATATGATGGTCGATATCGCACTACGGGTCTGTCCCAAAATCCATATAAGCATCGATAAAAAGGAGCCTACAATACCAACAGCTGCCAGAGATTCCAATCCATCAACCGGGATGTTTCCAACAACAGCTGTATCGGTGATCGATAAGACAGGTTCGGCTATTCCGGCTATTGTAGCTGGTAAGGCCAGCTTGTTGATAGTTTTAAGGTTTACCTCGGTCTTCACAAAGGAGTAGGGGGATTAAAGGATTAATTCATAACAATGGAAAGGATATTCACTTTGTTGGGGAAAGTAAATGTCCCCGAGCTTCTTATAACTCCTCTGTTCATAGAACCTCTGATTTCTTTGATTCTTGCTAAACGTGTCGAGTCTTATGGAATCATATTGCTTTTCTTTGGCCATTTTCTCAGCGAATGACATCAATTTTTGCGCATAGCCCCGGCCCTGGAATCCCGGATGTACAGCCAGGCGGTGAACATAGAGATTATTGCCATTCTGGGTTAACCATTGCACAGGAACATATTCCTTATCGATTGAGGTTGTTATTGCGATAACCCCGATAATGCTTCCTTCAACTTCAATCACATATAATTCATCTCTGGCTATGTCTTTTATAAAAGCCTGCTCCGAGGGGTAATGTTCATTCCATTGAAAGATTCCACCTTCGATCATATGTTGTGCACAGGCATCGGTAAGCTCCAATATTTCAGTGATTTCCTCTATCTTTGCACGTCTGATCATGGGTAATCATCGATTTAATCTGTAAATTTAGACTAATTAACTTGTAAACCTTATGAAGAATATTTTAGTACCTATTGGAAGTTCTCCCGACTCACATGAAACTTTGCAATATGCTGTCAATTTTGCTGCTGAATTCTCAGCTAAGGTTTACGCTATGGAGGTATTTAGCACGCCTACTGTTGCCGAAAGCCTTACCAATATATCGGAGAAGGTGCAACAGATCAGCAAAGAACGCCTTAAAGAAGTTATCGGTAAGGTCGAATTGAAAGGGGTGGAAACAAATATTACGACCTATAAGGGAGAATTGATCGATGGATTAAAAGAAATCAACCAGGCCCTTGGAATAGATCTGATTATAATTGCTGCACGCTGTAATGACGCCCAAGAAGAATTATACCTCGGGAAGACCACCGGGAAGATTATAAAGCAAACCGAAATTCCCACTCTTGTGCTTCCCAGGGGAACCCGTTTCGCGCCTTTTAAAAATATTCTGACTGCCTTTAAATCGGGGAAACTCGATAAGGATGAAATTCTCAATCCACTAATATCTATCAAGGATAGATTTGCTGCGAATGTTAATTTGCTTCTGGTAAAAACACCCGGTCATACAGAAGAAGATCTAAAGATAAATCCAGCATTGAAAGCCTTGAGTTCAGGGATAGTGACTACCGAGCATGCCAATACATATCTTGGAGTACTCGAACAGTTTCAATCTCACCATCCCGACTTGCTATGTGTTTTTAGAAGGAAAAGAGGATTTTTCAAAGCCCTTTGGGAAAAGAACACCATCCCGAAAACAGAGTTTTCTTCTAAAGTGCCAGTTCTGATTCTCAGTGCAAAATTACGGGAGGCAGTCTAAAATATTTTGATGGGGATTTTGTTCCTATTCTAAAAAGTTTTTTCTTTGCGGTCCTTGCAATAATGGGGGATTAGCTCAGCTGGCTAGAGCGCTTGCATGGCATGCAAGAGGTCACCGGTTCGACTCCGGTATTCTCCACCTATGCCCTCCTTCGCTTTCAAATATGAAATCTAAGGAGGGCTTATTTATACCCGGAGAAAAATTAAAATATCCAGGTCTGTAACTGCCATAAGCGATGATAGTTTTAATTTTATAAAAAAGAAGGAATATGTCTGATGTTAAAAACAAAGTTGCCTATATCACCGGCGGTTCAAAGGGAATCGGATTAGGGATCACCAGGGTTTTGTTGGGAGCGGGGATGAGAGTCGCTATCAGCGGTAGATCCAGGAAATCTTTAGATGAAGCCGAGGCTGTGTTGGAAAGTGAAAACCTTCTGGCCCTGCAATCGGATGTTACAAAACCCATGGATGAGAGGAAAGCCATTGAAAAAGTACTCGATAAATGGGGTCAGATCGATATAGTCATCGCCAACGCAGGGGTTGGCTATTTTGCTGCGGTAGATGAGTTGTCTCTGGAGGATTGGGATAGAATGATCGACACCAACCTCAATGGAGTTTTCTATACTTTAAAGGCTTCCGTGGAAGCACTTAAAGAAGCGAAAGGATATTTTATGACTATTGCAAGTCTTGCCGGCACCAATTTTTTTGCCAATGGGGCCGGTTATAACGCCACCAAGTTCGGATTAGTTGGATTTACACAGGCGGCCATGCTCGATTTACGAAAATATGATATCAAGGTTACCACTATTATGCCAGGCTCTGTCGCCACCTATTTTAACCAAAACACGCCTTCGGAAAAGGACGATTGGAAAATTCAACCGGAAGACATTGGGCAAATGGTATTGGATTTATTGGAAATGCCAGCACGATCGTTGCCCAGCAAGATAGAAGTCCGGCCCACCAGGCCCGATCTCAAATAGTCTGCTCTACTTTTTCGATAAAAGGCTTAGAGGGATCGCAGATTTCCCGTATTAAACGGAAAAGTTGTTTTTCAAAGGACTGAAGCCGATCCTTACCGATTCCGGGATATCTTTTACGGGAGCCCTTTTTTTCGAGTAGAGCGAAATCCAGATAACCCTGACTGAGGTTCTTTAATGAAATCACCCCTCCATCTAATACGGTATTTTTTTGTGCTTTTGTATACATATAGGCATAGGACAGGACCTGGAAAACCTTCATATAGCGGGTATCATCTAATAGATCTTCCCATGTCCCAAGACTCATGTCCGTTAATTTAACCCTGCCGGTCTTGTAGTCTATAATTCTCAACTGCCCGTCTACTTCATCGATCCGGTCCAGGGTGCCTTTTAAAAAAACAGTGAATGGAATACCAGGGATTTCCAGAGGTATTTTCAATCTTTTTTCCACTTCAAGAAGTTTGATTTTCTTCCTGGCACAAAAGTCCATTTCGTATCTAATAAAATTTTCAATGGTTCTGACCAGTACCTGAAAAACTATTAAATTTTTACCGTGGTTGATGGAAGACTCGGAATAGAATTCTGTGAAATGAGAAAGCACCACACTTCTGATATCCGGCAGTGTTGATCGAAGCCTCATCGGATCAAGAATATGTCCGACATAAGGCTTCATAAGCGTTTCCAAAGAGTTGTGTATTATTGTACCGAATGTGTTCGGGGCAATAGTTTCGTCTACTGCGGTAGGCTCTTTTATCTTGAGCAAAGCTCTTTTGTAAAACTCGTGTGGGTTCCTGATATATCGGGTCAAGGATGTTGGTGAAAATCCTCGCCCTGCCAGTTCCTCAATAGCACGCATCAGTTCTTCATCTTTAGGAAACTCATTGGAAGAGGGTAAGGATACAGGCAGTTCCATAGTAGCTAGCCGATCTTTTACAAACGGCGCAGTGTTCCCATCGGTAAGCAATTGATGAATTAAACGGCTCTTTTCCCCTCCGAGCAACACATCGGGTTCGGTGTTATAAAGAATATAAATTTTCTTTGCCCTTTGTAACAAGCGATAAAAGTGATAGGTATAGACAGCATCTTTTTCTTTGTATGTTGGCAGACCAAATTCTTTTTTTACATCATAAGGAATAATAGAATTTCCTTGCTTCCCGGCGGGTAGAATTCCCTCATTTACCGAACTGATGATAACCGTTTCAAAATCGAGAACACGGCTTTCCAGCATTCCCATAATTTGTAATCCTTCGAGCGGTTCTCCTTCAAAATCGATGGTCTGCTGGGCGATCAACTCATAATACAGTCCTTGTAATGCACGAATATCATCGATATAGGGAAACTCCTGGTGCATTTCATCCAATTGTTTGAAAATGGAATAAAATCCGAACAGTTGTTCTACTTCCAACCCACGGGGATTTTGTTTTTCGAGTTCTCTTTTCAAGCCTTCAATGATATAAAAACATCCTTTTAAGAACTCACCTACTTGCAGGTTCGCGGACTTAAAAAGAATTTGATACATTTCCGGTAAATATGCCTCCAGGAACTGATCTGATATATAGATCACATTCATTTTTCTTACCTCTGCTCGCATCCTGGAAAATCCCTCTCTCTCCGAATCTCTAAACAACATTCTTATATACGGTAAAGATAGAAAGCCGATAATATTTTTATAGTACCATCCTCGCTTGTTAGGCTGCAGGAATAGATCAAAAAAACGATCAAATACGGCAGCCATAGCTGAATTTTTTAAGGGATATCCCATGGTTATATTGGCACGGTCCAGCTGAGTAGGAAGGGAGTTTAACAATGGGTTTAATAAGGATTCATCGGCAAGCACCAATGCGGTTTTATCAAGGGGTTCCACGGATTTCTTCAATATTCCGCCCAGTATTTGTCCGATATATTTCACTTGGGAAACATTTTTGGGCACACCGATGATCTCGATATTTTTTGGAGAAAGAAAAGAGTTGCTTAATCCCCTGATATTATTGTTCTGAAAGTATTTCCAGTTCTTTTGGTGATTTCGGATAAAGAAACCGGCATCGTGATAGGGTTCGTCGAGAAAGTAATGGTCGAGATCCCAGAAGATACTGGCGCTGGTCTGCTGTAGAATTTTTTGTATTATTCTTGATTCTGCTTCGTTCAGTGCATTAAAGCCAAGAAATACATGTCTTATTAGGCTGGAAGAATCAAGATAATGATCAAGGCGTTCATAGGCTTTGCGGTAAACCAAGCCCTGATGGCCGCGATTTTTTTCTAACAGCAAGCCTGCATATGTTTGGTACAAGGGTTCTAGCCGCTCCCAAAATTTGATATAATCCGTTATGAGTGGCGTCTTGTCTTTTCGTACATACCAATGATTAACCTCGGTGATTGCTGCGAGATAGGAAAAGATCTTACTATGAGGGATGAGATAGCGATCAATTTCATCAAAATCGGCCAACAATACCCTTGCCCATTTATTGAATTCGTAGAACGACTCTTTATCGGCTTTGGATATTTTCAGATGTGCCTTATACAAAGAGAAAAGCTGTTCCGGAAGTGTTGCATAAGACAAGCCGGACATTTGTTCAATAAACTGTTCAATACTATAGATCCTGGGAGCAAAAATATTACCTCTTGCCTTACGTGATATGCTATTTCTGAGATAGGTCCCTGCTCGTCTGCTGGGGAGCACAAATATGGTGTTTTCGAGATTCTGTTCACCATCCCAAACTTCTGATAATACCTGGTCAATAAACGATTGCTGCATTTTTAAAAATAAAAAAAGCTCCGCATTTGCGGAGCTTTCTTATCAGTTATCTGAAAGTTGGAAGTTATTCTTGAATTAAGTTGATTTCCACCCTTCTATTAGTTCTTCTACCTTCTCTGGTATTGTTAGAGGCAATTGGTCTGTCTTCTCCAAATCCTCTGGATTCAAGTCTGTCTGATGCAACACCGTTTTCGATGAGGTAGTTTCGAACAGCTCCTGCTCTTTCCTCAGAAAGCGACTGGTTCAATTTTGCACTACCTACACTGTCGGTATGACCTTCAATATTAAATCTTGCATAGGCATACTCATTCAGAATCTCTATGATGTTGTTAAGTACATCAGCAGATTGTTCTTTGATACTTGATTTACCAGTATCGAACAAGATGGTCTTAGCATATTCGTTCAGAGACTTTCTAACACCTTCAGTGATCTCAGGACAACCTTGGTTAGCTTGTGTTCCTGCTACATCTGGACAAAGATCGTCTTTGTCTGGCACACCGTCACCGTCTCTATCTGGCCATGGGCATCCGTTATTTTCAGCAGGACCTGCTACGTCTGGACACTCATCGTCAGGATCTGCCACACCGTCACCATCCGTATCAGGACATCCGTTGAATTCAGCTAAGCCAGGAACATCTGGACATTTATCGTCAATATCTGGAATTCCATCACCGTCTGAATCAGGACATCCATTGAATTCTTTTGGTCCGGCTTCGTTAGGACATCTGTCTTCTCTGTCTTCAATACCATCACCGTCTGAATCAGGACAACCGTTGAAGACTTCGAGACCTGGAACTTCAGGACATGCATCGTCTTTGTCGTAGATACCGTCACCGTCTGTGTCTGTACCACCGAAGCGGATATTCAGACCAAAAAGATGCTGGAAGTGGCGTACGCCGTAATCTTCAAAGGCATGCTTATATCCAAACTGGGTATTGAAACCTACATTTTCGGAAAACCACCAGGTAGCTCCAACAGCTGCGTTTACGGTACCTGCTCCAATCTCATCTACCCAAGTATAACCACCACCTGCTTCTATGTAAGGCTCAATTTTGGTGCTCTTCAGGATATTATATTTTATGACACCGTCAACAGCATAGTGAGAAATATTGTCCACACGTACGTCTCCTAACTTTGTTATACGGTTTAAAGAACCTCTCACGCCAAATGTGAAGTTATCTCCAATATATCGCGAAGCATGCACATATGAAATCGAGGGAACGACATTCCAGTGATCGTTAACATTGAAGAACTCTGAAAATAAGGTTCCGGTTGGATAAGAAGCGCTGGCGTCGTTTGTAGGATAGACGTCAATCGCGTTTATACCGAACCCAATCAACCAGGGATTGTCTTCGTCCTGCGCTTGTACGTTGTTAAACCCTAAAACAAGTAGGCCAACAACTAATAATCTACTAAGCTGTTTCATGTTCAAAATTTTAAGTTTAAGTGTTTATCAGTCGCAAATGTAAGTTGTTAAATATTATTAACAAAATCAATTTCCTATTTTTTTAAGGCATTTTAAGACTTTAAAAAAGGGCTTCAAATAATATTTAAGTCCTTGCCGACCTCAATAAATGCTTCGATAGCACGGTCGAGATGTTCTTTTGTATGCGCAGCGGATAATTGAACCCTAATCCGTGCTTTACCTTTGGGGACTACCGGATAAAAGAAACCGATCACATAAATTCCTTTTCTGAGCAAAGCGTCTGCCATATTCTGCGAAAGTTTGGCATCGTAAAGCATTACCGGTACGATAGCCGATTCTCCATCTATAATATCGAAGCCGGCTTCTTTCATTCCTTTTTTAAAGTACCGGGTATTTTCCATTAATCTATCTCTGAGACTATAGTCGTGGGCCAAGAGCTCGAATACCTTAATAGAGGCCCCTACGATGGCCGGGGCAAGGGAGTTAGAAAACAAATACGGTCTTGATCGCTGCCTGAGCATTTCTATAATTTCTTTTTTGCCGGTGGTATATCCGCCCATCGCACCACCCAGAGCTTTGCCAAGTGTACCGGTTATAATGTCGATCCGCCCCAGGACGCCTTTTTCTTCCGGGGTTCCAATTCCGGAAGTACCGATAAATCCTGTCGCATGGCATTCATCTACCATCACCAAAGCATCATAGCGGTCTGCCAGATCACATATCTTGTCAAGAGGTGCCATCAAGCCGTCCATTGAAAATACCCCATCGGTTACAATGATCTTAAATCTTGAACCATCCATATCCGCCTGCTTTAATTGGCGCTCCAGGTCTTCCATATCGGCATTGGCATAACGGTATCGCTTGGCTTTGCATAGTCTTACCCCATCTATGATAGACGCATGGTTTAAAGCATCGGATATGATGGCGTCTTCAGCTGTAAATAAAGGTTCGAAAACACCTCCGTTGGCATCAAAAGCAGCAGCATATAAAATGGTATCTTCCGTTCCATAGAATCCTGCTATCTTTTGTTCAAGTTCCTTATGGATATCTTGGGTACCACAAATGAATCGGACCGAGGACATACCAAAGCCCCTATGGTCAAGAGTAGATTTAGCGGCTTCGATCACTTCGGGATGCGAAGAAAGCCCCAGATAATTATTGGCACAGAAGTTTATCACTTCCTCCCCCGTCGATATCTTTATCTCGGCGTCTTGGGGCGAAGTGATGATCCTTTCTTCCTTGAAGAGTCCGGCTTCCTTGATGGCATTCAATTCACCTTCTAGATGGTCCTTAATTTTTCCGTACATAATTATTGAATGTATTCTATATTTATCGCATCGTTAATATAAACAATTATGCTCTGAGCCACCTCATATTCCATGGCTTTAAGCGCATTTCCATAGGTCAGCAACTGCTCCCTGTGTTCTCTAGACCGGGCACCGGTCTTATAGTCGATGATCGTAACCTGCGGGCCATCAAAAACCAATCGGTCGGGCCGCAAAAATAATCCATTTTCTGTAATGATTTCCTGTTCGTTCTTTACGGTCAAACCTTCTTTAAATGTGTGCCTTAATTCCGGATGACGTACCAGTCTGAATACAAGATCATTAAACTCGTCGATTTCATCGCCTGTAATCGTTTCACTCTCCCGAAGATAGGCCAAGGCAGCAACTAGATCGTTCTCATACTCTATTAAGCTCATGATATAATGTATCAGCGTACCTCTCTTTCGGGGGTCTGCGTCCGTTTCATCCCAATTTGAACTCTTTATCACCATTTTTGGAGCACTGGCTTCCTTGGTTGAATTCAAATAGGGAATGATCTCCTCTAACATCATTTCCTGATCTGGTTTCTTAGGTTCAAGTCGCCCGAAGCTATATCGCATTTTAGTGTCGGACCAACGACCGGTTTCCATCAGGAAATACTTGAAAATGGTTGAATAAAGATTTTTTTTATGTTCCCCCTTGCTATTCATCTCCCTCTCGGAGAGGATAAAGAGAGCATCAGCGGCCCGGGTCAGCGCAACATAGAGCACATTAAAAGCGTCGAATTCCAGCTTTTGTTGATCTTCGGTATATAATTCCGCTGACCTTGTTCCATATTCTTGCAACTCTTTCTTTTTACTCAACAAGACCTGCTGAAAACCATTGTATTGATCAGGATCGACCGGGAACCACAACTTCGGATCCCGTTCCTCATAAATATTCGTATTGGCATACGGATAGATCACAATGGGGAACTCAAGGCCTTTAGCCTTGTGTATGGTCATGATCTTGATAGCATTGATATTTTCGGGTGCTGTGATACTCAGTTTATCCTTTTTCTTTTCCCAGTGATCTAAAAAGGCCTTAATCCCAGTACCCTGCATGTATTCCGCGAACAAGACCTCATCTAACAGGTAGGTTATAAAGGCATCTGAATGCTTTGCCAAGCCGAATCGGGTTATGGCTTCTTCCAGCCCGTCGTAGACCGATAAGTAATTCATACGCTTTAAGTCGAATTCCCAGTTTTCCAAGAGCCACTTATCGAGATTTGCCAACGCCTTTAGAATATTCCTGTGATAATTCGGCCCTTTCGAAACCAGATAGTCCGCGACAAGATATTTTGATTCCTGATCATCCGGTTGGTCGATGCATTGTAAAAGCCCGATCAGAAATATCACTTCAGGACTGTTTTTTAGAAGCAAAGTCTCCGACGACACAATGGGTATCCCTGCGTTGATCAGGCCTTGCGAAACAACTATACCGTGTTTCTTTTTCCGGATCAGGATACAAATGTCCTGGTAAGAATACCCATTTTCGACCACCTTTTTTATGGCTTCAAGGATACGATTCAGATAAGTTAAATCTCGTGTTTCCTTATCACAGTCTATAAATTCTATCTCTACCAGTCCTCCCTTACGCGAATTGATCTCCTGATGGGATTCCTTTGAAAACAGATGTTGATAGGCGGAACTTCCCACAAAGGAACTGGTGATTTTAAAAAATTCGTTGTTGAAGTTGATAATCTGTTCTGTACTCCTGAAATTCCTTTCCAATGAGTGAACTGAAGGCTCTATTGAAAAGGGATTCTCTGAGCCCTTTATCAGATCTAGAAATTGTTCGGGCTTCCCTCCTCTCCATCGATAAATGGCTTGTTTGGCATCACCGACTATAAGCAGGGAACCTGGATTCCCGTTCGTATCAAGACTCTCCAATGCGTTGCCCACAAGTGGCACAAGATTGCGCCATTGCATCTGTGAAGTGTCCTGGAATTCATCGATAAAGTAATGCCTGTATTTTTCACCGAGCCGTTCATATATGAAAGGCGCAGGCTGATCGGCGATGATATCGGAAATCAGTGTATTGAATGAGGTTATGGGCAGGAGTTCTTTTTGACTTTCGATCGCTTTTAATTCTGACTGAATTGATTGCAGAAGGGTAAGTGGAACGAGATTTTGAAGTATGTTGATCAAAAATGCCCTGTTGAGAAGTAATCGCTTGATCTCTAAATAGCGATCCAAAATAGCTTTGGTGGTCTGATCGGGTAAAGGGGAGATATTCGCCTTAACGATTTTACCATCTCTCAATTGACTTTCCAATGTATTGCCATAGAGTGCAGTGATATCAAAAATCCCCCCAGCGATCTTTTTAAAATGAGCAGGCAGGGTTTTGCGCGGGAAATCTTCTTCTTTTTTTCCTGATTCAGTGATCAGCCTGGAAACTTCATCTGCCTGATCTTTTGCTCTTGTTTCATACGCCAGGCTCTCTTTTTTGATATATTTCTGAAAAGAAGTAAAATCCTGAATCCCCTTATTTTCCAGCGTTTTCAGATGGATAAGGTCGTTTTCGCTAAAGAGTATCTTGCCCATTTTCTGCAGATCGGCCGCGATATTCCAGTGTTTGTCCTCATCGGTTTTAGCGAGAGCAAAATCGACGAGTACGGCGGTCAATTCAGGATCTTCTCCTGATCCGGAAAGCAGATTGTCTATGGCCTCCTCCAGCAGGGCATCTGTGTCAAGAACTACCTCAAAGGACTGAGAAAGATTAAGGTCTTTTGCAAAACTACGGATGACTCTATGGGTAAATTTATCGATAGTGGAGACATCAAAATAGGCATAATTATGCAGAAGTTTTTTTAGGATTTGATCGGATCTTCTTTGAAGTATGTCCCATTCCAGGCCGAGTTCTTTCTGAAGGATAAGGGCCATTTCCCCGGCGCTAGTACCATCGTTCATCCTGCTCATTTCAAAGAGGCTTCTCAATATCCTCTCCTTCATTTCGTTGACGGCCTTATTGGTAAATGTAACAGCCAGTATCTGGCGGAAACCCGGGGCGTACTCCGATGCAAGAACGATTTTTAAATACTCCTTTACGAGGGTGAATGTTTTGCCGGAACCGGCCGAGGCATTATATATTTTAAAACGGCTTCCCGCCACGAATATTTTTTTAGCAAAATAAGCATTAGTTAATGGTTCTTAACAATTTATAAGGACAATATTTATGTTAAAAACGCTACTTTTGAGAATCTTAATAATCAATAACTAAAACTTCGAAATAATGGCTTTTGAATTACCTGATCTTCCATATGCATACGACGCATTGGAACCCCATATCGATGCTAGAACTATGGAGATTCACCATACAAAGCATCATAATGGATACACTACAAAACTCAATGGAGCGATTGAAGGAACATCACTCGCAAACTTGTCTATAGAAGATATTCTAAAGAATCTTGACATGAGCAATACCGCTGTTAGAAATAATGGTGGCGGTTATTATAACCATTGTCTTTTCTGGGAAGTGATGTCTCCCGATGGAGGAGGAGAACCCGGTGGCGAAATAGGGGCTGCGATATCCGAATCATTTGGCACTTTCGGTTCCTTCCGCGAAAAGTTCAGTAGCGCAGCAGCAACCAGATTCGGTTCTGGATGGGCCTGGCTATGTGTTCAACCTGGGGGTAAATTGGAGATTTGCTCCACGGCTAATCAGGACAATCCGATTATGCCCGATACAGGATGTGGGGGATTTCCTATACTGGGACTCGATGTTTGGGAACACGCCTATTATCTGAATTATCAAAATAGACGGCCTGATTATATCAGTTCCTTTTTCAATATCCTCAATTGGCAAAAAGTTGGAGATTTATACCTGGCGAATCAATAAGGTTTGTCAGACATCATAAACCATCGATAAAAAAACCGCATTTTAAATGCGGTTTTTTTTATGAATAGAAAAGGGCGGAGAAGACTCCACCCTTTTCGTCCCAAATCTTACCATAAACTTAACCTACTTATGCTATGGCAGTACTAAATTACTGGTATTGTGAGAAATAACAAAGAATTTTCAGGAATTTTTAGGCTTTACGAAAGCCCTGGATTTTAGGAATTGAGGATAATTTCCGGGAAGTACAGCATAATCAATTGATAGTCAGCAATAAAAAAGGCAGAGAGTTCTCTGCCTTTTTTCCCCAAATCTTACCATGAACTTAACCTACTTATGCTATGGTCCTCCAAAAATATAGGAATGCCTTCAGGTATTAAAAGGTTTTGGATAAAAGTCCTTTTATTCGGATGAAATGCTAGGTTCGAAGGAAAATACTGTATTTCATAAACGAATTTGCGCTTAGATCACAAGATAAATCACATAAAAGGGGTTGAACACTTCGAGTCGGTGATCTGAAAAATGATGGACGTATGAGATGAGGATTTCAGACTAAGACGATTTGAGTAAGGAGGGAATCGGACCTATATAAAAATAAAAAAGGTGGAGAAGCCTCCACCTTTTTTGCCCCAAATCTTACCATGAACTTAACCTACTTATGCTATGGCAAGTCTAAAGTAAATGGGTTTAAAAGGACCCTATCATAAACCCGATCAAATACACATATTATCGATGAAATGCATAAATTTATGCATTTCATCGATGTTTTGCTTAATAAGCTCTTTGGTTTTTTCCTTCGAAAAAGTTGATAAAAGCCCTGTTTACCACCTTGTTTCCACCATTGGTGGGATATTCTCCTGTAAAGTACCAATCACCCAGGTTGCCCGGACAGGCTTTGTGCAGATTTTCGATGGTTTGATATATAATCTTGACTTCAGCCCGGATATCGGCAGGGCTGAGTAATTCGGAAATTTTATCCGATATTTCCTGAGGACCGAAAGGGGCATAGAACTCCTTCACTTGGTTCTCAACCTCTTTGTCCTTGTTTTTGAGCTCCGCAACACATTTCTTATATATTTTTTCGACCAGGTCCAGGCTGCCTCTTTCACGGTGTAATTCGAGGGCAGCTTTGAAGGCAACGAAATCTTCCAATTTGGCCATATCTATCCCGTAACAGTCGGGATATCTGATTTGAGGGGCCGAGGAGACCACGATGATCTTCTTCGGGGATAACCGATCGAGAATCCTGAGAATACTTTTCCGGAGAGTAGTGCCTCTTACAATACTATCGTCGATAATCACCAGATTATCTTCCGGATTTACCGAGCCATAGGATATATCATATACATGGGCCACAAGATCATCTCTGCTGCTGTCCTGGGTGATGAAAGTTCTCAGTTTGGCGTCTTTGATAGCTACTTTTTCGATCCTTGGCCTGACTTCAAGTATGTTATGAACCTGATCCTGGTTGAGGTCTGTCCCTAGTGAGAGGATTTGTTCTTCTTTTTGTTTGTTGAGGAAATTTTGAGCTTCCCTTACCATACCTAGAAAAGAAATTTCTGCAGTATTGGGAATATAGGAGAACACGGTATACTTTATATCATATTTAATCGCCTCGAGGATCTGCGGAAATAACAACCGACCAAGTTTTTTTCGTTCCTGATAGATTTCTTTGTCGCTTCCTCTTGAAAAATAGATACGCTCAAAAGAACAGGCCTTTCTCTCGGTTGGTTCGAGAATTTCGGACACATCTACCCGACCATTTTTCTTCACAATAATAGCATGTCCCGGGCTGAGTTCTGTAATATCCTCATATTCTACATTAAAGACGGTTTGTATCGCGGGACGCTCCGAAGCTACCACTACTACTTCTTCGTCCTGGTAAAAGTATGCGGGCCTGATCCCCGCAGGATCTCTGAGTACAAAGGCATCGCCATGTCCTAAAAGTCCGGCCATGGCATAACCTCCATCCCAATTTTTTGCCGCTTTTTTCAATATTTTGTTCACCTTTAATCGATCGGCAATAAGCGGGGAGGCATCCATTTTGGAATAGCCTTCTTTTTTGATTTGTTTATACAATTTTGCCACAGCATCGTCTAAGAAGTGACCAATTTTTTCCATGACCGTAATCGTATCGGCCATTTCCTTTGGATGTTGTCCTAATTGTACCAAATTATCGAAAAGTTCGGGTGTATTGGTCATGTTAAAATTACCGGCAACGATCAAGTTTCGATGCATCCAATTGTTTTGGCGTAGAAAAGGATGCACATTTTCGATGCTGTTTTTCCCGAACGTCCCATAGCGCACATGACCAAGCAAGACTTCGGCTACATATGGTATTCTTTTTTTTTGTTGCTGAAGATCATCAGCGATCTCCGGATTCTTGTCAAACTCGGTATTGATACGGGTATTTATCTTGTCAAAAATATCCTGAATAGGTTGAGGTTCCACGGATCGAACACGACTCATATAACGCTCGCCAGCTTGCATGTCTAATTTAATACTGGCAAAACCAGCCCCATCCTGTCCACGATTGTGTTGCTTTTCCATCATCAGGTACATCTTATTTATCCCGTAAAAAGCTGTACCGTATTTTTCAACATAATACTCCAGGGGTTTAAGCAACCGAATCAGAGAGATTCCACATTCGTGTTTAATGCTATCGCTCATGCTTCATATAATTAAAAAAGCCCCGAATAACCAGGGCATTATTGTAATTCTATATCAAATTGTGTCAATTCCCTGAATTGTCGAAGTCTCTTGTCCACTTCGCTTTTTTTCAGACTTTCGATCCTGGCAGTTCCAAATTTTTCAACCGCAAAAGAGGCCAAATTGGAACCATGGATAACAGCATTGCGAAGATTATTAAAAGAAACATTCTTGGTTTCTGTCAGATATCCAACAAATCCTCCGGCGAAGGTATCTCCGGCACCCGTAGGATCAAAAACTTCTTCCAGTGGTAAGGCCGGAGCAAAGAAGATATGTTCTTCATGGAAAAGCAAGGCTCCGTGTTCTCCCTTCTTAATGACCACATATTTGGGCCCCATCTTTATGATTTTGGCAGCTGCCCTAACCAGAGAGTATTCCTTGGTAAGCTGCCGCGCCTCTTCATCATTTATGGTCAGCACATCTATTTGGGCTATTACCTCCAAGAGTTCATCCCAGCTGTTGTTCATCCAATAGTTCATGGTATCCAGAACGATAAGCTTGGGCCGCCTTTCCATCTGCTCAATTACTGATCTTTGAATGTTAGGATGGAGATTCCCCAACATAACCACATCGGCGTCCTTGAATTCGTCAGGAACAATCGGGTTAAAATCAGCCAGAACATTGAGTTCGGTACTCAGGGTATCCCTGCTGTTGAGATCGTTGTGATATTTGCCACTCCAGAAAAAGGTTTTCCCACCCTTTACAACCTCAATACCAGAAATATCTATATTTTTTGCTGTAAGAAGGTCAAGGTATTTCTGCGGGAAATCATCTCCTACCACAGAGACCACTGCGGATTTGGCATCAAACTGCGCTGCGGCAAGTGCGATGAAGGTTGCAGCACCACCTAAAATCTTGTCTGTTTTGCCAAAAGGTGTTTCAATAGCGTCGAAGGCAACCGTGCCTACGATAAGAAGTTTACCCATGTGGTTATAAATTTGCTGCAAATATACGTTTTTGAACCACCTAAATTTCCAATTGAGAGATAATTTCCTAATGCTATTTCCTTCCGAAATCAGCAGGGATTTCACCCCATGCCTTGGTTTCCCATTTGACGATAGGAGTATGGTAAGAATTTTTTTTCAACCAATCGGTTGCCCGTTCCACTAAAGTAAAAAGCGCTTTGTTCTTTTCGTTCTTTTGCAATTTCGTATTGCACGATTTTTTACGCACCCAACTTATCGCGGTTCTGGAATCGGTGTAAATGATCCGGTCGCTACCACGCTTTTTCAGGTAAGCCAGGGCGTGTACTATGGCAAGGAATTCACCTATATTATTTGTGCCTTCGCGAAATGGGCCTTGTTTAAAAAGTGTTTTTGCCGTCTTGGTATCGACCCCACGATACTCCATAATACCTGGGTTACCGCTCGAGGCAGCATCTACGGCGATGGAATGAAAGTTTGGCTCGCCAATACGCAACAAATCGTCTGCCGAGAGTTCATTTTGTCCTTTCTTTTTACCCTTGTATTCGGCATAATTGGAGTTAAAAGCGGTAAGCGCATCTTCGCGCGCTTCGAAGGATTTATACTGGGCTTGCTTATATCCCTCTATTTGCTCCTTACATGCTTCCCAGCTCTCATAGATCCCCGGGCGTTTGCCTTTCCAGACAACATAGTATTTATATTTCTTAGCCATTTGAATCTTTGAGCAGCTTCTCTATGATCTTCGGATAGTGTTTATACTCTAATCGGTGAACTTTTTGCGCTATTTCATCTACAGTGTCAGAATCTTCGAGTGCTACACTTTCCTGGAAAATGATATTACCTTCATCGTAATTCTCATTAACATAATGAATGGTGATACCGGATTTCGAATCTCCATTCTCCTTTACCTTTTCATGAACATGCCTCCCGAACATGCCTTTACCGCCGTATTTTGGTAGTAATGCCGGATGAATATTGATGATCTTTCCTTCAAAAGCATGAACAATTTTATCGGGGATTTTCCATAGGAATCCGGCCAGGACTATAAGATGCGGATCGATTTCTTTAAGAAGGTTCAAAACGAGGTCCGATTGACTATAGGCATTTCGATTAAAATATAAAGCACTGATATCCAATTTATTACATCGATCAATTACATAGGCATCTCGTTTATTGGTCAGCACAGCTGCAATAGCAATGGTCCCCTCTTTCTGAAAATACCTGGCGATATTCTCCACATTACTACCTGAACCCGATGCCATTAAAACGATGCGTTTCATATTTATGAAATGAGATGATGCTTTAGGATATTCAAACCGTATCCTTCGTTGTAATTATGTATATGTCAGAAAATGAGATAATTAATTGACTGATATGTATTATAAGACAGCCTTGTTAAAAAATATGGGACTAATGTAGCATACTTGACCCTAAAATTCTTAAATTAAGCCACATTTTAAAGCCAAAAGCTGTTAGAAATCCAATAGTTTTATATTTTTGCCATCGATTTAAATTTAAAACCAAAATAATTATGTCAGACATTGCATCAAGAGTTAAGGCTATCATCGTTGATAAATTGGGTGTAGATGAGAACGAAGTAGTTGCAGATGCCAGCTTTACTAACGACCTCGGCGCAGATTCTTTGGATACCGTTGAACTAATCATGGAATTTGAGAAAGAATTTGATATTCAGATCCCGGACGATCAAGCGGAAAACATTGCAACAGTAGGCCAGGCTATAAGTTATATAGAAGAGGCTAAGTAATTTTATGCTTCTTAATAAAGAATTGATAATTATCCATGGGGCGGTCACGTCACATGGATAATTTTTTTTATTTTACTTTTGGGTAAGGCGGTAATCAAAAAAGTGATTCCATGCAATTAAAGCGAGTAGTGGTTACGGGACTGGGAGCCCTTACACCTATAGGAAATACTGTTAAAGAATACTGGGAAGGTCTTAAAAATGGGAAGAGCGGCTCTGCACCTATTACCTATTATGATACCGAAAAGTTCAAGACGAAATTTGCATGCGAATTAAAGAATTACGATTCTCAGAATTTTTTCGACAGAAAAGAAGCGCGGAAACTCGATAAGTTTTCTCAGTATGCCTTGGTATCTTCCGATGAGGCCATTTTAGATTCAGGCCTTGATCTCGACACCATAAACAAGTTCAGAGTTGGTGTTATCTGGGGGGCTGGCATAGGCGGATTAGAGACCTTTCAGAATGAGATGATGAACTTTGCCGCAGGAGATGGAACACCCAGATTCAATCCCTTTTTCATCCCGAAGATGATCGCAGATATAGCCCCTGGAAATATTTCTATCAAATATGGATTCATGGGCCCCAATTATACTACGGTAAGCGCTTGTGCTTCTTCTGCTAATTCCATGATCGATGCTTTGAATTATATCCGTCTCGGATATTGCGATGTTATCGTTACCGGTGGAAGTGAAGCGGCAGTGACTATAGCAGGAATGGGTGGATTTAACGCCATGCATGCCCTCTCGACCCGGAATGATAGTCCGGAAACCGCTTCCAGACCCTTCGACGCTACCAGAGATGGGTTTGTCCTGGGCGAAGGAGCTGGATCCTTGATCCTTGAAGAATATGAGCATGCGAAAGCGCGAGGCGCTAAAATCTATGCCGAGGTATTGGGAGGAGGCCTTTCAAGCGATGCCTATCATATGACAGCACCTCATCCGGAAGGAATAGGAGTGGTCCAGGTTATGAAGAATTGCCTACGGGATGCCGGCCTCGGACCTGAAGATGTGGATGCGATCAATACCCATGGTACATCTACACCGCTGGGAGATGTCGCAGAACTAAAGGCCATACGCGAGGTATTCGGTGAGCATGCGCATAAGATCAATATTAATTCTACCAAATCTATGACCGGGCATCTGTTGGGGGCCGCAGGAGCGATTGAAGCCATCGCTTCTATTCTGGCGATGGAGCACAATTTGGTTCCCCCAACCATCAATCACTCTACCGTGGATGAAAATATCGACCCTAGGCTTAACCTGACCTTAAACAAGGCCCAGGAACGAGAGGTCAATGTAGCGATGAGCAATACCTTTGGCTTTGGAGGGCATAATGCCTGTGTGCTGTTAAGGAAAATAAGTTAAACACCGAGATGAATTTCCCCACCAATATATTCAATTCCCATTCCAAAAAGGATGGGGATTTTTTTTTGGCAATCACCAGAATTCTCGGGTTTAAACCTAAAAAGCTAAGCATATACAAGAAAGCTTTTCTCCATCGTTCACTCAATAAAAAAGACAGGCACGGTAACCCTATGAATTATGAACGGCTAGAATTTTTAGGCGATGCCATGCTTGGCACTATTATCTCAAAGCATCTTTACAATGAGGTCCCCGCAGGAGATGAAGGTTATCTCACAAAGATGCGGTCCAAGATTGTAAGCCGGAAGCATCTCAATGAACTTGGAAAAGACCTGGACCTCATCAGGTATGTGGAAAGCCGTATCCCAAAGACCCATTTTGGGGATAATATCCACGGCAATGTCTTTGAAGCTCTTATTGGTGCCATCTATCTGGATCGGGGATATAAGTACTGTGAGAAGTTTATCGCTGAGAGAGTAATTGGACCGTACGTCGATATTGAACAATTGGAGGGAAAAGTAATCAGCTACAAAAGTCTGGTGATCGAGTGGTGCCAGAAACAGAAGAAGGAATTTAATTATAAGGTGTACGAAGATACCGGTAATGACCCTCTTAAACATTTTGCCGTAAAACTTTCGATCGGGGACAGGGTGATGGCCAAGGCAAGGGCCACCTCCAAGAAGAAAGCCGAGGAAAAGGCATCAAAAAGGGCATTCTTCGCCTTGCAGACCAAAATGGAGAATACTTAACCACTACTCTAACGTTTTCGTTAAGCTTCCCCGGCATCGCGCAGCTCATTTATAGGCTTATTTCCTATTTAGTCCTATCTTTATGCGCGAACTATGAGTTCGGCGAATACATATAGAATCAGCGAGGATCTTTTTGTGGAAGAATTTGTGTTGATAGCACTTCATTCGAGCCTAGAAGATAATGCCTTGGTCTATTCGCTGAATCATCGATTGAAATTATTGTTGAGAAGAACAGAGGAAGATCTGGAGATTGAAGGCCAAGGATGTTTTCCGGTCTTCGAGTGGAAGGACAAGATCAACGACCGGTACTGGACATTGTTGACCAACAACAGTATAAAGGTTGAAGAACTCAATCGCATGGATCTTTTTCAGTACGAACTTTCTCAAACTGTACACCATTTGGTGCCTGAATACAGGGATGTGGATTATTTCCTAAAGATAGAACAGGGAGATGAGCACCTGGAGAATGAAGTGATCCGGAATATACTGTCTGTTCCGAATATCATTACGGCCTATACGGTCGAAACCGAACGACTAAAATCTAAACACAACCTAATTTTTTAAGTGAATGCAGGGCATTAAAAAGACGAAGATAGTGGCTACCCTGGGACCAGCAACCAATAAGAAGGAAGTCCTTGAGGAGATGATCAACGCAGGGGTCGATGTGTTTCGCATCAATTTTTCTCATGCCGACTATCAAGATGTCAGTGAGCGAGTCGCTATGATTCGTCAATTAGATAAAGAATTAGGCACCTACACAGCGATCCTGGCCGATCTTCAAGGACCTAAACTTCGAGTAGGTGTGATGTCTGGAGAAGTGATTGTCGCACCTGGAGATGAGATCACTTTTGAAACAGGCGAACCATTCGAGGGCAATTCGGAGAGGGTATATATGAATTACAGTGAATTTCCCAGAGATGTGAATCCGGGTGAAAAAATATTGCTAGACGATGGGAAACTGATTTTCGAAGTAATTTCCTCAAATAAAGAGAACCAGGTAATAGCCAAGGTACTGCAGGGAGGTCCTCTCAGATCCAAAAAAGGCGTCAATCTACCCAACACCAGTATCTCCCTGCCAGCACTTACTGAAAAGGATATCGAAGACGCCATATTTGCAATCTCACAGGATGTCGACTGGATCGCTCTTTCTTTTGTCCGCTATAGTCAGGATTTGATCGATCTTCAGAATATTATACGTGAGCACTCAAAACACAAAATCCCTGTCGTTGCTAAAATAGAGAAACCGGAAGCGGTGAAGAATATCGATAAGATCGTTTCCTACTGCGATGGGATAATGGTGGCCAGAGGTGATCTCGGTGTTGAGGTTCCGGCCCAGGAGGTTCCCTTGATTCAAAAAAGGCTGGTGCTCAGGGCCAAAAGAGCGCGAATCCCCGTCATTATTGCTACACAGATGATGGAGACCATGATCACAAGCCTTACTCCAACAAGGGCCGAGGTGAATGATGTGGCAAATTCCGTAATGGACGGTGCTGACGCCGTGATGCTGTCTGGCGAGACCTCTGTGGGAAATTATCCGGTGGAGGTAATCGAAAAGATGGCAAGTATCCTCCACAGCGTGGAGAGTTCCGAACTGATTAACGTTCCACAGAAGCCACCACATATTCGCACGAAGAGGTACATCACAAAATCTGTTTGTTACCACGCTGCGATTATGGCCAATGAAATTAAAGCAAAGGCGATTTCCACGCTCACCAACAGTGGTTATACAGCCTTCCAGATCTCGGCCTGGAGGCCAAGAGCCCATATCCTTGTTTTTACCTCGAACAAAAGAATTTTGACCCAACTGAATTTACTCTGGGGGGTAAAAACCTTTTATTATGATAAGTTTGTTTCCACCGATGAAACTATAGAAGATGTAAATGCCATTGCCTGTAAGAAAGGCTTTCTCGATGTGGGCGATATGCTGATAAGCCTCGCCGCCATGCCAATTAAATCAAAGGGAATGGTAAATACGCTGAGGGTTACGGAAATCGAAACATGTAGTTTTTAGAAAATTCTTGCCTAGAAAAATATACTGCCTTCAAAAATTTTGAAATCGAACTCCTCCGGATATTATTCTTCAAAGGTTTCAGTTTAAGCGCTACACTTAAAAAGTTGTCAGGTAAAAGATTTATGGTATCTTGACCATCCACTGAAAAAATCAAATCAACGAGAAAAATTATGAAACTAAAATATACTCTGTTTGCGGTAATTTTCGGACTACTGTTCATATTGCCTGCCCACTCACAAGAAACCATCAAATCGATTATCAAGAAAGGCGAATTCCGAGTCGGACTGACAGGGAATCAACCCCCCTATAATATGAAGAACCGCACAGGGGAGCTCATGGGCTATGAGGTCGATATTGCCAAGGCGCTCGCCAATGGAATGGGAGTGAAGCTCAACCTTATGGAGATGCCTTTTCCTGAACTCCTTCCAGCTTTGAAGGCAGGTAAGATCGATGCTATAATGTCTGGAATGACAGTCACGGCCATGAGAAGTACAGAAGTTTTGTTTGCTGGCCCGTATACGGTTTCCGGCAAATCGATTCTCGCTAAATCTTCGAGGATCGATAAATTAAAAAGCAGCGATGCGGCTAATAACGAGAACTATCGCATAAGTTGCCTAAAAGGTTCTACCAGCGAAGTTTTTGCCAAGGCCAACATGCCTAAAGCACAGATTAAAGCGGTAAACAGTTACGATGAGGGCATAGCTATGGTGGTCAATGACGAAGTCGATGCTATGGTGGCCGATTTTCCAATCTGCGTAATCACCGTCATGAGGAACCAGGAAAAGGATCTGGTGACTCTGGAAAGCCCAATGAATATAGAGCCCATCGGGATGGCCCTTCCTGCCGGTGATATTCATTTCCATAACCTTATAGAGAGTTATATAGGAGCCCTGGAACTGTCGGGAGTCCTGGAGGCCTTGAGTAAGAAATGGATCGAAGATGGCTCCTGGCTGATCAACCTAAAATGATCTGGAACCTGATCACTATAGTTTTAGAAGTCAAATTTTAATTGGATGGTGATCTCTTCCTGTTCATCTTTTTCCACTTTTTCAATGTTCAGATTGGATAGCGTAATGCCCAGCAGGCGTACAGAATTTTCCAGTGATTCCTGCAATAGTAATTCCTTAGCACCCTCTAATATCAAATCCTTATCTGATATATAATCGGGTAGCGTTTTGCTTCGGGTATGTAAACTAAAATCGCTGTATTTGATTTTTAAAGTAATTGTTTTCCCTTCGATCCCAGACTTGTTCATGCGGGATTCAAGCTCATTGGCAATATACCGAAGCTTGTCGATCATAAAGATCTCACTGCTCAGATTTTCGCTAAAGGTACGTTCGGCCCCAACGGACTTAGGTGTCCGATGCGGCTTAACTTCGCTGTTATGGAATCCCCGTACCACATGGTAATAATACTGTCCGCTTTTGCCAAATTGTGAATTCAGATAATCTAGTGATCGCGATTTGAGGTCTTTCCCTGTAAAAATTCCAAGCTTGTACATTTTTTCAGCTGTAACCTTGCCAATGCCGTGAAATTGTCTAATATCCAGGTCTTCCAGAAAATCGATAACCTCTTCAGGGTTTATGGTCTTTTGACCGTTTGGCTTGTTGATGTCACTGGCCACTTTAGCGACAAATTTATTGACCGAGATTCCTGCTGATGCAGTTAGGCTTAGATGATCAAAAATGCGCTGCCTTATCTCCTTTGCAATTAGGGTAGCCGATGGATTACCCTTCTTGTTCTCCGTAACATCGAGATAGGCTTCATCCAATGAAAGAGGTTCTACCAGATCCGTAAACTCAAAAAATATTTCCCGTATCTGTTTTGAAATTTCCTTATATCGATCAAAACGCGGTTTTACAAAAATGAGTTCCGGGCATTGCATCCTGGCCAGAACTCCGCTCATGGCACTGCGAACCCCATATTTCCTTGCCTCATAACTGGCTGCAGAGACCACCCCCCTTTTAGATCCACCACCCACCGCCACGGGTTTACCCCTAAGGTCAGGGTTGTCCAGTTGCTCTACTGAGGCATAGAACGCATCCATATCGACATGGATGATCTTTCGGATAGGGAATTGCGGAGTCATAATCAAAATTAAGGTATATTTAAAATTCCTCATAAACATCAAGGCATGATATCGGGAATGGAAATTGAACGAAAGTTCTTAGTGGTGTCCGAAGATTATCGGGAAGCGGCATATGACCAAAATCGAATAGTACAGGGGTTCTTAAATACAGATCCCGACAGGACAGTTCGTGTCCGAATAAAAGAAGAAAAAGGATATATCACCATTAAAGGCAGAACCGATCAGGGGGGTACCAGCAGAATGGAATGGGAATATCTGATCGATATAAACGATGCCCGTGGTTTATTGCAGTTGTGTGGCGATACTTTAGTTGACAAAACCAGATACCTGGTAAAATCGGGAAAACATGTCTTTGAGGTCGATGAATTCCTGGACCTGAACAATGGGCTCGTTGTCGCAGAAGTCGAATTGAAATCCCCAGAGGAGAAAATAATCCGACCGCCCTGGCTTGGGAAAGAGGTTACCGGAGATCCAAAATACTACAATGCCCAGTTGAGCAAAATACCTTATTTACAATGGAATTTATAAAACGACCTGTCATTGGTTTGCTATGCCTCGTCATCATGTCCTGCGGTCAGGAGCCGAAGCCAACAATTAGCCCCGACACATATTCCAAGCCCAGCACCGCTGAAATAAAACAGGAATTGGAACGCAAGGGCTATAAGATATTTGATTATATAGATGAAAGATCCGGCGATACCCTGATCATGCAACAATACTTTATGGCCTTTCTAAAAAGCGGCCCAAACAAGTCACGATCAAAAGAAGAGGCCGATAGTCTTCAGCGGCTGCATCTGGCGCATTTATCGAGGATGTATGAATTGGGATTTGCAGATATCTCCGGACCCTTCGGCGATGATGGAGAGATAAGAGGGATCACCATTTATAACACCCCAACCCGCGAAATGGCAGATTCATTGGCCCATCTCGACCCACTTGTACAGCTCGGAATATTAAATATTGAGATACACCCCTGGTGGGCAGCAAAGGGGTTCCCCCTTAGGTAAGCTGACTATTTAGGTGAAACTTTGGAGAATTAAAACGCGCTTTTGAATTGCTCCAAAAATCGAAGATCGTTTTCACTGAACATTCTGATATCTGATATCTGGTAGAGCAATAATGCAATCCTGTCGATACCAAGACCAAACGCAAATCCGGAATACTCTTTGGAATCAATACCACAATTGTCCAGGACATTAGGATCGACCATACCACATCCCATGATTTCCAACCAGCCTGTTCCTTTGGTCATCCGGTAATCCGTTTCCGTTTCCAGACCCCAGTAGACATCTACTTCTGCACTGGGTTCCGTAAATGGAAAATAAGAGGGCCTCAACCTGATTTTTGATTTGCCAAAGAGCTCAGTGGTAAAAAATTGCAGGGTTTGCTTTAAATCAGCAAAGGATACATCCTTATCCACATATAGTCCTTCTACCTGGTGGAAAAAGCAGTGCGACCTTGCAGAAATGGCCTCATTGCGGTATACCCGCCCGGGAGAAATAGTACGGATAGGGGGTTTGTTATTCTCCATGTACCGAACTTGGACGGATGAAGTATGAGTACGCAGCAGTATATCCGGATGGGTCTGTACAAAAAACGTATCCTGCATATCCCTTGCAGGATGGTATTCAGGCAGGTTAAGGGCTGTAAAATTATGCCAGTCGTCCTCTATTTCCGGACCTTCCGATACATTAAAACCGATACGGGAAAAGATATCGATAATCCTGTTTTTTACGATGGATATCGGATGACGGGCACCCAGTGGCATCGGTTCTGCAGGCCTGGTCAGATCGCCGAAACGCAAATCACCACCCTTAGTATCCTCTAAGGAAGAAATAAGGCTGTTTACCTTTTCGGTGGCTTTGGTTTTAAGGAGATTGATGGTTTGCCCGAATTCTTTTTTCTGTTCTTTCGGAACACTTTTGAATTCTGCAAAAAATTTGTTCAGCAATCCTTTTTTGCCCAGATATTTTATTCGAAAAGCTTCCACCTCTTTCGGATCATGAGTGTTAAACCCTTCTACTTCGGCGATATGCTTTTTGAGCTGATCGATCATTGGAGATTCTGTTATTGCCTTAATGACCAGATATTTTACATAAAGGTCATTTCAGGGGCAAATTTAAAATTTTTACCTAAGGATGACATTAAAATCATCTTATTTGCCTTCGAGCATTTTATCTTCTTCATAATGATTGCTGAGAAGCCATTTGACACAGTCTTTGAAATTCTTAAAGATATGTTCTCTTGGGATAAGATCCGGGATAATGTCGATACGCTCCATCATATACTTTGGCTGATCCAGGATACCGGTGAATAAAACAATAATCTTCTTTTTTTGCAAGGCCAGTAATACATCTTCCATAGCATATAATCCGCTTTGATCCATGTATTGCATCCTGCCCAGTCGAATTATGACCGCTTTCGCATTATCGGGAATTTGCTGGGCTAGTATTTGGAAATCGCTGGTGGTGCCAAAAAAAAGGGGGCCTTTAAGATGCTTTATAAATACTTCGTTCTTCAAAGGTTCCGGGAAATCTTTTTCATCGGCCCAGGCCTTTTCTTTCATGAGCGATTTTACATCGGATCTTTGGGCGGTAAGATCCCCGATCTTTTTCATAAACATCAGGGAGGCAATGACCAAACCTATACCTACGGCATATACCAGGTTCCAGAAGGTAGAAAGGACTAACACTACGATCATCACCAATACCTCGGAGCTGAGTTTAAGAGGTCCGATTGTAATATCCTTGGGTAAGCTGGGGATGGCCCGTAGTCCTTTATAGTCCATTACGGCAACCCCGACGGTAATGAGTATCCCAGCCAGTACGGCCGCAGGGATCTGAGAGGCTATCGGACCCATGGCCAGCAGAATGATCAAGAGCAGTACCCCGGATATCATACCCGATAACTTGGTTTTACCACCGGAATTGATATTTACAACAGTCCGTATCGTAGCCCCTGCACCAGGTAAACCCCCGAAAATAGCGGCTATACTATTGCCTATACCCTGTCCTACTAACTCCTTATTAGGCTTGTGTTTGGTCTTCGTCATATTATCGGCCACCACGGAGGTCAGCAAGGAATCAATGGCTCCCAACATAGCCAATGTTAATGCGGTAAAAATATAGGGCGTGATTCTGGCCGGGTTAAAAGTGCTGAAAATCTCCCAATTGGGTATGGGAAAACCTTCCGGGATCTTTGCTATTGTCCTGTATTCCAATCCCAGGCCATACGCAAAGCCAGAAACTAAAATCAGCGCTACCAGTGTGCTTGGGACAGCAGTAGTGATCCGTTTGAAGCCGTAGATGATCACAATGGTCGTCAGGGCCAAAATAAGTTCCAGCCAACTGATATTCTTTATAGCCCGAGGCAGAACTTTAAGCGCTCCGATAACTCCGGAGGCCTCTTTTGCTGCGAGAGTCCTAGCCTCTTGTAGGATGGTCTGATCCGTTACTTCCTCTGCCCTTTTAATTGTTTCTTCGAAATCTTCCAGCACCAATATACCTTCACCGGCTTCTTCTTTCAGAATATTCTCCAGAATGAGTTCTTCTGCTTCTGGCTTGAAGGGCAGTACCCAATTCTGATCCTCTTTGGGGTAATAGCCGATAGCTGGAAGAATCTGTGTGATAATTATTATTACTCCAATGGCCGTCATGAAACCTGAAACTACCGGATAGGGGATATATCGAATATAACGTCCAATACCTAATAGTCCTATACCAATCTGCATCAGACCGGCCAGGAAGAAAACCGTCAGAATAGCGGGCAAAGCTTTTTCAATACTGCCGTCGAATTGGGCAATTATCCCAGCTATGATCACCATACTCACAGCGGTCATAGGTGCTGTTGGCCCTGAGATTTGCGTATTGGTCCCCCCGAAGATGGCCGCAAAGAAACTGATAAAGATTGCCCCGTATAGTCCTGCACTTGGTCCGAGACCCGAACTAACCCCAAATGCCAAAGCCAGGGGAAGCGCTACAATCCCGGCTGTAATCCCACCAAATAGATCACCTTTAAGATGGGCAAAGAATTTAGACATAAGCGTTAGGTTGTTTAACTGAAAAATATAGTGTTTTTTTAATAAATAAAGCCGGGAGTTGTCAATTTCCCGGCTTAAAAATTTCAGGAGGTACTAACCTAATCAAAAAAACGAACCTCACCATTGTGAATATCATACATTCCTCCAATGATCTTGATCTCATCTGAATCTTCCATTTCTTTGAGTACCGGACTCATATGCCTGATGTTTTCGATTGTCATAGCAACATTCTTCACGGCGACGTCATCCACAAATTCAGCGTTTTTTGAATTTCTCAACCCTGGATCTGCAGGTTCCATAATTGCCTCTACGGCCGGTTGAATCTTGTTGAGGAGTATGGTAAGATTGCCCAGCTGTGCCCCGTCACAGGCTCCTTTTACAGCTCCGCAACTGGTATGCCCCAGGACAACGATAAGCTTTGTTCCAGCCAGTTTACAGGCAAATTCCATACTGCCCAAGAGATCTTCATTGACTATGTTACCAGCGACACGTGCACTAAAAATATCTCCAACACCCTGATCAAAAATCAGTTCTGCTGAAACCCTCGAGTCGATACAACTAAGAATAGTGGCAAAGGGATACTGTCCGGTAGCGGTATCCGCTACCTGCTCTAAAAGATCTCTGTCGGCATGCTGACTTTTTACGAATCGTCTATTGCCATCTTTCAAAATTTCAATGGCAATTAGGGGAGTGATGGCGGCTTGAGTTTCTTTTGTATGTGCTTTCATAATGATGTGGTTTTAAAAATTGTGCTTTTGTTATTTATTAAGCTCAATTGTTATGATAAGGTTTTTACTCACCCGTAATTAAAAGTGAAACATTCAACTTTCCCATTACCTCTTTAACATCGGATGCCGTTAAAATTGTTGTTGCATTGGAACTTTTCTTCACCCTATCCAAACATAATAGATCAATATTGATTTTGGATATATAAGTGTTAAAGTTTTTAATGATATTATCACTGTATTCAAAATCGTATTCTATTGTCTTCCGGTCATTGGGTAAAGGCTGTTTTGGGGATGAAGATTTATTCTTTACAATTTTAAACGATTTTAAAGGTTTATGGACGTGCTCCATTAATTCTTCCGCAAACTTCAGATTAATAGATGGTTTCGGGTTGTTTAACATCCCCAAGCTAACTTCTGTATTAGGCTCTAGGGCTTTGTTGTAAGGGGTAATCATTATTGGCCCACCATGGCAATTTAAGACGAAATCCGTAATGCCATCGCCCATAAGCTTAAATGTTTTCGATTTTCTTTTGCCCAATATAACCAAATCTGGCTTTTGATCTGTAAGATATTCTTCGATCTCGTTTTTTACATTCCCGAACTCAAACGAATAGGAAATGCCCATATCGTATTTTTCAGAAGTAGAAGACGCCAGATCTCGCATTTTCCTATTGATAGACTTATGTTCAATAGTGATGGCCCGCATGGCCGATAACTGGTTGTCCATCTTTACGACATCGACAGCTTTTTTTACATAAAACATCTCTATTCGGCCATTGATTATTTTAGCAATGCTAACGGCACTCTTTAGAACGGATTCCGAAGATTTGGTCAAATCTGAGAGAACGACAATTTTATATGGGTTTTTTTTCATGACTTTCAACTTAAACTTAAGTTTGATTTTGGTCTATTTTCAAAGAATTTGATAAAACTGGACGGGTTTTCTACTGTGCCTCGTTTTGAGACTAACTTTATGTCAATATTGCGCTCCATTGCCTTGAAGGCAAAATCCTCCAAAATTTCAATAATGTCGTTGTCCAAGTATCTGGTATTAAGAACATTTATTTCTAAATAGGTATCCCTAGGCAGACTTTCCAATTCTTTTAGGATAGCCCCTTTGTTAAAGAATGTAACTTCCTCGGCAAGGGTCATTTTGATCTTATGCTTTCCGTTACTCTTATCCTCAATATGCAGGAAGTGAGAGTTTTGGTAGCTTTTTAATAAAATAACAACGATACCCACTCCGAGCCCAAGTCCAATTCCTACGAGCAGGTCTGTAAATATGATTCCTAAGACGGTTACAAAAAATGGAATCGATTGTTTCCACCCAAGGTTGTACATTTTCTTAAAAAGTGCAGGTTTAGCCAATTTATATCCTACCAGGAATAAGATAGCTGCGAGCACCGATAGCGGTATCATGTTGAGTAGTTTGGGAATAAGGATCACGGAGAACAGCAAGAAGAAGCCATGAATAATCGCTGACAATTTCGTCTTTCCACCAGATTGAACGTTGGCAGAACTTCTCACGATAACCTGTGTGATGGGCAAGCCTCCAATGAGTCCAGACAACATATTACCAATACCCTGTGAAAGGAGTTCCCTGTTGGTTGGCGTAACCCTTTTCATAGGGTCCAGCCGATCTGTCGCTTCCACACAAAGCAGCGTTTCAAGACTGGCTACCAATGCGATAGTGAAAGCGGTAACCCAAATATCGGTCCTGGTAATGGCTCCAAAATTAGGAGTGCTGAACTGTGCCAAAAACGAGGCTGTGTCTCCGGGAATGGGAACCGTAACGAGGTGGTCCTGAGATATACCCCAGTAGGCGTTATCGGCGGTTAGGTTGTAAAAGATAATACCTACCACCACAGCCACCAGAGGGCCCTGGATCAGTTTAAAAATTTTGGCTTTTTTGGTGAGTACTTTGTCCCAAAGGACGAGTATTGCCATCCCTAATACCGCCGCCATAGTTGCACCGGGACTTATGTATTTAAATGCATTAAAGATTTCTGAAATGGTATTTTCTCCATCTACCTGGATAAAGGAGAAATCACCTTCGGGGTCGGCATCGTAACCAAAAAAATGTGGAATTTGCTTTAGAATAATAATGATCCCTATTCCGGTAAGCATCCCTTTAATTACAGAAGATGGAAAATAGTAACCAATGACACCCGCTTTGAGAAGACCAAAAGCGATCTGAATAAGACCTCCAAGCACTACGGCGAGAAGGAAATTCTGAAAACCACCAAGTGTGCCAATGGCGACTAAAACAATAGCTGCAAGTCCGGCTGCCGGTCCGCTGACACCGATATGCGAACCGCTTAAACTACCCACTACAATACCGCCTACGATACCGGCAATTAGACCGGAGAAAAGCGGGGCCCCGCTGGCCAGGGCAATACCAAGACATAAGGGGAGTGCAACAAAAAAGACGACGATACTAGAAGGAAGATCACTTCTTAAATTCTTAAACATAACAAAAGGTTTGTCCCTCATCTGAAATAAGGGGATGAATAATAATTAAAATGATAAAAGATGATTGGCTACTAAAGCGTTAACTCCGGTGGCGGCAGGGGAATATCCTGAATATGGCAAGGGATAAGATTTAACGTAAAATCGACGATTGAAGTAACTTCAGAGTAGGGTAGCAATGATTCGTGGAAGCTTTCTTCGCCAGTGATCTTTTCCTCAGAAGCATCTTTCTTCTCGCCTTCCTTTTGCTCCTCCTCATTATGACCAAACACGATCACCGTCTTTTCACCTTCGGTAATGACTGTAATTATAGAGGGAACTAAAATGGCCGAGAGCCAAATAATCATAAAGCCTGTCAGGATGGTAAACTTCATGTTTTATAAGTCTGATTGTAAATTAACTATGAATTTTTGTCAACTGTGTTAAGATAGTCTTAAAAATCCTTGAGCAAGCGAATTTCATCCTGATGGACCCAACCAATCTTGCCGTCGGCAAGCTCTATCTTTTTGTAGTCCTCAAGGCCATCGAGCACCTTTACCTTTGTTCCTTCATGAAGTAAGAATACTTCTGAACTCCTATTATTTGGTTCAGACTTAACAAGGCACTCATCGGCAAAGACAATGGCAGGTTGGTTCGAGTTATAGTTATTCTTCTGGATAAAGGCGAAGCCTAAACAAATAAAGGCCACAATTATCGAGGTCATACTACTCACAAAGGCGATTCGTTTCTGTGAGGAGAGCCTCAGAAAGAAATAGGCCAGGTAACATAAGACAAAAAGTACCACGAAAGCAACTGCCGCATAAGCCCATTGGTCGAAGGAAAATTGGCCGATGATACTGTTATAGATTTTGGTTAGTCCGGATTCAGGTAAGGGCTCAATAGCATCTATGGTCATCTGCCGGGCATAGGCCAGATTGTTTTTTATTTCCTTGTCACCCGGAGAGAGCAATAGTGCTTTTTCATAGTAATAAATGCTCGGTGCAATCTGGTTAGATTTATAGTAACAGTTTCCCAGATTATAATACAGGGCCGCGGAATGCTCACCATTTTCCAGTATTTGGAGGTAATGTTCGATTGCATTTGCATATTTACCGTCATTATAGGCGGTGGTGGCCTCTTCGAACAACTCGGGATTCTGAGCGGTAACGGTGAGACAGCTAAAGATCAAGAGAAGAACCAAACAATTTTTCATCCTTATAATCTTTTATCTATGGCCGAGATTACTTCGCTAGCCTTTTTATAGTCCTGTTGCATCTGCACCTCAGAAAATGGGCTGTACCGGGCCATCTCACAATTTTTCAGGAGTGCGATAAAATCCTGTATCGTATTCTCATTGATCTCTCGCTCGCTCAACAACGCTGATATTTTTTCCTTGCTAAACTCCGAAGTCTCGATCTTTAACTTTGCTTTAAGGTAGTTGTGTAAGGCCTTTTCCAGAGCGATATAAAAATCTTCTTTGTTGCCGAGCTCCCGCTTGGCGGTAGACAGGTATTTTCTGGCGAGTCTGTTGGCGCGTTTGATCTTGTTTCCAATCTCATCACTGGCGATCGCCTCTCTTTTCTTTCCAAGGAGAATCAGTAGCGGGATCAATAATAGCGGCGAGATCAGCAAGGCATAAAAACGTGGACTGGCGAAAAAATATTGTGAACCGATCGCTGTCAGATTGTGTTCCAGTTTGATGAAATTGAATTGCATACCGGATCCTACCACCGCCCGCTTGCTGGTAGTAATACCCGGAGCAGAAGTAATGCCACTGGCCGTAGGGCCATCCAAAACATTGATCATGATCTCCTCGGAGATAAGTGTTTGGTAGGTTTCTGTTCTGGGATTGAAATAACTGAACGAAATGCTTGGGATAGGATATTTTCCCCGGAAGGAAGGAACTACAGTATAGTTGTTGCTTACCTTACCCTGCATGCCCGACAAGGCCGTGCGGACATCTACATTAAATTCAGGTTCGTAAACCTCAAGCGATGCCGGTAAGGTTGGTTCGGGCAATTGAAACAGTTTTAAATTCCCCTTCCCTTTAACTTCAACGATGGCCTGAAGGGATTCAGAGGCTTTCAGCTCGGTTTTGCTGGCACTGACATAGAAATCAAATTCTCCTACAGCACCGCTGAAGTCGGCCGGCCGCCCATTGCTAGGCAACGGTTTTACATTGATGGTCCGTTTACCGGCGGATACTGTTTTATTCGTTTGAGTATAGATCGTACCACCAAAAAAGTCTCTTCTGTTTGTAGGGACATCGAGGGTGACATCGAGCGATAGGGGTTCGATTTCTAATTGTCCGGCTTTTTGCGGGTACAGTACCACCTTTTTAAGGATCACATATCGGTAGGCCTGGCCTTTGTAGGTGCCGTTCTGAACATTGTATTTGCTAAACTGAATATCCTGACTCCAAAAATTATTGTATTTAGGATTATCAAGTGGCCTGAAATTGGAAACATTGATGGTCGGACTTACATAGAGTTTGTATACCACACTGATAGCTTCATTCAGATAGGGGGTGGTTTTTGACACTTCTGCAACAAGATGCAGGTTTTCATCGGCTATATCATCTACAGTCATCTGGTCGCTGGGTTTATCGACCGCTGCGGTGACCTCAACTTCTTTCGAAAGCGACTTGTAGGTTTTGCCGTCGATGACAATAGTAGACTGTTTAATGCGGAATTTACCCCTCGACACTGGCGCCAGTGTATAAGAATAAGTTTTTGAATAGCTTCTCACCCCATTGATCCAGGAAGAACTAATAGACTGAGAGGGGCCCATGACCACACGAAAACCTTCAAAATCCGGAGGGGTAAAATTATCACCGTCTTTATTCATGGTAAAGTCTACCCTGAGCCTCTCGTTAATTCCCAGCTTGGATTTGCTGAGCTTCGCCTCAAAAGTTACACCTTCCTTTTCCTGTGCATTCACTTGGGTACCGCAAAGGAAAAAGCCGCTAAACACCATCAGGCAATATGTGATCCAAGTCTTTCTCACCAGTCTTTCTCCGTCTTTTTCTTAACGCCTTTTACTTTTCTGGCTTCCATTTTTTCCTGCACTTTTTTCTCCTCGTTCTCCATAGCCTCCAAAAGGTTTTCTATCTGTTGAGGTGAAAGCTGATTAGGGCGTGGTTTTTTATCCTGGGGTTCGTCTCCCTCGCTGGGCTGGCGGTCCTTTTGTTTTTCTTCCTCTCCGTCACCCTTCTTGTTTTGGTCTTTCTGCTGATCTTCATCTTCACCTTCTTCACCTTTGTCCTCGGGCTTATCCTCCTCCTGATTCCCCTGGTTCTGATCTTCTTTCTGATCCTGGTCTTGTTTATCGTCTTTGTCGTTCTCGTCGTTTTGTTGCTGATTTTGCTGTTTTTTCAGCATTTCTTTGGCCAACGCCAGGTTGTAGCGCGTTTCTTCATCTGCAGGATTGTTTCTAAGCGCTTCTTTATAGGCTTCAACCGCCTTGGCATATTCTTTATTCTTCATGAACACATTGCCCATGTTGTGATAGGCTCTGTGTTTCGACGGTTTTTCCGATGCAATTTCACCAGCTTCCTTAAATCTGCCAAACGCTTCGCTGTAGCTTTCATTGGTATAATAGGCATTGCCCAGGTTGTAAGGTGCCGCGGGATTGGCTCTGCTCTTAGAAATAGCCCTTCTATAATCAACCTCGGCATCTACAAATTTATTGTCGCTAAGCTCTTGATTCGCTTCCCAGGTAAGGTTTTGTGAGGCCAACAAGGCCTCTTTATCCACTTCGGGGTCCTCCTGAGCCAATAACAAAACAGGGCAAATCCCTAGTGAGAGTATAAAAACCAACGATATTATTCTAGACTTCATCTTCATTAAACAGGTTTAACTTTCTCAACCATCTGGTTTTACGGTCCAAAATAAAAACATCCAAAAATAGGAAGAATAAGCCTGCCCCCAAAAACCATTGGAACTGGTCTTTGAATTCAGCGAATTGTTTGGCCTCGAATTCCTTCTTATCCATTTGATCCAATTCTTCCTTGATAGCCTCCACAGCTTCATCTGTGTTTTCTCCATTGATGTAAATGCCATTGCCTTCATCGGCTATGTCTACTAGTATTTCTTCATTGAGTTTGGTTATGACCACTTCGCCTTTGCTATCCTTTTTCAATCGTTCTACTACCCCTTTCCTCTTGATGGGGATCGGACCGCCTTTGGCTTTGCCCACTCCGATTGTAAAAACCCTTACACCTTCTTCAACAGCGATTTCTACAGCCTCGGTTGCCCTACCCCCCGAATGATCTTCTCCATCAGAAACGATAAAGAGGACGCGGTTGGTTTGTTCTTCATCATCAAAATAGGTCGCGGCAAGCTCAATTGCGGCATCGATAGCCGTTCCCTGTGAAGAAAGCATGTCGGTATTCATGCTCTGGAGGAACATTTTGGCCGCACCGTAATCTGTTGTTATTGGCAACTGTGGATATGCCTGGCCGGCATAGGCGATAATGCCAATACGGTCGCTTGCCAATTGATTGATAACTTCCGATACCAGACGCTTGGCCTTTTCCAAACGATTAGGGGCGATATCTTCTGCCAGCATACTCTTTGAAACATCGACGGCGAAGACGATATCGACTCCCTGTCTTTTAACCGTCTCCATTTTGGTCCCGATTTTTGGATTCACAAGACCAACTACCAGGCAACTAAGGCCAAGGATCAATACAAAAAGCTTCAATGTCGCCTTAAATGAAGATCTGTTGGGTGTCAGACGCTTTAGCAATCCAGCCTCGGCAAACCTTTTCTGGGTACTTTTCTTCCAAACCTGCAATAACAGAAATAGCAAAGTCATTACCGGAATAATGAAAAGCAGATAGAAATATATTTTTTCGTCGAGTTGAATCATCGTTTTAAATAAAACTTCTAAATATAGTGTGTCTTAAGAACCATTCTAACAGTATAAGAAACCCGGCCAATAGGACCCATGGTCGGAATCTCTCATCATATTTATAATACTTGAATTCTTCGATCTCGGTTTTTTCGAATTGGTTGATCTCGGAATAGATCTCCTCTAATTTTTCATTGTCGGTTGCCCTGAAATATTCTCCTCCTGTGAGCCTGGAGATCTCTTTGAGCAAGTCTTCATCGATCTCCACCTGGCGCATGCCATATCTGAAGGAACCATCTGCATTATACGCGATCGGGGACAGGGCATTCCCGTTGGTTCCCAGTCCTATGGTGTAGGTTTTAATGTCGTATTCGAGTGCGAGATCGGCTGCGGTCAGGGGTTCTATGAATCCGGAATTATTTACCCCATCGGTTAGCAGTATAATAACCTTGCTTTTTGCCTTACTTTCCTTAAGCCGGTTAACGGAGGTGGCCAAACCCATTCCGATGGCAGTTCCATCTTCAAGGTCGCCATAGGTGATTTCCCTTAAAGCCCCAAGAACAATACTCTTGTCGCTGGTAATAGGTGTTTTGGTATAACTTTCCCCGGCATAAGCCACCAACCCTATTCTGTCATTCGGCCGTTGTTTGATAAAATCAGCAGCGACACTCTTTAGTGCAGACAGCCGATTGGGTTTCAGGTCTCTGGCAAGCATACTCGAAGAAACATCTATAGCCATAACAATGTCGATACCTCTTGTGGTTTTGGTCCGGGAGGAAACGTCTTCTGTTTGTGGTCTGGCCATTGCGGTTATAATCGCGGTAAGAGCGATCAACCGCAGTACAAAAAGCATCGGTTTAAGTTTTGGCAGAAGGTCCCCAGAGCTGAAACCGGAAGTATTCGATATTCTTAATGAGGCTGTTTCTTCGTTTCGTTTAAAAATATACCAAAGCACGGCTACCGGAAGCAGCAAAAGCAACCAAAAAAACTGCGGATTTGCAAATTCTACACCTGTAAACATCTATGCTTGTGTTTTTACATCAAACGAACTCAAAATACGGTCAATGATTTCTTCAGCGTACTCATCTTCATCGGCCCAGGATAACAATAGTTGCTGTTGAAAGCCGTTGCCCCCGAACATTAAAAGCATATATTGTCCTTTTATCCTATCGTCAGTACCTGGTTCTTTAAAAGTTCCGCTGCCATAGACCTTAACCCCCTTAACCCCGCTAACGGTGGTAAATTCTTCCTGTTTGGTAATAATATTTCGCGCCCCTTTTTTCTCTAAATCTATCAGTACTTGTTCCAGACTCTGTTCGTAATTGGGTTCAGTTTCTTCCAATAAGGTCTTTGAGGTGGCCTCGACCATAAAAAGGCCATCCTCATTATTATACTCAAATTGATATAGATCTTTAAGTTTTTCGGTGGACTGCAGATGGGAGGGAGAACTTTTCCTGACCAGCACTTCGGGAGTTTCTAAAATGATGGGTGGGTAGCCGTAGGTACTGCTGATCCATTCTCCCTCCAACAATTTTTTGGAAGGATCACGCGTTACGGTATCCCAAACATATTTCGGACCATAGTAGGCCGTAAATCCGGCTGTAGTCGCCAGGAGAACAAGCAATACAGCGGCGGCCAGTTTTATCATATTCTTTTTTCTGCGCTTACGCGCGATTTCCTCCTGGTATTCTTTTTGCTGCATCAGTTCCTCTTCGCTGGGTTCGGGAAGGGCTTCCTTGGTCTTCATAACGATCTCTTCCACCGCTTTACGATCGTTTTCAGCCTTATTAGTGGGAGGTTTGGATTTGGCGAATTTCACAAGGTCTGCTGTTTGTAAGATCATCTGGAACTGCCTGATCGTGTCCTTAGTAAGTTTTAATTCACCAGCGTCTTTAAGCATTTCCAATTTTTCGATCAACTGATTGGTAGTGCTTTCCAGAGCGGAAATATTGGCATCCTCCTCCAGATATGATCTCACGATATCGGTGAGTTCGGAATAATATTTTTTATATTCGTCCTGGATCAGATATTTCGAGTTCTCAAGCCGACTTAATTCTAACAAAGCCCGGTCGTACGCAGGTAGCAAGGCCTCCTTTTCTTCCTCGCTCAGTTTCTCTTTCTTTATAAAAAGAAAATAAACCAGAATTCCTATAACTGCGACCAGCAACAATATCCAGAGCAGTATTTTCCAGACTCCGGCGTAATTTCGCTCTACTTCGATCAGGGGTTTGATATCGTACATGGGTTGTGTGAGGGTATCGACCGGAACGTTGCCGACATCGATGCGGACAGAGTCCGTTAAATAACCCTTGCCATCTATTTCAATTCGTTGCCCCGGAATCATATACTGTCCCGAGTCGAACTGGGTAAGGGCATAGGTTTTTTGAAGCAGCAAACGGTTTTCACTCCGGGTAGTGTCGGTCAAGAACGCCTCTACCGTTTCCATCGGCGAAAACGTCTGGCCTTCTGGAAAGAAAACCACGGAAGAGGAATCGGTTTCAACACTGATCTTATACCTGATCTGCTCTCCAATTCGAATCCGGGAGGTATCGATTTCCGAATTCACGGTCGTTTGAGCATGAACCCATACCAATGAAAGCGAGAAAACGATTAAAGACAATACCTTCTTCATTCCGAAAATCGGAAGGAAGCGTCTATCGTGTATGGAAAACTGCCTTATCATCCCCTTCTCTTAAAATAACCCAATAGCTTCTTTACGTAACTTTCGTCGACCCGGCAATCGAGTGTGCCACAACCTGATTTAGCAAAAATATCTTTGAAAAAATCGACTCTTTCCCTATAGAATGTTTCGTAAGATTGCCGTACTTTTTTAGACTGTGTATTGACCAGCTGCAGTCGTCCTGTTTCAGAATCCAACATCTGAACCATTCCCAGGTTTGGGATGCTCTCCTCCCGTCGGTCGTAAACACGAATTCCCGTTAGGTCGTGCTTATTCCCAGTGATCTTCAAGGTCCGCTCGTAATCCTCTGCAACAAAATCAGACAGTACAAAGACAATGGCTCGTTTCTTGATCACATTGGAAAGGAATTTCAGGGCCTTACCTATATCCGTCTTTTTGCTAGAGGGAGTAAATTCGAGCAATTCCCGTATAATTCGTAAAACATGACTTTTCCCCTTCTTTGGGGGAATAAAGAGCTCTACCTCATCGGAAAAAAGTACCAGGCCAGCTTTATCATTATTCTGAAGTGCTGAAAAAGCCAATGTAGCCGAGATTTCCGTGATGATTTCCTTCTTAAAACTGTTGATCGTACCGAAATGTTCCGAGCCACTGACATCTACCAGCAGCATCATGGTAAGTTCTCTTTCCTCCTCAAATACCTTTACAAATGGCTCATTGTAACGAGCGGTAACATTCCAGTCGATAGAACGGACATCGTCCCCGAACTGATACTGGCGTACCTCGCTGAAGGTCATACCCCTTCCCTTAAAAGTAGAGTGATATTCCCCACCGAAAATATGATCGGAGAGACGGCGGGTCTTGATCTCAATCTTGCGTACTTTCTTTAATAATTCCTTGGTATCCATCGGGTTCAAGGTTTCGGGTTTAAGGTATTCACATGGCCGGTAACCTAGAGCAGAACCATCAAACGGTTAAGGTACTTCAATCTGGTTGACGATTCGATTGATAATTTCTTCTGAGGTCACATTTTCTGCCTCTGCTTCATAGGTGATTCCAATACGATGCCTGAGGACATCGTGCACCACTGCCCTTACATCTTCCGGCACAACGTATCCTCTTCTCTTGATGAAAGCATAGCATTTAGCTGCGATAGCCAGGTTGATACTTCCCCTGGGGGAAGCCCCAAAGCTGATAAGGGGCTTAAGGTCTGCCAATTCGTATTTTTCAGGATATCGGGTAGCAAAGACGATATCGAGAATGTAGCTTTCAATTTTTTCGTCCATATAGACCTCCCGAACGGTTTGCTGGGCACTTAAGATCTGTTTCAGGGAAACCACAGGCTTAACAGCCTCGTGAGCTCCTTTTAAATTTTGTCGCATGATCAGTTGCTCTTCGTTCATTTTCGGGTAATCTATTACCGTTTTGAGCATAAACCGGTCTACCTGAGCTTCTGGTAAGGGATAGGTGCCCTCCTGTTCAACCGGGTTCTGGGTTGCCATTACCAGGAAGGGTGCATCGAGAATAAATGTCTCGTCGCCTATGGTGACCTGGCGCTCCTGCATAGCTTCCAACAATGCTGACTGTACTTTTGCCGGAGCCCTGTTGATCTCATCGGCCAGCACAAAATTGGCAAATATAGGGCCGCGTTTAATGGAGAAGTCATTCTCCTTCATATTGTAGATCAGCGTACCAATAACATCGGCGGGTAAGAGATCAGGAGTAAACTGAATTCGGCTGAAACTGCCTTTAACCGCACTGGAAAGCGTATTGATTGCCAGTGTTTTCGCAAGTCCCGGCACCCCTTCGAGTAGAATATGGCCCTGGCCAAGCAGGCCGATCAACAGGCGTTCTACCATGTGCTTCTGCCCAACGATCGCTTTGTTCATTTCCATTAAGAGCAAATCGATAAAAGCGCTTTCCTGGGCAATTTTCTCATTCATAGCGCTGATATCCACAGTAGTATTTTCCTCCATAAAGTCTATATTTCAGTGTATATCAAATAGTTGGTTTTAAGTAAGGCGCAAATTGAAAATTTATTTAGTCATGTGCTGTTAACGATTGGTTAAAAAATGCGGCGAAGCCCAAGTTTTATGAAGTATTTAAGGGATTTGTCGTATATTTTTGCCCAAGGGTAATTCCGAATTCCATCTCAAGAAAAAGTCTGTAATTATTTCTTTATTTGAAGGGTAGAACCAGAGGCTTCGATTCGGAACTGATGCAACAATAAAATCATGAAAAACAGCAATGCTTATTCTCGGATAATTGCGGGAGCCATGACCTGGGGCAACTGGGGCAAAAAGATGTCGACAACTGAAATGGCAGATTTTATCAACCATTGCAAAGACCATGGGATAACAACCTTTGACCATGCTGATATTTATGGAGGCTACGGCACCGAAGCAGAATTCGGAAAGGCGTTGGCCCATTCGGGTATAAATCGCGAAGCCATACAATTGATCAGTAAATGCGGGATACAATATATCTGTGAGGCACGTGAAAACAGGGTAAAGCACTATGACTATTCAAAAAAATATATTGTCTGGTCGGCGGAACAATCCCTTAAAAATCTTCAAACAGACTACCTTGATCTTTTCTTGCTTCACCGCCCCAGTCCACTTATTCAGCCCGATGAAGTCGCAGAAGCGATATCACAGCTCACCCAATCAGGAAAGATCAGAGAATTTGGGGTGTCGAATTTTACACCGTCCCAGATTGCCTTAATTGAAACAGCTGTACCTGTAATGGCAAATCAGGTTGAATTCTCCCTGGCAAGCGATGGTGTGATGTTCGACGGCACCCTCGACGATTGCATTATACATAACCGCAAAGCCATGGCCTGGAGTCCGCTGGGAGGATATTTTAGAGGCGAAAATGAGCAAAAAAGCCGTATCCAAGAGATCATTGAAGAACTTCAACCGAAATATAATGCCAATGCCAGTCAGTTATTATTGGCCTGGATCTTAAAACATCCCGCACAGGTACATCCGGTTGTAGGCACTACAGACCCGAACCGGCTGGTAGATTCTATACAGGCCACAGAAATAGAACTGGGACTGGAGGACTGGTTTTTGTTGCACACGGCATCGATGGGTGAAAAGGTGCCCTGATAAAATAAATTAAGAGGATGAACGAAATTGCATTGATTACCGGAGCTACTAGCGGTATCGGCCGTGAAATAGCCCGACGTTTCGCAGAGGAAGGAATTTCATTAATTCTTTGCGGACGCCGACAGAAACGTTTGGATGAACTGAAGGGCGAATTATCACCCAAAACTAAAATACATACGCTTACTTTTGATGTGAGGAAACGGGATGATGTTAATCGGGCTATAGATTCTTTACCTGCGGCGTTTTCTCAAATTTCGATACTGATCAATAACGCCGGTAATGCACATGGATTGGACCCGATAGACAAGGGTAACCCGGACGACTGGGATGCTATGCTCGATATCAATGTTAAGGGACTACTCTATGTTTCCCGGGCAGTGTTATCTGGTATGGTGGAAAGAGCACAAGGGCATATCATCAATATTGGCTCTACAGCAGGGAAAGAGGTATATCCAATGGGTAATGTGTATTGTGCAAGCAAGCATGCTGTTGATGCCCTGAATCAGGCGATGCGAATCGATTTGAATAAACACGGAATAAGGGTTGGATCTGTAAATCCTGGCCTGGTAGAAACGGAGTTCAGCGATGTTCGTTTTAAGGGAGACAAATCCAGGGCCAAGTCGGTTTACGCCGGTTATCAGCCTTTAAAACCCGAGGATATTGCAGATATTGTCTATTTCGTGGTTTCCTGTCCAGCTCATGTGAATATAGCCGACCTGGTGGTAATGCCTACCGCCCAGGCTAGTAGTACGATTGTGAAGAAAGACCGATGATCAACAAGCGACTCCTTGTCAAAAATCTTCTGGCCCATAATGATGAGAACAGCTTCTACGATAAGAAGCGGTCTATTAACATCGGCCACAAGGAGGGAAAAGCTAAGTTTCTGAAACATGTCTGCGCCCTGGCCAACAGCAATCCAAATAACAACGGGTATATTGTGATCGGAGTAGAGGACGAAGACAATAAGATCACCGGGGTCGACTTCTTTGACGACAGCAAGATTCAAAATCTTGTCAATGCCTATCTGAACCACCCGCCCTTGATTTCCTATGAAAACATCCCTTTTCCACATCTGCCGGAGGGAAAGGTAGTTGGGCTGGTAACCATAACTTCCAGCTCAAAGGTTTGCTCCCTGAGAAAAAATATCTGGAAATATTATGGGGGCATGGTTTTCTTCAGAGAAGGAAGCATCAGCTTACCCAAGGCCTATGACATCGATTTAAAAGATACAAATTCAGGGGCTGTCAGCAACATAGAACAACACGCGAGAAATAATATAGAACTCACTCTGGATGGTGTTATCGATTTTTTGAACTACCGTCACAAAGATCTCAGCAGCGATTATAAGGTGTTTAAAGAGCAATTTGTGGTCTGCTGGGCAGGGAAGAAAAAGAAAGTAAAGAATAAAACGTACTACTCCCGGGTAGATATCGAATTGATCAATGAACAGGTAAAACTTTTTTATTCGGCTCTCGATGAGATATCGGTGGAGATCGATGAGCACTCTTTTTCCATTATGGAATACGTGCAACTGGGCCTTGGAACCGATCAGAATTACATCCCGCTGGAAAAACTGGTCATCACATTTACAGATAATGGGACATATCAGATTCAAACCAAACTGGTTTTTGAACCTCCAAAATATGACAGGAAAACGCTCTATCATATCTTTAATGCCAACAATAGCCTGTTGCATAAGCTCGAAAAGAACATTCCACTGAAACCGAGGGAGCAAAGTGATCTTGTCCATTTGCCTGCTACCTATCTGATCTGTTACCTCAATGGCTTTGAAGAAGCCAAAGATCAATTAGATCTGGGAAGATCAATACTTAAGAAATACGATAATGCCGTTTATGAATCTTTGAAGGAATCCTTGCGAATTCTAAGGAAGGTAAGGTATAACTAAAGAAATTCCAGCCAAAATATTTCATAAGGTTTGATACTGAATAAACCGCTGTTGAGCTTCCGCTTTTCCCCGCTGATCAGATCGCTGTACATGGCATTTTTTATATAGCCCAGCGCGGTGATCCAACCGGCATCTAACACCTGGTCATTTTCATGAAAATTACACAATACCAGGATACCGCTGTTTTTCCCGTCGGTGCGTTCGAACACCAAGACATGGTTATTATTAGGCTCATGGAGAACCGGTAGATTGCGATCAGCGAACACCTCATGTTCTCTGCGAATATCGATGAGATGTTTGATCTGCTGGAAGACCCTGGAAGGGATACTACCCTGCTGATATCTCGCCTTACTGGCCTCCCAATCGTGGATTGGCCTGTTCAACCACCTACTATCGTCTCTTTTATCCTTCTCGTTTAGATAGGAGTAGTCGTTAAGTGTTCCTATTTCGTCTCCGGCGTAGAGCATCGGGATGCCGCCAAAGGACAGGATAATCCCATGCAACATCACTATTTTATCGATGGCCTGATCAACAAATTTTTCGTTTTTTGTTTTCAATCCCTTTTCCAAACCCAAGAGTGAGGCAGCGCTACCGGTAATCCTTCCATCTCCGGTCCTGGGGTTATACATAAACAATTGTCCGAATGAAGGCGACCATTCCAGCTTTTGTGTATAGTAATCTAGTAGGAATTTCCTATGTTCTGTGGCATCCCAACCCACTTCATAGATATACCGATCGTCGAATCCCAGACCGATATCATCGTGGCATCGGATATAATTGAGCCAGGCTCCTTCAGGCGGCTTGGAAGGTAAATCCTTGAGATTCTTGTATAGCAGAAGGGTCTTTTTGGTGGCGATAGAATTCCACAACAAGGCCATTAAGGTGGCGTTATAGGCCAACTCACATTCATTTCCTTTAAAAATACCCTGGCCGAAGTATTTTATGATATTGTTCGGGGCGACAATAGCCTCCGCAAGAAGTATTACCCCCGGAGCTATTACCTGAAGACACAATCTGAAAAGGCTGATCACCATATGTGCTTCAGGCAGGTTTTGGGAAATGGTCCCGATCTTTTTCCAGAGAAAGGCAAGCGCGTCGAAACGTACCACATCGACCCCGATATTTGCCAGGGCGACAAGGTTTCTGAGCATTTCCATAAATACCTCGGGATTGGAATAGTTAAGATCCCACTGGTAATTATTGAAAACGGTCATGACCCATTTCTTCATCTCCTCGTTATAGGTAAAATTCCCTGGAGCGGATTCCGGAAAAACCTCTGGAAGCGATTTTTCGAAGGCATCCGGGATCTCCCGATCGGGATAGGTATAATAATATCGCTGGTATTTTTTGTTTCCAGCTGCGGCTTTTTTGGCCCAGGGAAACTCATCGGAAGTATGGTTCACCACAAAGTCGAGCATGATATGCATCTGCTTCTTATGCATGGCCTTGATAAGATGAATCAGGTCTGCCCTGGTCCCGTAACGCGGATCTACTTCGGTATAACTGTTCACCGCATAGCCGCCGTCGTTCTCTCCTTCGGGCCTTGTGGTTACCGGCATCAGGTGTATCAGGTTTATACCCAAATCCTCTAAATAAGAAAGCTTCGCTTTAAGACCCTTGAGGTCTTTGTTAAAGCGATCGACGTAGAGCTGCATCCCAACCAGACGTTGGTCCTGATACCAGTTGCCCTCTGCCATTCTTTGGAGATCGATCAGACGAAGATGATCTGGCCTTTTATCAAAAAGGTCAGAGAGTAACTGCTGTAATTTCCCAAATTCTTTCAGGTGCTTTTCTTCCGGATAGAGTTCGAAAAAAAGATGTTGAATCAGCGTGATATTGCTGTTAAAGCGTAGATCGAACAGCTGTTGCGGGTCCGCTTTCTCCGGAAATTTAAGAACCCCGGAGGCCAGGTAACTATGAAAAGCTGCCTGATTCATATCAGAGGTTCAGTTGATGTTGATTGGGGAGTGATTCAATAGCCCCATAGTTGGTGGTGGTCCAGGCTCCGGCCCGATTGGCTATGGCGACCATCGCCATCAATTTATCATCGTTCTTTAAAATATCTTCGGCATGGTCCAGCGTTGAGATCTGCTGTAGCAAACAACCGATAAAAGCATCGCCAGCACCTGTGGTATCTACCGCTTTAACTTTTATACTTCCCACTGTTTTTTGAGTACGGGAAGTACTCACGAAGGTGCCTTCTTTCCCAAGGGTCACGGCTACTATATGAACACCCATGGCGTGCAGATCACTGCAAGCGGTCCGGATATCATCCCGTGAGGTGAGTAATTGTGCTTCTTCCTGGCTGAATTTGCACAAATGGGCTTTTTCGATAAAAGGGCGGCATTTTTTGATAAATACTTCAGCCTTGCCTTTCCATAGATCGCTGCGGTAATTCGGATCGAAACTGATGAATGATTCCTGTGTGAGTGTATCGAAATAATAATGGCTGTAGGCATTCTCTAGATTACCTCCCAACAGGGCCGTAGCAGCACCAAAATGTACAATGCTGTCTTTGAAATGATGTTTAATAGAAGACTGGTACTCTAGTTCCTTATCTGCACCCCGACTAAAGACAAAATCGCGTTCACCGTCCTCGGCCAATGAGACGAAAGCAAGTGTTGTAAAAATATCGGATCGCTGGGCCAGTGAGATGTCCACACTGTGGTCACTGAGTATATCGAGCAAATAACTGCCGAAAGGGTCTTTGCCTACACATCCGATAAAGGCGCTATTGCCACCAAGTTTCGAAATAGCGCAGGCCACATTGGCGGGGGCTCCGCCAGCTTTTTTTGTAAATTCTACAGCTTTAGACAGATCGCTGCCTTGATTTTCCGCTACAAAATCGATCAGGAGTTCGCCTATACAATAGACTTTTTTCATATTTAAGGCACTAGAATTTCCAAAGTAAACAGAAATCTGGTACCAGTCCAAAATTTTTATCTCCTTTGTTGTGATGTTACAGGCTATTATTTCGAATTTTGCTTTATGAGGAAATTGGTCGTAGGGGATATTCACGCCGGGCTTCGTGCTCTGTTGCAGGTTATGGAACGAGCTGGAGTGAATGAAGAGGATGAACTCATCTTTTTAGGCGACTATGTAGATGGATGGAGTGAGGCTGTCGAGACAGTAAATTTTCTCATAGAGTTGAACAGCAGCCATAAATGCCGATTCCTTCGCGGGAACCATGACGAGTTGTGCGAGGCATGGCTGCGTACAGAAAAGAGCAACCCCCTTTGGCTGAAACACGGGGGCCAGAGCAGTATCGATTCCTATACTCGAAATAGAGATCAGATCAGAGCGATCCACCTTGATTTTTTCGGCCGATTGGAAAATTATTATTTGGATAACCAGCAGCGGCTTTTTCTCCATGCAGGATTTACCAATTTACACGGGGTAGAATTTGAATATACTGCCAAACCATTTTATTGGGATCGTACGCTTTGGGAACTCGCCCTTGCCCTTGATACACAGCTAACCCCTGCCGATGTGAGATACCCCAAAAGACTCGGGCATTATCAGGAAATATATATCGGGCATACCCCGGTTACCAGAATAGGTAAAACTATTCCCCATCGGGCAGCGAATGTCTGGAATATAGATACAGGTGCGGCCTTCGAGGGACCTTTGTCTATCATCGATATCGATAGCAAGGAAATCTGGCAGAGTGATCCGGTCTATACACTATACCCTGGGGAAAAAGGGAGAAACTGAATTTTAAGAAGGTATTAAGGGGCGAAGAGGGATTAAATGTCGTTATTTGTAAATGATGACTACACCTCTCAAGAATATTCGCCTGGAAGTTATGAAAGCTATAGAACCCAAGGTACAGGGATTTATGGAATCGTTTTTAGTTCCTATAGAACAGCTATGGCAGCCTTCCGATTTTCTGCCGGACTCCCGTGCAGATGGGTTTATGGACGAATTGGAAAAAATCAGGGAAGAAGCCAAGGAATTGAGCTATGATTTTTGGGTTACCCTGGTTGCTGATACCATTACGGAAGAAGCCTTGCCGACTTACGAATCATGGTTGATGGATGTGGAAGGGGTCAATCAGCAGGAAAACGGACCGTGGTCCAGGTGGGTGCGGGCCTGGACCGCAGAAGAAAACCGTCATGGTGATGTCTTGAATAAATACCTCTATCTCTCCGGACGTGTTAATATGAGAGAGGTTGAAATATCTACCCAGTATCTTATAAATGACGGGTTTGATATTGGTACAGACAGGGATCCATATAAGAATTTTGTCTACACCACTTTCCAGGAATTGGCTACCAATGTGTCACACAAAAGGGTGGGCCAACTAGCGAAAAAACAAGGCAATAACTTGATCAGTAAAATGTGTCAGATCATTGCCGGAGATGAGATGCGCCATCATCTGGCCTACCGGGAATTCGTTAAAACCATATTCGGGCAGGATCCAAGCGGTATGATCCTTGCTTTTGCCGATATGATGAAACGAAAAATCGTGATGCCCGCACATTTACTTAGGGAATCGGGTGAAATGGCTGGCCTGGCCTTCGAAAATTTTGCCAATTGTGCCCAGCGGCTGGGGGTATATACCTCTCAGGACTATATCGATATTCTGGGAAAACTCAATACCTACTGGGATATTGCCTCCTTAAGGAGTCTTACCGACGAAGCTGAAAAAGCAAGGGATTATTTGATGAAGCTGCCAGAGAGGTTGCATCGCATTGCGGACCGAATGCGGATTCCGGAAGATCAGTACCGCTTCAGATGGGTGGAAGCTAACGGGATGTTATAATAATATCTTTACAATTTTCCGTGTTTGTGCTCTTCCTGCCATCTGTGTAACTCCTTCCACTTATTTTCATAACACATCCTCGCCTGCATAGGCCATGAAGCAGGATCATGTACCCTATACTTTTCGCCACCGGCATCAAGGACCTCATGACATTTCGCTACTGAAGTCTGGGAAAGAGCTTTCCAGGTTTTGATATTGTAATTGTGAAAAAGCCCTTCGATTTTTGGACCGATTCCTTCAACAACTTTCAGATCATCTTGTTTTACAAATCTCCCCAGAACCGCTTTGGCCATCTTGGCATCGAATTTCACCTGTTGCCTGCGCGGTCGGGAATGCTCGCTGTTAAGGCTTTTACGACAAAGATCTAAATCGGATTGTAACCGGGTATTGGTCGCTTTCAGTTCTTCAAAGGAGGTTTCCATATGGGCCGACCTACCCGCAGATCGACCTATAAAAAATCCCACGATTCCGCAGATCAGTCCCATAATAATAATAAGCAACCAATAACCCAATCCGATATTTGCTAAGTCCATCCTATGTTATATTTTATTCTATTGCAACGGTTTTCTTCAGGAGTCTGATCCTATAACCTCAAAGAATGCCAAAAACTCTCTATCACAATGTATTAAAAATTCTGAAACTAGCTTTATAAAATCGTCAGCTAATGGTTTTTGAGTGAATATATGGAGGGTTCAGGACAAAGGCATAAGACATAAGTGAAGATTTTGTTACCAATTATACAAGAATTAATACCATCTATAACTTTTCATGATAGCGGAATGCACTTTATACTGATATTTGTTTCAAAGAGTGGGATAAAACCCTATTTCTCCCGACGACGTTTCGGCATTGAAATAGGGTTTTCAAAATCCCTTAAGCTAGAGCAGTGTTTGAATTAGTTTAGTTTGGTTAGTTTGGAAGGATCCGCCATTGTTTCATGTTCTATGATGGCGGATTTTTTATATTATCCTCTATAAAACTAAACCGCACTGATCACCCCAAAAAAGATCTCGATTAGCGAGTTCTAAAGATCAAATTTGATCCCCTGGGCCAACGGAAGATCTTCGGTATAATTTATGGTATTGGTTTGCCTCCGCATATAGATCTTCCAGGCGTCAGAACCCGATTCTCTTCCGCCTCCGGTTTCTTTTTCACCACCGAAAGCACCTCCTATTTCAGCACCGGATGTTCCGATATTGACATTCGCTATGCCACAGTCACTTCCCGATGCTGAAAGGAATTTTTCAGCTTCACGCAAATTGCTGGTCATAATAGCTGAGGAAAGTCCTTGTACAACATCGTTTTGAATAGCGATAGCGTTGGTCACACCCCCTTTGTACTTTAAAAGGTATAAAACAGGCGCGAAGGTTTCGTGCTGAACAATTTCCATACTGTTCACCGCTTCAACTATCGCTGGTTTTACGTAACAACCACTTTCATAACCCTCTCCATGGAGTGTACCTCCTTCCACAAGTATAGTACCGCCCTGTTCTACAACAGCATTGAGTGCCTTCTGGTAGTTGACCACGGCATCCTTGTCGATTAGTGGGCCAATATGATTGTTCTCATCGAGTGGATTTCCAATCCTCAACTGTTGATAAGCATCCACAAGGGCTGCCTTTACCTGGTCGTATACAGACTCATGAATAATAAGCCTTCTGGTAGATGTACAACGCTGACCGGCAGTTCCGACAGCACCGAAAACGGCGCCGATCACAGTCATTTTGATATCGGCTTCCGGGGTTACTATGATGGCATTATTCCCGCCTAATTCGAGAAGTGATTTTCCCAAGCGGGCTGCCACAGCCTGTGCGACAATTTTACCCATTCTTATGGATCCTGTAGCTGAGATCAGTGGGATCCGCTTGTCGTGAGACATGAATTCACCTACACGGTAATCGCCGTTGATAAGACATGATATTCCTTCAGGCATATTATTTGCCGCAAATACTTCGGCAGCTATATTCTGGCAGGCAATTCCGCATAAAGGTGTCTTTTCTGAAGGTTTCCAAACACAGACATCGCCACATACCCAAGCCAGTGCGGTATTCCACGCCCAAACAGCGACCGGAAAATTAAAGGCTGAAATAATACCTACCACACCAAGAGGGTGGTACTGCTCATACATGCGGTGCCCGGGTCGCTCAGAGTGCATGGTAAGGCCATGCAACTGACGTGAAAGGCCAACAGCAAAATCACAGATATCTATCATTTCCTGAACTTCCCCTAGACCCTCCTGATAAGATTTTCCCATTTCATATGACACCAGCTTACCCAGAGGTTCTTTCAATTCTCTCAGTTTTTCTCCGAATTGCCTCACTACTTCACCTCTTTGAGGTGCTGTAACGGCTCTCCAGACCTCAAAGGCCTCAGTCGCAGTGGCCATCACTTTTTCATAATCATCCTGCGAACTGCTTTTCACCTTGGCGATTAAGGCGCCGTCTACGGGAGAATATGAACTGATAATTTCTCCTGAAGAGAAGAAATTTTTACCCGTCGAAGAACCTTCATTTATCTGCTGAATCCCTAATTTCTCAAGGGCCCTCTGAATACCAAAATCCAATGCAACTTCTGCCATTTTATTACTTTTTATTCCGATAGATTAGACGGCGCAAAGTTACGAATAATAGTCCGCTTAAGTCCAGCCGAATTACGCTTTATTGTAGATGTATAAGGAGCAAGAGCAAAAGCGCAAGAAGGGCAGGAAATCCCTGAACGAAGAATATCTTTATATGAGCCGTCAGGGCACCAAATACCCCGGCTATAAAAACGCAGCTGAGAAAGAAAACCGAAACATATGTTTGCCATTCCGGATCACTAATAAAAAAACTCCAAATCAAGCCTGCTGCGAGAAAGCCATTATATAACCCCTGGTTGGCGGCTAATGTTTTGGTGGGTTCGAAGAGTTCGGCAGGGAATTGCCTAAAAATCTTTGGCCCCCTGCTGGTCCAGGCAAACATTTCGAACCAAAGGAAGTAAAGATGAAGCAGGGCTACCAGGCCGATAAGAATATTAATAACGATCTCCATCTGTGATTATTTTTCAGCGACGAAACGGTCATCGACCTCCATGATAGTACCACAATTCTGGCACGTTCTCAACTCTTCAGATTCATAAAAATATTCGAAGTGACTTAAGAAGTCTTTCTCGATATCGTGCAAAGTAAAGTAAGCCTCGTAAAGCTTATGGTTGCAGTTGTCGCAATACCAGATCAGCCCATCGTCTACCTTCATATCCTCTCTCTTCCGCTCGATAACCAGGCCGATAGAACCCTTATGCCGTACGGGGGAATGAGGTATTTTGGCAGGGTGCAGGTACATATCGCCGGGACCGAGTTTAAGTGTTTTCTTTTGGCCATCTTCCTGAACATGGATCTCGATTGTCCCCTCAAGTTGATAAAACAATTCTTCGGTTTCGTTATAGTGAAAATCTTTGCGAGCATTAGGTCCGGCTACGATCATGACTATATAGTCATCGGCTTCGCGATAAAGATTTTTGTTTCCAACAGGGGGCTTGAGCTGATCCCTGTTTTCGTCTATCCAGTTCTTGAGATTAAAGGGAGATCTAATCGACATAAATTATTTTTTTGGTGTCCGGCAATACTAAGGGAAATCCGCATAGTCTTTTAATGGGAAACGATGAATTGTCAGGCCACGGCTTCCTTCAAAATTAAAAAAAGAAATCGTTTAATTGGAAATTAGCGATAGAAGAGTTGTGTGTAGTAAATTGTCCCCTCACCATCTTTTTTAACGCTAACCGCAGTATGGGTAAAGTTCGCCTCCATGGTCTTCCGGTGATCAGGGCTTTGCAGCCAACCCTGAAATGCTTCTGCCGCATTCACATAATCCTTTGCAATATTCTCGGCCACCAGCTCAGCATTTGTTACCGATGAAATATCAGAGGCGCGCGCATTGAAATTGTCGTGGCTTAAGCTCCCTCGGGCGATCATATAGTCGTTATGCGTACTCGCATACTGGTAGGCAACAGCGCTGTACTGGAGTGGTGCATACCCCAATGACTCCCTGTGCGTATTCACAATACCCAGGAGCTCATCTTCTATAGCTTTTATATTGACGGCCGAGTTAATCTCTGGCGCAACAACATCATCGTTGTTACTGCAGGCCACAAACAATAGAAGAAACACTCCTCTTACCAGAAGTGACTTCATTTTCATATAGCGTTCTCTTTACATGCAGGAGGGGAAGAATGGGGCGTCTTCAATACGGCTGCAGGTAGTGGGAAGTAATGTATGTATTCTCGATCAATTCTTCCCAGAAAAAATATGAAAGGACAATTTTATCGATGAAGTGCACTCTACCAACGGTATATTTATATCGTCGAAAGGATTTTGGGATAAAAATATTAAGTAGATTATTCCTCAGAATCAAAGCCTCGACGATTCAAAACCTTGCCAAAAACAAAACCACCGATGTCCTTGAGCGGAGTATACAGAACAGAAGATCCGATTGTTTCGGGTTTAACGATATTGGCAGAGCTGTTCATCTTATCGAAATATATGAGTAGGGCACCTACGATTACCGCTGTTTTCAAAGCGCCAAAAACACCCCCGGCGATCTTGTTAAGAATTCCGAGCAGGGTGAAATCGGTGACTTTCGACAGGAACCTCCCGATAAAATGAATAAGGATCACTATGATGACAAAGGTGGCGATAAAAGCGATCAAAGCGATGTATTGTTCTTCCCAGTCCAGATATTGAGATAAGTATTCCCCAGTGATATACGAGAAATGTATAGCACCAAATAGGCCTGCGATAAGGGCTACCAAAGAAGCAATCTCAACAAAGAAACCATTTTTCAAACCCTTGAAGAGGCCGTATGCGAGTAACATTGCGAGAATGATATCCAGGAATCCCATTGATGGCGTGTTCTATACAAAGATAGAATTTTGATTTGTACCTTTGAATTCAACTTCCGGAATTACGGAAAGTCTTCTAATTTTAAGTGTGAATTGGCAAGGGACGAATTGTTAAAGGAATATTGGAAAGAGTTGGTAGAGCGGCTATCTGAGCTCTTTGCCGACGGTGATCGGTTGGAGCTCGACGCTATTATCTACCTGGTGGGCGTTCAGGAATTGGGGCAATATCACAGGAGCTTTAAGAAAGATGAAAAACTGAACCTAATGCATATTGCCATCTGCCGATTGTTGGAACCGTACGGATATTATCGCTTTGAGTACTATGACGAAGACGGCTGGCCGCACTATGAGGTGGAAGAAGAATTGCCGCCACTAAAGGCGGGTGAACAGACGGTTCTGATGAAAGAGGCCATCGTAAATTATTTTAAGGAGAAAAAATACTTTGATTAAAGTGGCTATAAAACCACCCTACTACGCTGTTATTTTCACCAATACAAGAACCGATAAGGACCTGGGATATGCTGCCATGGCTCATGAAATGGAAGTGCTGGCCAAAACTCAACCAGGATATCTGGGCTTTGAAAGCGCACGAGACGAGCTTGGTATCTCTATCAGTTACTGGGAAAGTCTGGAAGACATCGCAGACTGGAAATCCCAGGCCGATCATCTAGCGGCTCAGAAACGAGGTATCACAGACTGGTATAAATGGTATAAAGTACGTATCTGCAGGGTAGAACGCGAATATGAATTCTTTAAAAAGTAGGAGGGCGAACTTTGTTTAAGCCTGTTCCTTTATTCTCCGATTTTCGATGAAATTAATGTCTATTATTCTATCGATTGCTTTTGATCTGGCGCTTTGTATTCGGTATGCGAACTACTATCTTTGAATACTTTGTTTCCTAAAAGTTTTTAGGGTATAACGACCTGAGAACAAATGAAAACCGTTATGAAAAAGAATATTAAGTTCTCCTGTCTCGATCGGGATCAACAAATAATGGATCTGACTAAAGCGACTTTCGATCTGGTGGTCATTGGCGGCGGTATTACAGGTGCAGGAATAGCCTTAGACGCTGCTTCGAGAGGGCTGAAAGTCGCTCTGTTGGAAAAGGGCGATTTTGCGTCGGGAACGAGCAGCAAATCGACCAAGTTGATCCATGGTGGTTTAAGGTATCTTAAACAGTTCGATTTCTGGCTGGTAAAAGAAGTAGGATCGGAACGCGCTATAGTGCATCAACTTGCTCCGCATCTCGTATTGCCAGAGAAAATGTTATTACCCTTGATCGAAGGTGGATCTTATGGAAAATGGCTCACCTCTATAGGTCTTAAGGTCTATGATATTCTCGCCCAGGTTGACGGCGGCGACAAGCGTCAGATGCTGGAAAAGAAAGAAGCACTGGCCCTGGAACCCTTGCTTCCCAAAAAGATACTGAAGGGGGCGGGATTTTATGCCGAATATCGCACAGACGATGCCCGACTTACAATAGAGAACATAAAGACCAGTCTTTTATACGGGGCGGTGGCCCTCAATTATGCTGAGGTTACGGATTTTCTATATGAGGATGAGCGCGTGGCCGGGGTCTGTGTAAAGGATAGTCTGGCCGGAAAAGAGTTTGAGGTACGTTCCAAATACGTGATCAGTGCTGCAGGACCCTGGGTGGACGATTTGAGATCGGTCAATAATTCGAAGAATGGCAAAAGGTTACACCTCACCAAAGGGGTCCACCTTGTTTTCCCGCATGAAAAACTACCGGTTAAACAATCGGTTTATTTTGACGTCCCCGACGGGCGGATGATCTTTGCCATTCCGAGAGGTAAGATCACCTATGTGGGCACTACAGACACAAATTATTACAACGACAAAGACAGGGTTACCACAGATATCGCCGATGCAATCTACCTCATTGCGGCGGTCAATAATATGTTTCCGTCTATCGAATTGGAACTGGAGGATATCGAGTCGTCCTGGGCAGGGCTCAGACCTCTGATTCACGAGGAAGGTAAATCGGCTTCCGAACTGTCACGAAAGGACGAGATCTTTACTTCCGATTCCGGATTGATCAGTATGGCAGGAGGAAAGCTAACGGGATATCGTAAAATGGCTGAGCGCGTGGTGAACCGTGTAGGGCAAATGATAAAAGAAGATGAGGAAAGGGAGATCGGGGAATCCAAGACGGCAAAGATTCCACTTTGTGGCAGTAATTTTAAGAAATTCAAAGATGTCAGGAAGTATATTGAGGAAATTCGGGAACGGATTAAAAAAGATGGCCTGGGCGCATATGAAGCGTGGTTTCTGGTGACCACATATGGTATTCAGACCGAGACAATTCTTGAAAAATTTAACGTCATTAAGGATGATGATCCGCATCTTCGCCTGGCGAAAGCAGAATTGCATTTTGGAATTGAATTTGAAATGGTAACCAGTCCGATGGATTTCTTCATCCGCAGAACAGGAAGACTCTATTTCGACATCAACAGTATCAGACTTTTGATGGATCCGATATTGAATGAATTTGAGCAGATATTTAATCCCGGCAAAAACAAGATGGATACCTGGCGTGAAGAACTTCTGAGGAAACTTGAGGAACATTCAAACTTCTCGGTGGAAAGGATTTAAATGCCATTGATCCTTAATCCATTTTTTCCGAAAGCTCTTTGAAGGCCATTCTGGCATTTCGGTTCTTATAGAGAATTTCGAAAACCGTATCGATAATCGGGGTTTTTACTTCTTTGGTAAAGGTTGTCTTGAGTTCATATGCGCTCTTCGCGGCGTAGTACCCCTCCGCTACCATGTTCATCTCCATCATGGCGCTTTTAACACGATATCCTTTTCCGATCATATTTCCAAACATCCTGTTTCTGCTAAAAGTGGAATATCCTGTAACCAGGAGGTCTCCCAAATAGGCAGAATTGTTGATATTGCGCTTCATCTTGTGCACTCTGGTTATATATCGCTTCATTTCCCGGATGGCATTGCTCATCAGGACACTTTGAAAATTATCCCCGTAACCTAAGCCGTGCGCTATGCCTGCGGCAAGTGCATAGATGTTTTTCAGCATGGCGGCATATTCTGTACCGATAATATCATCCGATATCTTTGCTTTTACATAATCGCTTTGCAGTGCCGCAGCCACAAATGAGGCTTTAGACTGATCTCTGCTGGCGATGGTGAGATATGAGAGTCGTTCAAGGGCGATCTCCTCCGCATGGCACGGGCCGGTAATAACACCTATATTCTCGAAAGAGACCTGGTATTTTTCATGGAAATGCTCCCCTACGATAAGTCCTGTTTCTGGCACAATTCCTTTAATAGCCGAAAAAATGATCTTATCGTCTAATTTAATTTCCAGTTTCTGAAGTTCGCTTTCCAGAAAAGCTGACGGGATAGCAAACACCAGTATTTCAGCGTTGCTAACGGCTTTATTTATGTCATCGGTTAACAAGAGCTTTTCAACATCGAACTCTACTGAGGAAATATAGTTTGGGTTATGGGCATATGCCTTGATATGTGCAATAGCCTCAGCGTTGCGCATGTACCAAATGATCTTTTTCTGGCTTTCGCTCAGAATTTTTACAAGTGCGGTGGCCCAACTGCCACCACCCATTACCGCAAATGTTGTTTTTTCCAAAAGATGGATTTTATGGACTAAATGTAATTAATTTTCAACTTCTGGTATGAAAACGGTCGTCAACGATCCCATAGATCATCGAATGAATTTTGGTTCGATGCTCCAGATCGAACGGCAATCAACTTAAAAAACGATGAAATACCATAAATTTTAACACACCTTATGATTATCCAGACAATCTCTGGCGAATTATCGACGTTATCATAGCGGGTTGAGATAGTCCAAACAACAGTTCTTCAAAGCATAGAAAAAGAACGGACTGACTGAGAGGACTATTGATATTTTGGTTGGTTATTTAGTTAGAAAAACCCTGGTGATGAACACTGGGGTTTTTTTATACCAGCGCACTTTCTACACTGGAGTCTCTCGTAAACAAGCAAGCAGTTCTCAGCTTCTTAGGTATCTCCTGAAGGCGCAGCAAATCCAGACCTTGCACATTGGGAAGTTCAAGTATATTCAAATCTGCCACCGGTGCTTTGTTCCACATTTCAGGTGTCCTGCGCACTACGCTAATCTGAGTATCCTTAGGCATACGTGTCAGAGCTTTGATGCTTTTTAATTCGCGCAGGGTATCAGCTTCAGACCAGCTGCTCTCTGCACGCAGTGTCTTGATAATATTCAGACGTGCTTTCCAGTTTTTTTGAATGATCAGGGCAGTAAGGAGTGCCAGGTCGTTGTTACCCAGGTTCAATACCGTTTCCCAGTTTTCAGGAATGACATCGAGCCAGACATTGATGGTTTTTTCGATTCCGAATCCCACACTTTCATAGGGCGCCAGTAAAAGCAGTCCCCAGTTACGCTTTCTCGTTGCATTGATAATGGGCATGTATTTATCCTGCAAACCATGCTTGTTTTCATCAAGTTTAAGGAAAATGGTATTGGGTTTGAAGAAGGCCGTTTCCAGGGCCTGCATACTGATGCTGACCGTTTTGCCGAAATCGTCCCCATCGACGAAGGTATAAGATGAGGAGATCTTTGCCTTTTTAAAAGACAGCATAAGTTCGGGGAGATATTGCCTGAGTCTCTGTTCTTCACCACCCAGCAGCATACCGATCACTTTTACAGATCCTTTGGGAAAGGTCAGGGCATAGATAAGCCGGTAAGCACCTTTGATTTCCTTTGGTGATTCGATCGGAACCAATAGTTCAGGCTGCCAGGCCCTGGCTTCCTTGGTAGGAGAAAGTTCATTCGAGATTTTAGTGGCCCAGTCGGCAATAGCGGTAAACATCCCACTGCGAACGTCGCCCTTGGTCTTTATCAAAACCCTGTTGAGAAGCATGGCGTAAAATCCCACAACAATACCCAGGGCAACCAGGGAGATCGTAGGGTTGATAATGAACATGACCAACAGGCATCCCGCAGTTCCGATCAGGGGCACGAGGATGGGAATTTTCAGCATCGGTCTGTAACTCGGTAAGCCGAGGCTTTGCTCGATAAGCACCACTACATTGATCATGGCATAGGTGATCAGAAAGAACATGGTTATAAGCGGTGCTATGGCATTAAGATTGCGGAACATCAGCGAGATTATGACCACCACTATCGAGAAATAAATGGAATTCCTGGGCTGTCCGTTCCGACCCATCTTGGCAAAAAACTTGCTTTTAGGGAGAATGTTTTTTTGCCCCAAAGCCAGCAGTATGCGAGGTGCACCCACCATAGAACTAAGGGCAGATGAAAAGGTGGCACCCAGTAAGCCAGCCACGACTATGGGTTTCCAAAGGGAGCGGTTAATAAAAATATAGTAATCACTTACCAGTTCTTCCGGTGTGGCAATAAGCGATGCGACAAGGATCAATCCCATGTAAATTAAGCCGGTCAACAATACGGCAGAAAGCGTACCGCCTGGGATGCTTTTACGTGGATTGGAGAGTTCGCCAGACATATTCACACCCGCCATGATTCCTGTAACCGCAGGGAAAAATACAGCAAAGACGATCCAGAAACTTGCCGGTTTAAAACCAAGCAGCGCACCGGATGCGCTATTGAACAAGGGTTCGCCTGGATAATTGCCAAACCAGTGCATTTGCTCCCAGGCTATAGGGTTTTGGAAGACTCCACCCACTATAGATACCAGAGATCCGACTATAATGGCCATAATTACATACTGGATCTTGAAGGCGATATCTGCACTCAGCCCCCCGATTACGGCGACCAACGTAAAGATAACCGCATCGATGAGCAAAGGATCGTGCTCAGGGTAGATCCAAAGCCAGCCTTCACGGAAACCGAAGATGTACATGGCAACCACACATGCCTGAGCAAGATACAGCGGTATCCCAATACTACCTCCTATTTCAAGACCAAGGGATTGTGATATTATGGAAAAAGCACCACCAGATTCTATACGGATATTTGTCGTCATGGAAGCCATAGACAAGCTTGTGCACAGCGTAATGCCAATGGATATGGCCACAATGATAAGCGCCCCTACGATCCCCGCGTTACCTACAACCCAGGGATGACGGATGTACATGATAACCCCGAGTATGGTAAGGACCGTTGGGGTAAATACACCCTGGAAGGTACCGAAGTATTTAATCCCGTTCTTGCCTTTGTATCTTTTAAATAGAGGCATCAAATTATTTTTAGAAAAAGGTATATCAAAAAAGTGAAATTACCATACGCAAAACGGCAAATTGTCTTTGTCTTTTATACCAGAATTCCCATGGTGGAGGTGGAAGAGAAAAGGCGTTTCTTAAATTGTGAAGGGTTTTCGCCCGTTACCTTTTTAAATGTTCGGTTAAAATAAGAAAGGCTTTCAAATCCGCATGCATAACACGCCTCACTGATATTCATGCCCGATAGCAGCAGTCGCTTTGCCTGACTGATCCGGTATTGATTCAGGAAGGCGATAAAAGTATTCCCTGTGGCTTTTTTAAAATATCTGCAGAAGGCCGACTTATCCATGTTGCATAACGCAGCCACTTCGGCCACCCCGATTTTATTCCCGTAATTCTTGTCTACATACGAATAGACCCTTCTCAGCCGTTGTTGTTGCTTTTCGTTATACCTGTTGACATAGGCTTCATCGTGCAATAATTCGAACTCCTGACTGCCGGCCAAAATCTGAAAAATATGCAGGACCTCAAGAAATTGCGGAAAAGGATCTAAGAGATGGAGTTGTTTCAACCGTTCTCCTACTTCTCTTTTGGTATTGCCGGTGAATGCAATGCCCTGTTGTGATCTGCTGAAAAGTCTCTGGATCTGCTGTAATTCGGGTATATTATGTACCACCGCTGTTTTGAAATTCGGACTTAAATGCAACACCTCCTTATTATAATCAGATTTGATGCCATAATCGAAATTCAGATGGGGAATATTAGCCCCGATCAGTACTAAATCGCTTTCCCGGTAAACAGAAATATGATCGCCCACATGACGCGTACCATCGGCTCCTTCGATATAGACCAACTCGTATTCCGGATGAAAATGCCAGTAGAACAGATCGTTCAGTCTGGGATTGTGCAATATCCTAAAAGAACTTTCTGCATCAGGAGCGATATGTTCTAACTGAATTCTCACTTAAAAATTTAACTAAATTGTCAAATAAAGATATCAATTATATAAAAAATGTCAATATAGTATAAATAATTATCAATATGAAGGTGGTGGTTGGCAATGAATCCTTATAGATTTGAACTATAAGATTGATAATTCTTGCAGTTATGAAAAAATTAAGCACAAAATTAGAAATGGCCAATAAGGCTCATGAGGAAATACCAGGGAATCCTTCCACCGCAACAAGCAGTAAGATAAGCCTTAGAGAAAAAGCTGAGGCTTCAAGCTTAAGAGTATTGAGTGAAGAGGACTGGAAGTTCTGGAAGCACAATGGCTATATCGTCATAAAGAATGCCATTCCAAAAGAACAGGCCAGAGCAACGGCGAATTTCCTTTGGGAGTTCGATGAAAAAGACCCAAATAACCAGGATACCTGGTATATGCCCCCCCGTGCTGAAATGGAAATGAAAGAATTGATCGGGACCGGTATGGTAGAAGTGTACAATAACCAGCATCTCTGGAATAACCGGCAGTGGCCAAGAGTTTATGACGCTTTCGTTGATATCTGGGGAACCGAAAAATTATGGGTCACTATAGACCGCGCAAACCTAAATTTTCCTCAGCGCCCTGGTCATGAGAAGAAGGGATTTGTCCATTGGGATTACGATCCGGAAACAAAACCTCAGAATGTGCAAGGGGTATTAGCCCTGGCCGATCAGACCGATGAGAATATGGGAGGCTTCCAATGTATACCATGGCTTTATAGAAATTATGATAAATGGAAATTGAGCCAACCTGAAGATCGCGATCATTTTCAACCTGATATCAGCGGGCTGGAGGATAAAATTGTAAAGGTGAAAATGGAAGCAGGAGACCTACTGATCTTTAACAGCACGCAACCCCATGGGATTCGACCAAATCGCTCCGGTGATAAGGTGAGGATTGCACAGTATATATCTATGATGCCAGCGGAAGAAGATAATGAGGCTATGAGAAACTGGAGAATTCAATCATGGAAAGACCGGATTGCTCCTGAGGGTTATGCCTTTCCCGGAGATCCCCGCAAATGGGAGCAAACCAGATACGATCGTGCAGAACTTTCTGAACTGGGTAAAAAACTACTGGGACTCCAAAGCTGGTAAGTTTGCATATTATCAGCCTGAAACACTCATCACAAGCGCTCTGTGCTCGAAAATCTCGTTTTGTGGGATGTAATTATCATCCTGTTATATTTTGTGCTAGTCCTTTGGATCGCCCGATAAGAATATTTCTAAATATTAAGCACTCGCTTTAACAATTAAATCTATTTTTGCGCCCTTGTAATTATAAGGGTTTGAAGAAGTATCTCAATCTATTCGATTTTTCCCAGGAAGTTAACTACAAGACCGAAATACTATCCGGACTGACAGTAGCGCTTGCCCTGGTACCTGAGGCCATAGCCTTTGCCTTAATTGCTGGCTTGTCTCCACTAACAGGACTATATGCAGCCTTCGTGATGGGGCTGGTAACCTCTATTTTAGGCGGGAGACCCGGAATGATCTCAGGGGCCACCGGTGCAGTAGCTGTCGTTATTGTTTCCCTGGCTGCAGATTATGGAGTGGAATATGTCTTTGCTGCTGTAGTTCTCGCGGGAATGATGCAAATGGCCGCTGGACTTTTACGACTGGGAAAACTGATGCGACTGGTACCACACCCCGTCATTTTTGGTTTTGTCAATGGTTTAGCGATCATCATATTTTTGTCGCAGATAGATCAGTTTAAATCGGCAGACGGAATATGGCTTTCAGGGAGTTCTTTGTATATTTTTTCAAGCCTGGTTTTATTGACCATTTTAGTCATCTGGGGTTTGCCCAAAATCAATAAAGCCGTACCGGCCTCTTTAGTGGCTATTCTGGCGGTTTTTGGGTTAGTCCTTGCATTTGATATAGATACAAGGACTATTGGCGATATTGCTTCTATTCAAGGGACTTTCCCCCCTTTTCATATCCCCCAGGTCCCCTTTGAATGGGCAACTTTAGGAATAATCTTTCCTTACGCTGCTATTGTAGCAGGGGTAGGATTTATAGAAAGCTTATTAACATTGAATATTATTGATGAGATCACAGAAACTCGCGGCAGGGGAAACAAAGAAGCGGTAGCACAAGGGACAGCCAATATTCTTTCGGGATTATTTTCAGGAATGGGGGGGTGCGCGATGATTGGACAAAGCCTGATTAATACTTCCAACGGTGCAAGGGCAAGGCTTTCGGGTATTGTTGCAGCACTGATGCTCCTGGCATTCATCATGTTTGGAGCGCCCTTAATCGAAAGAGTACCCATGGCTGCGCTAACCGGCCTTATGATCATGGTGGCACTCGGCACCTTCGAATGGGCAAGTTTACGCACCTTTAGGAGAATGCCTAAGTCTGATGTGCTGGTTATGTTGCTGGTGACCCTGGTGACTGTATTTCTGCATAATCTGGCCCTGGCAGTCCTCGTAGGAGTAATTATCTCAGCCCTGGTTTTTGCCTGGGACAATGCTAGAAGAATTCGGGCCAGGAAATATATAGATGAAGACGGCATAAAACATTACGAGGTTTATGGGCCGTTATTCTTTGGTTCGGTGACCTTATTTAATGAAAAGTTTGATATCCTCAGCGATCCGGATGAAGTGATCATAGATTTTAAGGAGAGCCGTGTGGTAGATATGTCGGCTATTGAGGCCCTGAACAGGATTACAAGCCGATATCATAAAGTGGGAAAAAAGGTGCATCTGAGACACCTTAGTGAGGATTGCAGAAAGTTACTGGCCGATGCCGATGCCATTATTGATGTAAACGTTCTGGAAGATCCTACCTATAAACTTGTGGTAGATAAGATTTAAACTACTTCAAGGGCAGCCCTTTTAATTTTTTACTGATCAACGGGATCTCCAATCCGATGATAAATCGCCATCTTTCAAATCCTATTGCCGTTGTCACAGATAGGGGTTCATCTTCCATATCGGGGATATCCGGTGCTTTACTGATCTTGTTCGTCGATCGGGAATATGTAGCGCCAAGAGTAACATTTCCCCATTTAAAACTGAAGTCGGGCCCAAAGCCGTAGTGCCAGAAATCTCCAAAAAAGTTAATGTTTGAACTGCTCTGATTCACAACATCAAACAGATTCGGACTGTCAATGGCGGCGTAGTAATCTGAAGAAAAACTGACTAGAAATCGTATGGAAGGGGAAACATAAATATCTGCCCCGGCACCGAAATTAAAGACATCACGATATTCCTCCTTAAAACTCTCCTGGCTTATCCCAAATTCTTCAGGAATATCTGGCAAACTAATCCGGATGTATTCAGGAACAGCGAAGCTATAGTCTGCGCTTATATGAAGTTTACTTTTGCCAATTGGCAAACCCAATCCATAAGAGATGCTAGTGGCCGTTTTCCTCTGACTTTCCAGATCCTCCAGATCTATTACGCGGAAAAAATCATCGGGAGCGCCTTGTCCGCTAAAAAACTCTTCAGATTTAAGAGAAGCCCTTTTTTTGAAGATCAATACCGGCAAGGAAATGTTAACTCCCATCGAGATCTTGTCTATTTGCCAGGCAGCTCCTATTCTGGTATTAAGTCCATAGGTTTTTTGATCAAAACTATTTCGACTTAAGTAAGTTAATACATTCCCTGTTTCCTGTTCTGCACTTATGGCTATAACCCCCAGTCCATTTAATTCATAAATGCTTCCAAATAAAGAAACTCCGACGGAAAAATTTTCATTTAGTTTATGTGCCCAACTAAGTCCATACCACTCATCTCTAATTCTGTTTCTAAAAGAAACATCGGTAAAACTGCGGCTAACATCCTCCAAACCTCCAATGGGCAGATCCTCCCTTTCCCCTGAATTGTAATCCACGTTAATATCTGACCTGTAGCGGGAGATAAATGAATAGGCAAACTGATGATTGGGCAAGGATTTGATTTTAAACGTACCAGAAATAATACTCGGAATTCCATTGAAATTTGATTCCTTTAAGTCAACGTCTGATTGAAATAGATCTTCAAGATTGTAGTTGATGAGTTGGAAGGCTTTCCCTGCGATGACTATGGAGGGCTCTTCTATAAATACGAGACGGGCGGGGTTATAATAGGTGAGCCCCAGATCTTCGGCACTACCTGTAACATTACCATTGAGCAGTACCGATTGGTTCCCGTAACTCTCATATCTGTAATTACCCTCCTGAGCTGTAATGCTCATAGGGATTATTAATAAGAAAATTAGAAATCGATAGTAATCAGGCTTCATATTTGTTGGTTTGGCTGGAGAGAAATAATGAATCCGTTGAGGTCTTATGTTCCAATCATATTAGGTATTTATTATCTTAGGTTAGCAATTTGAATGCCTGTGTCCAGCGATTATCCCTGAACCCAATAGTACAGTATAACATGCACAATCCTTCAATGCCCCGTGCAGATGTGGCAAGCCCAAAATCTTCAATATCCCAGCCAAACTTATTGAGGATGCCGCTAACTTCTTTTTTGGCCGCTTCATTATTCCCACAAATAAACATGGTGGGTCTGCTCTCGAAATCCGGGTTCACCATACGCAGGTAGCTCACACTATTAAAGGCTTTGACAAAATGGGCATCGGGGAAATTAGTTTGCAGGATCTCCATCAGCGATTCATTCTGCCGTGTAAAAAATCGAAGTACACCATCTTCAGGTGGCGTTTCTTCGATGGGATTGGTCGCATCGATTATTGTTTTACCAGCAAGTTGCCTTGCCCCTGCAAGATTCAGTACGGCCTCTGCGGCAGTTCCTTTGCAGGCCAGTACTACAATATCGGCGAATTCAGATGCTTCCTTAAAACTGCCGGTATGGGCTTGATCTCCCTCAGCGGTTGCCCATTCGATAAGTTTACCTACGTCGCGTGTGCCTATCATTACCTGATAGCCGTGCTTAATAAAGCCGCTTCCCAGTGTTTGTCCTACAATACCTGATCCGAGTATTCCTATTTTTTTCATGATCAATTGTTGATTATTAATTATGGCTTATCAGCTCTAACCTTCCAACTCCAGACTCCAGACTCCAGACTTCCGTCTTCCGTCTTCCGTCTTCCGTCTTCCGACTTCCGACTTCCGACTTCCGTCTTCCGTCTTCCGTCTTCCGACTTCCGTCTTCCGACTTCCGACTTCCACCACCATCCAATTTACAAATCCTAAGTAAAACATCGGGTTAAATTAGCCCCCAAATGGGAATTCATGGAAAATATCCCAATGAGCACCATTGTGTTTTAACAGGGACAAGCTTTTTACCTGAAAAGAAGCTTTAAAATTCCTTTTTTGAAATTCGGGCCAGGCACTTTCAAATGCGTCCTCTCTAAGATCACGGGTAGCGATGGTCATATGTGGATGTACTTTTGTTGTAAGTTCTTTGGGGGTTAAATCAAGATGTTTATCGAGTATATAACAGAGTTTTTTGTGCAATTCGAGGATGGATTGATGTTCACTTACTTTAATAAAGATCACCCGGGGTGGAAAACAGTCAAACCCATCCAGGACCACTTCAAATTGATTGTAGTCTGCCGCCACCTTCTGAAGGGTTTCTATGATATTTGGCTCCTTTTCATGTTTTCGCCTAAATGGCATTTGCAGGGTAATATGCGCTGGCGATTTCAATGCATGAGAGGCCTTAAACCTATCGCTCATCTCTACTTTCAGCTTTTTTACCCGTGCTCTGAGTGCTTCATCTGGTACCAGGGCGATGAAATATAGCGTATGGTTTTGTTGATCTTTTGAAATAATAATTATGTCTTAGAGTAATAATATAGACAATTGATGCCGACTTCCATTATCCATTATCCCAATCCCTTCTCTTTTAGCATCTTTATGACCAAGCCTATTTGCCCAAGATGATAGATATCGTGCTGCAGAATGCCATTGATAGCAAATGAATAGGGGAAATCACCAGCGAACTCCGGATCGTGATAGTATTCCTGGAGAAAAGCATCATCTTTTTCTTTTAACAATTCTACCAATTCCGAAACACTTTGCTGGTACTGCGCAAAGATGGTTTTCCATCCATCCTTTTTTAATTTATTCAAATCCTGCCAATCGTTTATGCTGGCTTCGGTCAATTCACCTTTGCCGGTTCGTATTTTGACAATTGAATCCCTCCGCCAGGCGGTGCTATGGGCTAAAAGCTCCGCAACGGCATGAATATTGGTATAGGGACGTTCAAAGTAATGTTCTTCCGGCAGGTCTCCAAGTTTTACGAGATAACTCTGACCAAACCAATTATGGCCAAAGTGGATATTTCTAAATTGTGCAAGTAATTCCCTAAGATGAGAATTTTCCATTGTATTCGGAGTCTAATACCTTAGGGGTATAGTCGATTGTTAACTGTGCACCAATATCACCTTTCACGTATCTTGATTTCTTTAATATTATCACGTCAATCGCGATCCCTTAAAAGTCTTCTGTATCATCATAGCGCGCAGCCTGGTTTTAAAAACAATAGCAGCGGTAAAAGATGGGCGGTTCGGATTATATTTTTAAAAACGCAACCTTTGAGCAACAAGAGTTATTGCTTGTAGATCTATTTGATGGTGCCGATCTACAACGTCCTCAAATATTCGGCAATCGCCCTGGCTTCCTGCTGTGACAGGTTCTGATTGAGCATAATAGCGTTGTTGTATTCTTTGAGGAGTGCCTTGGCGATGGGATCTTCCTTGAGCATACCATCGGGATTGAGGATCATGTTCATCACCCATTCAGGACTTCGGCGTTCATAAACACCTTTCATAGCCGGACCGATCATTCGCTGATCTGCCATATGACAGGCAACACAAATGACATTGAACTTAGCCTCCCCCTGTGAGGCCAGTTCCGCATCGATCTCATCCCCGAATTCAACAGAGGTAACGGGTCCGATACCTTTATTGCTGAGGTCAACAGGTACACCTTCGGAAACCTCTTTTGTAGCTGCTTCCTTTTTAGTGCGGTTGATCTCAAAACCGCCTTCTTTTTTTTCTTCTTTTTTCTCCCCACAACTAATAGTCAATAGGGCAAAACATAGGAGGGTGATCCAATTTTTCATGCTTAAATATTTTCGAAATACTAATATACTAATTCACATGTCTTTATTCATGTTCAGCGATAAATTTTCCCGCGATTCTTTCGGTATAACTAATATTCCCGCGTTCATTGAAACCTACATGACCGCCATAAACAGGCATGTCGAGATATAGCGAGGGATTGTTTCGAGCTTCCTTAACAGGATAACAACTACTACCTAAAAAACTATCGTCTTTTGCATTCACAAGAAGTGTGGGAATACCAATACCAGGCAGAAACTGTTTTGAGCTGCATTGAACATAATAGTCCATCGCATCCTTAAACCCGTGTGCTTTGCTGGTATATATATCATCGAAATCCTTGAGGGTTCTTATCGCCTTGATCTCTGTTACACTGATTTGTTTTGGAAATCTTTGATTTTTAAACCAGAGCTTGTTTACAAGATGGTTTATAAATCGCCTCGAATAAAGTGCGTTTTGTGTCTTCTGCAGTTGAATGAGAGAATCGTGCAGATCACAAGGTACAGAGACCGCTACGACAGCCTTTAGCTGCTTGGGAATATTCCTCCCTTCCCCAAGGTATTTTAAGGTCATATTACCCCCCAGGCTAAAGCCTTTTATATAAATGGAGGTATAGGTGTCAAGACTTACAACATGCTCGATCACCGCCTCCAGATCTTCGGTAGCTCCACTGTGATATGAACGGAACAAAAGATTGGTCTCCCCGCTACAACCTCTGAAATTCACAGCGCAGGCATCAAAACCTAAAGTGTTGAACATTTTGGCGCTGCCGGTCATGTAAGGACGCTGGCCATGGCCTTCGAGTCCATGTAATAATACAACAAGCTTCCTGCTGGGGGTTTCAGCATAACTCCAGTCCAGATCAAGAAAATCCCCGTCGGGCAAAATAATACGTTTCCTTTTTTGTTCCAGTCCTTTTACCCGCCGGAATAGCCCTGCGTATATGGTGGACGTATGGCTGTTACGAAACCAAAACGGGGGACTATATTCTGATGGGACAATCGGCATATCGGTAAGTTAATATGGAAAATCGAAAGATGGAATCGAGAAGAGGGGAGATGTGAAATGTAAGATGAAAAATAGTATATGCATCATTTTAAGGGTGGTCACACGATCGGTTGAGGGTATAAGTTCCGGAGTGTCAGAGCATTGTTTTGAATCTGTCAACAGGTCTGTTGAAGTTTTAAATTGAGTTTGTACTGTATTTAGACTTTAATTCATCAAATTATTTAGGATAGCTTTTAAGCAATTCGGACTGTTGTTCCACCGCTTCTCTGAATTCACTGCTTAATTGTTTTACTAATTCGGTTATAGGAAGAACATCATCGATAGTCGCTACTCCCTGACCGGCAGACCAAATTGTTTTCCAGGCCTTGGCCTCGGTATCTAACTCTGAGCCAAAATCGATCTTATGGTTCTTTTTCAGATCCTCTTCCACGATACCTGCCTGTTCTAAGCTTGCGGTTAAAAAATTAGCATGAACGCCTGAAATAGCAGCAGTATAGGTTATATCGCTGGCACCTGCCTCCATGATCATCTGCCGGTAAGCCTCAGGCGCATTGCTTTCCGAGGTATTGATGAAACGCGTACCCATATAGGCCAGATCAGCTCCCATTTGCATTGCAGAAGCAACATCCCGGCCTGTACTGATACAACCCGAAAGGATTATGGTTTTGGTAAAAAACTTTTTGATTTCCGCTACCAGTGTCATCGGGTTGATGGTTCCGGCGTGGCCTCCGGCACCGGCTGAAACAAGTATGAGTCCGTCAACACCTGCCGCTGCAGCTTTTTCTGCATGTCTTTTCTTAATCACATCGTGAAACACCAATCCGCTGTAACTGTGCACGGCATCGACCACCTGGGAAACAGCTCCCAAAGATGTAATTATAATGGGGACCTGATGTTTGATACAAAGCTTCAAATCTGCCTCGAGTCTGGGATTGGTCGGATGAACGATTAGGTTCACCCCGAAGGGAGCCGGTTTCTTTCCACTGCTTTGTTGATAGTCTGAAAGCTCGGTCTTTATCTGAATCAACCATTCCTCAAATCCTTCACTCGTTCTCTGGTTGAGCGCTGGAAAGGTGCCAACGATTCCATTTTTGCATGCCTCGATCACCAGTTCAGGCCCTGATATAAGGAACATAGGTGCAGCAATTACCGGCAGGTTCAATTCTTTGATAAAGTCTGGTTTTTGGTCCATGAATAGAATTTTGCGATCTTAAAAATAGGGATAATATTTCAGCGGAATAACGCTCCTTTTATAAATAGATGCTATTTTTGAAATTCCTATGCATGCATAATAAAATTTAAGCTGTTAAGACTATGTATTTAAAAGAGTTTCAGATCCGATGGAACGATCTGGATGCCAACAGGCATCTTGCTAATTCCGCCTATGTAAACTATATGAGTCATACAAGAATGTCTCGGCTGATCAGCCTTGGATTTGATCATCAATTGATGACTGATCATCAGATCGGGCCGGTTGTATTCTATGAGCACATCTATTATTTCAGGGAAGTTCTTCCCGGTCCTCCTATCCGTGTTTCGTTCGAAGTAAAAGGGTTGAGCGAGGATGGAATGTTTTTTGAATTTCAACATAATTTTTATGATCATATGGGCAGGAATATCGCCCATTGCGAACTCATGGGAGGATGGATGGATCTGAGTACAAGAAAGCTTAGGGCTCTGGGCCCCGAATTGCTCAAAAAATTTGACGGGGCAGAAAAATCAGCGGATTTCAGAATTCTCACCAAGGAAGATACCCGTAAATTTGCCAGGAAACCTATTGATCTGGAATCCTCTGGCGACTAACCAGATATACCCCCAGAAGGACCAGAAAACCAGCCCCGATTTTCAGTACCGTCAGCTGGTCTTTGCCAGTGAGAACGGCAAATAGAATACCGATTACCGGTTGCAGGTAAATGAAAGAACTAACGGTGCTGGCCTTTAATTGAGTGAGCGCAAATACGTTGAACAAGTAGGCGCAAAAAGTGGTTCCCACTACAACGAATGCCATGGTTAAAACCGCTTCCAGAGGTAAATCCATCCATTGTACTTCAAGAAATTCTGGCAGCGCCACAGGAATGTTGATAATCACCCCAATAAGAAATAACCATTTCATCAAGGTGATGACATGATATTTGGCTACCAGTTTTTTTGCCAGGATAAGATAGAGTGCAAAGGACGTGGCATTGACCAGAAAAAGGGTATTCCCAAGCTTAATGTCCGGTGCATCTGCTCTTACCTCATGTCCATACAACACCAGGATCATCGCGCCTATCAGACCCAATACTATACCGATAGCCCGGTGAAATCGAATTTTCTCCTGAATCAGGAAGATCGACAGTACCACTACGATGATCGGAGTTGTGGTCACCAATACAGCACTATTGATGGGAGTAGATAGTTGAAGACCTTTGAAGAACGCGAGCATATTGATGACCATACCGAAAATGGCACAAAGTAGGAACCGACCCCAATCGGATCGTTCCACTTTTTCCTTCGGGCCTAAAAAGGAAATACCCCAGAAAAGGACGCAGGCCCCTATGACCCTTAGCATGATAAAACCAAAGGGTTTGATATAAACGGGCATTACTCCCTTGGCAATAGTATGGTTAAGACCATATATGGTGGTCGCTCCGAGAGCCGATAATATGGCGAGGGTACGATTACTCAAGCATGAAGTGTTTCTTTTGCCGCGGCAACTATTTTGGCACTATTCCCGATAAATATCTTCTCGCCGAAGATCATAACCGGCCGTTTTAAAAAGGTATAATGTTCCAGAATCAGGGCCTTAAAGTTTTCTTCAGAAAGATTTTGTTCATTAAGCCCCCTTTCCCGGTAAAGCCTTGCTCGCCTGCTAAAAAGCGATTCATAACTTCCGGCCAGTTCTCTCATTTCATCCAGTTGGGAGGAGGACAGTGGATGGGTCTTAATATCGATGAGCATCGCATCTCCAACGGGTTCTAATTCTTTTAAAATCCGTCTACAACTGTCGCAGGTACTCAGATAGTATATCTTGTCCATAGGGCAATTGAATTTATCGGGCCAAAAGTAAGTCATTTTTAAGGGCAATGACTTATTTTTGAGAGCTAAAGTGGCAAATCCCAAACAGAGATCATTTTGAACAAGCAATTCGATATCATGAAGCAGAACAGGAAGCTCCTGCGTTCGTTTCTGAAACATATCCCTGAGGCACTTCTATTCGAAATTCCCCCGGGTTTCCGGAATTCGATCTGGTGGAATCTGGCGCACGTAATATCTATACAGCAAATCCTTATCTACCGGTTTAGCGGCCTGTCTGCTCGGATAGATGAAGATTGGATCAATACTTATACGAAAGGCACGCTGCCATCGGGAATTCCTGAAAAGGAGGAGATAGATTTTTTACAGAATTGTCTAGTTGAATCTGCCTTATGGGCGGAGGAGGACTACGAAAAGGGTATTTTTAAGCTGTATGAAGAGTATACTACCAGCACTAAAGTTACGCTACGTTCGGTGGAGGACGCCATCAATTTTAACAATTACCATGAGGGGTTGCATCTGGGTGTGATCCTCTCCCAGATAAAAGTATTGGGAATAAGACTTAGTTAGACTTTATCTTCACATCCATAAACTTTTTTACGTCATTGTATGGGAGCAGTAGTTCAATAGTCCCGTCGGCATAAGAAGCGACTTCATACGGATTGTACAAGAGCTTTAGGCCGTTTTCGGTGAAACCGATATTTTCTGGAAGGTAAAACTCGTTTCGCTCAAACATAAAACCGGTACTGTTAATGGCCTGGTCTGGCGAGATATTTTGTTGGCTTCGAAATTGAATCTCGGCAAAATCTACAAATTTCTTATGATTTTTAAAGAGGTCGATAATGTCGAGTTCCTGCCCGGATTTTTTTTCGAAATTAAGGAAACGCGTGGCGCCATATCCATGTGCTCCGCCCGTGAAAATATAAGAAATAAGGCCAATGGATATCATATCCTTATTTTCAAAAGTTACGCTGGCCTCGATGCTTGCCTCCCAGGGGGCCGTTTCATCGGGGAACTCATCCTGTAGTTTTTCGAACCCTTGTCGGAACGAAGAAACCGCTTCCGGAATATTTTCTGGTTGCTTGTCTTCGGCATAAGTCAGCAGGCTGACGACCTCTTCCGTTAGAGCGCCATTAAGGGTCCGACTTATTTTTCTGTTGTCGAGTGCTACAGGGATACTAACCGATATTTCAGGGCATCCTAAGCAGTTTTCCCCTTGGAAAGTTTGTTGTTCGAATACCAGTTTTTCCTCCTTGCCACAACCGATAGAAAGAAGTGATAAAAGGACAAGAAAACGGAGATTTTTCATGATCGAGTATTGGGTATTGCAAATCTATCAATTCGTTGCTTACTCCAAAAGTTAACAATACATTTGCGCAAAGAACAGTTCTATGGGTAAAAAAGGTTTGGGATTTAATAGCAAAACTATTCACGGAGGCCAGGAACCAGACAAGGCCTACGGTGCCGTAATGCCTCCGATTTATCAGACGTCTACCTATGCACAGACGACTCCGGGTGGGCACAAAGGTTACGAGTATTCACGTAGCGGGAACCCCACACGTACGGCCCTGGAAAGATCGTTGGCAAGTATTGAAAACGGTAAGCATGGGCTTGCCTTTGCCAGTGGATTGGCGGCCATCGATGCTGTGATCAAATTACTCGAGCCAGGAGATGAGGTGGTTTCTACAAATGATCTTTACGGTGGGAGTTATCGATTATTCAGGCAGGTCTTTGAAAAGTATGGCATCGGATTCCATTTTGTAGGGATGCAAAATTTGGAATCTATAGAATCCTTGATCAATGAAAAGACCAAACTTCTCTGGGTGGAAACGCCAACCAACCCTATGATGAATGTAATCGATATCAGAGCCGCCGCAGACCTGGCCAAAAAACACGACCTTCTCTTGGCGGTCGACAATACCTTTGCTACGCCTTATCTTCAAAGGCCCTTAGACATGGGGGCTGACATCGTAATGCATTCGGCGACCAAATATCTTGGCGGACATAGCGATGTGGTGGTAGGGGCCCTGGTGGTAAACGATGACGAACTTGCGGAGAAACTTTATTTCCTCCAGAATGCCAGCGGGGGTGTATGTGGTCCGATGGATAGTTTTCTGGTACTGCGCGGTATCAAAACCCTCCATGTAAGGATGCAGCGCCATTGTGAAAACTGTAAGGCCATTGCTGAATTCCTACAAAGTCATCCCGGAATAGACAAGATCTATTGGCCTGGATTCCCAGCCCATCCTAATCACGATGTAGCCATCAGGCAGATGAGTGATTTCGGGGGGATGCTTTCTTTTATTCCAAAAGGCGGGAGTTTCGATGATGCTGTCAAGATCGTAGAACGATTACAGGTCTTTACCCTGGCCGAGTCTTTAGGTGGCGTTGAAAGTCTGGCAGGACATCCGGCCAGTATGACCCATGCCAGCATACCGAAAGAAGAACGTGAGAAGAGCGGTGTGGTCGATAGCCTGATTCGGCTGAGCGTGGGCATCGAAGATGTTAAAGACCTTATTGAGGATCTCGAACAGGCTCTTTTATAATCTATTTTAGACCTCGATTTTATGGTCCATCCAGCTTCCCTGTGAGGAATCTTTCTGGTGCTGAACCATTGGATTAGAAATAATTGTCAAATTTTTAAAAAAAGCCCTTTCAAATTATTAAAAAGGCATATTTTTACCTTCAAAATCACAATCCAATAATACCTAAGCCAATGAGTAGTTCAATGGAAGAAATCATCAATGCATTTATGGATGAGGTGAAAACCCGTAACGGGCATGAACCGGAATTCATTCAAGCGGTACAGGAAGTAGCTGAAACGGTTATTCCTTATATCACACAACATGATATTTATTACGGAAAAAATATCCTTTTGAGGATGGTAGAGCCGGAAAGATTGTTGTCATTTCGTGTTTCCTGGATCGATGATGATGGTGAGATCCACGTAAACCGCGGATACCGAATTCAGATGAATTCGGCTATCGGACCCTATAAAGGCGGGCTTCGATTTCACCCAAGTGTAAACGCAAGTATTCTAAAATTCCTTGCTTTTGAGCAGGTATTTAAAAACAGCCTGACTACTCTTCCCATGGGTGGTGGTAAAGGGGGTTCGGATTTTGACCCTAAAGGCAAGTCTGATGACGAGGTGATGAGGTTCTGCCATGCTTTTATGTCTGAACTCTGCAAGCATATAGGACCCAATACCGATGTCCCGGCAGGAGATATAGGGGTAGGTTCAAGGGAGATCGGATATCTTTTTGGAATGTATAAGAAGATACGCAATGAGTTTACCGGAGTATTGACCGGTAAAGGGCTTTCATGGGGTGGTTCCAAGATTCGTCCTGAGGCTACTGGTTATGGAACGGTGTATTTTGCCCAAAGTATGTTGAAAATAAAGAATGAGAATATCAAAGATAAGATGGTGGTGGTATCGGGCTCTGGAAATGTAGCCCAGTACGCTGCTGAAAAAGTGATTCAACTCGGTGGAAAGGTCGTGACTCTTTCCGATTCTGGAGGCTATATCTATGATAAGGATGGGATTGATAAGGATAAACTCGCCTATGTTATGGACCTTAAGAACAATAAAAGAGGAAGGATTTCGGAATATGCCAAGGAATATAAATCGGCGGAATATCATGAAGGCAAAAGACCCTGGGACGTTCCATGTGATATCGCCTTACCCTGTGCGACCCAGAATGAGCTCGACGGGGATGATGCCAAAAATCTGATTCAAAACGGATGTGGTTGTGTCGCCGAAGGCGCTAATATGCCATCGACCCCGGAAGCGATCCATGCTTTTCAGGAGTCTCGAATCCTGTTTGCACCGGGAAAGGCTTCCAACGCAGGTGGTGTTGCTACTTCAGGATTGGAAATGTCTCAAAACTCCCTAAGAATAAGCTGGACCCGTGAGGAGGTAGATGAAAGATTAAAAGGTATTATGGAGGATATCCATGAATCTTGCATCGAGTATGGAATGGAGGATGATGGATACTGTAACTACGTTAAAGGAGCCAATATCGCAGGCTTTGTAAAAGTGGCCGACGCTATGCTGGCCCAGGGCGTAATATAGACATATAGGTTTATCGTTTAAGGTTGCTGGTTCCAGGGTTTAGATGATTGATGCTAACTTTGTGGCAGCAACCTTGAATTTTTAATCCTTCTGATGCAGGTCACCACCAAAGCCATTGTCCTTTCTTCGATTAAATACGGGGATTCGAGCCTTATAATAAAGGCATATACCGAAATAGAAGGCCTTCAGTCCTATTTGCTCAAAGGGGTATTGAGTTCAAGAAAATCGAAAATCAAAGCGGCCTATTTTCAACCACTGACCCAGCTCGAGATCGTTGCAAGCCATCGAGGAAAAGGAAATCTGGAGCATATACGCGAAGTTCGGGTCAATTATCATTATCAGAGTATTTATAACGATATGGCTAAAAATGCCATCGCCCTTTTCCTTGCCGAAATAGTGCTAAAAAGTATAGGGGAGGAGGAAGAGGACCCCGGATTGTTCCAATTTTTCGAAGCCTCATTTCAATGGCTCGACACCCACGACCTTATCTCCAATTTCCACCTCTATTTCATGATACGACTCAGCAGGTTTTTAGGTTTTTTTCCAGACACATCATATTCGGATACCGAGTATTTTGATTTACAAGCGGGTCAGTTTGTGGATACACCCGGATTGAACCCATTATTGCAGGGGAGGATACTTTTTCATTTCAAGAAGTTTTTGGGCATAAATTTTGATGCAATTCATACAGTCAAAATGACTAAAAAAGAAAGGCAAGAGCTACTGCAGAACCTTGTTATGTATTTTGAATTACATTTACACGGATTTCAAAAACCCCGATCTCTTGCCGTACTGAATGAGGTATTCAACTGACATATTCGGACTGGCTCTGATCTGCTTCTTATTATCCATCGGCTCGATACGGGCTCAGGTAATCAGGGTGATGGATGTGGATTCGCGCGAGCCTATTGGGAATGTGGTGGCCTACAACAGCAACCAGAGCAAAACCGTGCTCTCCGATATAGATGGGCGATGCGACCTCCGTATTTTTTCAAATAACGAAAAAATCACTTTTAGGCATATCAGCTACGAGCCTTATAAGACTACTAAAGGACAGTTGCGCAAAAGTGGCTACAGGATCTATATGATCCTTAAACCGGAACAACTCGACGAGGTGGTAATGTCTATTTCCAAATGGGAACAACAGAAGAAAGACATTCCGCAGAAGATCGTATCAATCAACTCCCGAAGCATTGCCTTTGGAACTCCGCAAACATCTGCAGATCTACTGGCAAACAGCGGACAGGTTTTTGTTCAGAAAAGCCAGTTGGGGGGTGGAAGTCCTATGATCAGGGGGTTTTCTACCAATCGCGTACTCCTCTCCGTAGATGGGGTGAGGATGAATAATGCCATTTTCAGAGGGGGGAATATTCAAAATGTAATCTCTCTCGACCCCTTCAACATCAAAAATTCAGAGGTCATTTTCGGACCTGGTTCCGTAATCTATGGAAGCGACGCCATTGGAGGTGTGATGAATTTTATTACAAAATCGCCACAATATGCCGATCTTGATAGTTTAAATTTCACGGCCCATGCGAATTATCGTTTTGCATCTGCAAACACTGAGAGTACCGTTCATGCCGATTTTAATATTGGCAAACAGCGATGGGCCTTTCTCAGCAGTTTCACTTATAATTCATTTGATGATTTAAAAATGGGTGCCAAAGGACCTGATTCCTACCTGCGCAACAATTTTGTAAAGAGAATAGACGGCACCGATGTATTGGTGGCCAATGATAATCCACAGCGACAAGTACCCACAGGATATAGCCAGATCAATATCATGCAGAAAGTCTCTCATAAATCCAAAAACCGTTGGAATTTTGATCTGGGCCTTCATTATTCAGAGACCTCGGACTATCCCAGGTACGACCGTCTGATACGTCCCGACGAAAGCGAGGAGGGACTGCGCTCGGCCGAATGGTTCTACGGACCTCAGAAATGGTTTCTGGGCAATGTACAACTCGAGCATCTCGGAAGGGGAAAATTTTACGATCGCTTAAGGATAACCACGGCTTATCAAAGGTTCGCAGAGAGTCGGAGCGATAGGAGTTTTCAGGACCCCGATCGGTTTACCTCAGAAGAGAACGTCGACGTCATCTCAGCCAACCTGGATTTTGAGAATAGAAAAATGGGAAATGTGAGGTTGTATTATGGTCTGGAATACATCTTTAATAAAGTAGGTTCCAACGGCTCACAACATAATATTGATACCGGTGCTCTGGCCGATGCCCCTTCCCGATACCCCGATGGTTCTACCTGGCAGTCGGCCGCGGCTTATCTCAGTGCGGAATACAAGACCAAACCGAATTTCACTCTTCTTTCCGGGTTGAGATATAATCATATATGGCTCGCTGCAGATTTCGATACCAGCTTCTACCCCTTCCCTTTTACCAGTACTAAAAGCAATAATGGTGCACTTACCGGAAGTTTTGGTTTTAGCTGGTTTCCAAAGGCCAGTTTGCAAGTCACCGTGAATGGATCGAGCGGTTTCAGATCACCAAACATCGACGACATTGGCAAGGTCTTCGATTCAGAGCCAGGATCCGTGGTGGTGCCCAACCCCAATCTGAAGCCCGAATATGCCTACAATGCAGAGGTAGGGGTCCGTAAAAATTTTAAGGATAAACTGGTTCTTAAAGCAGCGGCCTATTATACTTATTTAGATAATGCGCTGGTGCGAAGAGATTTTACTATTAACGGACAGAGTCAGATCATTTACAATGGCGAACTCTCCGACGTACAGGCGATACAGAATGCCGCCAGGGCTTATGTTTATGGTATTGAATTAGGATTCGAAGCTTTCGTGACCGAGAATTGGTCTTTACGGGCCAATTATACCCTTGCCGATGGTAAAGAAGAGGACGATTCTGGAGTGGATCTACCGGTGAGGCACGTAGCACCTTCTTTTGGGGATCTTCATATCCTTTGGAAAAATCAAAGGATCCAGGCCGATGTTTTTGTGAATTTCAACGGGGAGATTCCCTTTGAGGACCTTGCCCTGTCTGAGCGGAATAAACCTTTTCTATATGATACTGATGCCAACGGAAACCCTTTTTCACCCTCCTGGTATACGTTGAATTTTCGCTCCCAATATCAGATCAGCAAAAACCTTAAGGCCAATTTCAATATTGAAAACATTACAGATCAGCGATATCGGGCCTATTCCTCTGGTATTGCAGGACCTGGAATCAACTTCATATTAGGTCTCGGAATCAGCTTGTGATTGATCCAGATCGGCGATGGCCCTGTGTTGTAACAGACCATCTTACTAAACGACCATACCTGCTACAGAAAACCACCGTGTATTCAACAGAAATCATTAATTTTGCAGCCTTTAATTGTCCCAGCCATTGGTTGATATGAAGTTTAAAGAATACAAAAGCCTGGATCTGCCGGGAATAGCCGATGAGATCCTTAAATTCTGGAACGAGGCAAGTATCTTCGAAAAAAGTGTAACCTCCAGAGAAGGAAGAGATTCTTATGTCTTTTATGAAGGCCCTCCCTCGGCCAACGGAGCTCCGGGCATTCACCATGTGATGTCCCGTACCATTAAGGATATTTTTCCCCGCTATAAAACTATGAAAGGCTTTCAGGTAAAACGAAAGGCCGGGTGGGATACTCATGGCTTGCCCGTTGAGCTGGGTGTGGAGAAAGAACTGGGCATCACCAAAGAAGATATCGGGACAAAGATCAGCATAGAAGAGTACAATGAGGCCTGTAAGAAGGCGGTCATGCGCTATACCGATGCCTGGAACACGATGACTGAGAAGATGGGTTATTGGGTAGATATGGACGATCCCTACATTACCTATAAGCCCAAGTATATGGAAACCGTTTGGTGGCTTCTCAAGCAGATCTATGATAAAGGCCTGCTTTACAAGGGCTATACGATACAGCCCTATTCTCCCAAGGCGGGCACAGGTTTGAGCTCACATGAGCTAAATATGCCGGGAACGTACCAGGATATAACAGATACCACGGTAACGGCCCAATTTAAGGTTGTTGGGGAAAGTATACCTAAAAAATTATCTTTATATCAGGGGCCACTTTTTTTTCTGGCATGGACCACCACCCCCTGGACCTTGCCTTCGAATACCGCATTGACCGTTGGTCTGAAGATCGATTATGCCATTGTAAGGACATATAATCAGTATACCTATCAACCCATTTCGGTCATCCTGGCCAAAAGCCTGATCAAGAGTCAGTTTATCGGGCGCTTCCAGCAAGTAGACCAGGAAGAAGATCTGCTAAATTATAAAGAAGGCGACAAAAAGATACCATACCTCATTCTCGATACCATCAAGGGTTCTGAATTAGTGGGGATCAGGTATGAACAATTGCTCGACTACGCACTTCCCTTTCAGAATGCGGAAAATGCCTTCAGGGTGATTTCGGGTGATTTTGTGACCACCGAAGACGGTACAGGAATTGTGCATACGGCACCTACCTTTGGGGCAGACGATATGCAGGTGGCACAGAAGGCTAAGCCTCAGGTGCCTCCTATGCTGGTCATGGACGAAGATGATAATCCTGTTCCACTGGTAGATCTGCAAGGAAAATTCAGGCCTGAAATGGGCCCGCTGGCAGGGAAGTATGTGAAGAATGAATATTATGAAGAAGGGATGGCCCCAGAGCGTTCTGTCGATGTAGAGATCGCTATAAAACTAAAAGAGGAGAATAAAGCTTTCAAAGTAGAAAAATATCAGCACAGCTATCCCAATTGCTGGCGTACCGATAAACCTATTCTTTATTATCCCCTGGATTCCTGGTTTATCAAGGTGACGGAAAAACGGGACAGGATGTATGAGCTGAACCAAACGATCAACTGGAAACCAAAGGCAACAGGTGAAGGGCGGTTTGGCAACTGGCTGGCCAATGCCAACGACTGGAATCTGTCCCGATCGCGCTTTTGGGGTATTCCATTGCCGATCTGGAGAACGGCCGATGGAAAGGAAGCCAGGATCATAGGCTCGGTAGAAGAATTAAAAACCGAAATGACCAAATCGGTAGCTGCAGGCCTAATGGAAGAGAATATTTACCAGGATTTCGTAATTGGCGACATGAGCGAGGAGAATTACGAAAAGATCGACCTTCATAAGAACGTTGTCGATAAGATCATACTGGTTTCCAGCACAGGTGAGCCGATGCAAAGAGAGAGTGATCTGATAGACGTATGGTTCGATAGTGGTGCGATGCCCTATGCCCAGTGGCACTATCCTTTTGAAAATGCCGAATATATCGATAATAATCTAACCTTTCCGGCCGACTTTATTGCGGAAGGGGTAGACCAGACCCGTGGATGGTTCTATACCTTGCATGCCATTGCTACCATGGTCTTCGATTCGGTAGCTTACCGCAATGTAGTTTCAAACGGGCTCGTCCTCGACAAGGAAGGGAAAAAGATGTCTAAAAGACTGGGTAACGCGGCCAATCCGCTGGAGACTGTCTCCGAGCACGGCCCCGACGCCACCCGATGGTATCTTATATCCAATGCAAATCCCTGGGATAATCTCAAATTCGATATCGATGGTATCGTCGAGGTAAAACGAAAATTCTTCGGCACCTTTTACAATACCTATAACTTCTTCGCCCTTTATGCAAATATCGATAGGTTCGCCTATTCGGAAGAGGAGATTCCGCTTCGCGAAAGGCCGGAAATAGATCAATGGATACTTTCTGAACTGCATACGCTTATCGGGGTGGTCGACCAGGCATATGAGGAATATGAACCCACCCGGGCTACCAGAGCAATTGCATACTTCGTCCAGGAAAATCTTAGCAACTGGTATGTACGCCTGAGCAGAAGACGTTTTTGGAAAGGCAGCTACGAACACGATAAAATTTCTGCTTATCAGACACTCTATTCGTGCCTGGAAATCGTGGCCAAACTATCTGCACCGGTGGCTCCATTTTTTATGGAAATGCTGTATAGAAATCTTTCACAAACCACCAAAAAAGATGCTTTTGAAAGCGTGCACCTCGCAGAATTTCCGATTGCCGATACCTCACTTCTCAACAAAGAGTTGGAGCACAAGATGCAGAAAGCACAATCGATCTCATCCCTTGTCCTTTCCATTCGCCAAAAGGAAAAAATCAAAGTAAGACAACCTCTGCAGAAGATCATGATCCCGGTGTTGAGTGCCGCGGATAAAAAAGAAATCCGGGCCGTTGAGGACCTGATCAAATCCGAGGTAAATGTTAAGGAGATTGAGTTGCTAGATGATGCGTCTGGAATCCTCGTCAAACGCATAAAACCAAATTTTAAGGTCCTGGGACCAAGATTTGGAAAGGAAATGAAGCAAATTGCCCGGGCCATTGGTGAATTGGACCAGGAGCACATTCAAAAAATTGAGCAGGAAGGGAAAATATCACTTGAGATAGAAAATAAAAGTATTATATTACAGTTAGAGGATGTAGAGATCAGCTCTCAGGATATCGAGGGTTGGTTGGTGGCCAGTTCGGGCTCCCTTACCGTTGCATTGGATGTTACAATTGATGAAGATCTGAGACAGGAAGGAATAGCCAGGGAGTTGGTGAACCGGATACAGAATCTAAGGAAAGAATCAGGTCTTGATGTCACTGATAAAATCGACATCAAGATCTTAAAAGACGGTTTAATCGAAAAAGCGGTTGAGCGGAATAAGAGTTATATCATGAATGAGACCCTTACCGCAGAATTGCATTTTGAAGAAAAAATGGACAAAGGCACAGCTGTAATATTCGATGAGGTAAACACTAAATTATTCATTCAAAAACACTAAAGTCATGGCAAAAGATTTGAAAGTGCGCTATTCTGATAAAGAACTCGTGGAATTTAGAGAGCTTATTGAGGAAAAAATAGAAAAAGCGCAAAGCCATTTGGATCTATTAAGAAGTTCCTACATGAACGACGGGAATAATGGAACTGACGATACAGCTCCTACATTTAAGGCCTTTGAAGAAGGTTCTGAAACTATGAGTAAGGAGGCTAATACCCAGTTGGCCATACGCCAGGAAAAGTTTATAAGAGACCTAAAGAACGCTCTGCTGCGTATTGAAAATAAGACCTATGGGATTTGCAGGGTCACGGGAAAACTGATCAATAAAGACCGTTTAAAACTGGTACCCCACGCTACCTTGAGCATCGAGGCGAAGAATATGCAAAAATAAGCCCTGGATAATAGGGGTAATCATGCAAATTCGTGGCTTGCCATGTCCTAACCAATCTTGTCCTAATCTTTAATAGAAGACGACAGAAAGCATACCAAAAATCGCTCATGAATAATCATGTGCGATTTTTCTACGCCACCATGGAAGGGGAATTCCATTTAAAACCGGGATAAGCTCTTGATGTGAATATTCATTTTTTCCACTTCAGGAATATTCAATTTCTACGCATTTTCGCGATAATTTCAAACTGAATTGAGCCCCTTGTTTTCTTTATCAGAGCTTCAATAATTATGCCTATTTTAGCCCCAATGTTTAGCGAGATCTCATGAACATCAAAAAGTCCCTTTTCTTAGTTTTAATCGTTTTGCTGATCGATCAGATCAGTAAAATATATATAAAGACTCATTTTCAATTAGGAGAGGCCGTAGAAGTATTCTCTTGGTTTAAAATTCTTTTTATCGAAAATGAAGGTGCCGCCTGGGGAACTAAATTAAGTGATATACTCCCGATTTCAGACTCTTTGGGAAAACTGATTCTCACCGTTTTTAGATTGTTTGCCATTGGGGGCATCGGATACTGGCTGTTCGACATTATCAGAAAGAAAAGCACACTTACCCTGACCATCGCAGTTTCCCTGATCTTTGCAGGAGCCCTGGGCAATATTATAGATTCTGTTTTATACGGAATTCTCTTCGATGACAGCTATAATCAGGTAGCCAGCTTTATGGCGGAAGACAACTATGGCAGCCTTTTTTATGGCAAGGTGGTAGACATGTTATATTTCCCCATAATCGATGCTACATGGCCCGAATGGCTGCCTTTTGTGGGAGGGGATAATTTTAGATTTTTTGAACCGGTTTTTAATATAGCCGATACGGCGATCAGTACCGGGGTTGGTATCCTCGTCTTTTTTAACAAGAAAGCCTTCGGGCAGAAGACCGATCAGAATTCATAAACCTTATCAGGAGTAAGGCAATAGTCCATGGAGATGTCTGTCGGTCCAATATCGCTGATCTCCCCTATGGCATCAAAAAAGCATAACCCAACTTTAATAACATCAGCCCGGCAGTTGTCGAGGAAATGATCGTAAAAACCCTTCCCATAACCTACACGATGTCCTTTTTTATCAAAGGCCAACATGGGGACGAAGACCAGATCGATTTTCTTAACAGGGACTTGACGCCCTGACTCGGGCTCAGGTATACCCCAATGATTTTTTTTGAGTGCTGTATCTACTTCGAGAAGATAGTGTTCTAACAAGCGGTCGGTCTTTACCTTCGGAACTACAATTTTCTTCTGAAGGTGCCTTAGCTGATCGATAATAAGGTGTGTATCCACTTCATTTTTTTCAATGATGGGCAGGAAAATATGATAGTATTCGAAATCCCATATCGGGAGCTTGCGAAGAAATTCACTGATTGACCAACTGAAAGAATTGACTTCTTCCAAAGAAAGTCGTTTGCGTAATTGTAGATGGTTTAATCGAACCTCTTTCTTAAGCATGGTGATCGATTAAACAGTTTCGTGGGGGAACTATTTAATTAAAATTAATCCTTTGCGGCAACCGCAAAGTAAATTTTAAAAAATAGCATTAAAAGTAGGTACATCCCAATAGTAATAAGATAGTTGTCCATGTAATGCTAAGCTTTAGTTGCCTAAATTTAAATAAAAGTTTAGCACAATTCCTATCAAGTGCATCTTTTTATCGATGAAATACACAAAATTTACCAGATTTTTAACAAAAGAGTTATTATATCGCATTATTGTAATATAATTCTTACTAAGCAGAGTGAAGTTGAAATAATCGAATTCTGATGATGCCAGCTTTACAATTTATCGATCTGAGATTTCGATCAGGACTATCCTGATGGCCTCGACGTTAATCATAATTTAACGACGCATCGGCCTTAAAACCAAAATTACCTTTTACCTTTATATCTGTATAGTCGTATTGCTAGGAACACGACCTATGCATTCTTGATATTCATGCAGGAATTACCCATAGAAATACAATTGAGTACATTGCCGAATGAACCTGGGGTTTATCAGTTCTATGACAAATCGGGCCAGATCCTCTATGTGGGTAAGGCAAAAAACTTAAAAAAAAGAGTTGCTTCTTATTTTACAAAGAATCATGATAGCGGGAAGACCAGATTGTTGGTCAGGAAGATCTCATCTGTTAAACATATTATTGTCCGGACAGAATCCGATGCGTTGTTGCTCGAGAACAATCTGATCAAAAAATATAAACCCCGCTACAATGTATTGTTGAGGGACGATAAGTCTTATCCATGGATATGCATTAAAAATGAAAGGTTCCCCAGGGTTTTTGCCACCAGAAAGCTCATCAGGGACGGTTCAGAATACTTTGGCCCCTACACCCGGATGAAAACAGTTAAAACGTTGCTCGATCTCATACGGGATGTGTATCCGCTTCGCACCTGCAATTATGATCTTTCTGCAGAGAAGATCGAAGCCGGCAAGTACAAACGCTGTCTTGAGTATCATCTGGGAAATTGCCTTGGTCCTTGTGAAGATTTGCAAAGTGCAGAAGAATACCATAAACAGATCGATGATATCCGCCAGATTATCAGGGGAAATTTTAAATCTTCTATTCATTATTTTAAGAAGCAGATGAAGATCCTGGCATCTCAAATGCGTTTTGAGGAGGCACAGCAAATCAAGGAAAAGATAGAGGTGCTGGAGATGTACCAGGCAAAATCGACCGTAGTGAACCCCAAAATCAACAATGTTGATGTATTTACCATCGTATCAGATGCAGGCTTTGCCTATGTCAACTTTATGCAACTCTCGCATGGTGCCATCGTAAGGGCGCACACCATAGAGATCAAAAAGAAACTCGATGAAAACAACAGAGACCTGCTGCAATTGGCCATCGTGGAATTACGCCAGCGCTTTAACTCTGAATCCAGAATAGTTTATCTTCCTTTCCCGCTAAGCTTGCCGGATAATTTAAAGGTTGTTCTTCCCAAACTTGGTGATAAGAAAAAGCTGCTCGATCTCTCGGAACGCAATGCTAAATTTTTCAGACAGGAGCGTTTTAAGCAGGTCAAAATTGCCGACCCCGATCGGCATACAAACCGACTGATGGCTCAGATGAAACGCGATCTTCGACTCAACGCCGAACCCAGGCATATTGAATGTTTCGATAATTCGAATATGCAGGGAACAAACCCTGTGGCGGCATGCGTGGTATTTAAGAACGGCAAGCCCGTAAAAAAAGAATACCGGCTTTTTAATATTAAAACGGTAACCGGTCCGGATGATTATGCGTCTATGGAAGAGGTGGTTTTCAGACGTTATAAACGGCTGTTAAATGAGGGGGAAGCCCTACCACAGCTCATCGTGATAGATGGAGGTAAAGGACAACTGTCTTCGGCCCTGAAAAGTCTCGATATATTGGGCTTAAGGGGGAAGATCGCAATTATAGGGATCGCTAAAAGGTTGGAAGAAATCTATTTCCCGGACGATCCCATACCCTTGTACCTCGATAAAAAATCCGAATCGTTAAAAATCATACAGCAATTGAGAAATGAAGCCCATCGGTTCGGGATCAACTTTCACAGGAACAAAAGAAGCAAGGCAGCGATAAATACAGAATTGGAAATGATCGAGGGTATTGGAGAAAAGACCGCAAGGGATCTACTGAGACATTTCAAATCTGTGAAGCGTGTTAAAGAAGCCTCGTTGGAAGATCTTTCCGAAAAAGTGGGCATGGCCCGGGCACGTAAGATCTTCGAAAACTTCAATGGATGAGATGGGGACGGAATACATATCGTTTTTTACTGCTCCTTCTTGGTTCAGTGGGTTGCTTTTCGGTAGGTGCGCAAGATGAAGGAACAGACCCTAAGCCAAAAATCGGACTTGTCCTCAGTGGTGGTGGTGCAAAGGGGATGGCGCATATCGGAGCTTTAAAGGTTATCGAAGAAGCGGGGGTAAAGATCGACTTCATTGGAGGTACCAGTATGGGCGCCATTGTCGGGGGACTATATGCCTCTGGATATTCAGCTGCTGAACTGGATTCGATCCTGCGTTCCACAGATTTCAATCAGATCATCCAGGATAATTTCCCGAGGGGGAACAAGACGTTTTATGACAAGGAAGATGCTGAACGTTATGCGCTAAGCCTGCCCTTCGATAATTTTAAGATCACTTTTCCAAAAGGGATATCCAGCGGTCAGAACATATACAATGAATTGGTGAAATTGATGTACCACGTAAGAGACCTGGAAGATTTTAATCGGTTGCCGATTCCATTCTTTTGTATGGCCACGGATGTTGTTAACGGATCCGAGGTATTGATAAATAAGGGATACCTGCCCGAGGCAGTACTGGCAAGCGGTGCCTTTCCTTCGCTTTTTGAGCCTGCCGAACTCGATGGCAGGACCTTGATAGATGGCGGTGTGCTGAATAATTACCCGGTGGAAGAGATCCGGGCTATGGGGGCAGAAATTGTCATTGGAGTAGATGTGCAACATAGTCTGAGGGATAAGGAAGCGCTGAAATCTGCCTCTGATATTCTCTTGCAGATCAATAATTACAGGACAGTAAGCGCTATGGTGGAGAAAGCAGCGCTTACCGACATCTATATCAAACCCGACATGCAGGACTACTCTGTTATTGATTTCAACCAGATCGATACTATACTCAGCCTGGGCGAGAATGCCGCCAGAGGAAAATGGGAGGAGTTACTTGCTATTTCTGGTAAAGAATATATTGCGGATCGGCCCAAAGTGAAAGTAAAGGATTCTGTTCACATCAGCCGTTTGGAAGTGGAGGGCAACCAAAATTATACGAGAGGATATGTTAAGGGGAAACTGCGATTTGACCCCGATGAGATAATCAGTTTCGACAAATTAAATCAGGGGGTTAACAATTTGGCGGCAACTGGAAATTTCATCAGTGTACGTTATGAGCTGACCAGCGAAGGCAAAGGAGACAAACTAAGAGTGATCCTTAGGGAAAATCCCAATAAGACATTGTTAAGATTAGGGGTTCATTACGACGATCTTTATAAAACCGCTGCGCTTATCAATGTGACCAGAAAGAATCTGTTGCTGAAAGATGATGTCGCCTCTTTCGACTTTATGCTGGGCGATAATATCCGTTATAATTTTCAGTATTATGTCGATAAGGGTTCCTATTGGAGTTATGGGATTAGTTCACGACTAGACGAATTTAAACAGGAGATCAATGTTGAGGATTTCAGATCAAATTTGAATATTCAATCAGGCCCTGCAGTCAACGAGATAAATCTGGACGTTGCTGATGTAACCAACCAGATCTATATTCAAACTGCATTGCGCGAAGAATTTGCCTTACGGCTGGGGCTTGAACACAAATTCATTTCCTACAGTACAAGGACCCTAAGCGAGATAACCGATCCTCCTGTGCTACCGGGATCTTCTTCAGAAGTACGAACTTTTTTCGAAAAAAGCCATTATTTCAGCACCTTTGGAGGCCTGGTACTCGACACCTACAACGATCGTTACTTTCCCACTAAAGGATTGTACTTCAACGGAGATTTCCACCTATATCTTCTTTCCTCCGATTTTAGCGACAATTTTAGCGAATTCTCGGTAGCTAAGGCCAGGATGGGAGCCGCTTTTCAGCTGCTCGAAAACTTGTCGTTCAATCTGGAGACCGAAGGAGGATTTAAACTGGGACAATCCGGGGTTACCACATTCGATTTTGTTCTTGGAGGTTTCGGGAATGACTTTATCAACAATTTTATATCCTTCCAGGGTTACGATTTCCTCAGTCTTCCGGGGAACAGTTATGTAAAGGCCTATGGCCGTTTTGACCTGGAATTCGTCCCAAAGAATCACTTTACTTTTTCGGCAAACATCGCCAATGTAGAAGACGATCTCTTCAGGACGGGAGAATGGTTTACGGCCCCTGATTTTACAGGCTATGCCATTGGCTACGGCTGGGAATCATTTATTGGCCCCGTTCAGGTAGTTTACTCATGGACTCCGGAACTTAAGGACGGAAATTTCTATTTCAGTATCGGATATTGGTTCTGAAAAGCAGCCTTGCCCAGAATCCTTAGAACTCCCTTTATTGGCGTAGAAAATCTCGCCATTTTTTCCGATATTTGCTTAAATATGTGCTAAGGATGTTGAAGCTGCGTAACGATATTTCAGCCCACCTCAGGGCGATGTGGTAACACATTAAATTCTCCTGAATCGATTGCAGAGTTTAATACAAATTACATTTAGTCCATTTATTGAAATAAAACAATCATGTCCACAGTAGATAATACATCGTTAAAATTAACCAAGGAAAATGAACAGGCAGCCGATTTTTTGCCTCTTCTGGGAACAGATCACGTAGAACTATACGTAGGTAATGCCAAGCAAGCTGCTTACTATTATATGGCCGCATGGGGATTTCAACCCCTGGCCTATGCAGGTTTAGAAACCGGGCTCAAAGACAAGGTATCTTACGTCTTACAGCAGGATAAGATAAGACTGGTGCTGACCTCACCTCTTAAACCGGGAGGCGAGATCAACCGCCATGTCAATTCACATGGTGATGGCGTAAAGGCTATCGCGCTATGGGTGGATAACGCGTCAAAAAGTTATGAGGAAACCACAAAAAGGGGGGCCGAAAGTTATCTGAAACCTACAACAGTTAAGGACGAGCACGGAGAAGTTGTGCTTTCGGGTATTCATACCTATGGAGAAACGGTCCATATTTTTGTGGAGCGAAGCAAATATTCCGGACCCTTTATGCCCGGATACATAAAGTGGGACCCCTATTACAGGGCGGAGCCTGTGGGCCTTAAATACATAGATCATATGGTGGGCAATGTGGGGTGGAATGAAATGAACAAATGGTGTGACTTCTATGCCCGTGTCATGGGATTTGCCCAGTTGATCTCCTTCGACGATAAAGATATCTCTACAGAGTATACCGCCCTTATGAGTAAGGTGATGAGCAATGGGAATGGACGGATCAAGTTTCCTATCAATGAACCAGCCGAAGGGCGCAAGAAATCGCAGATAGAGGAGTATATTGAATTCTACAACGGTGCTGGGGTTCAACATATCGCAGTGGCTACAGACAATATTATAGAAACGGTAACCTCTCTCAAAAAGCGTGGGGTAGAATTCCTCACCGTACCGGCCATATACTATGAAGATGTCCTGGACAGAGTAGGAGAGATAGATGAAGACCTTGCTCCTTTAAAAGAACTGGGAATACTTATAGATCGCGACGATGAGGGATATCTGCTTCAGATCTTCACCAAACCTATCCTCGACAGGCCTACGATGTTTATCGAAATCATTCAGCGTAAAGGTGCCAAATCTTTTGGCAAAGGAAATTTTAAAGCGCTTTTCGAATCGATCGAAAGAGAGCAGGCGTCCAGAGGTACTTTGTAGGCCTTTATTCTTAAGGATTTGTAAATTTTTAAAGGCTTGGTATAAAGTATTGTTAATTGTGTAGTTAAAGAACGTTAAAAGCTGTTAGCCCCAGTGGCCCTTGTATTACTTTTACACCACGTAAGGGGTGGTTCCCTTATTACTTTAAGTATTGGTTTTTCATAATTTAAAGTTTGGTTGGTTATTTAGGAAAAGCTCTGACGTTCAAGTCGGGGCTTTTTTTATACAATACTTTGGAACAAAATTTGTTTAAGGTTATGGTAATCATCCATTAAGTAATGGTTATGAAGTCTTTAGAAGCTGAATAATTGATACTTTTGAATATAATTCGATATGAAAAGAGGACTTATCATTCTTCTGATGCTTTTCGGTGTTCTGCTGAATGCCCAGGATACTTCTGATTTTGTCTACACTGATTCATCGCATGTGGAGAAGGATTCGGGCAATCACGAAAAGAAAAAGAACATCCCTATGGCTTTTAAACCGGGGGAGTGGTTAAAATTCCGAATACACTATGGCATCCTTAATGCCAGTTATGCCACCCTTCACCTTACCAGGGACAATATCGATCAAAAACCTGTTTACCATGTAGTCGGACGGGGAAAAACAACAGGCTTTGCCAGTATTTTTTTCAAAGTTGATGACCGGTACGAAAGTTATTTTGATGTGCAGGACGGAAAACCCTACCGATTTATTCGCAAGATTGATGAAGGTGGTTATACCAGAGATACCGAGATCAATTTTGATCATAATCGTGATATCGCCGTCTTAGATGACAAGAAAACTAATAAAAAGTTTAAATTTACCGTTGAAGACAGCATTCAGGACCTTATTTCCGCTTTCTACTATCTGCGAAATAATTTTGAGGCAAAAGATCTGGTACAAGATGAGGACATTGAATTGGAGATGTTATTCGACGATGATGGCATTTTTAAGTTCAAACTTAGATACCTGGGTAAAGAGGTGCTAAAAACCAAATTCGGCAAAGTTGAATGCCTTAAGTTCAGACCTTTTGTGCAATCTGGAAGGATATTCAAAGAACAGGAAAGCCTCACACTTTGGGTGTCGAACGACCTCAACAAAATTCCGATCAGGATTAAGGCTGATCTGGTAATAGGCGCCATCAAAGCAGATCTGGACGGATATAACGGTCTTAAGAATCAGTTCAAGATTATAATGGACTAAGACCATAATGAAAGAAAAGGAGCGCATTGAATCCCAAATCGATAAATTAAAAGAGAAGTACAAGGATTCAGGACAGGATATCAGCTCTTACCTCGACGGATTACTCTACCAGCGCTATCTTACTTATTGGGACTACATTCACCTCGACACTCTGCTGAGCTTACAGGTTCCACGAACGTACTACCCTGATGAAGAGATATTTATCATGTATCATCAGATCACGGAACTCTACTTCAAACTTATTCTTCATGAGCAAAAACAAGTGGTTGACGACAAGTCGCAGAACGTAGGCTTTATCCAGGAAAAAGTAGAACGGATCAATAATTATTACAAAGCCTTGATCTCCTCCTTTAGTATTATGGTACGGGGCATGGAGCCAGAGCAATTCCTTAAGTACAGAATGGCCCTGTTGCCCTCCAGCGGCTTTCAATCTGCACAGTATAGGATGATCGAAATTTACGCTACACCCCTGGAGAATTTGGTGGATCCTCAAGTACGATCGGATTACTCGGACCATGACACCATCGAGACACTTTATGAGCAGATATATTGGAAGCGCGGAGTTTTGGACAAAAAGACCCGCGAAAAAACGCTGACCCTAAAACAATTTGAATATCGATACACCCCAAGATTCATCCGGATCGCAAAAGCGATAAAGGGAAAGACCATGTTCCATAAATACGAGGAATTGGTGGAGCAGAATAAACATACTAAAGCCCTTACCGATGCGTTTAAAACAATGGATATCAATGCAAACGTAAATTGGCCACTGGTTCACCTGGGGTCTGCATACCGATATCTGGACAGGGGAAATGACACAATAGAAGCTACAGGAGGCACCAATTGGAAGGAATATCTGCCGCCAAGTTTCCAGAAAATTGCGTTTTTTCCAAGTCTATATACAAAACAAGAGTTAAATAATTGGGGAAAACAATGGGTTGACCATATCTTTAATCCCAAGAAAAGCCAAGTAGAGTAATGCAAAAAATCTGGGGCACAATTTTTGCAGTTTTCCTTTTAGGTGCTTGCGCCGAAAAAAAAGAGAAAACAGCCGACAAACCAGCCATAGCCGAAATCTCCAAACCCAAAATTGAAATCCGTGAGTACGGCTTTAAAATCAGCGACTTTAATGTCATCAAAGACACCGTGCAATATGGCGATAGCTTTGGTGAGATCATGCAGGACAATGCTGTAGACTACAATAAGGTACTGAAAATCATTAACGATTATAAAGAAGTCTTTGATGTCCGTAGGATACAGGTGGGAAAACCTTACCTCTTGCTGAAATCAAAAGACAGTCTTAGCGACGTTGAGGTCTTTGTTTATCAGAATGACCTGATCAATTATACCGTGGTTGATTTTCGCGATTCCGTTACGGCCTATAAGGCCAGAAAGGAGATCAAGTATGTGCAGAGGCAGGCATCAGGCATTATAGAGACATCCCTTTCCGAAGCTATACTAGACCAGGGTATCGATTATAATATCACCAATAACCTCAGTGAGATATATGCCTGGACCATAGACTTCTTCAGGCTCCAGAAAGGCGATAGGTTTAAGGTCATCTATAAGGAACGTTATATAAATGATACGGTATATGCCGGGGCAGAGCCCATCGAAGCAGCTTACTTCGAACATAGTGGCACCCCGCTCTATGCCTTTGCTTACGAATCGGATTCACTCAAGAATATCGTCGATTATTACGACGACCAGGCTAATAACCTGAGAAGGACGTTTCTAAGAGCGCCGGTTAAATTCAGCAGGATTTCATCGCGCTATAACCTTAAAAGAAGGATCCGTTACTATGGATACAAGGTTAGACCTCACCGCGGCACAGATTACGCTGCCCCGCTGGGAACTCCGATCATGGCCACCGCCGATGGATTGGTCACTGAATCTACGCGTCGCGGAGGGAACGGCAAGTATGTCAAGATCCGGCATAATGCTACCTATAGCACACAGTACCTGCATATGAAAAAGCAGAAGGTTAAACGAGGGGAATATGTAAAACAGGGCGATGTGATCGGATGGATCGGGATGACAGGAAATACCGGAGGGCCACATGTTTGCTATCGGTTTTGGAGAAACGGCAGACAGGTAGATCCACTAAGAGAAAAATTGCCGGCGGCCGACCCCTTACCTGAGCCGCTAAGGCCGGATTATTATTCCTATATCGGACCGATCAAAGATCAACTGGATTGTATTGAATTCAAACCTGTTATAAAAGAAGACCTGATAACATTTAACCCTTAGCATGCCCTTAGAGAACACTAATCCAACACTTGCCGAGGCATGGAAAAAACTCGAGCAGCATTACGAACATACCCGGAATCTGCATCTGAAAGATCTCTTTGCACAAAACCCAGACCGGGCTGAAGAACTCAGTCTGGGCTGGAAAGATTTTCTGGTCGATTATTCCAAGAACAGAATTACCTCAGAGGCCATCTCGCTGCTTGTTGATCTTGCTAAAGAAGTCGGCCTGGAAGACGGGATCAAAAAGTATTTTGGGGGAGACCTCATCAATCAGACTGAAGGACGGGCAGTACTTCATACGGCTTTGAGGGCAGCAGAATCCGAAGATATTAGGGTAGATGGCGAAAACGTTGTCCCGGAGGTATACCAGGTAAAGAAACAGATCGAAGAATTTTCACGGAAGGTGATTTCCGGGGATAAAAAAGGATATACCGGCAAGGCATTTACCGATGTTGTGAATATCGGGATTGGGGGTTCGGACCTGGGCCCGGCCATGGTCACCGAAGCGCTGGCCTATTATGGGAACCATCTGAAAATGCATTTCGTCAGCAATGTAGATGGAGACCACGTTCATGAGATACTCGGACGACTTAATCATGAAACCACCTTATTTATTGTTGTATCCAAAACATTTACTACCCAGGAAACGCTGAGTAATGCATTGACCATTAAAAAATGGTTCCTCGAATCGGCTTCTGAAAAAGATATCGCAGCCCACTTTGCCGCTGTGTCTACCAATCTTGAGAAAATCGATGAGTTTGGGATCTCCCGAGATAATATCTTCCCCATGTGGGATTGGGTTGGTGGCCGTTTTTCGCTTTGGAGTGCAGTAGGATTATCGATCGCCCTGGCAACAGGTTATGACAATTTCGAAGCACTGCTCAAAGGGGCCCGCTCTATGGACCTGCATTTTAAAAACACAGCATTTGAAGAAAATATTCCGGTGATCCTGGCCATGCTCAGCATCTGGTACAACAACTTTTATGGTGCCGAGACCGAAGCGATTATTCCCTATGCCCAGTACCTGAGCCGTTTTTCTGCTTATCTGCAACAGGGCATTATGGAAAGCAATGGCAAGAGTGTTGACCGCAATGGTCAGCGCGTGGGCTATGAAACAGGGACCATCATCTGGGGTGAGCCCGGGACGAATTCGCAGCATGCCTTTTTTCAACTTATTCATCAGGGGACCAAGATGATCCCGGCCGATTTTATAGGCTTTAAAAATTCGTTGCATGGCGATCTGGACCATCACCAAAAGCTGATGGCCAATTTCTTCGCTCAGACAGAAGCATTGATGAATGGTAAAACCTCTGAAGAGGTAGAAGCAGAACTCATGGTAAAAGGCATGAATACCGATGCCATCCGCAAGCTGAAAGCCTTTAAAATTTTCGAGGGGAATAAACCTACCAACACCATCCTTATCGACCGATTATCACCCGAATCGCTCGGGGCATTGATCGCGATGTACGAGCATAAGATCTTCGTTCAGGGACTGGTCTGGAATATCTTTAGTTTCGATCAGTGGGGTGTTGAACTTGGAAAACAATTGGCAACAGATGTGCTGCGCGATATTACAGGAGATCAGATCGGAGATCACGACGCTTCTACTACCCGTCTTATCAGGCATTTTAAGAGCTAATACTGCTCATTTTCAAGTCTTTATAAGTTTATAACTTTCCCTTGGGATAACTGCTCACTTTTGCTAAATTTGTGTTAAATTATGAGTTTTAATTTAACGATGCCTTAATGCATTTAGGCGGAAAAAAAGGCTCATTTGCAAGGGATATTAGAATAACTAAACAACACTTTGAACTATGAGAAAATTATGCCTGGCCATCGTTGCCCTGCTATCGGTAACTATGGCATTTTCACAGGGGGTTACCACAGCCTCGATTGGAGGTAAGGTCATCGACAGCAATGGGGAACCACTCATTGGCGCAACAGTTTTAGCAGTGCACGTACCATCGAATACCACCTATGGTGCCGCTGCCGATTTCGATGGATTTTACCGGATCTCGGGTATGAGGACCGGAGGCCCATACAAGATTACTTTTTCGTATACAGGCTTTGCCGAAGATGTCCGGGAAGGGGTATATCTCAGCCTCGGACAGAATACCCGGCTGAGTTCCACACTTTCTGAGTCTGTAACCGCCTTGGATGAGGTGGTCATCTCTGCCCAGGGTACCGGTGTATTCGGGTCAAATAAGACAGGGGCCAATACAAATGTTTCCAAAAGAGATATCGAAACACTGCCCGCTGCTTCGAGATCGATTGCCGACTTTGTCAGGATCACCCCTCAGGCTCAGCTGACTGAAGGGAACGATGGATTTTCCATTTCCCTGGGGGGTCAGAATAACCGATACAACGCCATCTATATCGATGGGGCGGTAAATAACGACGTATTCGGACTCGCCGGTTCAGGAACCAACGGAGGACAGACCGGGGTAAACCCTTTCTCGGTAGATGCCATTGAAACGTTTCAGGTGAACCTGGCACCTTTCGATGTAAGACAGTCTGGTTTTTCAGGTGGTTCTATTAATGCGGTCACCCGTTCCGGGTCGAACCGCTTTGATGGCTCCGCATACTATTTTGTGAGGAATCAGAGCCTGGTCGGGAAGACGCCACCAGACCTGGTGGGACCCACAGAAGATCGCGAAAAGCTCGATGATTTTACGGCCAAGACCTATGGTTTCCGTCTGGGGGGACCTATCGTAAAGGATAAAGTTTTCTTCTTTGTCAATTACGAAAGGCAAAATGATGAGATCCCTCAACCTTTTAATTTTTCCAATTATGCCGGAAGATCTTCCGAGGCAGACCTCAGCACCCTTACCTCCTTTCTTCAAAGCACCTATGGGTACGATCCGGGCTCCTATGACCAAAGCGTAAGAACGCTTGAAAGCGATAAGATCACCGCTAAGATCGACTGGAATATCAACGAAGACCACAAACTCTCCTTCAGGCATGGTTATGTTAAAGCGGAAAACCTTGAGGCCAGAGCCTCTGGCAATACATTCATAGGCTTTATAAACGGATCTGAGTTTTTTGAATCGACCACCAATTCCTCGGCCCTTGAATTGAACTCGCGTTTTGGCAATAAATATTCCAACAACTTTATTATGACCTATACCAGCGTGCGGGACGACAGGGATCCCTCAGGAATACCCTTTCCCACCGTTGGGATTCAGGATGGTTCGGGCCAGTTTGAATTCGGTTCTGAACCTTTTTCTACGGCCAACCTGCTGAACCAGGATATTTTTGTGATCACCAATAATTTTGAGATCTATTCCGGGCAACATGCCATCACGGTAGGGACGAACCTCGAGTGGTCTTCCACCAAAAACCTGTTCTTTGCCTTTAATTATGGCGACTATACTTTCGAAGACCAATTTGATGGTGCCGGAGCTCTGACTTCTACCGGTCTCAACCAGTTCCTGACCCAGCAGGATGCAGATGTTTATCAACACGGCTATTCACTGGTAGGAAGTACCGCTGTAGGAGATGAATCTGATGGTGCCGCTGAATTCGGCTTGTTCCAGGCTGGCTTATATGTGCAGGACGAATGGCAGATCACCGACAATTTCAAAGGCACCTTTGGACTAAGGATCGATGTGCCCTTCTGGGAAGACGGAGCTGTAAATGATGACTTTAATACAAGGACCGTTCCGCTGCTGGAAGCAGAAGGCAAGAACCTGCAAGCGGCCCGTGTTGGCCAGGGCATTGATGCACAGATCCATTGGGCGCCCAGGGTAGGCTTTAACTGGGATGTTGACGGTAAAGGAGAGACCCAGGTACGAGGGGGTGTAGGGATATTTACTTCAAGGGTACCATTGGTATGGCCAGGGGCTACCTACAACAACAATGGGGTCACAGGTGGTTTTATGTTCGAGTTCGGACAGCCCTTTGAGCCCGATGTGAACAACCAATTCAAGGATCCACTACCCGGAACCGGTGGTGTTGGAGGAAACATAGACATCTTTGCCAAGGACTTTAAACTGCCTCAGGTGACAAAATTCAACATTGGGGTAGATCAGAGATTGCCATGGTGGGATCTGATCGCTACAGTAGATTTCCTCTATACAGATGTTATTCAGGATGTATATTACGAAAACCTGAACCTCAGAGGGCCAGTAGGTACGCTCAACGGGACGGATAACAGACCTTATTATGATCGTAGGGATGAGATCGACGATACCTATGGACGGATCATTCTTGGGTCGAATACAAAAGAGGGAGATGCGACCAACCTTACCTTGTCCCTGAAGAAACCCTTTGAAAATGGCTTTTCAGGCCAGGTAGCCTATACCTATGGAAAATCAAACAAGATCTTCGATGGTACTTCTTCCCAGAACAGCTCGCAATGGAGGAACCAGGAAACGGTAAACGGTAAGAACTCTAACCTGCCGGTTACTGAATCGGACTTCTCATTAGGAAACAGGATCATCGGAAACGTGTCTTACGCTATTGAATATGGCGGAGAATTTGGAGGCAGAACCACCATCGGCTTATTCTACGAAGCGCTGGAAGGCCAGCCCTATAGTTTTATCTATCAGGAGGGAAGAGACCTCTTAAATGATGATTCCAGAGACAACGCCCTGATCTATGTGCCGAGGAATGCAGGTGAGATCAATTTGGTAGACTTTACCGACAGCGATGGTAATGTCCTCGCCACTCCTGCACAGCAGTGGGCCGCACTCGATGCTTTTATCAACAGCAGCGACTATCTTAAGGACAGAAGGGGACAATATGCTGAAAGAAACGGGGCCAGGGCCCCCTGGAGCAGTATCCTGGATCTAAAATTGCTTCAGGATATCTTTTTCCAAAGCGGTGACAGCCGGCATACACTTCAGCTATCCCTCGATATTTTCAACCTATCCAATTTGTTGAATAAGGACTGGGGTAAAAGATACTTTGTTGCAAATGGTGCAGCCTCTCCGATTACCACGGTGGCCGATGCGCCAGACCCTGCATTTACTTTCGATCCTACGCTCACATTGGAGGATTTCGAACAGATCAACGACCGGGGATTCCAATCCTCAAGATGGCAGATCCAATTCGGTGTACGCTATATCTTTAACTAGGGCAAATCTTGGCTTTTATGTAGAAACCCCGGCCGGAGCGCCGGGGTTTTCATTTTAAAAATCCTTACATTTAGCAGCACAAACTCTATAGCATGGAAATTCTGCAATCCGTCCATTCGTATCTGGCCTATATCGTATTGGCCGTACTTTTTCTGGCTGTCGCCAACGCCTTAAGGGGCCTTGCCGTCAACAAGATATTCGATCTTCATAAAGACCTTAGGATAAGCCTGTTTGCGCTGATCCTGTCTCATATCCAGCTTCTTTTGGGGCTGCTCCTTTTCTTTGTGTCGGCCAACGGACTTAAGGCGATCCAGGCGCTCGGGATGGGCGGGCTTAATGCAGAAGCTCGCTTGCTGGCCCTGGAACACCCGGCCATCAATATCGTAGCGATCATCCTGATCACCATCGGCTGGTCCCGACATAAAAAGCAGGGCGAGGACCGAAAGAAATTCAGGGCCATCGCGCTTTTCTACGGACTGGGGCTTATCTTTATCCTTAGTCGTATCCCCTGGGGGCAGTGGTTTGGTTGATAATTACTGTTTTGGTTAGTATAGTTTTTTGATTAGCCATATGAATACAGGGAAATGGTCGCTATATCCTCCTTTATATTGGCCGCCGGCATAAGTCCGAAATGGATAGCCCTTATATCTGCCTCTTGCATCGATGAGAAATTCGGGTTTGTATACTCCGGCTTTCCAGAAGTAGTATCTCCCTTTGGTATTAATCATTAAATTTCTTGATATCAGGATCTGGTCGAACAAACTCCACCTATCACGGTAGGCCAGTGATCCAATCCCTTTTTTAAAGAGTTTTTCCATCGGATTAAAAAGCTTCGCAGGAGCCATGGAATCTCTATTACCAGAGGCTTTTAATACGTTATATATGCTGTTGTCGATCGGATTGTCGTTAAAATCGCCCATCACGATAATTCTGGGATCTTCTGACCGTTTTTGAATAGAATCTATAATTTTATGTGTGAGCCTGGCAGCCGCTAACCGGAACGGTTTTGATCTGGCTTCCCCACCTCGTCTGGATGGCCAGTGATTGATTATCATATGATATTCTTCTCCGTCCAACAAGCCGGTAACGACTAGTTGATTTCGGGTATATTCAACTTCTTGTTGTTCGTTATATAACCATAAGCGGTGTTGTTGAAATGAAATTGGAATAAATGCAGACGGTTTATACAAAAGGGCCACATCCATCCCCCTTTCATCGGGCGAATCACCATGAATAATCCTGTATTGAAAATCCAGGAGTTCTGGATGATGGATCAAGTCATCGAGAACATTGTGATTCTCAACTTCACAGAGCCCTAACAGGTCTGGCCCTTTAAATGCACTATTTGGCCCAAAACTTTTGATGACCCTGGCAAGGCGGTCTAGTTTTAAGTTATAGCGTTTAGCATGCCATTTATCCTTCCCATGAGGTGTCCTGGAGTCATCGAAGGTCTTTGGGTCATCGATAGTGTCAAAGAGGTTCTCAACATTATAAAAGACAATCGATCGAACCGTATATTTCAGGTCCTGGGCCGAGAGACTGGTCGATCCAAAAAATAAAATGATCAGAATAGTTCGGTAATTTTTCAAGATACATTTTACCGTCAAATGTACATTCCCAGCCCGCAAGGAATCTGCAGCCCCTAGGACTATTTTACCCTAAAACTTCTAACCAAGGATAGAAGGTTGAAGAATACCATACTGGTCTGAACAAGGCATTTTCATAGCCTTATGTGAGATATGAGTTTTGGAATGAATGATAATAGTTATGGAATATTCCTGGTTACCAATGTTGAAACTTATCGGTTTAACTGTGGGGATCTGTTTTTCCGGACTAGCACAAACAACTTTGATCAGGGGAGAAATCTTCGATAGAATTAGCCAAAAACCCTTAAAAGGGGTGAGACTATCATTTGAAGAGAGTGATTTTATCACCCATACCGATGATAATGGACAGTTTTCTGTCGAATACTCAGGTCGTTCTTCAGACCTATTGGTCGTGAAACATTCACCGTATACCACCCAGAGGATACCTCTGGGATTTGGTGAATTGATATTGGATTTAGGGAAAATCTTTTTGGAGCTCGACCGTGAAACGATTGTGAACAACAGTCAATTGATAATGGCTGAAGAGACGCTGATCAGCCTATCGGACAATGATGTGAATCTGGGTGCTTTGGGTGCGAATAGAGATCTCTTGATCAAAAGGGCAGCTTTTGATTTTAGTCAGGTTTTTTTTAGAATACGGGGATACGATTCCCGAAATGGATTGGTCCTTCTCAATGGTATTCCCATGAATCGGATGCTAAGAGGCAGGCCTCAATGGAGTGACTGGGGCGGACTCAATGATGTTACACGAAACCAACAGCATCTTCCGGGCCTTCAGGCCAATCCATGGCATTTTGGCGATGTTTTGGGGGTTCTCAATATAGATACCCGCCCTGGAAGCTTACGTCCGGGCTTACGCTTTTCGAGTTCTTTATCCAACCGTACGTATTTGGGAAGGATTATGACTACCTATACCAGCACAGGTCCTGAAGACAAGGGCTTGTGTTTTTCAGTCTCCGCATCGCATCGCTGGGCTGAAAGCGCTTATTTTGATGGTACAGGCTACAAGTCCTTTGCCCTGTTTGGTTCCTTGGAATATCAATTCAATGCTGAAAATGGCATTTATTTTACAGGCATATTTAGTTCTAATACCAGGGGTGCAAAAGCGGCGATCACACAGGAACTGATCGATCTTGGTGGACGCAGGTACAATCCATATTGGGGTTTCCAGAATGCTCATATTCGTAATTCCAGAATAAAACAGAAAAGTGAACCTATCTGTATGATGAATTATTACCACAGGAGTCCCAAATTCGATTTAGAGGCAGGAATCTCTTATCAATGGGGTGTTCAGGCCAACAGTAGACTTGGCTACTACAATGCGCCTAACCCCAATCCGGATTATTACCGCAACTTACCCAGTTATTATATCAACAGTCCTATTGGTGCTGATTTCCTGGGTGCCAGATTTACTTCTGAGAGTTTTAGAGCTGATCCACAATTAAATTGGGCACAACTCTACGGGGTAAATCGGTCATCCAGCGCCGAAGGAAAGGCATCTTATCTATTATACGAAGATACTTCAGAAGGGGAATGTTGGCGCGGTCATTTTCAGTTGAACTGGAAATTAGGGGTCTCTTCCTTCCTCGATCTTAGTTTTAATATTGCGGATTTCAAAAGAGCTTACTATGCCAGGATAAAAGATCTTTTGGGAGCGGATTATCATGAGGATGTAGATGCATTTTCAAATACATTGAACCAAATGGGCAACAATCCAATAAGGTCTGAAGGAGAATTATTCGGATACCATTACAAAATAAACTCACGGCATATGGATGCATTTGCCCAGTGGCGATTTGGATTTGCTAAATGGAATGGTTTTATCTCTGGAAAATATTACATAACATCCTATGGCAGGGAGGGGTTGTTTAGAAATGGCAGATATCCTGAAGATTCATTCGGATCGAGTAAACCCGTTGAATTCCAAAGCTACGGGTTTAAAAGTGGAATCTCTTATGAGTTGACTAAGCGTCATCGTATCGAAGGTAATGCATACTATTCTTTCAGGCCGCAGGTACTGGCTAATGTATTTATCAATCCCAGGGAAAACAACAAAATTGTCGATAAAATCTCAGATGAACTTGTTTATGGTACGGATCTCACTTATCGTTTTGATCTACCTGGACTATCAGGAAGGATAACAGGTTATTATACCCGGTTCAGGCAGACAACGGACATCAATTTTTTCTTTGTGGATTCAGGGGTTGGGTCTGATTTTGTACAGCAAGTGCTTTCTGGTGTGGATAAATTACACACTGGGATCGAATGCGGTCTTTCTTTTATGCCCACATCCTCAATTGCATTAACTGCTGCTGTCTCTGTCTCCAAATATGTTTATGCAAACAACCCTGCTCTTAGTATTAATTTTGATACAGCCGGCCCCGAAGAAGAACTCATTAATGTGGATGGGGAAGAGGATCTTGGTATTGCCGATATCAAAAATCTGAACCTGGCCCGGGGACCAGCGCAGGCAATTTCTCTCGGCGTGGATTACAGAGATCCTAAGTTCTGGTGGATTGGGATTACGTTGAACAGACTCGCAGAAAACTATATTGGTTTATCTCCAATAACCAGAACCGCGAGTTTTAGATTAGATCCGGAGTCTGGCGTTTCATTTCCAAATGCTACGGAGGAGAATATTAAAAATATGCTCCATCAAAAACCACTTCCGGAAGTCTACCTTTTAAATATGACCTGTGGTAAATCCTGGATATGGGGTAAAAAGTACGTGTCACTTTTTTTGAGCATCTCAAATTTACTGGATTCCGAATTTAAATCTGGCGGATTTGAACAAAGCCGAAACGGGAATTTCGGACAAATCTATAGGGATCGGCTTGGTGGCCACCCTTCCTTTGGACCGAAATACTGGCTGGGGTATGGCAGGACCTATTTTTTAAACTTTTCTGTGAACTTTTAATTGGTATTGGAGGATTATGCGTTTTAAGGCCATACTATACCCGATGTTTTGCTTGATCATTCATTCCTGTAGTTTGCAAACCGATTTTCCAGTACCAGCCCGACTATGCAATGACAGCCTTGTTGCCAACATTGGATTTGAAGATTTAAAAAAACTTCTGGGAGATGAGCGAGTTGTCGAAATAAACAAAGATCTCAGAATAGAAGGTTTTGTGATCTCTTCTGACAAGGCAGGGAATTTTTTTCGTTCACTTCATCTACAGGAAAAGAGTTCAGATCGAACAATAGGCCTGCAACTCGAGATTGATCTTACCGAGTTGCATTTGCTTTTTCCATTAGGAAGCAAAGTATTGGTGAATCTTGAGGGGTTATTTTTGGGCGTGAGTAACGGGGTTTACAAAATAGGCAGTGCCATCAATAATTTTGGAGCACTGGGAATCAGCAGGTTACCCGGCCTGGCTGTTCAGGATCATTTATACTTACTGTGTGATGATAATCAGGAGGTTAAACCAATCAAGATAACGCTCGATTCCTTAAATGAAACACTGACCAACACCCTGGTGGAAGTAGAAAACCTCGAATTTGCATCAGAGGAATTAGGTGAGCCGTTTGCTATGCTCAAAGAAGAAACACTTCGTACGCTTCAGGATTGCGCTAACCGAAACATAGCGCTGAAGAATAGCGGTTATTCTGATTTCCAGTCCGATTTGTTACCAGAGGGAAATGGCACGATCAAGGGGCTTTTGCACCGAGATGGGAAAGACTTTGTGCTAATGATCCGATACACAACGGATTTAGAATTTATTGAAGAAAGGTGTCGGGACTCAGAAGCGCTTATTTCATCAGCTGAAGTGTTCATCTCTGAAATAGCCGATCCGGAAAACGAAGTGGATGCCAGATTTGTGGAATTATACAATAGCAGCCCGGAAGATATTCCATTGAACGGTTGGGAGTTGCGTCGCTATACCAATGACAATATTGAGATCGGTTCCAGTATTCAATTGTCTGGACGGGTAATCAAATCAAATAAAACCTTGGTCATAGCCGCTGATTTATCTGGTTTTGAATTGATTTATGGATTTGAGCCCGATCTGGTGGCTGGTTCTAACTCCGCTGCGAATTCCAACGGGGATGATAACCTCGAATTGGTAGATCCGTTTAACGAGGTCATTGATAGATTTGGTGTACCCGGAGAAGATGGGACGGGTACAAATCATGAATTTGAAGATGGAGGTGCTTTTCGGCGTCAGGATATTATGACGGGCCGCCCGGAGTACCTATTTGAAGAATGGATTATTTTTAATGATTCCGGTGATTCCGGCACGATCAGACAGACTTTAATTGCCCCGGAGGATTTTACTCCTGGCCGTCGTTAGTAGAATTTCAGCTGTGTTCCGCAATAATCTTTTCCAGATCATCTACCCGTACCGGTTTTAGGATATAGTTGCGGATTACCTTATACTCTTTGATCTTTAACAGGTCTTTCGGATCGACCGATGAACTGACGATATATACCCGGGTCTGGGAAATGTTTTGTGCCTCGATCTGAAGGTATTCATCCAGGAATTCCCATCCTGTCATCATGGGCATGTTGAGGTCGAGGAAGATAATGCCGGGGAGATCCAGGTTATTTTTTGGGCGCTCTTTCAGTTCGTTGAGGGCGTCTGGCCCGTTCCGGTATACCGTTAACTCATCGCAGAATGAGGTTTCCTCAATCAGTCTTTTTACCCCATAAATAAAGATATGGTCATCGTCTATTATACAAACACTGCTGTACGGCTTCATAATTAATCGGTATTTGATTCTGACAATTCTAAACAAAGATGAAATGTAGTGCCCTTGCCTACTTCGCTTTCCACCTCAATAGTACCGTTCATGGCCTCGATCTGGTTTTTGGTGATAAACAGCCCGATTCCCCTGGCGTCTTTATGCCGGTGAAATGTTTTGTACATCCCAAAGATCTTGTCGCCATAGCGCTCTAAGTCGATTCCCAAGCCATTGTCGGTAAAACTCAACCGAAGGTGGTCGCCATTTATACGGTAACGGATGTCTATTTGCAGATCGCTGTCAGGCTGACTATATTTTATGCTGTTCGTGAATAAGTTCAGCAGAATACTGTCAAAGTAAGCCGGTATGGCATTAACCATAAGGTCTGAGGGGATATCGATTGAGCATTGTGTATTTTTTTCCTGAAGCAACAACAGAAGGTTATTCTGAACCGTTTTTAACGCTTTTAATAGCTTTACCGGCCTTATCTTCTCCGTGGCGCCGGTTTTTACCTGTACCACATCGTTCAGGTGCCTGACTGTTTCGTTAAGACTTTCCGAGGCTTCATCGAGCATTTCCACCAATTTCATTCTCTCCTCCTCCTGTTTTTCCTTGCAGAGAAAAGCTGTAAGCATCGACAAATTACTGGCGTGAGACCTCAGATTGTGTGAGACAATATGGGCAAAATTCATCAGGCTTTTGTTTTGTTCACTGGTGATATCCAACAGATTTTTGAGCTTATCTTCGGCCTGCCGGATCTCGGTGATATCCCAATTGGTACCTATCATACGAAGGGCTTCCCTAGATTCAGTCCGTTGCGTAATGGCAAAGGCCCTTATAAAACGGATCTCACCATTGGGCCAGATCACCCTGAACTCGGTATCGAACTCCGCTTCCCCTGCTATGGCCCGCTGGATGCTTTTTTTCCCCTCTTCCTGGTCATCAGGATGCACTGCGGTTTCCCAGGCTTCATAGACACCGGAAAAGTCTTCGCGACGGATACCATAGAGCCGGTACATATTGTCGTCCCATACCAGGGTATTGTCTACAACATTATAATCCCAAACCCCAACATTGGCCGCTGTGGTGGCCAATGAAAGCCTTTCTGAAATTTCTTGGATATTTAGTTCCGCCTTTTTTTTCTCATCGATATCCTGAAATATCCCGTACAGCCGAATGCATTTCCCAGCTGCAAATTCTGCTTCCCCTTTGGCCCGTACCCAGAGTTCTCTGCCTTTGGCGGTGATAATCCTCAATTCGGTATCCCAGGGCTTTCCTTCACGGATCCCATCGCTGACAAGGGCTGTGATCTTTTCACGATCGGCCCCTGGTTTATAGAAATTGATGCCTTCTTCAAGGCAGGGGGTGTAATCTGCTCCCACCTCGTGTATCTCCCGGGTAACGTCGGTCCAAAAAACAATGTTGTTGATCAAGTCAACTTCCCATCCACCAACACGTGCAACATTCATAGACTTTTCTAACAACTCTTCATTACGCTTTAAGTCACTTATATCTTCACGTATGATAGTGAAGCCCAAGTGGTCACCATTATTATCTGCCAGCGAATAAACTTTCCATTTATACCATTTTACCCCTTGCTCGGGGCTGGAAATCCTTACCATTTTTATGTTGAGCTGCTGGTCGACAAAAAGGTCTGAGCCACTATGCCTGAGTTCTTCAGGAAATTCTGAAAAGACATCGTAAAAATATTTTCCATGGATATCTTTATCCTGTATCATAGATTCTTTCAGGAATGTTCTTGAACAATCAACTATTCGCATATCCTGGTCAAGTATCGCCATGCATGCAGGAGAATTCTTTATATCATGATTAATTTCTATTGTTTTCAATACAAAGGATATTTTAGGCCTTTATTAAAAATTATTATACTAACGTAAGAAAATACATAAAAAGTATACGGAAATAAGCTATCACCTCATATCTCAAGGAGCTACCGAAAATTTTTTGTATCGACGAGGAATATTTACATTGCTTTTTATAAGCTCTTAAGATGAGCGGCAGATGTTCTTTGGGATTTTAATACATTTAGTGTCTATGGAAGATCGTTTGAAAATCGCCTTGGTACAGACCTCTCTGGTTTGGGAAGATCCTGAGACAAACCTCCACCGGTTAGAACAATTCATACAAAATGTACAGGATACAGATCTTATCGTATTACCAGAAATGTTTACCACCGGTTTTACGATGCAACCCAGCCATATCAATTCATCGGATTTGTCCAAAACCCTGTCCTGGATGGATAAAATGGCGCAAAGGCACCACTGTGCTATAACCGGAAGTTTGGTCGCCTTCGAAGATGGTCGTTATTATAATCGATTATATTTTGTGGATCAGCAAGGGAATCGCTGGATCTATGACAAGCGGCATACTTTTACCCTTGCCGGTGAGGATAAGGTGTATTCAAAAGGACGAAGCAGGACCATAATCCCTTTCAAGGGTTTCAGGCTATGTCCTATGATCTGCTATGACCTTCGCTTTCCGGTCTGGTCGCGCAATACCGAGGATTTTGATGTGTTGCTTTATGTGGCGAATTGGCCATCTGCCAGAGTGATGGCATGGGATACCCTTTTAAAGGCCAGGGCCATTGAAAATATGGTGTACTGTGTTGGGGTGAATCGGATCGGAACAGATAAAAACGGTTTAAGCTATCCGGGTCATTCTGCTGTCTACGACAGCCTGGGCAGTTGCCTTGTTTTTTCCGAAAAGGAAGAGATAATATACACAGAGTTGCTTAAAGAACATCTCAAGGCTACACGACAGGAGTTGAAATTTTTACAGGATAGGGATTCCTTCAGCCTCCGATCCTAAAGGTCTGTTCCAGTTCCCAATTAGCCCTGACCTCTATGGTTTGTGGATAGTAAATAACCTTTTCGGGCTGTTTTTTCTCCAGATAGCTTCCGGTATCCCAAACCTTGTTGGCGTTGCTGTCTAGTATCAGCCGAAGTAAATAAATACCAGGTTCAATATTATTAAATTCGAATAGCCGAGGGCCATCTGCAATTATCTCTCTTTTGGCTTCGCCTTTTTCGTCGGTCAGTTGGAGAATGACCGGATAATCTACCTCACCTGTCACATTAAGCCTTAAATTACCATAATCGGCATAGCTTTGTGTAGATAAGCGGTATAGTATGGTATCGTTGGTCTGCTCGAAAAAGTCGGTTATAAATCCTGGAAGTACAGACATGAAATAGGTCGAATTGGGCTCCTTTTCAAAATCGATATTCACCTTATTTTCCACTGATTCTAATTCGGCATCAAATCCTACCACGACCGAATCCTGATTAAGAATTGATATCGCATTTGTATCTATAGCTGTAATCGGGATATTGGAACGAAGATGAAATTGATCTTCAAAATTGATCTTACTTCTATGACTGCTGCTGATGACCAGCGAATCGGCATCTAATTTCCTGGTTTTGACGGTAAATGTGTCGATTTTTCCAAAGGCATTATTTCTAACCTCAAACACCAGCGAATCAAACTCATATGGGGTAAACCAGTAGTTCAGTGTATCCTTATCATATTGTCTGGAGATCATGGTTTTGATCGTATCCGGTATCTGAGAGAGTGGTGATATCTGCATGGAGTCTGGTAATCCTGTATAACCGAAGATGATCTTATTGGCGGCAGCATAGGAAGGATTGGCAGCATTGTAGTTGGGGACCTCCTGGAAGAGCGTTAAAATATAAGTGGAATCTGTAGGGATATCGACGGGTTCTTCCAAAAATGCGATCTTATCGGTGTCCTGATCAAAAAGGTTGTTTTTGTTCTTATCTTTAATAGCAACGAGGGCATAACGCCCCTCTTTTAAATTCTGTAATTCATATACGGTAGTGCTGTCGAGTGTATTGGTGATATAATTGGGCAGTTTTTTGAATACGGTGGAGTCTGTATAAGCGGTGTCTACATCATAGAGCATGACACTGATAAACTCGTCCGCATCTTTATTGAAAGCATCGAGGACAACGCCGCTGAGGACCAGGGAATCGATATAATCACCTGTGGAGAAGACATAGGTTAAAAACGGACTGGGATTCCCCTCATTGTTATCCACAATACTCTCTCCAAAATTAAGCGTATAGGTGGTACTGTCGAGGAGGGTATCTTTTAAGACGACCTCCACGTACTTCCGGGCACCTCCCTGTGGACTCACTTCTGGTTGATACTTTAACGGAGGGGAAACGATCAGTTGATTTTGTATGTCGTTCAACTTTATTAATTCATCAAAATATAATCGGATCTTCTCTGCCTTAAAATTCGTAGTCATGCTATCGGGTTCCGCTTTTATCAGAACTGGCGGGATCTCATCCTTTGGCCCTCCGGAGGGCGTACCTCTCCTGGCGCATTGAACAAAGGCCACGAGTAGCAAAACAAAAAAGCATAACGCAAATATTCGTGATAGCAAGGCCATTACCCGTTAATATGAAGCAAATAAACAACTAATTTAAGGAACCTTAAAATTAAGGTACCACCGCCATAGTGGCGACGTAAACTTTTACATTCGGTGACTTATGTATTGCCTGGGCACATGCTTCTATGGTCGATCCGGTAGTAATAACGTCATCGACCAGTAGTATTGACTTCCCGGAAATTAAAGAAGGATTGCTTATTATATATAATTCGGGTATTCGACGCCACCGCAAAATTCTGCTTTTTCGAGTTTGTGTTCTCGTGTTCGCCGTTTTCAGCAATAAATTCTCCTCTAAGCTTGCTCCCAGATGTTCTGCCAGCCTTTGGGCAAAAAGAGTTACCTGATTATAACCTCTTTTTTTCAGTTTTATGGGGTGCAGCGGAACCGGGATCACCATATCTATGGAGTCTGCAAATCCATTTTTAATCAGTATTTGCCCGAACCAATCACCCAAAAACGAGCCTATTTGGGGCTGATTTCTGTATTTCAGTTGATGAATCAGGTTTTGAACGATACCATTTTCGGTATAAAACAGCAAAGAAGAAGCCTTTTTAATGTCGGTTCGTCCATAAAATATACGATCAACTGCATTTTCTTCGTTAAGACTGTATTCGGTAAGTGGCAATTGGTCCCGACAAAAGGTACACAACATCTGCTCTCCTCGATATAATCGTACATTACATCCAAAACACAGTGTGGGAAACAGGATCGAGTTGAGGTCATTTACTATATTTGATAATTTGGTATATAACAAAATCTTGACGATTAATCCTTATTATAACTTAGCCTCATTGCATGGATAATCAAGATAATAAATTCAATTATAAAATCATCCTGGCAGCGCTTGTAGCGGTGATCATAGGCATTCTTATTGCCTTTTACTACAGCTATGCCCAATCCGAGGCTCAGATAAGCTATCTTGAGGAAGAAAAATCGCTGCTTGTCAAGGATCTCACGCTGATGAAAACCGAGGTCGACAGACTTGCCGCTCTCAATGAAGTTAACGAGATCGAACTTCAGGATTCCAGATTCAGGATTCAGGAATTACTCGACTCGGTAGGACGTCTCAATTTCACGGTTACTAAACTTACCGAATACCGCAAAGAGCTCAGGGTAATGGAGGCTAGCTACGATAGTCTTAAACTCAAAAACAATTTCCTGAAATACAACAATATGCTGCTCTCCGATAAATATGAGGAGACCAGGAAACAGATCGAGGAACTTAGGGGTAAAAGCAGCTCACTGGCCGAAATGGAAGCCGAATTAAGGCGAAAAAATCAGGAGCTCAACATGGAGCTTAACAGAAAGGATTACTTGCAACTTGAAAACGGAGAGGGAAATGGATTTCGCTTGCGCGGAGGAAGACCGATCAAAACCAATAAAGCTTCTACCATCGAGAAGTTGCGAGGTTGTGTAACGCTGCTTGGCGATAGCGACGTAAGCGCACGTGAAAAAGTACTTTATTTTCAGTTTCTCGGACCCAATATGGGAGTCATAGAAGACAACGCCAATACCATCTCGGTTAGTGGCAACATCTATAGTAAAAGGGTAGAAATCATCTATGTAGGTGAAGAAGTAATAGTTTGCGATTTTATTACCGTGCCCGAGGGATCACTTGAACCCGGCACCTATACCCTTAATGTATTTGAAGACCAGCGGCTTCTTACTTCCGCAGAATTTCAGCTTAAATAATTGAGGCGCATTTGGCCTAATATTCTATTTTTGCCGAATGGCAAAGCAAGAAGAGGTATTTAAAAAGGTGATTTCACACGCCAAGGAATACGGCTATGTATTTCAGTCGAGTGAAATTTACGATGGCCTGAGTGCTGTGTACGATTATGGCCAGAACGGTGCTGAATTAAAAAAGAACATCAGGGAGTATTGGTGGAATGCCATGGTGCATTTGAATGAGAATATCGTGGGTCTCGACTCCGCTATTTTTATGCATCCAACTACCTGGAAAGCCTCCGGGCACGTAGACGCCTTTAATGACCCACTGATAGACAATAAGGATTCCAAAAAGAGATATAGGGCCGATGTATTGGTAGAAGACCATGTTGCTAAGATCGAAGCCAAGATCGATAAAGAAGTCCAAAAGGCGGCCAAGAGATTTGGGGAATCTTTTGATAAGGAGCAATTCCTAACCACCAACGCACGGGTCCTGGGATATCGCGAGAAAGCAGATACGATCATCAAAAGGCTTACCAGATCTTTGGAGGATGAAAACCTTGCTGATGTCAGATCACTCATTGAAGAGCTCGAGATCGTTTGCCCGTTGTCAGGATCGAAAAACTGGACGGATGTCAAACAGTTCAACCTGATGTTCGGCACACAATTAGGTGCTTCAGCCGAAAGTGCTATGGACCTTTATTTGAGGCCTGAAACAGCACAAGGCATATTTGTGAACTTCCTCAATGTGCAAAAGACAGGGCGTTTGAAAATCCCTTTTGGGATCGCTCAGGTGGGGAAGGCGTTTAGAAACGAGATTGTTGCCCGTCAGTTCATCTTTCGGATGAGGGAATTCGAGCAGATGGAAATGCAATTCTTCATTAAACCTGGCAGTCAGAAGGAGTGGTATGAGTACTGGAAAGAAAAGAGGATGAAATGGCATTTGTCACTTGGCCTTGGCGATGATAATTACCGATTCCACGATCATGATAAACTGGCTCATTATGCAGATGCGGCTGCGGACATCGAATTCAGATTTCCCTTTGGTTTTAAGGAATTAGAAGGCATACATTCGCGAACAGATTTTGATCTGGCGAATCACCAAAAATATTCCGGCAAGAAACTCCAGTATTTCGATACAGACCTGAATGAATCGTATGTGCCCTATGTGGTGGAAACCTCCATCGGTCTCGATAGAATGTTCCTGGCTGTATTTTCCAAATCGCTTGTGGAAGAGGAACTCGAAAACGGCAGCACCAGGACACTTCTTAAGATTCCGGCAATTTTGGCCCCCACAAAAGCCGCCGTTTTGCCCTTGGTGAAAAAGGATGGGCTTCCGGAGATAGCACATCGTATTGTGGAAGACCTGAAGTGGAATTATAATGTGATCTACGATGAAAAAGACGCCATCGGCCGCAGGTACAGGCGCCAGGATGCCGTGGGGACACCATTTTGTATTACGGTGGATCACCAAACCAAAGATGATCAAACCGTTACCCTGAGGTATCGTGATTCCATGGATCAGAAGAGGATCCCGTTAAGTGAGGTGAACCGAACCCTTACTTCTGAACTGGATATGCGTAAATGGCTTCAAAAGATCGGTTGAATTTAAAAGGTATATCTTAATCGCAGACCGCCATAATAATTTCGATCTGCTCCTGGATAGAAATATCGCGGTTCAGAGCCTCCAAAACCTACCGCATTGATCAGTACAGATTGGGCATATACCTCGTTGAAAATATTGTTTATTCCCAGATCAATTCCTGCAGAAAAGCTTGAGGAAAACTGCCGTGTATAACCCATTCTTGTATTTAGAATCCCAAAAGCTTCGCTATAGAGACTATTGGCATCGGTAAGCGGTATTTCACCAACATACTGGTAAGTGGTATTCCAGTAGAACTGGCGACCTTTTTCGAGCCGCACACCCCCATTGATGCGGTGCTTCGGAACCCCGGTTAATTCGTTTCCGGAAAAGTCTTCATCCCCATCCATAAAATCGATAAAACTATGATCGCTAAGGGTATAGCTGATAAAAGGGGACAGTTTAAATTCGTTGCCCAGATACCATGAATAGTTCATATCGAGCTCCAGTCCCTGATGTCTTGTTTCACCGGCATTACGCCCTATAAACTGATCTTCGCCTACCCTGTCGGCCACAAGCAGGTCATTTATATTCATGCGATAAAAGGCCAGATTAAACCATAGTCGGGCTTTTAACAGACTCCAGTTTACGCCAATCTCGTAATTAAATCCTTTTTCCTGTTCAATATCCGGATTGATAATCCCATCGGGCGTCAGGGTTTCTTCCAGGTTTGGATTAGAAAACCCACGGCTGATATTGCCGTAGACCAGGGAACTGTTACTAATACGGTACTCGAGATCGAGATTCGGCAACCAGATAAGATCAAAAGTTCTTGAGGCAGTTTTGTTATCGGCCCCGGTATTGAACAGATCGCGATAATCGTAGTGGGTTTTATTGACGTTTAGGCCTAATTGGGCTTTAAATCTATCGCTCACAGGGATGGCCAAAGAAGCAAAAGCGAATAATTGCCTTCTGAACTCACGGTTCTTGCTTAGCAGATCGCCCTGCAGGCTGCCATTTCCATCATTCTCTTCATAGAGATTGTCGTAGGTAGACCAATCATACTCGTCCCTGTAAAATTCAGCCCCGAAAAGAAATGAAGCCTTACTCTCAAAGAGAGAAAAGCTCCCATTGAAAACAGAGCGGAATCCGTAACCATTGGTAAATTCATCCAGAATATTGAATGGCCGCGGTTCGTAATGATCCAGATAGGTGTAAAACACACTTGTGGTGTTCTTGAGGTTTTCAAGTACTCCGGTTTTGTAAGAAATACCTGCGAGGGTGTATTTATTTGCTTCAAAACCCTGAGCCTGAGCCCAGGTAAAAGCGGCTTGGGTAGGGTCTTCTTCAAAGGCAGTCTGACTTAGTGAGCTTGGTATCTGCGCGGTGTAGTCGATATAATTCAGCAGAATGTTGACCGAACTCCTGGGACCTGTCTTAAAGGAACTATCTAAAAGCAGACCATCCCTTTCGAAACTATTGTTTTCCCTATAGCCATCTGTTTGCAGATAGTTATAGTGAAATCCAAGTTGAAAACCCTTCTCACGATGTACAAAAGAAAGGTTGTCCTTGATCGTATTGTATGAACCAACAGTAAAGTTGTTATAGAGACCAGTGGGTTCATTTTCGCTGTTTTTAGACCTGAGCGAGATCGCGCCACCAAGGTTGGCTCCGTAGGCTGTGCCCTTTGGTCCCTTCACCACTTCGATCGTGCTTAAATTCTCCAGGTCGAAGGCCTCCAGGGTCGAAAATCCCGCACCGTTGGTAACCGGGATATCATTATAATAAAGCCGAAGTTTATCTGTTCCAAAAGGAGTGCGTGCGCCAACCCCCCTGATGGTAATCCTATTGGTATTCAAGGCTCCGGAGAGCACATAAACACCTGAGATCTGATTGATAGAACCTCGAAGATCTACCGGGCTGAAATTTTGAAACGCCTTTTCCCTGATTATGGAAGATGGGGTGATACCCAGTGTTACGCTTTTCTGCGCAGGCGTGTACAATATAACTTCTTCTAGAACAGTTACAGAGTCTTGAGGTATTTCCTGTGCATAGAGCCCGCTAACAACAAAGAGGACAAAACCAGAAATGAATCTGTATCTCATGAAAAATTCATTGGGGCCAAAAGTAAGGATTAAAACCTAAACCCGATGGAGGCTCCAAACCTGTACATGAAGCTGTCCTGAAATACCTCAGGATTGACATTTCTTCCGAAACCGCCATTGATCTCAAAGCTGAATTTCTGCGACCTGGTAGCCCATTTTCCACCAAGACCCAACCCAAGTGCAAAGGTATTGTACTCCTGATCTCGAGGATTTACCAGAGGTATATCCGCATCTCTACCGCTATAATAAAGGCCAAAAGCTTCTGCAAAAAACCCTTCGGCGTAGCCATACCCGAAATACGCCCGGAAATTAGGACCAATGCCAAAATCACCGTTATAATCGCTGCCATCATTGTCAAAATAAAGGGTGGCACCAATACTCATATCGTCTGTGATAAAGCGCTCATAGGAGCCCTCCAAAGTAGTAGTGGCAAGGAATAACCCCATATTGAATTTAACCTCGTTCCTGATCGTTCTATCTGGATAGGCCTGAGCAGCCAATCTTGTGGAGAACAATAAAATGGTGAGAATGATAAAAATATTTTTCATATCGAAATATGGTTAGCTATAAGACGTATTCAATTTGTGTTCCAAACTAGAGCTCCATGGCCAAAAAATCTTCTTTAATCGGGAGGCATTGGTTATTTTTGGATCAAATTCTACTTCTTGAAAATCGCATCTTACAATGTTAATGGCATACGCGCAGCCACTAAAAAAGGTTTTTCCCAATGGTTGCAAACGGCATCTCCTGATGTACTATGTCTGCAGGAAATCAAAGCTACAAAAGATCAATTGGATCTCAGCCTCTACGAAAAATGCGGATATCCATACCAATATTGGTTCAGTGCTCAGAAAAAAGGATATAGCGGAGTGGCTATACTTGCCAAACAAAGGCCCGATAATGTGGTTTACGGTACAGGAACAGCTTCTATGGATGATGAGGGCAGGAATATCAGAGCCGATTTCAATGGGGTTTCGGTGATGAGCCTTTATGTGCCCTCCGGCTCCAATATGGACAGGCTGGGATTTAAACTGGGATATATGGACGATTTACAACAACATATCAATCAGCTTAAAAAGGAACGATCAGAATTAGTGCTTTGCGGGGACTACAACATTTGTCATCATGCAATAGATATTCACGATCCGATACGCAATAAAAATGTATCTGGCTTTCTGCCGGTAGAACGAGAGTGGATGACCAATTTTCTTAAATCCGGGTTTACAGACAGCTTCCGGTATTTGAATAGTAACCCGCATCACTATACCTGGTGGAGTTATCGGGCTAATGCCAGGGCCAGAAACAAAGGATGGAGATTAGACTACGCTATGGTTAGCGATGGTCTGAAAGAACGAATCTCCAGATCGGTCATTCTTTCAGATGCGATACATAGTGATCACTGTCCGATTATGCTCGAACTCAAATAGAGCAGAATTATCTGTCCTGAAAAAACTTTGAATGCTTACTTTTGCACGTCCATTATGTAATAAGCACTGATGCGCTACACCAGATTACCACATACCGATATTGAAGTGAGCAAGCTTTGCCTGGGAACAATGACCTGGGGAAAGCAGAACACCAAAGAAGAAGGTCACCAGCAGATGGATTTCGCCATGGAAAAGGGGATTAATTTCTTCGACACCGCCGAATTATACCCGATACCGGCTGAAGCTGAACGATATGCCCATACGGAGATCATCATAGGAGAATGGTTCAAGAATACAGGAAACAGGGACAAGATTGTTCTCGCTTCAAAAATTGCCGGGAAAGCACCATTTACAAAGTTCATTCGAACTACAGGCTTCAAAAGGGAATCTATCATTCAAGCGGTGGAGGGGAGTCTGAATAGGCTGCAGACCGATTATATCGATCTATACCAGTTACATTGGCCCGAGCGAAGCACCAACTATTTTGGTCAGCGCGGTTATCAACCTTCAACAAGTGACCACTGGAAAGATAATATTCATCAGGTACTCGGAACACTTGCCGACCTGATTAAAGAAGGGAAGATACGTCATGTAGGCCTTTCCAACGAATCTCCCTGGGGTACCATGCGTTATTTGGAGGAGAGTAAGGTCCATACCGATCTGCCAAGAATGATCACCATCCAAAACCCTTACAGTTTGCTGAACCGTTTATTCGAAGTAGGTTTGGCGGAGATCTCCATGAGGGAAAATATTGGATTATTGGCATATTCTCCCCTGGGATTTGGGGTGTTAAGCGGTAAATATCTAGGCGATCAAAAACCCGAAAATGCCCGGTTGACCCTCTTTGAAAACTACAAACGATATAGTGGTAAAACAGCCATAAAAGCCACACAGGAATACGCTGAACTTGCCAAGGCCCATGAGATTTCACTTACCCAGATGGCATTATCGTTCGTTAACTCCAGGCCGTTCCTTACCAGCAATATCATAGGGGCTACTACCATGGATCAGTTGCGGGAGAACATAGGCAGTATCGATTTGGAATTGGGCGAGGAAGTGATCAGGGCCATTGAACAAATTCACGACCGAATTCCTAATCCGGCTCCCTGAAAAAACAGTTCTTTTTAGGTAAAAAGGGCTTTGGTAATATCTTCAATGCGAGTGAGTCTGACGATTTTGATATTAACCTTTTTAACTGAAACCTGATTGCTTTTCGCAATAAATATGGTGTGAAATCCTAATTTATCCGCTTCCAAAATTCGCTGATCGATTCTCTGCACGGCCCGGATCTCACCTGCAAGGCCTATTTCGGCTGCAAAGCAGGAACCCTTATCCACGGGAATATCTGCACCACTCGAAAGTATCGCTGCGACCACTGCAAGATCGATCGCAGGATCATCTACTCTGATACCTCCGGTAATATTTAGAAAAACATCTTTGGCCGCCAGTCTGAATCCGGCTCTTTTCTCTAATACCGCAAGGAGCATATTAAGCCTTTTGGCATTATAGCCTGTTGTGGATCGCTGAGGAGTTCCGTATACCGCAGAACTGACCAGGGCCTGGATTTCTATCATCAGGGGGCGGGCACCCTCTAAAGTAGCGGCAATGGCTGTTCCGCTCAGATCTTCTCCATCTTTGGAAATCAACACTTCCGATGGGTTGCGAATCTCTTTCAGGCCATCCCCTAACATCTCATAAATACCCAATTCTGAGGTCGAGCCAAACCTGTTTTTTAATGAACGGAGTATTCTGAACACATAGTTATGATCCCCTTCGAACTGTAAAACAGTATCTACCATGTGCTCTAGAATCTTCGGGCCGGCAATATTGCCATCTTTGGTGATATGGCCGATGAGGATCACCGGAGTATGAGTTTCCTTGGCAAAGCGAATCAGTTCTGAAGTGCATTGTCGCACTTGCGATATACTTCCTGCCGGCGATTCGATGATATCAGAATGAAGCGTCTGTATGGAATCGATCACCAATAGATGAGGCTTTATAACCGAAATCTGATCAAAAATACGATGGGTATTGGTCTCGGTAAGAACATAACATTGATCGCCATCGCTCTTAAGCCGGTCGGCGCGCATTTTAATCTGACGCTGACTCTCTTCTCCTGACACGTAAAGTGTTTTTTGGGGCAATTTCAGGACGATCTGAAGGATCAGTGTGCTTTTGCCTATCCCGGGTTCCCCACCCAAAAGAACCATAGAACCGGGGACAAGCCCCCCGCCCAGCACGCGGTTGATTTCATCATCGTGCAGATCAATTCTGATTTCCTTATCGGTCTGAATTTCCTTTATGGGAAGTGGAGTTGCATTTTTGCCCTTGTTCCCGTCGCGCTTTCGCCAGGCCTCGTCCTTTTCTTTGTGGATCACTTCCTCTACCACCGTATTCCAGGCTTTACAGACGGTGCATTGCCCAACCCATTTGGCGTACTGGGTGCCACAGTTTTGACAGAAGTAAGCAGATTTAACCTTGGCCATATCAGATATTCACGATGGCTAAAGATATCGTTGTTGTCTATAAATTCAAAAGAAAAAGATCCGTAGTATACCCGGACTATTAAGGACTACCTCAAACCAGCAGCATCAGAAGCCAAAGTCTGCTTTCAAAGCATCCATTTTCTCTAGTGCCATCTCTTTGGTAAGAAAATCAATTTCTTCCATTCCGAATGCTTTTTCGAAAGTCCTCAGCGCTTTTTTGGGCTCACCGAGTTCTTCGTAATATTCGCCCTCGAAGTAAAAGCCCAGCATTGTGTTGGGGAACTCTTTCTTGCAAAGGTCTGAAAGCGGTTTAAGCGACTGGTAGTCATCCTTTTTTCGGCAGCCTGCATATATAGCCATGATATCATTGAGTTCAACTTGCTTTTTAAAGCCGAACAAACTTTCGATAGTACTGTATTTCTCTGCGAGGTAATCGAAAACGGGCTCGTCAGAAGTGAGAATATTTTGCTTGTATTCCTTCGGACTAATCGGTTTGAATATCTCAAAAGTGCGTTCCCATGCCTTGCCCAGTCCATAGGTCACTACAGAAATTTCATTCGCTTCCTCATACTCGTCGTAATAGTAATGCAGCGTTTCTTTATTCAGAGATTTAAGACCTCTGTCCAGGGCCCTGATTTGCTCCAATTCCTCGCTTTTCTCACCTTCTGAAATTAAATGGTAAAAGATCTTTTGATCTAAATCACTTAACCTGGCTGGAATACGGCTTACCATTTCAGGAGCCAGCAGCGGTGATATACTGATAAAGGCATTAAAAAGCGATTTGTCTTTAAACAGATAGAAGTTCCCGAAATTAGCCGTAATGTCGTAACCCACAAATATTTTAAATGGCGCTGTATTAAACGAGGTATCCAGATAGGGTACGATCTCCATTCCCAGGAATTCATAGAATTTCTTTCCCTTTTCCGTCGGTAAACCTGTGTCGCCCTCAAATCCGCAATCCTCCCATCGCAGTTCGTCCTTGCTTTGGTAAATGCCAACAACAATGGCCTGGGGCATACCCTGAAAATCGCTATAGAATTTGGAGGTCGCCACCACCTGATCGAAGAGGTATTCGGCGTCGAGTACAACAACCAGCGGATACTTTTTCTCTGGAGTATAATCTTCCGGAAAATAGTATTTTACATCTCGTCTTTCCTGGAGTTTAAATGATTCAAAAATTTCTTGTTTTACCTGTGCCAGGGATGATAAACAAATGATAAGGGTAAATAGAATGCTAAAAAGGGCTTTCATGTAAATGGATTTAGAAACACTTAACCACTAAGGTTTTCTGTTCCATAACGGCAATATGAGAAAAGATATTGCACCGAAAACCACTACCATCAGTGTTTGTGAGATCCACATTATCCAGCCAAAAGCATCTCCCGATACCGGATCGATACCAAAAATCTCGAGGGATTTACTCACGGCTATAGGATATAGGCCAATACCACCATTGGTAGTGGTTATGGCAAAGGCACCTGCGATAAAGGCGACAAGAAGTTCGCCAAGACCAAGAGCTGCCGTCTCAGCAACCGTATATTTTATCGCCCAGAACATGGCTATATAGCATCCCCATATGAATATAGTATGAAGAATGAATGATAATTTTCTCTTCATTCGAAATACGCTGAGTAATCCATCGAGAAGTCCTTTTACGAATCCCTTTAATTTCATTACGAGCTTTGAATTGGACCGCTTTAGCACCATAAGCAATAATCCTAGACCAAAGATACCTGCCACCGCGATAATGAGAGTACCCGAAAGACTGATTCCTTTATCCTCCATAAATTCCAGTATTATATCGGTTTGTGCCAGGAGTGCGATAAAAATAATCAGCATCAACATTAATAAGTCTATGATCCGCTCGGTTACAATCGTGCCAAAGCCTTTTTCAAAAGGAACATCTTCATAGGTGGCCAGTGCGGTGGCTCTTAATATCTCACCGGATCTCGGAATCCCCAGATTGGTTAGGTAAGCCATCAGGATAATAAGAACATTGTTCCTGATTTTGGGTTTATACCCAAGGGGTTCGAGAAGATAGTTCCACCGGATTGCACGTGAAACATGACTCAGCATACCGATAAAAATAGAAATACCGACCCAAAAAAAATCGGCCTCCTTTATATAACGCAGGATCTGCTTTCTATCTTCTTCGGAAGTGATCACATAAGAATACCAGACCAAAAAAACTCCCAAGGCAATTGGGAGTGTTAGTTTAAGTATTCTTACCAGATCTCTGTTCAAAACTAGTTTAAAAGATTGTTTTCCTCATTGGGGAATACCAGCGCAGGATTAAAGGTCTTAGCTTCTTCCAGCTCCATGGTGGCATAGGTGATAATGATCAGTATGTCGCCCACATTTACCTTGCGTGCAGCAGCACCATTGAGGGTTAATTCTCCGCTTCCCCTCGGTCCTGGAATAACGTAGGTTTCCAATCGTTCACCATTATTGTTATTCACAATTTGCACCTTTTCACCTCTGATAATATTGGCGGCATCCATCAGATCTTCATCAATGGTAATGCTGCCGATATAGTTCAGGTCGGCACCAGTAACCTTGATGCGGTGTATTTTAGACTTTACAACTTGGATCAACATGTGTCAAAATTAATCAATTCAGGGCAACGTTATCGATCAGCCTTATTCCTTCTGCATAAACGGCGATAAAAGCCCTGTATTTTTTTCCTTTTATTTTTCTTACTACGGGTTTCAAATTCAGCTCATCCGCAATGACTATATACTCAAGATCAAGATCTGGGTGATCGGCAAACTGATTCTCAATCCATTTTACTACGGAAGCAGCACTTTTCATGCCAAATTGGACTTTGGCAGCTTTGAGGGAGTGGTAGATAAAAGATGCTTCCTGTCTGAGTCTTTTTGTCAGTCGGTCATTCCTCGAACTCAGCGCAAGACCCGAAGCCTCCCTCACAATAGAGCAGCCGACAATCTGTACGGGGATCCTACATTGTTTAACCAGACTCTTAATGATGAGTAATTGTTGATAATCCTTCTTGCCAAAATAGGCAACATCGGGTCTGACGATGTTCAGAAGTTTTTCAACAACAGTAGCTACCCCTTGAAAATGCCCGGGTCTGTAACGGCCTTCCATCTGCTGGTCCAGTCCGTTGAACTCGTATTGATCTGATACCAACCCATCGGAGTACATCTCCTTTACATCAGGGGCAAAAACAAGGATGTCGGGAGAAATATCCGATAACAAGGAGAGGTCTTTTATTAAATCTCTGGGGTAACTTTCAAGATCACTTTTATCGTTAAATTGTGTTGGGTTGACAAAAATACTGACCACAACCACCCCGTTTTTGGCTACGGCTCTTCTAACAATTTCAAGATGGCCTCTGTGCAGCGCACCCATCGTGGGAACCAGTCCGACAACCGTAGCGGCCGATTTTCGCTCATGAATTTCCGACCTGATAGCGTTAATTGTATTTAATACCTGCATTTTAAGCTAGAAAAGGGGTGCAAACTTACTATAATTACTGCTATTCTTCATAATTTTTGTAATTTTGCAGCTACGTTTATGCTAGACGCAAAACCCAGAGTTTATGAATGGTAAAAAGATATTGTTTGTATCTTCCGAATTAGTGCCCTACCTACCCGAGAACGAAGTTTCCTTAATGTCATATGAAGCTCCCAGAATGGTCAACAGCAATGGAGGCCAGATAAGGATATTTATGCCGCGATATGGTAATATCAACGAGCGACGGCATCAGCTTCACGAAGTGATCCGTTTATCAGGTATGAATCTGGTGATCAATGATATGGATATGCCGCTCATTATCAAAGTAGCTTCCATACCACGTGAACGCATTCAGGTATATTTCATCGATAATGAGGAATATTTTAAGCGAAAGGCCACATTTACTGATGAGAATGGGAAATTGTTCCCGGATAACGATGAACGTGCGATCTTTTTTGCCAAGGGAGTGGTAGAAACCGTTAAGAAACTTAACTGGGCACCAGATATCATTCACATCCATGGCTGGATGGCCTCCCTGGTTCCTCTCTACCTCAAGCATTATTATGGTGATGAGCCTCTTTTTGCCGATAGCAAGGTGGTCACCTCCATTTATGCCGAAGGCTTTGAAGGGGAGCTCAATAGCGGGATTAAGAAAAAGATCGCATTCGACGGGATCTCTGAAGAAGCCATTGAACATTTAGATAATCCCAGCTATAATAATTTGTTAAAGGTAGCCGTAGATTTTTCGGATGCCATTATTTTAGCCTCGGAAAATATTCCATCGGAATTAAAAGATTACATAACCAACCTTAAAAAACCAGTGTTGCCGTACGTTTCCATCCAAGAATTTGAGGAGGCGTACTCAAATTTTTATAACACAGAAGTTTTAACCTAGCCTCAATGATTTACAAATTGATACAAAATACCGCCGCAACGGCAGTATTGGTTGGTGTGATGTTGATGATGTCGTGCCAGGAAGATGGAACTACATTAGGTGTCGGTCTTATCGATGAAGCCCCTTTTCGTACAGATATTCAGGAATTTGATGTTTTTGCCTACAATAAAGGGGTAAAAGCAGTTCAAACGAACAAACTACCCATTTATCAACTCGGAAATTACGTAGACTCAATTTATGGTCGAACAGAAGCCAGGATTACGACCCAGGTGGGGCTGGCAGGAGGGGTAGGAAATCCCACCTTTGGTGCTTTGGATCAAGACACCGAAGATTCGGCCAATAGCGATGGAGATGAAAATACAGTTCCGGAAAATGAAACGGTTACAGAGGTTTTTCTATATATTCCTTTCTTGCAAAATCCGTCAGGTGACAGGGATGCCGATGGGGTAGCTGATGAGTTCGACGTTGATGCTGATGATCCCAATAGCGATTCGGATGGTGATGGTGTGTCGGATAATCAGGAACGTGTCAACGGGACAGACCCTTTGAATCCCGATACCGATGATGACGGAATCAATGACGATGAGGACGATGAAACAGTGGCTAATATTTTTCCAAAAACCGTCGACCTAGACAGTATATATGGTGACCGGGGGGCAGCGTTTAATCTTAAAGTTGAACGTTCGACCTTTTTCCTCCGTGATCTCGACCCGAATGCTGGCTTCCTGGAAAATCAGGAATACTATTCCACAGCTGAATTTTCCCCGGATTTTGTCGGCGAAACATTTTTCGATGGCCCTGTTGAAATCCTTACAGAAGAAATATTGATCTTTAAGGAAGATGACCCGGAAACAGAGGATGTTGATGAATCACTGGAGATAGACCAAAGATTGCAACCGGGCATTAGAGTGCCACTGGACAACAGCTTTTTTCAGGTGAATATTCTCGACAACGAAGGTAAATCCCCATTATTGAGCCAGGCCAATTTTACCGATTTCTTCAGGGGGATCCATCTTTCGGTCTCAGACGATGTTCTCATATTATTAGACCTTACCCAGGGCAATATCAGGATAAACTACGAGTATGATGCTGTTGACGAAGGAAGCGCCGTCACCAGGGTTAATAATTATACTATGACCTTATTAACCGGAGGAGGGAATCAGCCTATAGGCGGTAATGCCGTAAATACCTTGATCAATGATGCTCTTCCCCCGATGATTGCCAATGAGCTCGACACCGATGTAAATGCCTCGAGTATCTACCTTAAAGGAGGCCCAGGAACATTTGCTGAGCTTCAACTTTTTGAACCCAACAACGGTGAAAGTATTATCAATGAGATCAAGGAAAATAACTGGATCATCAACGAGGCCAATATTATTTTTTATGTTGACAGGGGCGCTTTGGATGCTGCCGGTGTTTCCGTGGAACCCCCACGGCTTTATTTGTACAATGCAGACACCAATTCAGCACTGTATAATGTCACTCAGGGAAATGAACCGTCTCTTGTAGGTCGTATCGAGTCAAACTACGGCGGAGGACTTGAAAGTGAGAATGGTAAAGGCATTAAATACAAGGTCAAGGTCACCAATTATATCAATGACATCATCGTTCGGGACTCAGCTAACGCCACGCTTGGTCTGGTCGTGACCGCAGATATAACAAATCCGATTGCTATCGATGCCATGCTCGATGATACCAACGAAAAAGAGCTTCCAGTGGCGAACTCCTTAACCCCTCTAAGTACAGTTCTGGTGGGAAGCAATGTACCCGATTCGGATGACCGGAAAATGAAACTCGAGATTTTTTATACGGAAACCCAGTAGTAATCCATACACGATTTTATACCACTCACAGAATTTTATCGTTATTTAAACTGAAAGATAACAGGGAATGCAATAGATCGCTTAAATTTGCTGCAACTACCTGAAATTTGAACGATTATGTGTGGAATAGTAGGTTATATTGGCCATCGGGAAGCTTATCCCATCATTATTAAAGGACTCCAGCGACTGGAATACCGAGGTTATGACAGTGCGGGTATTGCACTCTACGATGGAACAGATATCAATTTGGCCAAAACCAAAGGCAAGGTTGAAGACTTAAAATCACTCAGCGAGACAAGTATTTCCCTCAATGGTTCACTCGGAATAGGACATACTCGATGGGCTACTCATGGGGTGCCTAACCATGTGAACTCTCATCCCCATTATTCCAATTCTGGAGATCTGGTGATCATTCATAACGGTATCATCGAAAACTACGAATCGATCAAAAAGGAATTGACAAAAAGGGGCTATGTCTTTGAATCTGATACGGATACCGAGGTATTGATCAACCTCATAGAAGAAGTTAAGAAAAAAGAGGACGTAAAGCTTGGGAAGGCTGTTCAGATAGCACTTAACCAAGTGGTTGGAGCCTATGCTATTGCAGTTTTTGACAGACAAAAACCCGATGAGATCGTAGTGGCTAAACTAGGAAGCCCTTTGGCCATCGGTATTGGCGATAACGAATTCTTCGTAGCATCAGATGCTTCTCCGTTTATAGAATTCACCAACAACGCTGTATACCTTGAAGACGAGGAAATGGCGATTATCCGTTTGGGAAAAGAAATTAAGCTTAGAAAGATCCAGAACGACGCCATCGCCTATCCAATGGTACAGGAGCTCCAGCTCAACCTTGAGGAAATAGAGAAGGGTGGATACGATCACTTCATGCTTAAGGAAATCTACGAACAGCCAAGGGCGATCAAGGATACGTTCAGGGGACGCCTAAGAGTAGCCGAGGGAATGGTTAAGATGGCTGGCGTTGACCAGAATATCGAAAAGTTCATGAATGCCAAACGAATTATCATAGTCGCCTGCGGTACTTCATGGCATGCTGGACTTGTGGCGGAGTATATTTTCGAAAATTTTGCACGTATACCGGTAGAAGTGGAATACGCTTCAGAATTCCGTTACCGTAATCCGGTTATAACACGTGATGATATTATAATCGCGATCTCACAGTCGGGAGAAACGGCCGATACCCTGGCTGCCATAAAACTGGCCAAAGAACGCGATGCTTTTGTTTTTGGTGTTTGTAATGTAGTAGGCTCTACGATTGCACGCGAAGCTCATGCCGGAGCCTATACACATGCTGGTCCGGAAATCGGGGTGGCATCAACCAAAGCCTTTACTACTCAAATCACTGTCTTAACATTGCTCGCATTGAAATTGGCCAAGCAGAAAGGCGAGTTGTCAGATTCCAAGTTTCATGAGTTGCTAACGGAGATGGAAAACATACCGGCCAAAGTAGAGCTGGCCTTAGAGTCCAATCCGTTGATCGAGATTATAGCCGAGGCCTACAAAGACTCCAACAATTGCCTTTACCTAGGGAGGGGATATAATTTCCCAGTGGCTCTGGAAGGAGCACTGAAATTAAAGGAGATCAGCTATATCCATGCGGAAGGTTATCCGGCAGCAGAAATGAAGCACGGTCCAATAGCCTTAATCGATGAACAGATGCCCGTAATTGTCATAGCCACAAATAACGGTCACTATGAAAAAGTGGTCAGTAATATCCAGGAAATCAAATCGAGAAATGGGCGGATCATCGCAGTGGTTACCGAGGGTGATCAACAGGTAAGGGAACTCGCCGACCATGTGGTGGAAGTACCTGATACCATTGAAAGTCTATCCCCTTTATTGACTACAATCCCGCTACAATTGCTTTCCTATCATATTGCGGTTATGCGTAATTGCAATGTTGATCAGCCCAGAAACCTGGCAAAGTCTGTCACGGTAGAATAATATACCTTAAACTCAACAATTAAGGCGGATGTTGTTATATTCGCCTTTTTTATTTTCTGAGGATTTATCATTAATTCTGCCGTTTTATTATGCACTTTTTATTACGAACGCGTCATTTTTCTGATTTTTCAAATTCAAACTAAAAAAATCTGTATCTTGTCCTTTAAACTAACTTAACTAAGGACTATAATGAGAACACGCATTCTATGTGCCATGCTCTTTTTTAGCGTCATGGCTTATTCCCAAACTACAATCAGTGGACGAGTTGTAGATGCAGAAACCGGCGAACCACTGATCGGCGCAACTATTTTGGTGGAAGGCACATCCGCAGGGACGGTCACGGATTTCGATGGCAAATACGACTTAGACGTTTCCCAGGAACTACCTTTTAACGTCACAGTTTCCTACACAGGTTATAGCACACGGGCCGTTGAAGTAACTTCCGCCACCGACGATCTGGTGATCCGGCTCGATTACACCGCGACCACTCTCGATGAAGTCGTGCTTGGGGCATCAAGAACGCCGGAACGCGTCTTTGAATCTCCTGTTTCTGTTGAGAGATTTGGTCTCCGGGAAATAAAGAATACTTCATCTGAATCGTTCTATGGGGGACTACAAAATCTAAAAGGGGTCGATATCAATACCAACAGTTTAACCTTTCAATCTATAAATACAAGGGGGTTTGCCACTTTTGCCAACAATAGGTTTCTCCAATTGGTCGATGGTATGGACAACTCCGCTCCAGGGCTGAACTTTGTGCTGGGTAACCTGGTGGGCATGTCGGAATTAGAGGTGCAAAGTGTCGAGATACTACCAGGAGCATCATCCGCACTCTACGGGGCAGGTGCTTTTAATGGGATCTTGTTTATGCGCAGTAAAAATCCCTTTGATTTTCAAGGTATTAGCGCCTATTATAAAACAGGGATCACTTCTCAGGAAGCTGCAGGAGATAATGCCTATTACGACTTTGGGATACGCGCCTCTCATGCTTTTAGCGATAAAGTGGCTATCAAAGCCAATTTCTCGTTTTTAAAAGGGGAAGATTGGCACGCCAATAGCACGGAAGATCTGGCTAACCCGGGAAGAACCAGAACAGATCCCGCGTATAACGGGCTCAATGTATATGGTGATGATTTTGCTATCTTATTGGATTTTGACGATCCTGTAGGATTTCCTTCCGGGACACTTGGATCAGCTCTGGTGACAAGAACCGGATATCAGGAAGCCGATCTGGCCAACTACAATGCAGAGAGTGTAAAATCGGATTTCTCATTTCACTATCGTCCTCTCGGGAATGACCTCGAATTTATTTACAACGGCAGAGTGGGAAGAGGTAACACTATCTATCAGGGAGCCAACCGCTACTCGGTCAAAAACTTCATCTTGCAACAACACAAGATCGAGATACGAAACAACAATTTTTTCGTAAGGGGTTATATCACATCTGAAAACTCAGGAGATTCTTACGATACCAGATTTACAGCCATCAATATTAATAACCGATGGAAATCGAATACGCAATGGTTTACCGAATATACCCAAACCTATATCGGCGCCAGATTGGGAGTGGGTACGGGAGTTATGCTAGATGATGCTGCGGCACATGCTGCGGCACGTCAGGCGGCAGATACTGGCAGATTTCAACCGGGCACCCCCGAATTTCAATCAGCATTTAATGCCGTTACCGCGGATGGAGACCTCCTAACCGGTTCCAAATTTATCGACAACACAAAATTCAGGCATGCAGATGGAAATTACAATTTTAGCCACCTGTTAGAAGATATCGCTGACATTCAGATAGGGGGATCGTATCGCGAATATGAATTGAATTCAGGAGGTACGATATTTACAGATGTAGACGGTCCTATTTCTTATAATGAGTATGGGGCCTACTTGCAGATACAAAAATTATTTTGGGAAGACAATATGAAGTTCACCGGATCTATTCGTTATGATAAAAACGAATTTTTCGACGGGTTTTTCTCGCCCAGGGTTTCGCTGCTCTACAACTTTGGAAAGAATAGAAATCAAAATTTCAGGGTTTCCGCACAGCAAGGTTTTCGAAATCCAACCACGCAAGATTTATTTATAGGTCTTAACGCGGGCAGTGCGGTGTTGGTAGGTTCGGCAGTTGACAATCTTGACCGCGATGTGAGAAATTACACGCTGAGCAACGCTGGTGCTATGATTACCGGAACGAGCAGCGTGCAAATTGTGGGAAGGGCAGCTTACGAAAACGCCTTTTCCCTTAGTTCTGTATTAGCAGGTACTCCTGAAGCGGTTAATACGAGCCTCGTGAAACCCGAGGAGATAACGGCTTTTGAAGCGGGGTACCGGGCGCAGTTCGGGCGAGTGGCTATCGATTTGAGCGGTTACTACAACAAATACAAAAATTTTATTTCCAATACAACAGTACTTGTTCCGTTTTACGGCCAGGCCGGAGACGGAGGGCTTTCACTTCTGGCACTTCAAAACGGAGATAGATTTCCGTACCAGACCTATACGAATTCGGAAGCGGATATAAAATCGTACGGGGCTACCATAGGTGTTGATGCAAAGATTTTCGGGAATTTTGATATTGGAGCCAATTATACCTTTGCAGAGCTCGATTTTGATCAGGCCGCTTTCCCTGACTTCAGGACTAATTTCAACACCCCGAATCATAAGGTTAAAGCCTCTTTTGGCAATACCGCACTCTTTGAAAATTTTGGGTTTAATGTAAACTGGAGATGGAGTGATAGCTATTTTTGGCAGGCTACCTTTGGCGATGGAGACATTCCTGCATATAGCGTATTAGATGCTCAGATTAATTATTCAGTACCCAGTATAAAATCGATTTTTAAAGCCGGCGGATCTAATATTCTTGGAGAGGAATATTTCTCTGCAATAGGTACTGGCGCCGTGGGATCGATCTTTTATATTTCCTGGACAGTAAACCCTTAGAATAAAATCTATAATGAACATTAAAAGCACCGCAATCCAGGTGCTTTTTTTGCGCCAAAAAATCTCTTTAAAGCGTTCATATTTAAATCGGAATGGCATATCTTTGCAGCCTGAAAAAACTAACGATTGAGTACTAAAAATCGTTTGGAATCATTGCTGAATCCTTAAAACCAAAAACTTCAATAATGGCAGAGATCACAGGTAAAGTTGCACAGATTATAGGACCGGTTATCGATGTGGAATTCAAATCGGGAACCGAACTGCCTCAGATTTATGATTCTCTTGAAATTCAGCGGGAGGATGGTACGCTACTGGTGCTGGAGGTTCAGTCCCACATTGGTGAGAACACAGTACGAACCGTATCCATGGATTCTACAGACGGTCTTAGTCGGGGCACTACTGTACTGGCCACTGGGAATCCTATTCAAATGCCAGTAGGTGAGGATATCTTCGGCCGACTATTCAATGTGGTTGGAGATGCCATCGACGGTCTGGGTAACCTGCCCAAGGAAGGGAAAAACGGTCTTCCCATTCACCGCGAAGCCCCTAAGTTTGAAGAATTGTCTACTTCTACCGAAGTGCTTTTCACCGGGATTAAGGTCATCGATCTTATCGAACCTTATGCTAAAGGAGGTAAAATTGGATTATTCGGTGGAGCTGGAGTCGGTAAGACCGTACTGATCCAGGAATTGATCAATAACATTGCAAAGGGCCATGGAGGTCTGTCTGTTTTTGCCGGAGTTGGTGAACGTACCAGAGAGGGGAACGACCTGTTGAGAGAAATGCTCGAATCTGGAATTATAAAATATGGGGATGATTTTCTTCATTCCATGGAAGAAGGTGGCTGGGATCTTAGTAAGGTCGATAAAAAAGTCATGAAACAGTCTAAAGCTACATTTGTATTCGGACAGATGAACGAACCTCCGGGAGCAAGAGCGAGAGTAGCTCTTTCCGGATTGACCATTGCAGAGTATTTCAGGGATGGAGCCGGAGAAGGCCAGGGAAAAGATGTATTATTCTTTATCGACAATATCTTCCGATTTACCCAGGCAGGTTCTGAAGTGTCGGCGCTCTTAGGGCGTATGCCATCGGCGGTGGGGTATCAACCAACACTTGCCACAGAGATGGGTGCCATGCAGGAACGGATTACTTCAACGAAAAGAGGCTCCATTACTTCAGTACAGGCTGTATATGTACCTGCGGATGACTTGACGGATCCGGCACCTGCTACAACATTTGCCCACCTGGATGCCACCACTGTTCTCTCTAGAAAGATTGCGGAATTGGGTATTTATCCGGCGGTGGATCCGCTTGATTCTACATCGCGTATCCTTACCCCGGAAATTCTTGGAAAAGAGCATTATGATTGTGCACAGCGAGTTATCGAATTATTGCAACGATACAAGGAGTTGCAGGATATCATTGCCATCCTCGGCATGGAAGAACTATCAGAAGAGGACAAACTCGCCGTAGGCCGCGCGAGGAGAGTTCAGCGATTCCTATCCCAACCCTTCCATGTGGCGGAGCAATTTACCGGGATTCCCGGTGTATATGTAGATATTAAAGACACCATTAAAGGCTTTACTATGATCATGGATGGAGAATTGGACAAGCTGCCAGAATCTGCCTTTAACCTCAAGGGAGGTATTGAAGAAGCCATTGAGGCTGGTGAGAAAATGCTGGCAGATACCGATTAGAACTTTTGAAAAGAACCGGCGGTTCGTAAATTCAATTTTAGAATTATGTTTCTAGAAATAGTATCCCCAGAAGCCACACTTTTTGCAGGAGAAGTCGTTTCAGTAACCGTACCTGGTATTAATGGCGAATTTCAAATGCTATCGAATCATGCCCCCGTCGTATCACTACTTCAGGGAGGGGAAGTTAAGATAGAAGGAGATATAGTGCTCGAAGAGGAGTATGCCGACAAATTTACCAACGATTCAAAAGGGAAAACCATTCTTTCCATCAGTAGCGGTACGGTTGAGATGAAAGACAATAAAGTGATCGTACTGGCAGATTGAACGGCAGTACCTGGAATCCCTTTCTTCTTATATCTGCCATTGTATAAGGTGCCAGACACGTCCACTGAATTTATACACCAGCAGATCTTCAAAACCGATAGCATAATGAGCATTGAGAGATCTGATGTTCTGTTGATCAACTTCGGTAATGATCCTCTCATAATCGTTTCTTAATTCCGATCTCATATAGCTGTACAGTCCTCTGAATACTCCTTTTTTCCTATAAAGCTTTTCAACGCATACCTGGCCCATAACCATATAAGGGCAGTCTTTTGGAAGGAGCTTTTTTACCCTGTGGAACATCGACTTCAGGACTTCGATCTCATCGGCTAAAACAGGGTGCATACAAAGTGCATATCCGGCCAGGTCCTTGTTAGATTTCGCGATGATATGAGGGCAAAGCTGGTTCATCCCTATGAGCAGATCGAGCGTATGGTGAACCGTTACAAATCCTTCGGATTTTATCTCTTCGGGTTGTAATTGAGACGGCAAATTCCTTTGCTGGAGATCAAGGATCATTTTCAGTTGATCAACAGAAGTAGATCTTTCATATTGGATATCCATATAATTGTCGGTGCTGATAGTCAACTTCAAGTTAATATATATAAAGGATATACTACATTTGCCCCATGCAGTCATTGCCGGAAAAACTCAGACAGAAAATGCACCAAAGGGAGGCTGATAATGCCCTTAGAAAGTTGGTAGTAAGGGACAGCCTTGTCGATTTTACCTCTAACGACTATTTGGGTTTTGCCAGAAGTCCTGAGTTATACCATGATATTGACAATTTCCTCAAAGCAAGTGAATACCCACTAAACGGTGCAACGGGATCCAGGCTGCTTTCAGGAAATCATTCACTTAACGTGGAAGTGGAGAGTTTCTTGTCTGATTATTACCATTGTGAAGCCGCACTGGTTTTCAATTCAGGATTCTTAGCCAACCAGGGTATATTGGCGTCATTGCCACAGCGCGATGATCTGGTGATTTACGATGAGTATGCTCATGCGAGTATTCGGGATGGTCTGTCAATAGGATTGGCAAAAAGCTTGAAATTCAAACATAATGACCTCCACGATCTGTTGCAGGTAATTCGAAGAGCTAAGCAAACGCAAAAAGATAAACTGGATTGCATCTACATCGTTACCGAGTCTGTATTTTCCATGGACGGGGATTCTCCCGATCTGAAGGCAATGGTAGAATTGTGCAAGGCCGAAAACTGCAGGCTGATAGTAGATGAGGCCCATGCACTGGGAATATTCGGCTCGAAGGGCAGGGGATTAATCGAAGACTTGAATCTGCGGGATCATGTATTTGCCAGGATCATAACTTTTGGAAAAGCCCTGGGATGTCATGGAGCCACTATACTAGGAACAACGGACCTTGTGGACTATCTGGTGAATTTTGCCCGAAGTTTTATCTATACCACGGCTATGTCGCCTCATTCTTTGTCTTCGATTATTATGTCCCATAAGCACCTCGATTCAGATCCTGGTACCATCGCCAGGGAAAAATTGCTACAGCGAATCTTCTATTTCAAAAAAATTGTTGTTAAAAACGGCCTGGAAAATCGTTTTATTCCTAGTTATTCCGCTGTACAATCCTGTGTGGTACCAGGTAATGAGATGGTGAAAAACATTTCAGAGGTACTTATTGGTGAAGGCTACGATGTTAGGCCCATTCTCGCACCTACCGTAGCCAGGAATAGTGAGCGACTCAGATTTTGCCTTCACTCCTATAATACGGAAGTGGAAATAAAAAAAGTATTGGATATCTTATCAGAAAGGCTTACCGAAATATGAAACAAGAATTTTATACCCTTGGCGCTTTCGAATATGTAGCCGACGTTCAGGTGATTAAAGCCAAGTTGGAATCGGAAGGGATTGCGGTTTTCCTCAGGGATGAGAATACCTTAAGCACAGATCCGCTGATCAGTTCGGCCATCGGTGGGGTAAAGCTGCAGGTTTATACCACCGATAAGGAAAAGGCTACGGCAATTTATAACCAGATTAGATCTTATGCCGTGGACGCTGAAGGCCATCCTGTGGTTTGTCCCAATTGTAAGGCGGCAAGGTCCGAGGTGTACTATAGCAGAAAAGGCTTGCTTTATAAGCTATTTCCTTTTTTAGAACCGAGAAAATATCTCTGTTTGAATTGCCAAATGATCACAAGACCATAAGGAAAATGAAAAGGATCTTTATCACGGGAATATCCACAGAAGTTGGTAAGACCATCACCGCTTCGGTTGTTGTTGAAGCTCTGAAAGCTGATTACTGGAAACCCGTGCAAGCAGGGGACCTCGATTTTGGAGATGCTGAAAAGGTTACTTCATTGATAAACAATTCTGAAAGTGTTGTTCATCCTTGCAGTTATGAGCTCCGAACACCCATGAGTCCGCACGCAGCCGCAGAGCTCGATGGGATTAGGATCGACCTCAGCCAGATCAATGAGCCCGTTACAACAAATCACCTTGTTATTGAAGGGGCAGGAGGACTCCTGGTACCGCTAAACGAGAAGGATACAATTTTAGATCTTATTCAGCCGGAGTATAAGGTGATGCTGGTGTCGCGTCATTATCTGGGGAGCATTAATCATACCTTACTCAGCCTCCAGGCATTGCAAAACAGAGGATTGAATGTCTCTATTATTTTCAGCGGAAATGAAAATCCCTCAACAGAAAAGATCATTGCTCAAAAGACAAATATCGACGTATTGGGCCGTATCGGAGAGGAAAGTACATTTAACAAGGAAAGGATTAGTTTTTATGCCAGCCAGTTTAGGGAGAAGTTGAGATCACTTTAAATGTCTGTAAATATTTGCATTATCAACACGATCAAGCAATTTAAAGTCAGCGTTGAGGATCGAATCGAAATAGATATTCTCTTGAACTTGTTTTTTGTCGAATACGCTGCGATTTGTTCTTGTAATTATGATTTCGGGACTAACCTCTTCCATGATAAACTTAACTTCCTCTAAAGCGGTATCCCTATCTGTATTGTAATAGGGAAACATTTCAGATTTGCAGATATTGCTAGGATGAGTGGCCGTTTTGGCCGGCGGATATTTCTCCATTACCCAATATCCGATATGGTAAGCCAGAAAAAGAGTCGTTTCATTCTGCAATTGATTTTCATTTAGATAGTCGGGCACAGTAAAGCCTTCACCATTATAGAAAGTCCCCTTTTGAAATTTGTTTTTCACGATATTGGCATATTCCAGGTAGGTTTCAACAGGCAATAAAAATAATACTCCCAATATCCAGGGTGACGCTTTTCTACTGATTTTGCCAAATTCTTTGGCTAAAACGACGGCTACAACAATAAGTAAAGGCGGATAAAGCTGTATGAGGTAATGACTATTAATTCTTCCTCCTTTTAAAAAAGATAGCAATAACCCAACAATACTGACCACCAATACAGCCGATTCTATTTTTCTCAATGACAAGCGGCCTGATTTCCATCCCCAGATAATAAAGAGCAGTATCGGCAGACAAAGACCGATCAATGCCATGGCGGTAGTGCGTCCTGCCTCTGTATATGCCAGGGGGGCCAGAATTACAGAATCCCACCACATCTGAGCTCTTCCAGTGAAATAATAAGGTAAGAAAGTAAGCAGGATGATGATAAAGGCCGAAAAGGAGAGGGTGAACAATCTGGAAACAGAGACAAGCATACCTTCATCTCTATAATACCGGCCGAGCAGATATATTCCGAGCAAAAGTATCGGGAAGGCGATACTTATTTTAACCATTAGCGCGATCCCGAGAGCTATACCAGCCAGAATAATACGGTTTTTATTCCTAGAGAAGAAGAGCAAGTAAAGTGCGCCCATAAAAAATGTCATGAGAATATGCTCCGACATTACCCCCTGAATACTTCCAAACATACTCAGTAAAAGGACGCATCCGATACCGCTGAATATTGCGGCTTTCCTATTGCTTAGGTTTGAAGTGATAGAATACGTAAAAAATGCGGTCAGAGCGACCAAAAGGGCTCCCATAAGCCTTATCGCCAGAAAACTTTTGCCGAACAAATAAATACTGGAGGCAAAGAACAGGAAAGTGAGCGGTGGTTTAACGTCCCATAGAACAGTATACGGCAGAAACCCATCGACCCAGGCTTGCCCCATCAATATAAAGGTGCTTTCATCCCGATCGATATAATCCCTGAAAAAGAATGGGAAACGAATAAAAATGCTCATTACGGTCAGAAGCAATAAGACACCTCGTTCTGTGAGAAGGCCAGATGCCTTGTCTGCCGCTGTTTTATTATCATCCTGGGGCGCGGACAAATCCTGTTTATTTCCCATCTTTGCAAGATAAAAAAACAAAATACCATAAAATAAAACTTCATTGAAGAAACTTTCGGAAAGAGATCAGAGATATCTGTGGCATCCGCTTACCCAGCACAAAACACATCCCGGGATGTTGGGAATCACTTCGGCCAAAGGGGTCTTTCTCCATTCTGAAGAAGGCCATAGCTATATCGATGCGATTGCCTCCTGGTATACTTGTATGTACGGACACTGTAATGATTTTATCATCGATCGTGTCCAAGATCAGATGCGGCAACTGGACCAGGTCGTTTTCAGTGGTTTTACACATAAGCCAGCGATTGAATTGGCTGAAGCCCTGGCAAAAATACTTCCAGCGAACCAGCAAAAATTTTTCTTTTCCGATAACGGCTCTACTGCGGTGGAAGTGGCGATCAAGATGGCAATTCAGTATCATTTCAATAAAGGCGAAAAAAGAAATATAATGCTGGCATTAGAGGAAGGATTCCATGGTGATACCTTCGGGGCGATGTCGGTTTCCGGGCTTTCGGTGTATAATGGCGCCTTTGAGGATTTCTTTATCAAGGTGATTCGTTTACCCAGACCTACCGAAGACAATATCGAAGAACTTTTACATAAAGCAGAGGTATTGCTTGAGGAAAATGCCATTGCCGGGTTTATTTACGAACCCCTGGTACAGGGTGCTGCGGGCATGAAGTTGATCGAAGCCTGTCACCTGGATCCATTGCTGGAATTGATGCGGAATTACGGAGTGTTAACGATAGCTGATGAGGTCATGACCGGTTTTGGAAAAACAGGCTCTAATTTTGCCTCGGATCAGATAAAACATCATCCCGATTTAATGTGTCTCTCCAAGGCCTTAACCGCTGGTTTATTACCTATGGGACTAACGACCTGTACCCGGGAAATATTCGATGCTTTTTATAGCGAAGAGATCTCCAAGGGATTTTTCCACGGCCATACTTATACCGCCAATCCATTAGCATGCACTGCTGCTTCTGCCGCACTGGAGTTATTGCTGACCGATGAAATTCAAACGGATATTTGTCGTATCAATCAGATGCACGCTGATTTTGACGCTCGGATGAAGCGACATCCCAAAGTCGGGAATAGCAGATATACCGGTGTTATCTATGCCCTGGATCTGGCTGTTTCCATGCAGCGTTATGGAAAACTGCGCGATACGCTTTATAAGAAATTCATGCATAAGGGTGTCTTCTTAAGACCTTTGGGAAATACCATCTACATCTTGCCACCATATATTATTACCGACGATCAGCTGAGCAAAGTCTACCAGAGTATAGAAGAAGTCATAGATTCAATATAACTAATTGTCAACCTCTTTTTTTTTGCTTTTTTTATGAGATCTATAGATCAAGAACAGGTCGTACCACAGCCTGAAAAAATAGCTCAATTTCACTTTGGAGGCACCGCGATCCACCCATCTTTTAACAGGCACTTCTTCCATACGCTCTATCGAGTCCTCTATATTAAAGTGATTCAATAATCGGCTGAAAAGTTCCACATCGAACAACCACTTCGAAATAAACGTCTGCTCGAAAAGCAAAGGGCTTAATTCGGATTTAAACACCTTGCATCCGCATTGGGTATCATAAACCTTTAAATCCAATATTTTGGAGATCGCTGTGGCCAATATCCTTCCGATCAAAAATCGTGAAAAGCGCCGATCGACCACGGCCCCTACTTTTAATATCCGGGAGGCGAACACAAAATCCTTTTCAGGTAAATAGTCCAGATATGAGTAACACTCCTCCAATGAAGTGGCGAGGTCGGCATCTAAATAAGCAATGGCGTCTGAGATGTCTTTTTCAAAACAATGCATAACACCTTTCTGCACACTGGCCGCCTTACCTGAATTCTTTAGGTTGCTGAGCAAAATGATCTGTTCGGGAAATTCTTCCGACAGTCCATTAAACAAGACCTCGGTTTTGTCGGTAGAAGCGTCGTTAACCAGACAGAGGCAGGCTTCCGGATAGTTTACTAAAAAGCTTTTGAATTCCTGCGTGGGAAATCTTTCGTATTCATTATAGGCAGGTATTACAATAGCGATTTTTGCCCTATTCATCTCTTGGTGGATTGGCCTTCGGCCTAAAGTACGAATTTACAGGTTCTACCTGCTTCAATGAAAAAATATTAGCTGCGTATTAAAAAAGTTTAGATTTGTTCCGTGGGATCAGATAAGAGCTTATGCATTGCGATTACGGCGATTGATTCTGTTTCGGCCTTAGGAACAGGCAGCTCCTGCTGGAAGTCGTTTACTACTCAGCCTCACTTGCTCCAACAAACCATGATATCAGGGAAAAAGGTATGGACCGGGAATATCCCTGAAGAGCTAAATGCTCAAATACTGCAATTAAAACATAAGAACCCAGGCTATGCTAAGCTAGACAAGAGCGTTCTTCAGGCTATTTGGATTTGCAGACAACTGGTTGATCAGGCAGGATGGAAATCTGAAGACGGTTATGGTATCAATCTCGGATCGTCCAGGGGTGCGACAGCACTTTTTGAAAAGTATCATAAGGATTTCCTGGATAATTCCCGGGTTTCAAGTCTTGCCTCCCCTACAACCACCTTGGGGAATATTGCCTCGTGGGTTGCACACGACCTGGGCAGCACCGGACCAGAACTCTCTCATTCCATTACCTGTTCCACCTCCCTTCATGCCTTGCTGAATGGCATGGCATGGTTAGAAGCCGGACTATCGACTAAATTTTTGATAGGTGGTAGCGAATCTCCTCTCACTCCCTTTACTATTGCGCAAATGCAGGCCTTGAAGATCTACAGCAGGTACGAAGACTCATATCCGTGCAAAGCAATGGACCTGACTAAGACCAACAATAGTATGGTATTGGGTGAAGGAGCCGCCGTTGCATGTTTGGAAAAGGGGCCAAAGAAGAACGCATTAGCCCTTGTTACCGGGATTGGTTATGCTACTGAAAAACTTGACCATCCGGCCTCTCTATCAGCCAGAGGGGAATGCTTGCAGAAGTCTATGACCATGGCATGTAAAGGAATCGATTTGGCGGAAGTCGATATCGTGGTAATGCATGCTCCAGGGACCAAAAAAGGGGATCTATCTGAGTATAAGGCGATAGAAAGTGTATTTGGTACTCGTAGTCCGGCCCTTACTGCCAATAAATGGAAGATTGGGCATACACTTGGAAGCTCGGGTGTGTTAAATCTTCAGATGGCAGTACTAATGCTAAAGCAACAGGAGTATGTTGGTGTCCCATATGTAATGAATAGCCGAGCCCCCGGGAAAATTGAAAATATTTTGATAAATGCTGTTGGATTTGGAGGCAATGCGGTTAGCGTACTACTGAAAAAGAATTGATCCATTATAATATCACTAGGGAAATTTACATATCCTAATCAGCTTTAATTTAGAGTTGATAATTGTTAGTAATTCGGATTAAGGGTTAATTTTGAATTTGTATTTTTAGTTCCTATGACCGAGACAAGAAATAATTGGACCCGAGAAGAAATCCTGGAGATCTACAATCAACCTTTGATGGATTTGCTATATAAAGCGGCCAGCGTTCATCGTGAAAATCATGATCCAAATACGGTTCAGGTATCAACCCTGATATCCATAAAAACAGGTGGATGCCCTGAAGATTGCGGGTATTGCCCCCAGGCAGCACGATACCATACCGATATTGAGGGAAATGATCTGATGTCGGTTCAACAAGTCAAGGCACAGGCATTAAGGGCCAAATCCAGCGGTAGTTCGAGGGTTTGTATGGGCGCCGCCTGGCGCAATGTTAAAGACGGTCCAGAATTTGAGAGTGTTTTGGAAATGGTACGAACCATCAATAAGCTCGAGATGGAGGTGTGCTGTACCCTAGGGATGTTGACCGAAAACCAGGCCAAACGGTTGGCGGAAGCTGGACTGTATGCTTACAACCACAACCTTGATACCTCTGAAGACTACTATAAGGATGTGATCTCCACCCGATCCTATGAAGATAGGCTGACCACAATCGATAACGTAAGAAAAAGCAATGTAACCGTATGCAGCGGGGGGATCATTGGTATGGGTGAAAATCCTGAAGACCGGGCAGGGATGCTGGTAGCGCTGTCTACATTAAATCCTCAGCCTGAATCGGTGCCCATCAATGCACTTGTAGCTGTTGAAGGAACTCCGATGGAGGACATGAAACCAGTTTCGATATGGGAGATGGTTCGTATGGTGGCCACTACCCGAATAGTTATGCCTTTAACTCAGGTACGCCTCTCGGCCGGGAGAACTCAGATGAGCCGCGAGGGGCAGGCGCTCTGTTTTTTTGCAGGAGCCAACTCGATCTTTGCGGGCGATAAACTTCTCACGACTCCCAACCCGGATATGGATGAAGACCTTGAGATGTTCAGGGAATTGGGACTTAATCCACAGAAGGCCTTTGCTAAATCGCCTCAGCCTTCGAGCATAGCGGCAGAAGATTCGGTACTGGCACCGAACGGGGAAAAACCCGGATGGTCAAGACCTGGCCACAAGATCGAGAGGAATGAATCTTTAAGGACCAAAGGCAAATCAATCTCGGAAAGCCTCGACTAGTCTTGTTCACAGAGTTTTATATCTTTGCCTTCTCTTAAAAACTATCGGTTTTGAATCTAAAAGAAGTTCCAAGACTGTCCACGATCAGCGCCGAAGCTTTTCTTAACGGGTATTTTAACCCACAAATACCTGTCGTAATCGAAGGGGCTACCAGTCGATGGCCGGCCTATACTAAATGGAACTTTGACTATATAAAACGGGTTGCGGGCGACAAGATCGTTCCGCTTTATGACGACAGACCGGTAGACTATCGAGAAGGCTTCAATGAGCCTCATGCCAGGATGAAGATGTCGGACTACATCGAGCTGCTGCAAAAGGAACCTACCAACTACAGAATTTTTCTTTGGAACATACTCAGGGAAATTCCGGAGCTCCGCGAAGATTTCGATTACCCGGACTTTGGCCTTAAGTTGATGAAAGGCTTGCCTATGCTATTTTTTGGGGGTTCAGGTTCTTCTACTTTTATGCACTACGATATCGATCTGGCCAATATTTTCCACTTCCATTTTGAAGGCGAGAAGGAATGTGTGCTTTTTTCCCAGGCGCAGAATAAGTTCATGTACAAAATACCCCATTCCTTAATTTCTCATGAGGGCATCGATTTTTCTGATCCCGATTTTGAAAAGTGGCCCGCCTTAAGGTATTTGGAAGGCTATAGGGCAAGATTGAAACACGGGGAGATGATCTATATCCCTGAGGGATACTGGCATTACATGAGATACCTTACCCCTGGCTTTTCTATGAGTTTGAGGGCGGTGGCAAGAACACCAGCCAACCTGGGCAAAGCCATTTATAATATTGCCATTATGCGCTATTACGATATGACAATGCGTAAATTAAGAGGAAGGAAGTGGATCGACCGGAAAAATCAAAAGGCCATAGAACGCACACACAGATTTCTGCCAGGCTCCTAGTATCGCAAATCGTATTTCCTCGAATCGGGTATTTAAAAGTAGCGTATTTACCTTTTTACTATTGGATTTATCGTTATGTTTATGACTTAATTTATTTGCGGCTTCATGCAGTTAGTTCCTGTATCTTCTAAAAAAGACCGTAAGGAATTCGTCAGGTTCCCGGTAAGGCTTTACAAGGATGCCAAACATTGGATCAGACCTATAGATAAGGAAATTGAAGATGTATTTGATCCGGCTAAGAACAAGAGTTTTCGAAGCGGCGAGTGTCAAAGGTGGCTCTTGAGGTCGAATAACGAAGTTATAGGCAGGATTGCTGCCTTTATTATAGAGAAGAAAACCAAACAAATGCCGGAACGCTCTTCCGGTATTGGTTTTTTCGAATGTATCAATGACCAGCAAGCAGCCAATATGCTTTTCAATGCAGGAAAACAATGGCTGGAAAAACGAGGTTCAACCTATATGGATGGGCCCATAAATTTTGGTCGGCGGGATCGATGGTGGGGACTGCTCACCAAAGGATATGAGCTGGAACCCAATTACCAATGCAACTACAACCATCCCTATTATCAAGAACTTTATGAGAATTACGGTTTTAAAATATATTTTGAGCAATACACCTTTGTAAGGGTCATTAAAGATCCAGTACATCCACGACTGGTTTATAAATCCGAAATGGTGGCCAAAGACCCGGATTACACGCTGACACATTTTAAAATGAGTGATTTCGATCGGTTCGCCAAAGATATTATAGAGGTGTATAATAAAGCCTGGGTGAACCATGAAGGGGTTACCACCATTTCCCTTGAACAAGGGAAAGCCATTATGAAACGACTTAAATCAGTTATGGTGGAAAAGTTTATATGGCTGGCCTACTACAAAAATAAACCAGCGGCTATTTTTGTCAATATTCCTGAAGTGAATCAAGTTCTGAAGTACGTAAACGGAAAATTAAACCTGCTCGGCAAGTTGAAATTTCTTTGGTATAAGTCGAGGATTAAACATCGTAAAGTGCTGGGAATTATTTTCGGTGTAGCGCCTGAACACCAGGGGAAAGGAGTAGACGGGGCCATTATAGTTGCTTTTGCCAATGAAGCCAGTCAGAATCATCCGCAGTATGAAACCATTGAGATGCACGGGATAGGGGATTTTAACAGGAAAATGATCTTGGTGGTAAAACAGGTGGGAGGTGATGTAAAAAAGGTACATACCACATACAGATACCTGTTCGATCGAACACAGGTTTTTGAGCGTATGAAGACAATAGGTTAAGGCCGATTCCTAAACCAATTCCTTGCTTTTATCTTTTTTGGCTGGTGGCATTGTCCCGAAGACATGATCCCAAAGCGTATTGGATACTCCAAAAGCTTTATCAGGATAGCGGTAATGGTGCAAACTGTGGTGTTGCCAGATATTTTTGAATCTTTTTGGAGGACGCATCACATGGGTGGCCCTGTGGACAAAAGAGTACACCAGATATCCGCTAAAAAATCCAGGAAAGAATCCGAAAGTCAGATCGGAAATCCCCATGAGCCAGAAAACTCCATAGAAAATGACAAATAGGATAGATGCCATGATAAGGCCGGGAACAGGAGGCATCAACAGCCGTTCTTCATCCCTTGGGTACTGGTGATGAGACCCGTGCATGATAAAATGAAAACGTTGAGACCACTTTGCTTCTGTGACCCAGTGAAAAACAAATCGGTGTAACATATACTCCGCAAAAGTCCAGAAGAACACACCAATTACAAAAAGCCCTGCCACAGTTAGCGGAGAAAGGCCAATTTTTATAATCGCCAATGAAATCAACGCTATAATGGTAATCCCATAAACGATGATATTCTGAATAGGATTGGTCTTGGTGAGGCTTTCCAAAAATGGATTTTTAAAAATCTGCGCCTGTCCGTGTTGAAACTCTGTCGTCACTTTCGGTTTCATTACTAAAGATTTTTTATTTCGAGATGCAAATTTACAAAATACTTCACTAAAATCAACTGATCACGCATATATCAGACAGATTACCGGCTATTTATTTAGAATTATTTGTGCTTCCCAACACCAGCCAAAGCGAAAGCCTTGTCATAAACCAATTGATGTTCCCAACCCCTGTATAGAAGATAATCCACCAGTTTTCGCTTTTTTTTAGCAAGATCATTTTCCGATGAAAGCGCTGCCCATCTTTTTTCAGCCAGTAGGTGGAAGACCCTTAGATAATCATTCGGCCCTAATTCCTCAAGGCCTCTTCTAATATTGTATTTGCTGATATTTCTTTTAGCCAGTTCGTTTTTAATTCTCTGTTTACCCCACTTTTTATTGTTGAATTTACCTCGCGCAAATTCTCTTGAAAACCGTGTTTCGTTTAAAAAATCGTTCTCTATAAGGTGCACCACGATCCGATCGATAGACTCTGGGATCATATGCAGGGCTTTTAATTTATTAATCACCTCCTGATGGCATCGCTCCTGATAGGCGCAGTAATGCTCCAGTGTTTTAATGGCTTCATCGAGCGTATAGGCTTTATAATTCAATCCCATATTTTAGGATGTAGTATTTTTGGTCATTCATATCCCAGTATTCTTATTTCCCGTACAGGATCTCAATGGTTAGCTCGAGGTTCTGGGTGCGATAGATCCATCGGCTATCCACTTCAGTTACAACCACGTCTCCTTCGATAACCCGGATTGTACTATTATCAGATTTAGGTAGCCGGATCTCGAGCGTCCAGTCTGTTTGGCTCTGGGTTGCTTTTATTCTGCTGGATTCTGTTGAATTCGAGTAGTACACTGAAACCTCGTTATCGGCAATCTTGACCTTTTCAAGGCTCGCTTCATTCCATGTTTCGGGCATTAAAGGATCGACCACGACCAATTTATCAGCTGCATGGGGTTGAATACCAAAAAACTGCTGTACTATAGGAACGGCATAACTGTATATATTCCATGCCTGGGTCATCATGCCATAATCCGGTGATACCTCATACATACTGCCCGGGAAAGCATAACTAAATGTTCGGGTCATTCTTTGGAGATATTCGAGGGCCCTATCGGGTCGCCCGTAATTATTTTCCGAAATGGCTTGTACCCCTGTGGGAAGGGTCATCACAGCTCCGGTATAGGAAAAAACTTTGCTTCCCTTGAAGGATCCGTCATCTGAACCTGCGGATTCGTCCCGGTCGATTCCGGTAACGAATACACCAAAAGGACTCACGAAACGCTCTGCTGTATTTAATGCCTTAATAGCTTTCTCTCTATCTGCGATTTGCATCTCCATTGGGGTATTGACCACCCAATTGTGATGAAGTACAAAAGGACGTGCTTCGGTCGACGGGTTTTGTCGTATGGTATTCCTGGTTTCTTCAAGTTCTTCAATGGCCCAGGGCTTATTCAAGGTATCAGCCCTTAGAATTGCATCTTCGATCAAATGCAAAGCCTGTTCATCAGTTCCGATAAAATCGGCATAGGAAGCAAATTCTTCGGACCAGAATTCCTGATTAATATGTTCCTTTAAAGACGCCGCTATAGTTTTGTATTCCTTCGCCAGATCCTCTTCTCCGAGAACGATCGCGACCCTTGATGCATCTTCAAATGCCCTCTGGGTATAAGATGCCACGTCTATCATCTCGCTGTCCAGACCGTGAATTTCCATCATTCCAAAACCGTCCGGGAAAAGATTTTTATTCGAATCCTTCTCATCGAGCAGCCATTTTAAACCTTTTTTAATGGTAGGAAAATAGGCTTCAAGAAATTCCCGTTGTCCATTCCATCGATAAATTTCCCAAATCAGAGATGCGAACTGTGGTGTTTCATTGATGTTACCCTCATTAAAAACCGCCCCATTTGTAGACATCTCGTGTATTATCTTCCCATTACCGTTTACGGCATTGGAGACGCTGTCCAGAAGTTTGATCGTCTTGTAAACAATTTCTGCTTGGCCGATGGCCATATAGCCCCTGAGTGAATATTCACTGTCTACGCCAAACCACCAGGGATAATCAGGAATTCCTGCCGAGATGGCGGTTCCTATTCCAGGCACCTCTCTCACGAGCCAGTCACAATTGTATTTAAGCCATTCAAATGTTTGCTCCAATTCTTTGTCGGGAATACTGAGTTTGGAATACCCTGCCAGTGTGGTCAGACGGTCTTTTTTCTCCTTCAGTAATGCAGCGTAATTTTCACGGATGTCGCGATAGGTCTTTTCAGCATCTTCTGATGAAGTCACAGAACCGGTTATCACCAGGTTGATGATTTCCTGCTCTCCAGGGAGCAGGCTAAAGCTGCTGCTTATCTTATTCGATATACCTCTTCCTGAAAGCTCATTAAGGCTCTCACCAGAATTGACAACATCCTTGTCCACGCCATATATCAATTGCCAATCGCTTTTTGTGTCTGTTACCCGCCATGCATTCAAAACTTTGTCCCATTCGGCCCTGTCCTGACCATCCTCCATCTGAGTGCGCTCACCCAACCAGACAGGCATTAGGTCTGCATGACCGGTTATTTCAAACTGTAGGTCATATGGTTTGCTGTCATTGTTTTTAATCACATATTGTACAAAAAGCCCTTCCCGGTTATCGGGAACAAATTGCCAGCGTTCCGCTGTTATATCGGACGATAGAAAATCAAAATAATGTACATTGGCGGAAGGAAAATTTACAAAGGATTGGGCACCTTTTAAGGGGAGCAATTGATCGCCGTAACTCAAAACGGCATCGAAACCGTCCATAAGCTTTATCGGGTGTAACCAAACACCGCCCATTTCGCCCTTTACATGCCAGCCAAGCTCGGGAAAACTTCCATCCTGGTGGCCAACCATATAAACACGGTTTCCTGCCGTCACATAGGGCGAATTGATATATTCTTCTCTGCCTTCGATTGCAGGACTGTCCTGAAGAATACCATCGATGGTTACAATCTGATTGGTTTGGGAGCAACCAAAGGAGAACAAGACAAGAATGCCGGAAAACAAGAATTTAGATTTCATAAAGGACTATTGAATTAGCAAGCCTCCTAATCGGATAACATTTAAGATAGCAATAAATATCGATTTAAATTAGATCCGAAAACATGTATAAATACAATAAAAAAAGCGACTCCATTACTGAAGTCGCTCGTTTTAATTTATGGTTTTACCGTGCTTGTCTTTAAAACGGTATTCTAGATATCTGTACGCGTCCCTGGGCTGGATCTTAATCCATTTCTTATGTTCCATAAACCATTTGGAACGGATAGAAGGGAATCCTTTTGTAAGATATGCCGAGATAAAGGGATGTGCATTTAGGACAATTCCTTTGTCTTTCTGCGATCCTTTGAGAATCTTCTCAAGTTCCACATTGATCTTTTCGATAAGAACGATTGGAGCTTCAACCTCATTGGCCTTTCCACTCGGATCTTCCTCGGTGGTCTTGATGTTGACCTCAGGTCTAACCCTTTGCCTTGTGATCTGTACAAGTCCAAATTTGCTGGGTGGAAGTATCTTGTGCTTGGCACGGTCGTCTTTCATTTCCTCTCTGAGGTGGTCGAAGAGTTTTCTTCTGTGCTCAGCACGCACCATATCGATAAAATCTACTACTATAATACCTCCCATATCGCGCAAACGAAGTTGCCTTGCAATTTCAGAGGCAGCGAGAAGATTTACTTCTAATGCTGTGTCTTCTTGATTTTTAGCTTTATTAGAGCGGTTACCGCTGTTGACATCGATAACGTGCAACGCTTCGGTATGCTCAATAACCAAATAAGCACCCTTGCTCATTGAGGCCGTGCGGCCGAACGAGGTTTTTATTTGTCTTTCGATCCCAAATTTTTCAAAAAGAGGGACCTTGGAGCTGTGCATTTTTACAATGGATTCCTTATCAGGGGCGATTTCGTGTACGTAATCTTTGATCTGGTTATAAAGTGTCTCATCGTCCACATATATACCGGTAAATGTTTCATTGAATACATCTCTTAGTATTGAAGATGCCCTGTTCAATTCAACCAGCACCTTGGACGGTGTAGGCGCTTTATACAATTTTTTACACATTGCTGACCATTTAACCAGCAAGTTTTGCAGATCTTTATCTAACTCTGCTACTTTTTTGCCTTCTGCAACTGTCCTGATAATTACGCCAAAACCTTTTGGTTTAATGCTCTTGACAAGGCGTTTTAGCCTGTCCTTTTCTTCTTTGCTTCCGATCTTCTGTGATACGGAGACACGATCTGAAAACGGCACCATTACCAGGTAACGTCCGGCAATGGAAAGTTCTGAACTTATACGTGGACCTTTGGTAGAAATTGGTTCTTTTACAATTTGCACTAAAAGAGACTGATTAGCTTTGATAACATCTTTGATGCTACCATGCTTGTCAATATCTTTTTCAAAAGGAAAGTTTTTCAAGGTGTAATCCCTGAGTTTTCCTGTGCTTACTCTTCTGATGAACTTTAACATGCTCGATAATTGCGGTCCGAGATCGTGGTAGTGTAAAAAGGCATCCTTTTCATAACCAACATTTACGAAAGCCGCATTGAGCCCTGTTACGGGTTTCCGGACTTTGGCGATCAGAATGTCGCCAACGTTGAAATTATTATCGTTTTCATCCCGGTGAAGTTCAATGAGTTTTCCCTCTTTCAATAAGGCAAAATCGACGGCGTTAGAATCAGATCTTACGATTAATTCTCTATTCACCTGATTCAATTTTGATCCCGCGTAACACGGGATAGATTAAACATTTGTTGTTACAGGTTGTATAAACCCGCCGAAATCCTGTTAGGAATTTCTATTTCAATGAACGTATAAAACGAAAAAGTAGTTATGGCAACTACTTTTTCTTATGACGGTTAGCTCTCCTTCTCTTTTTTCGTTTATGAGTAGCTACCTTATGTCTTTTTCTTTTTTTACCACTCGGCATATGGTCTTTATTTTCTTTTCAATAATAGTTTTACTCAACTCGTACGTTGCTCTTCACTCCTTCAACAAATACCTTAGCCGGTTTAAATGCTGGAATATTATGAGCTGGAATCTTTATCGTAGTGTTCTTCGATATGTTCCTTCCTGTTTTTTCTGCTCTTTTCTTAATAATAAAGCTGCCAAAGCCTCTTAAGTATACGTTGTCTCCATTTTCAAGTGAAGATTTTACTTCTTCCATAAAGGACTCAACCGTGGCTTGTACATCACCTTTTTCAATTCCCAGTTTTTCTGAGATTCTAGATACGATATCCGCTTTCGTCATGTTTTAAATTTAGTTTACTGTAAGTTTTTCAGGCTTGCAAATATATAAATTAAATTCATTCCATAGTCTTAAACGACTAATTTTAAGTATATAAACTGTTAGTTTTGTGGCTTATTATTTATAAGATGGATTTTTCCGAAAAAATACTAAACTGGTACATGAAAAACAGGCGCGATCTTCCATGGCGTACCACAAAAGATCCTTACAAGATCTGGTTATCGGAAATTATCCTGCAACAAACCAGGGTTGTTCAAGGGATCCCTTATTACCTAAAATTCATAGAACACTATCCTACTGTGGAGGCTCTTGCTGAGGCCGGCGAAGATCAAGTGCTCAAGCTATGGCAGGGGTTGGGTTATTATACACGGGCCAGGAATTTACACGCCACTGCTAAAATTGTCACTCACGAGCTCGGGGGAACATTTCCGGGTGATTATGATGATTTACTTAAGCTAAAAGGCATAGGAGACTACACAGCAAGTGCCATTGCCTCTATTTGTTTCGATAAACCCGAGCCGGTAGTCGACGGTAACGTTCTCCGGGTGCTGGCACGATATTTTGGCATCACTATGCCGATCAATAGTCCCGGGGCCGTAAAATATTTTAAAAAACTCGCCAGGGAAATTATGGAAAAGGAGGAGGTGAGGGACTATAATCAGGGTATTATGGAATTCGGGGCCATTCATTGTACACCGAAGAGCCCGAAATGCCAAAGCTGTCCTTTAGTGACAGGCTGTGTGGCATTGGCAGAGGGTAAAGTATCGGAACTACCGATCAAAATAAAGAAAGGCAGGATAAGAAAGCGTTACTTTAATTATCTGGTAGGAATCGATGCGAATAACAATACGAGGCTTGTGCAGCGGTCGAAGAACGATATCTGGAAACGCCTATATGAGTTTCCACTGCTCGAATCTGAATCCGAATTAAAGACCGGTCAGGTTCTTACCCGTTGCAAAGATCTCTTGCAGATCAGTGATATTGGAGAGGTCTATGAAAACAATACGAACGCAGTGATTCACAAATTATCGCACCAGCAACTCCACACCAAGTTCTGGATTGTCAGAACTAATGATCATTTTAAATCAGGAATCCCGGTAGAACAACTCGATGAGTATCCCGTACCTGTACCGATTGCTGACTTTATCAAAACATTTAAAAATTCGTACTTTTGATCCAATAAAATAATTATGAGCGGAACACTGAATAAAGTGATGCTGATAGGGCATCTGGGCGATGAGGTAAAAATGCATTATTTCGAGGGAGGTAACTGTATCGGACGATTTCCAATTGCTACCAATGAAACCTATACCAACAGGCAAACTGGTGAAAAAGTAACCAACACCGAATGGCACAATATTGTAGTTCGGAACAAGGCGGCGGAGATTTGCGAAAAATATCTTCACAAGGGAGATAAAATCTATGTGGAAGGCCGACTCAAAACCAGGCAATGGCAGGGTGAAGACGGAAATATGCGCTACACCACTGAGGTACATGTCCATGATTTCACATTTTTATCGACTCGGCAGGATGAACCGACAGGAGGTGCTCCACAACCGGCGAAATCTACTGCAGACCACCCCGTTGAGAAAAGCCCGCGTGAAGCTCAACCCATAAATGAGCCAGAACCGGAAGACGATCTGCCTTTCTAAAGCATTTAGCTATAAACATCTGACTATTGGACCCTGACCCCCTTAGTTTATTGTTTGGTTTTGCAATGGTAGAAGGCGCACTAGCCCTCAAATTTGTTATTCTGCTGGTACTTCTCCTTTGTTCTGCACTGATATCTGGTGCTGAAGTAGCCTTTTTTGGGTTATCGCAAACCGAAGTCAAGTCTATCGATGAGGAAAAGACAACCAAGGGGAAACTCGTGGTGGGTCTTTTGGGCAAACCAAAGAAATTACTTGCTACAATACTGATAGCGAACAATGCGATCAATATTGGCATCGTGCTTTTATTCAATTCTATCGGGGATACGATATTCTCATCGATTAATTATCAACTGTTCGGGTTTGTATCGGTGCGTTTTCTTCTAGAAGTGGTATTGGCAACCTTTTTTATTCTGATGTTTGGAGAAATTCTTCCCAAGATCTACGCCAATCGCAACAGCCGTCAGTTTGCCCATTTCATGGCTTATCCGCTAAAATTCCTCGATGTTTTGTTCACGCCTTTTAGCGTCCCGATGAATGTTTTGACCCGTCTGATGTACAGAAGACTCGGTAGACAGAAATCGAACCTGAGCGTAGATCATCTTTCCCAGGCCCTGGAGCTTACCTCCGAAGGAGATACCACAAAAGAAGAACAGAAGATCCTTGAGGGGATAGTATCATTTGGCAACACCGATACAAAACAGGTGATGCGCCCAAGGATCGATATTTTTGCATTGAGTGAAGAAATGAAATTCATCGAAGTACTCGAAGAAATCAAGAATTACGGATATTCGAGGATTCCTGTATTTTCAGAAAATCTCGATAATGTTCTTGGGGTATTGTATGTAAAAGACCTGTTGCCCTATATAGAAAGGAAGACATTTAATTGGCTGTCCCTGATCAGGGAACCCTATTTTGTTCCGGAAAACAAAAAACTCGACGATCTTCTATTGGAGTTTCAGGATAAGAAAAATCACCTGGCCGTAGTGGTTGATGAATATGGCGGGACTTCGGGTATAGTCACTCTCGAGGATATTATCGAAGAGATCGTTGGAGATATCAGCGATGAGTTCGACGATGAAGACCTGGTATATTCCAAACTCGATGAATTTAATTATGTTTTCGACGGAAAAACGACTCTTAAGGATTTCTACCGGGTGGTTAAAATAGATAGCGAAACAGAATTTGAAGAACAAAAAGGGGAGTCAGAAACCATTGCGGGATTTGTTCTGGAGATCGCTGGCAGTTTCCCCAAGCGAGGTGAAAAGGTACTGTTTAATAATTATGAATTCCTGGTTGAAAGCCTTGATAAAAAACGGCTTAAACAAATTAAAGTTACACTGCCACATGCCTCTTAAAAATATTCTGACATTTCTGATCTCCATCCTTATCCTATGTTCCTGCAAGGAAGAGGTACTGCCAAAACCCAAAGCAATGCTCCGGTTGGAATACGAAACCGGCGATCTTCAGCCTTATAAAACAAAGGCGTACCAATTCGAATTCAACAAAAGGGCCGTTATAGAAAAAGAGTCTGAAAATTCAGTCACCCTTAAATATCCCGATATGAAAGGGTCTATTTTTATGTCGTACAAACCCGTGAAGGGAGATTTGAACAAACTGCTGAGCGATGCACAAAAACTCTCCTATGAACACGTGGTAAAGGCCGATAATATTATCGAACAACCTTATATCGATGAAAACATGCGAGTTTTTGGAATGTATTACGAGGTAAAAGGTAATGCTGCTTCACAAGCACAGTTCTATCTCACAGACAGCCTGCATCACTTTGTAACCGGGTCCCTGTATTTCTATGCCAAACCCAATTACGATTCCATATACCCGGCGGCGGTATACCTTCAAAAGGATATACGCCAAATCATGGAAACGCTCAGATGGAAAGAAGAATAATTAGGTTATAATCGATTAACGTCATTGCTATTTTGGGAATATCGTTCCACATGGAGGATTATAGTAAAAAGGACCTTTTAGAGTGCTATAGGCTGATCGAACCCTATATTCACAATACCCCGGTTATGTCTTCAAGACTGATCGACGAAATCGTAGGGGCAAAGGTTTATTTCAAATGCGAGAACTTCCAAAGGATGGGGGCTTATAAAATGAGAGGAGCGACCCATGCCATATTAAGACTTTCTTCCGATCAAAGGGCAAAAGGAGTTGTTACACACTCCTCGGGTAATTTTGCCCAGGCCCTTGCCTTAGCAGCACAGTCTCTTGGGGTCACCGCTCATATAGTGATGCCTTCCGATGCTCCGGCGGTTAAGAAGTCTGCAGTGATCAACTATGGTGGCAGGATCGTGGAATGTGAGCCAAATCTTGAGGCGAGGAAAGCTATGGCCGATAAGGTGGCTTCGGAGACCGGTGCCAGTTTTCTCCATCCTTCAAATGACAGGGATGTGATATTGGGACAGGGAACCGCATGCATGGAATTCCTCAAGGAACATCCCGATCTCGATTTTATTTTTGTTCCTGTAGGGGGCGGCGGACTTATTGCCGGGACTGCCCTGGCCGCAAATTTTTTTAGCAAGGGAACAAAAGTAATCGGGGCGGAACCTTTTGAAGTAGATGATGCGTACCGTTCTTTCCATAGTGGCCACATAGAGACCAATCTGACAACAAATACCATGGCCGATGGGCTAAAGACCATATTGGGCGACCAAACCCTGCCAATTATCCTTCGTCTTGTCGACAGAATAATCAGAGTCGAAGAAAAGGAAATATTGTCGGCTATGAGACTTATTTGGGAACGGATGAAGCTTGTGGTAGAGCCCTCCAGCGCAGTAGCACTTGCGGCGCTGATCAGATCATCTCAAGAATACACAAATTCGAAAATAGGGATCATAATCAGCGGTGGTAATGTAGATCTGAGCAAACTGTCTTTTTGATCATATTTAAATCAGTTGGTATTTTCAAGAATTTTCTCTGCTTCCCCGATACTCTTATCGATCTGTTCTTTCAGGGCTTTTACTTTTTCTTCTTCCTCGGCCAACCACTCCTTTTTTTCAGCTGTCAGGGTTTTGCCGTTGAGGATCTCATCGGAATCAAAGCGGTCACCAAATCCCTGCATCCAGTCCATCATTGCCTTATGAGCTTCCTGCAGATCTGTCATCGCCTTGTGATACTTTTGGCCAACCTCAGTAGAATCCACCTTTGGTTTTAGTTCTCCCACGAGTTTACCGATAGTGCTCATCTTGGGCATCACCTCGTCGTGGATAGCCATAACTTGTTCCATTTTACTGCTGCCCTCTGTAGAATCGGCTGATTTTTTCTCTTCCTTACAGGCCAGGATAAAGAGGATAAAAGACAAACCGGTTAAGAATATTTTAGATTTCATAGGTTTATGCGTTTAAGGATCAAAATTAAGCATCTGGGCCCAAATGTTAGGCTAAAATATATGACTTTTGCAGCAAATTACTATCCATGAGCGATGTCAACCGAAAGTGGCTATACCTCATCGTACTCTCGATTATTTGGGGGACCTCCTATATACTGATCAAAAAAGGCCTCGAAGGGTTCTCGGCAATTCAACTGGGAGCGGTTCGGATTGTACTGGCATCGTTTTTTCTATTCCTTATCGGATTCCGGACACTTAGGAGTATTTCCAGAAAGCATTGGAAATGGATCGCCTTATCGGGGCTTGTAGGAAGCCTTTTCCCCATTTTCCTCTATGCATTTGCACAAACAGAGATCGACAGCGGAATTGCAAGTATATTGAATTCACTTGTTCCACTCTTTACAATTTTGGTCGGAGCCATGGCCTTTAATATCTCCTTTACAAAAAGGCAATTGCTTGGCGTCTCGGTCGGCCTGGTAGGTGCAAGCATGCTTATTTTTCTGGGTGCGGATCTCAACCCAAATCAGAATTACTGGTATGCCAGTTTGGTGGTTTTGGCAACCGTATGTTACGCTTTTAACGCAAATATAATTAAGGATAAACTTCAGGAAGTATCTCCCCTGGCCATTGCTGTTGGCAATTTCGCTTGTATTCTTCCCGCTGGGATTGTGATGCTCATATTCTCTGGAGCGTTTAGCCAGGATGTGATAAAAGGCCCTGACTTCCTCAGTTCTCTGGGGTATCTTGTGATACTATGTATTATGGGGACCTGCGTAGCCAAGGTAATGTTCAACAAGCTTATTCAAATTTCTTCACCGGTCTTCTCTGTTTCAGTCACCTATCTTATTCCAATAATCGGGATTTTCTGGGGATCGATCGACGGGGAGACATTTTCGATCCTTCAATTCATGGCTGCCATGGTGATTTTGCTCGGGGTATATCTGGTAAATAGCCAGAGAGCTTCCAGGCTGCGTAAAAGCTCACTGTCGGGATCCTGACATCCGGTTAAATTTTGCTAATTTCATAAATCGTATTTTTTAACTGTAACAAAGAGGTTTTTCCTTGCTCTTTGCATTAGTGAAATCAAAAAAATTAAAAACGATGAATACTATGCTCAAATCAATCTTATTCGGCGCATCGGCCATTTTGGCTTTAAACTTCCTTTCAGCTCAGAAAAAAGAAGTGAAGGTCGCTTCTTTTGACAATGTCATCATCAGCCCTCATATAGAAGCAATCTTTACTGAAGGAGACAGGGAAATGGTCATCATCGAAGATGCAGACGTACCCCTGGAGAAATTAAATATTAAGGTAGATGGGAACACCCTGAAAATCTACCTGGACGGCGCTAAGACTTATACCAAATCAAAAAAGGTCAAATACGACGACAATGATGAAAAGCAGCAACTATATTCAGGAACTCAGGTTAGCCTTACGATAACGTACAAGCACCTAAAAAGTCTTTCGGTAAGAGGAGAGGAAAACTTTAGGCTTGAGAGTCCCATAGATCAAAACTCACTTGAACTTAGCCTGTACGGTGAATCGGATATGAGGATAAAATCTGCTGTTGTGGAAGATTTGAAGGTGGTCATCTATGGCCAGAGTTATCTAAGGATCGATGCCGGGGAATCTTATTACCAGAAATACAAGGCTTATGGTGAAAGCGAGGTGAATACCCTGGGTATGAGCAATAAGACAGCCAAAATAACCGCCTTTGGGGAAAGCGAGTTCAGGCTCAGCGTCTCCGATCGCTTAAAAGTTACTTCCTATGGCGAAGCTGAAATAAATTATAAAGGGGACCCATCTATCGATAAAGGTATTGTTCTGGGTGAAAATTCCATCAGAAAAATCTAGGATTAATATATCAGTTGAAAATTGCCCTGTAGCAGAGAAGACTTTTTTGCCACAGGGTTTATCCTTATTATTCAAATTCGGCCGCTGCCATATCTTCATTGATAGTCGCTTCAAGCAATTTGCTCTCTAATACTTCCGTCCCAAGGGTTCCAATAGTCCTGGTAGGGAATTTAATCCCCTGAAATTCCTGGTAATCCTTAAATGTGATTTCCTGAACCTGACTTTGTCCGTTCATCTCAATGGTGGTAATTTCCTTCACCTTTAAACCTGTTTCAACGTCATAGAAATATGATGCCTGAACAACACTTCCAGGAATGTCGATACGATAGGCATCCCTGCCATCTATTGCCTCAATTCCTGCCAACTGAGATCTTTTAGAGCCGGATATACCCAACTCGGGCAATATACCCATGGCATAGGCGAGATCCTTTTGCATATCAGGGGGTAAAGCCACTTTGTTAGCTCCCTGTTTCATAAAGAAGCCGGTTCCATTGGCCAGGACTCCCATCATAGGATTATCATTCATATAGGTAGTCTGGACATATTTGCCATTAACCCTTTTTTCTTCTGTCTTTACCTTGGTTCCCATCGCTGATCCTTCATAAACCAGTTTAAGAGAATTTATCGCCTTAACCTGCTCTTTCCCGCCTATAGCCTCCAGATAATCATCGATCACTTTCATTACATCTAATCCCTCCGGCAAGTCGTTGGAATAATTGGGTTTATCTACTTTATCAGCATAGGTATCGTAATAGAAAACCGGAATATTTCTGCCTTTATAAGGGATCTTTTCCAGCTTTTCGCTTACTTCTGCTCCCTTACCTGTAACTATGATTCTAGCATTATCGAGGTTAAAGTATTTTTGTGCGGCTTTTTGGACATCTTCCACGGTCAGGGCATTGAGCCGCTCAAGATAGGTGGTGTAGAAGTCAGATGGCAGCTCTTCGGTCTCTATATTTAAGGCATAACGGGCGACGGTTTCCGGTTTTTCGAGAGCTAGCACAAAACTTCCTACATATTTCGCCTTTGTGGTTTGGAGTTCTTCGGCAGTTACCGGCTCTTTAACGATGCGTCCGACCTCTTTGATGATCTCTATTACCGCGCTGTCGGTCACCGCATTTCTCACACTGGCTGAGGCCGAGAATAAGGCCGGGGCGTATTTGTCGTTGCCAACACGCGAGAAGGATCCATAGGTAAAGCCCTTGTCTTCCCGAAGATTCTTATATAGTCGCCCTAAAGCCCCTCCGCCAAGAATCCTGTTTGCGATCAAGGCTGCCAGGTAGTCGGGGTCCTTCATTTTCAGGTCGATCAGATTTTGCATGCTGATTTCAGACTGTACGGCATTAGGCATATTTATAAAATTGATCTGAGTGTATTGGGTGTTGAGAGGATCGGAATAATTTATGATCAAGGGTGAAGATTTGATCCAAGCTGAAAAATGCTTTGTTACCAGTTCCTTTGCACTTTCAAAATCTATATCCCCGATCACAACCAGGTACGCATTTGAGGGGACGAAATAATCTATATAAAATTCTCTAATGTCTTCAAGTGAAACATTACCAACAGACTCTTCGGTCAGGAATTCGCCATAAGGATGGTCCGCTCCGTAAGCCAGGGCATTTTGCAGTCGGCCATGGATGGCAGACACATCTTTCTCCTGGGCTTTCAGGGCGGTCAGCAATTTGGCTTTTTCCTTGTCGAATTCTTGCTGTGTAAAATTCGGATTGCTAATCCCATCGGCCATCAATTCCAGAATCCTGGGAAAATATTTAGATAGGGAATTCGCCGAGGCACTTTGGGGACCAAAGCTAATGCGAGCTCCCAAATAGTCAATTTCTTCGTTATAATCGTCTTTCGATATCGTGGTTGAACCGTTCCCGAGCAGGCTACCCATCAATGAAGCTACGCCAGCCTTCGCCCCCTCACTGATCGGTGGATTGTCGATCAGTAATTGAACCGATACGCGGGGCAGTTTATTGTTTTCCACGACCAATACCTTTAATCCGTTCGGCATTTGAAAAGATTGGGGTACCTCCAGGTTAATTTTAGGAGCCGGGCCTGCACCTGGCACTTTACTGCGGTCTATCTGGGCCGATAAGTGAAGGCTCGTTAAGATGACCAGGAAATATATTACAGATTTTCTCATGGCGTTTTAGTTTGCGGTGGCAGATTCTGGTAAATATTCCAGTACCACCCTTTGATTGGGATTCAGGTATTTTTTAGCTACCTCCAATATTTCCTCACGGGTTATGGACCGATAAATATCGATCTCCTCATTGATCAGGTTGGTATTCCCATAAAGCAGGTAATAATTGGTGAGGGAACTTGCAATTCCTGCCAGACTGCTGTTCGCATTAACAAAACGATTCTCAAATTTGTTTTGGAGCTTTTCAAAATCGCGTTCAGAAATCAGTTCCATTTGCATTTTCGTTATTTCTTCATCTATTTGGCCCACCAGGCTTTCTAGGGGATTCTCTCCCACCGGAAGACCACCTACCACATAAGCTCCGTAATCTTCCTGGCTTACATTAAAGGCAAAGACCGTTAGTGCTGTTTTTTGTTCATCGACCATTTTTTTATAGAGTTTGGAACTCTTCCCATCGCTCAGATAGGTAGAAATCATATCGAGAACATAGGCATCTCTCTCGCTTTGAGAAGGGGTACGGTAGCCTAGGAAAATAGCCGGAATCTGGATATTAGCGTCATGGAATTTGGCTTTTAGCGGTCCCTTAATAGGGGCTTCCTTATAGGTTTTTCTTTCGATTTCTGCACCTCGTTCTATAGGACCGAAATAGGCTTCGATAAGCTTTTTTGTCCGATCGGTATCAATGTCGCCAGCTACTACAAGGACAGCGTTATTGGGCACATAGAATTTTTGATTGAAGGCCTTAAAATCATCAAGGGTGGCACTGGCCAGATGTTCCATGGAACCAATGGTAGTCCACCGGTAGGGATGTTCTTTAAACAAATGCTTGAACATTTGCTCCTGCCATCGTCCGTAAGGGGCATTATCGACCCGTAAACGTCGCTCTTCCTGAACTACCTCACTCTGAACATCCACTCCAACCTGGTTGATAACAGGATGCATTAGTCGTTCAGATTCCATCCATAACCCAACCTCCATCGTATTCGACGGCAGGGTGACATAGTAGAGTGTTCTGTCCTGATTGGTCGTGGCGTTATCACTACCACCATTAGAACTAACGATCTTATCCCATTCACCTCTTGCAATATTTTTACTTCCCTCGAAAAGAAGGTGTTCGAAAAAATGGGCAAAGCCGGTTTTGTTTGGATCTTCATTTTTTGCACCCACGTGGTAGGCCACTGAAATATTGACTACAGGTGCACTGTTATCCTGGTGGAGTATAACATGTAGACCATTGTCAAGGTTATATTCCTCAAAGACTACTTCCTGGGACAGAATTCCTGTATGCCATCCCATCAGCAGCAAAGTCAAAATGGCAAATTTTCCTATCTTCATATGTTTGGTATTATATAATTTGTAAGGGGTAATAAATCTCAAAATCAGATGCTGCAAGATTATAAATTTTTAGGAGCTGCTGTGGGTTTAAACAGATTCTTTAACAAGAATTTATGGGATAATAAGCCAATATTACTAACTTTAAAGAAACCTCAGAAAAAACTTTGTCTATGATGCGTTTTGCCCTTCCGATACGTTTTGGTATAGCCACTAGCGGTAGCCTTATTGCATATTTCCTGATTTTATCGCTCTTTGGCCTGCATACCAATGTATTTTTTAGTCTTTTTAATGGCGTGATCACAGGTTTTGGGATCTACGAAGCCATAAAATATTTCAGATTGGCTGAGGGCGACACATTCGATTATGGCCGTGGGTTTAAAACTGGCATTGTTACCGGCTTTATGGCTACTATTATATTCACCATCTTTTTCGCACTTTATTCCACTGAGATCGATAAAGAATTCCTACCTGCGCTTTCGAGCGCTTGGTTTAAGGATTTAAGTAATTTTGAAGCCATCTTATTCTTTACTGTGGCGATTATGGGTTTTGCCACTACTTTGGTACTTACGCTCTCCTTTATGCAACTTTTTAAAAGCTCCAATAATCCTAAGAAGAATCAGGGTTAAAAAGCAGTGCCTTAAGCTTGCAGAATCGTTTTTAAGCATTATATTTGCACCCGCCTTTATAAAAAGGGCGAGGAAAAAATTTATTAATAAATTCATGCTATGTACGCAATTGTAGAGATAGCAGGGCAGCAATTTAAAGTTGCAAAAGACCAGAAAGTGTATGTACACCGCTTGCAGGAAGAAGAAGGGAAAAAAGTTAGTTTTCACAATGTTCTCCTGCTCGAAGAAGGTAAAAACATCACTGTTGGCGCCCCGGCTATAGACGGAGCCTCTGTTGAAGCTAAAGTCGTAAAACATTTGAAAGGCGATAAAGTAATCGTCTTCAAGAAAAAAAGGCGCAAAGGATACCAAAAGAAAAATGGTCACAGGCAATATCTGACCGAATTAATGATCGAAGGTATAGTTGCGAAAGGCGCTAAAAAAACTGCAGTATCAAAACCCAAGGCTGCCACACCAAAAGCGGCTGCCACTGATAAAAAGGTTAGTACGCCTAAAAAGGAAACCACAACTGCTAAAAAGACCACTCCAAAAAAAGCAGTTGCCAAACCAGCAGAAAATCTTTCGGCTAAAACGGTAGCAGAATTAAAGGAAATGGCAAAAGCCAAAGGGATTACAGGAATCTCCTCTATGAAGAAAGCAGATTTGATAAAGGCGCTGAGCAAATAAGAAATTTTAAAAACAGTACATCATGGCACATAAGAAAGGTGTAGGTAGTTCTAAAAACGGAAGAGAATCCGAATCGAAACGACTCGGAGTAAAAATATTTGGAGGTCAGGCTGCCCTAGCTGGTAATATTATCGTAAGGCAAAGAGGCACAAAACATAATCCTGGCGATAATGTTTATGCCGGGAAAGACCACAGTTTGCACGCCAAGGTCGATGGGATAGTTCGTTTTGATAAGAAAGTGAGCGGGAAATCTTATGTTTCCATCGATCCTTTCAAAGTATAAACCCAAAGTTTTTGAAGAAAATATACCCCGGTATTTCCGGGGTTTTTTTATAGTTCTACTTTAAGATTCCATGTAAGGCACTACTGGTCTTGGTAAGATGGTCAAATCAATTTCCCTGCAACTTCATGCCAGCTGTTCACCCTTTCAAAACCATTCGAATGAACATTATGTGGGGAGGTGAAAAGAAGCGATCTCCCATTGAAATTCTTTAGATTATAACTGCGATCGTCAATTAAGATATCTCCTTTTAAAATATGCTTGTCTCCACAAAGGATCCTGTTCTTCCAATTGATAAAAGGGAAAAAGTCATCGAGCCAATCCGATTTCTCTTTTAACGAATTGGGATACTGCATGGCGGCAGAAGCGATATATAGGTCATAGTGCTTAACGAGCTGTTCGAGGATTTGCTGGCTTCCCTCAATGGGTTTTAGCATGCTGAAGAACCCGTTGCGAGTAGCGTGCTTTCTAACACTCTCCTGCCTTTCTTGAGGTACACATTGCCAAACTTCTTTACCATAACATTCCTCCAGTGTGAGTTGTTCACCGAATTCCTGGTTGTACAGCTCTATGTGTGCCCAATAGGTATCGGCGATCACCTCATCCATGTCCACGAATAGTGTCATATAACGATTTTTGTACTCTGCAAAGATAAACCGATTTTAAAAAATAACCCCCGGGTTGAACACCCGGGGATTTTTATTTATTGGTATCAGGAACTATTAGTACCGGTAATAATCAGGTTTAAAAGGACCTTTAACTTTTACCCCAATATACTCTGCCTGATCCTCATTTAGTTCGGTCAATTCTGCATCGAGTCGTCCGAGATGGAGCCTGGCAACTTTCTCATCGAGATGTTTGGGCAACATATAGACCTTGTTTTCATAATGATCACTGTTATTCCAAAGTTCTATTTGGGCGAGCGTTTGATTGGTAAATGAATTACTCATAACAAAACTCGGATGCCCAGTGGCACAACCAAGGTTTACCAAACGACCCTCTGCCAGCACAATGATGTCCTTTCCATCTATGGTATACTTGTCTACCTGAGGTTTTATTTCGTCTTTGGTATGACCAAAATTCTGGTTTAGCCATGCCATATCAATTTCATTGTCAAAGTGGCCGATATTACAAACGATCACCTTATCGCGCATCTTTCTAAAGTGATCTTCGCGTAGAATATCTTTATTGCCCGTTGCGGTAACCACCACATCTGCTTCGCTGATCACATTCTCAAGCCTTTTCACTTCGTAGCCGTCCATACAGGCCTGAAGCGCACAGATAGGGTCGATTTCTGTAACGGTAACTATGGCTCCTGCTCCCCTGAAGGAAGCAACTGTACCTTTACCAACGTCACCGTAACCTGCAACAACTACTTTTTTACCTGCCAACATGGTGTCAGTAGCACGTCTGACCGCATCCACAGCGCTTTCCTTACAACCATACTTATTGTCGAATTTAGACTTGGTCACCGAATCGTTGACATTGATGGCCGGCATGGGAAGCACCCCATTTTTAAAACGCTCGTAAAGTCGGTGAACACCAGTGGTCGTCTCTTCCGAAAGACCTCTGATGCCAACAGTGAGTTCGGGATACTGATCCAGGACCATATTCGTGAGGTCACCCCCGTCGTCCAGAATCATATTCAGTGGCTCCCGCTCTTCGCCAAAGAAAAGCGTCTGTTCTATACACCAATCGAACTCTTCCTCGGTCATCCCTTTCCAGGCATATACCGGGATACCGGCAGCTGCGATGGCTGCCGCCGCATGGTCCTGAGTTGAAAATATATTACAGGAACTCCAGGTTACTTCAGCACCTAAAGCCACGAGAGTCTCAATTAGAACCGCCGTCTGTATGGTCATATGAAGACACCCGGCTATACGGGCACCCTTCAAGGGCTGAATCTCATGGTACTCTTCACGCAGTGCCATTAAACCAGGCATTTCTGCCTCGGCCAATTCGATTTCTTTTCGTCCCCAGTCTGCCAGGGAAATGTCTTTCACTTTAAAAGGTACATAAGGGACCGTTTTGGTACGCATAACTTTTTTATTTTTACATTCGTTTCGTTGTAACCACTGCATTCAGTGTTTTGCAAAGGTAATGATAACCTTAAAAATCCCATGCCTCTTTATAAAACTATTCACATTTCAGCCGATGTAGTGCTGCATATTTGGAAAATCACCGAGAGCGAGGAAGAACTTGCCCAAGGGATCGTCCTGACGGAAAGTTGCAACAGGAGGATGAGCGGCATGCGATCTGTATTGCATAGGAAGGGATTTTTGAGTATCAGGCATCTTATGCAACAGGAGGGGTATCAGGATAAGGATTTATATTACGACGAAATTGGCAAACCTCATCTTTGTGATGGAAATCATATCTCCATCACTCATTCATATATTTTTACAGGTATTATCATAAGCCGTCAACAGCGCGTGGGTATCGATATCGAAAAACAGAGAGATAAAATTATCCGGATAGCGCGTAAGTTTACCTCCTTTGATACCGGGCAGGACGATGTTTCTCAAGAGCAACTCATAAAAAAACTAACCAAAATATGGGGAGCCAAAGAATCGCTTTACAAGATTTGTGCACTTCAGGGCCTCAGCTTTTTTAAAAACATTTATATCGAAGAGAAATTCGATAAAAAAGAGTGGTTTAAAGGGGAGATTGAATTCGGAGATTTTTACGCGACATTCCGAATCTCACATCTCGAGTTTGAGGGATTTAGTTGTGTTTATGCCTTAAAAGACTGATAGACTATGGAGATTTCTGTGGAATTAACATTTAGCCCGCTGCAGGACGATTTTGAGCAGCATATCATCCGATTTATCAAAAACTTAAGGGCATCGGACCTGACTGTATTGGAAAACCCTCTGAGCACACAGGTATATGGCGAATTTGACCAGGTGATGGATACGCTTCAAAGGGAAATTAGAAAAAGCCTGGAAGAATTAGAACAGGGCCTGTTTTATATAAAACTGGTAAAGACGAATAGAAGCGATTATGAGCCACATTTTTGATTGGCTTTTCAGCCAGTATGATGGTATTCCGTCCTATCTTGTGGTTTTGGAATTGATTGCGGTGATCTTTGGTTTTCTCAGTGTCTGGTATGCCAAAAGGGAGAATATTCTTGTATTTCCCACCGGGATTATTTCGACAGCTATTTTTGTCTATATCCTTTGGATATTTGGACTATTGGGCGATATGCTGATCAATGCCTACTACTTCTCTATGAGTATTTACGGCTGGTATCTCTGGACTCGAAAGGTAGATGCAACTCATTTTATTCCTATAACCAGGACAAGCTATAAGGAAAAAGGCTATTCACTTTTGTTATTTCTGCTGACTGTGGCATTTGTGACTGGAGTGTATATTTGGTTCGACAAATTCAACAATTGGACCGCCTATGTGGATACGTTAACGACCGCTATATTTTTTGTCGGGATGTGGCTAATGGCTAAAAAAAAGTTGGAAAATTGGACCTTTTGGATCATAGGAGATGTTATTTCCATACCTCTGTATTTGTTCAAAGGACTTATTTTTACCTCGTTTCAGTATTTGCTGTTTACCCTAATCGCAATCTTTGGATACCTTGCATGGAAGAAAAACTTAAACAAAAGCCCACAGACCTTATTAAAATAGTGGTATTTGGCCCTGAGTCTACTGGAAAGACGACACTGGCAAAACAATTAGCGGCTCATTATAATACGGAATGGGTTCCTGAATACGCACGCGAATATCTACAGGAGAAATGGGACAGGGAACAAAAAACCTGTGAGCCTCATGATCTGCTTCCGATAGCCAAGGGCCAGATACGACTGGAAAATCAGCTATCGGAAAAAGCCGATAAATTACTGATTTGCGATACCGATCTATTGGAGACCAAGGTATACTCAGAGGCCTATTACGTAGGGTCCTGCGATCCCTTGCTGGAAAAGTATGCGCTCGAAAATCAATATGATCTGTATTTGCTTACCGATATTGATATCCCATGGGAAAAAGACGATCTTCGTGATAAACCCGACGAGAGAGAACATATGTTCGTGTATTTTAAATCAGCACTTGAAAAATATCAGCGAGATTTTGCTATCTTAAGAGGAGACCAGTACGCGCGCTTAAAAACAGCCATTTTACACATCGATAAGCTCTTGAACAGATGACGAATTTTTCCGAAAAAGATCTCAAACAATTATTCTCAAAAGGGATCAGTGAAGAAAAAGTACTGGACCAGATCCGAATATTTGAAGAAGGGATCCCCAATATTAAACTCGACCGTCCTGCGGTGGCTGGCGATGGTATCCGTAAGTTCACCAAAACTCAGAAAACCAAGCTTGTAAAACTTTACGATGCCAATCGGGAGCGCTATAAACTTCTGAAATTTGTACCGGCTTCCGGGGCAGCTTCAAGGATGTTCAAGTCCCTCTTCGGATTTCTGGAATCATTCGATCCTGAAAAAGAAGATCTCGCCTCTTTTTTGGCCGGCAAGGCCAATAAAGATATTGAGCAGTTTTACAATGGACTGAAAAATTTCCCCTTTTATCCTGAAATACAGGAACGCATTAAAGGCACCAAAGACGAGAAATTGCTGGCTTTTATCCATGAAATGCTCGATAAAGATAAATTGCATTTCGATTTTTATCCGAAAGGATTGCTGCCATTTCATAATTACCGCGGGCGTGTAGTCACTGCTTTTGAGGAACACCTTAAAGAAGGAGCCCTTTATGGCAGTTCGAATAATATCGCCCGATTGCACTTTACAGTATCAGAACAACACGAAACGATGTTCCACGACCATTATCAGGAGATCAAAGGAAGATTAAGCCGCAATACGAATACAGAATATATCGTAAACTTTTCTCAACAGAAACCTTCGACCGATACAGTTGCGGTAACCGAAGAAAATACGCTCTTTAGGGAACTTGACGGAAGTCTTCTGTTCAGGCCAGGCGGCCATGGGGCACTAATAGAAAATCTTAATGACCAGGACGCCGATATTATCTTTATCAAGAATATCGATAATGTGGTGGTGGATAGTTATGCTGAAGAAATCGCTTTCAATAAAGAGATGCTGGCAGGGTTGCTCATTCAAAAACAGCAAAAAGTATTTCAATATGCCAAAATTCTGCATATGGAAGATTTATTGACCGAGCAACTCATAGAAATTCGTGAATTTTTATTCCGCGAACTAAATGTCCGATTACCGGAAAATTACGACTCATACAGTATTGCCGAACAGATCGAAATCCTTAAGGATAAGATCAACCGACCGATCAGAGTTTGCGGGATGGTCAAAAACCAGGGAGAACCAGGTGGAGGCCCCTTCTGGGTTGTCGATCCCCAGGGACATGTTTCCCTTCAAATCATCGAATCGGCACAGGTAGACAGCAAGGATGCTGGACAGTCAGATATTTTTGAGAATTCTACTCATTTTAATCCTGTGGATATCGTCTGTGGGGTCAGGAACTACAGAGGGGAGAAATTCAACCTTCTCAATTTTGTGGATCAGCGACAAGGGTTTATCTCGAAAAAAACCAAGGACGGAAAAGCACTGAAAGCACTCGAATTACCCGGTCTTTGGAATGGGGCGATGGCCTACTGGAATTCGATCTTTGTGGAGGTCCCTCTCATCACTTTTAACCCGGTTAAATCTGTTAATGACCTGCTGAAATCGCAACATCAGCCAGAAAGCTGAATCCTTGGTGATACCTCCATAATTAACTTTGTTTATAACCATCTTCATCAGGGCTATGAATTCTCAGATTCCTGACTTACTTTTGTTCCATCTCAAAGGGGTGCTTTTTTGTTGATCGACGAATCCTTTTTCGTTATCGGGATAAAGAGGCTGAGATTAAACCCATTGAACCTGGGCGGGTAATGCCGCCGAGGGATGGCAACTGGGGGGTTAAATTTCCGTTCATTAGCCACGAGATGAAAAGCCGGAAACGTAGGATTCCGTTCCGGTGACATCTTTCCCATGGGTGGCGGAACACATTTCGCCTAAATAGCAAACATAAAGAATAATTACCCCTTTTATTCGTAAAATGGTTACGAATGAAAAGAATTATCCCAATTCTCCTAACAGGCTTTTTTGCTTTAATTGCCCGCGGACAAGAAGTCTCACCCGACAGCCTGGAGAGTAAAGAGATCGTTCTGGATGAAGTGCTGGTATCAGCACTAAGGGCAACCAAAGAATTACCCCTGACTTTTAGCGATCTTACCAAGGAGGAGATAAGTCCCAGAAATCTTGGACAGGATATCCCGATACTGATGAATTTTCTTCCAGCTGTCGTTACAACCTCCGATGCAGGCGCAGGAATAGGCTATACGGGGATACGTGTCCGGGGGAGTGATGCTACCCGCGTAAATGTCACTATAAATGGTATTCCCTATAATGATTCGGAATCTCAGGGAACATTTTGGGTGAATATGCCCGACTTTGCATCTTCCACCCAAAACCTACAATTGCAGCGGGGTGTTGGCACCTCAACCAATGGAGCAGGGGCTTTTGGTGCCAGTCTTAATTTATTGACAGATGGGGTTTCTAAGAACGCCTATGGACAAATTTCTTCTTCTTTTGGCAGCTTTAATACCTTCAGGGCCAATGTGAAATTCAGTACAGGATTGCTGAGCGAAAAATTTGAATTAGCCGGACGACTTTCCAGAATTACCTCTGATGGGTATATAGACCGGGCCTCTTCTGAGTTGGAATCCTACTTTCTTCAGGGCGCTTATGCCACCGATAAAACACTGGTTAAAGCACTGCTGTTCGGAGGACATGAAACTACCTACCAATCCTGGTTCGGTATCGATGCGGAGACCCTTCAAAGTGACCGGACCTTTAATCCGGCAGGATTGTACACAGACCAGGATGGCGGGATCAGGTTTTACGACAACGAGGTCGATAACTATAAACAAGACCATTTTCAACTCCACTGGAGTCAGGTGCTATCGGAGCGCTGGAAAGCAAACCTTGCCTTCCATTATACTTACGGCAGGGGATTTTTTGAGCAGTACCGTGAAGAAGATGATTTTGAAACCTATGGTATAACACCTTTTGAGGTGGAAGGGGAACTCGTTACGAGTACGGATCTGATCAGGCGCAGGTGGCTCGACAATGATTTTTATGGAACCGTCTTTTCCGCACTATATGCCGCAGATCAATGGGATTTTATTCTCGGAGGAGGTTGGAACAATTACCTTGGCGATCATTTTGGCGAGATCATCTGGGCGCGTTTTGCCGGAGATACGGATATAAGAGATCGATACTATGACGATGATTCGCAAAAAACCGATTTCAACATATTTGCCAAAGCAAGCTATGTACTGAAAAAGAAGTGGCGGTTTTTTGGCGATCTGCAATTCAGGACGGTTGCTTATACCGCCAATGGAGAGGATACCGGCTTGGTAGATGATACGTTTAATTTTTTTAACCCAAAAGCAGGAATAACATTTAACCTCAACCCCTTAAGTAGCTTCTATTTTTCCTATGCAATCGCCCAAAGGGAGCCCAACAGGAATGACTATGAAAGCGGAAGCCCCAAACCGGAAAAACTAAATGATTTTGAATTGGGTTGGCGATATACCAAATCGAAAAGCAGCATAAACACGAACCTGTATTATATGAGGTATAAAGACCAGCTTGTACTTACCGGGGAACTGAACGATGTGGGAGCACCTTTAAGGGCCAATGTAGGAGATAGCTACAGGCTTGGGCTGGAGATCGATGGACGATTTTCTTTCGGTAGTAAATTTATATGGCAACCGAACCTGGCCCTCAGTGTAAATCGTAATTTGGACTTTCTTTTTCAGCGCGATGGTGTGCTGCAAAACCTGGGAGATACCAACATTGCCTACTCACCTTCCGTTGTCGCCGGCAATATCCTGACCTTACTCCCAATGGAAGATTTGCAAATTTCACTACTGACAAAATATGTGGGGGAGCAATTTATGGGCAATATCGATTCGGAGAATTCAAAACTGGCAGCGTATTCACAAACCGACCTCAACATTCAATACCAGATAAAAACTAGGGGGTTCTTGAAAAGTATAATTCTATCGGGCCTGGTCAACAACATATTTGATGCTAAATATGTGTCCAATGGTTATTTCTTTACATTCGATGACGATTTTTCCAATCCCGGTACAATCACCACTATAGAAGGAGCAGGATACTACCCACAGGCAGGGATTAATTTCCTGCTGGGGGCAACTATAGAATTTTAGCTCTTAAATTTAGGTCAGAGCCAGGCCTAGGATAGGTCGATGATATTTTTAACTCAGATGATGCCCGGAAAAATTATAGAGATCCAGATCTACGTTCATTTGATTAATTGCTTATCAGTACGGAACCCCCACTTTTAACTGCCCGGTATTCTAGCATATCATAATAACGCTCTCCATCGTCCGGACGGTTGAGTTGCTGACCCGTAAGCAAGTTGTATTCAAATTCTTCGCAATTGCAGGTAGCTACCTGACCATTGGATTCCATCGTGGAACATGAACTTGGTGCATGATTGGGACAACTGGCTTCAAAGGCCCTGAATAGATCAAAACCTGTATTTACTACATAAACACCCCTGACACCTACCCCCTGGCTTTCAACTAAAACAGCATTACCAATATTGGTCAACGGGCTGTAGAGTGGTAAGTTAAGATTGACCTCAAAATTGAATTTAACATCTGCCAGAAAAGGATTTCTGCTGCCTTCATCATTGGAACAAGACAGGGCCGTAAGGAACAGTATCAGCGTGCTAAATCGTATCGGGAATCTCATGATATCGGTGTAATTCTGGTCAAATTTGAGTAAAATTTATGTATATTTGCGTTAAATCCTCTTTAAAAAAGGGGATTTTGCTATTAGTACCACTCCAACAAAACGCTATTTTTCCTAAATTATTTAGAATAAATAAGTTACGATCCTTTAAGCGTTGTGTTGAACAAGACAATGGGTCGGACCCATAAGGCTGATCCAGCCGTTTCCTATCGGAAACATTAAAAGCGTGAAGTTATGAGTAATATTTCTTATTACACGGAGGAAGGATTACAGAACTTAAAAGATGAACTCAATCATCTCCGTGACGTAGAGCGGCCAAAGGCGTCTCAGGCCATTGCAGATGCCAGGGACAAGGGCGATTTATCGGAAAATGCCGAGTACGATGCCGCGAAAGAAGCACAGGGCCTTTTAGAGCTGAAAATATCGAAGCTTGAAGAAGTAGTGGCCAATGCAAGACTAATAGATGAGTCTCAATTAGACACCACCAAGGTTTTGGTACTGTCGACTGTGAAGCTTAAAAATCAGCAAAATGGCATGGAAATGTCCTATACACTTGTTTCGGAAAGTGAGGCTGATCTGAAGGCAGGTAAAATATCGGTTACTTCACCTATAGGTAAAGGACTTTTGGGAAAAGAAGTGGGCGACGTAGCAGAAATTGAAGTACCCAATGGCAAGCTAAAGTTCGACATACTTGAGATCAGTCGTGAATAAATTAACCAAAACCTAGCCGAGGACCATGCCCAGCTTATTTACCAGAATTATCGATGGAGAGATTCCATGCTACAAAATCGCAGAAGATGCTGATTTTTTTGCCTTTCTAGACATCAACCCGAATTCCAAAGGTCATACGCTCTGTGTGCCTAAAAATGAAATGGACAAAATTTTTGATCTGGATGAAGAAACCTATATGGGGCTGATGACCTTCTCACGAAAAATAGCCAAGGCTATAGAGGCAGCAATACCCTGCAATCGGGTAGGTATGACAGTGATTGGTCTGGAAGTCCCTCATGTTCACGTTCACCTGATCCCACTTCATTCTATGGAGAATGCTACTTTTCAGCATAAGGAAACGCTTTCAAAAGAAGAGTTTGAATCTATCGCAGAGAAGATTCGATCTAAAATTGTATAATTCCATTTAAATACAGGTAGAACCCGGCAGCTATTAATGCGATCAGTACCAAAATTAGCGCGTAAAAAAATAAGGTAAAACTTGTTTTTGAAGCCTTTGGTTCTACAGTCTTCTGGTAGTATTCGAAAATACGTTCAATGTCTTCGGTCCATTTCACCGGATAGATTATAGAATTGCACTTATTGCATCTGATCTGGTGTTCTACTACGTCGGTAACCCTGTGGTAAAATTTACTATACAAATGTTTCTGGAAAAAACTCAGGGTCATATCCTGATTAAAACATTCCGGGCAATTGTTGGTAATCACCGATTCCTTTATAATTTCAAGCTTTTCTTTTGCCATAACTAGTGATTTACTCTAAGAGATATTTGCATTATGGTTCCTTCCTTAGTGGAGGATAATACTTTTATCTTACCCTGGTGATATTCCTCCACGATACGTTTCACCAACGACAGTCCTAAACCCCATCCTCTTTTTTTGGAAGTGAAGCCCGGATTGAATATAGTATTGAAATTTCCTTTCGGGATCCCCTGCCCTGTATCGGAAACCAGAATATTGACATATTTACCCATAGGCAGAATCTCAATGGATATGTTGCCTTTACCCTTCATGGCGTCGATACCGTTTTTAACGAGGTTCTCTATAGTCCAGTGATATAGAGACCGGTTTAACATCACGGTCGTTTTGCCTACCTCAGATTGAAAAGTAAAGTGGATTAGCTTTGAGCTTCTCAGTTTAAGATATTCGAATGCGTTTCGGGTTTCTTCAACTATATCCAGGGGGGTGAGAATGGGTAGAGATCCGATTTTCGAGAATCGTTCGGTAATGGTTTCAAGACGATTGATATCTTTCTCTATTTCACGGGTGATATCCTTATTTATCTTTTCAGCTTTTAATAACTCATTCCACCCTAAAAGAGATGTCAGTGGCGTGCCTATTTGATGAGCGGTTTCTTTCGCCATGCCCGCCCAGAGTTTATTCTGCTCGGAAGCTTTATTCGTCTTAAAGAAGAAAAAGATCACTGCTCCGAAAAGGAAAATAATCAGCAACAGGGCGATCGGGTAGTATTTTAGCTTATTGAGTACCTCGGAATTTCCATAATATAAAGTGGCCAGATGTTCCCCTTTGTCTTCCATGACGATAGGCCGGTTTTCACTCCGGAATTGTTTCATTTTCTTTTGAAGATATAAGGTGTCTTCCGAAAGTTCATCAGGGATATTGTTGGTTTTCATAGAACCATCCCGGTTCACCAAAATCATGGGGGTAGAGGTATTGTTCTGAAATACCTTCAGAGGAAGATTACCGGGATCAGCATCTGCCGGCAAAGAGAGAAACTCGGTTTGCGCTGTCGCCCATATCTCCATTTTATAACGCTCTTCCTCCTTGAATTTTTTGAAAAAGCTATTGGTGTTCCAAAGGATCAAGCTCACGATTACAAACGACGCGATCAGCAAAACAATGTTTGAAGTCTTCTTCTTTGGATTAAAGTTCATCCGGTATTTGCTTGATGCTAAAGATAACTCAATTTGATATATAATGTTGTATTTAGCATTGCTTCACATGCAGTATTTAGCTTCCATTTTACGTACCTTTATGGCCCTATGAACAAAGTTGTTTCCATCAATACTAAAGACATTCCCACCCCTCGGTTACACGCCTATTTGCTGGGCGCTGTAGGGCCCAGACCCATCGCTTTTGCGAGCACTGTAGATCGGCAGGGGCGTCCTAATCTTTCCCCTTTTAGTTTTTTTAATGTGTTTAGCGCCAACCCACCTGTTATGATCTTTTCACCGGCAAGGAGGGTCCGCAATAATACCATCAAACACACCCTGGAGAATGTACATGAAACCAGGGAAGTAGTGATCAACATCGTTAATTATAGGATGGTACAACAAATGTCATTGGCGAGCACCGAATATCAAAAGGGCGAAAATGAATTTGTTAAAGCCGGGCTGACCATGGTGAAGTCGGATCTAGTAAAACCCTTCAGGGTAGGTGAATCACCGGTCCAATTCGAATGTAAGGTGACCAAGGTAGAATCTCTGGGAGAGGATGGTGGTGCGGGAAACCTTATCTTCTCAGAGGTATTGAGAATCCATATAGACACTGCCATGCTCGATAAGGACGGGAATATCGATCAATTTAAAATAGACCAGGTAGCCCGCATGGGGGGCAATTGGTATTCACGGGCCCAAACTGGAATGTTTGAGGTGCCAAAACCCTTATCATCCCTGGGTATAGGAGTTGACCGTATCCCGGATACAATCCGCTTCAGTAAGGTACTCACCGGAAATGACCTTGGTATGCTGGGGAATATCGAAGCAATTCCCGATTCGGATTCGGTGGAGGCATTTTTGAAAGAAAATATTGAGATACGTGCTATTATCAGTTCAGATGATATCGATAGGATACATCAAAAAGCCCGGGAATATCTGGCCTCTAAAGATATTGACTCGGCCTGGAAAGTACTATTGGCTGCCGACACGCTTTGAGAACTTGGAATGAAAAGAATCCAATTATTCGAATTAGAAGACTTGGGCTGGTTCCCAAAGTCACTGAGAAGAGCCGTAAAAAAAAATGGAAAGAAATTGGGAACCTACCTCTTGGGTCTCCCTACTAATTAGTTATATTAACCCCATTAAAATTTATGAAGTAATGGAAATTCAGGGTACGATTAAATTAATAGACGAAACTAAAACCTATGGCAATAACGGTTTTAGAAAAAGAGAAATGGTTCTGACAACGGAGGAACAATACCCGCAGCATCTCCTTGTAGAATTTGTGCAAGACAAAACAGATCTTTTGCAAAATTTTAGTGTCGGACAAAAAGTAAAGGTAAGTATCAATCTCAGGGGCCGTGAATGGAATAGCCCGCAGGGAGAAACCAAATATTTCAATTCTATCCAGGGATGGCGGATTGAGGCGCTTGAACAGACGGAAGGTTCCGAAGCACCACCTACTCCTCCAATGGAGGCATTTGAACCTGCCGAGGAGCTCAAGGAAGAGGACTATGACGACCTTCCTTTTTGATTAAGAATCGAGAAATTTGGGCTGTACCAAACCCTGTTTACCACTATTTTAAGTAAACAGCGTAAGAATCAAACGATGAGGTTGTGAGGCTAACAAGATTCATAGAAACCCTTTTTAGGAGGTACCTGCCCTCACCCTTCACCATTGCCATTTTACTCACCGTTTTAACGGTCCTCCTGGCATTGGCATTTGCTGACCTTCCGGAGGATGAAAATCGCTTTGTAACCATTATTGGTTTTTGGGAAGAAGGTATATGGAATACCGGCCTTTTGGTATTTGCCTACCAGATGATGCTTATTCTGGTACTTGGACATGTGCTGGTGTTGAGCAAACCGATGGAAAAACTCATCCACCGGCTTAGTCACTTTGTAAAAGGCACCGCTGATGCTGCTGTAATCGTAGCCTCCACAACGATGATCGTCTCATTTTTTAACTGGGGATTGGGACTTATTTTTGGGGCTTTACTGGCCAGAAAGGTTGCCGAATATGCCCAGGCACGAGATATACCTTTGAATTATCCTTTGATAGGGGCTGCTGGTTACACCGGACTTATGGTCTGGCATGGCGGTATCAGTGGTTCTGCACCTATCAAAGTATCGGAGCAGGGACATCTTAAGGAGCTTATGGCAGCCTTTGGAAGCCCTGAGTTAATTTCCAGACTACCGGAATACATCCCTTCTTCTGAAACTGTTTTTAGCAGTTGGAACCTTCTCATATTTGTGATTGTTGTGCTCCTGGTATCGCTTTTGGCCCATCGCCTTGGTAAGATCGTCCAACCTACAAAACTCGAACTCACAACTTTCAAATTCAAAGATCACCAGGATGAGGTTCCCAGCGGAGCGGAAAAATTAGATCGCTCAATGCTTTTATCCACGTCGGTTGGGATACTCATTCTATTGGTTTTCGGTCTGCGCTATTCCGCAATGATCATCAGCCTGAATATCACCCCCAATATGTTAAATCTTTTTATGTTGGGACTGGCCCTTATCCTTCACGGAAATTTTAGAAATTTTTTGCTGGCCATCGAAGAAGCGATAGGGGATACTTCAGGTATTCTCATTCAGTTTCCATTATATTTCGGTATTATGGGGATTATGGGAAACAGTGGTATGATCAGTGGGATATCAGATTTTTTTATTTCCATTTCCAACGAGACCACAATGCCCATATTTACTTTCCTGAGTGGTGGGCTGGTCAATATCTTTGTCCCCAGCGGAGGGGGTCAATGGGCCGTGCAGGGCCCACTTGTTTTAGAATCGGCGCTCCGGTTAAATGTTCCGCTGTCTAAAGCTGTGATGGCTCTAGCCTACGGTGATCAGATTACTAATATGCTACAGCCGTTTTGGGCATTGCCACTTCTGGGGATTACCAAATTGAAAGCCAAGGAAATTCTGCCCTATACACTAATGTTTATGTTTGTAGGTACCCTGGTGTATATCACGGGTTTACTGCTGGTATAAGCAGGTTTTGTATTTTTGTTGTAAAATAAGACACTTGGAAAAGCAGAAAAATACGATCACTTTCCTAACTGAAAAGTTAGAATTTCCACCTATACATCAGGCCAGTGCAGAGGGTCTGTTGGCCGTCGGGGGTGACCTGTCGCCAGATCGACTACTTCTTGCATATTCAAGTGGTATTTTTCCATGGTTCAATGAAGACTCCCTGATCCTATGGTGGTCTCCAGATCCGAGGATGGTCCTTTTTCCCAAAAAGATAAAAGTATCAAGGAGTATGCGTAAAGTGATGCAGAAAGGTCATTTTAGCCTTACCAAAAACCGTTGTTTTGAACGGGTAATTGAGGAATGTGCAAAGGTCCGCAGGAAGGACCAGGAAGGTACCTGGATTACAGAGGCGATGAAAAAAGCCTATACAGAACTCCATGACATGGGATATGCGATTTCTTATGAAGTATGGCAGGAGGAGGAGTTTGTCGGGGGCCTTTATGGAGTAGATCTTGGTCATGTCTTTTGCGGCGAAAGCATGTTCAGCCTAGTGGACAATGCTTCCAAATTTGCGCTTATTGAGATAGCCAGAGAATTGGAAGAAAAAGGCTACAAGCTTATCGATTGCCAGCTACATACCAAACACCTTGAGAGCCTTGGAGCGGAGGAGATTACCCGGGAATGCTATTTGGAAATCCTACAAGCTAAAATTTAGGGCAGTTTCGAACAGGAATATGTTCTGTTTATCCTTGTGTAATCTGCCCTAAACCGATGACCGAATCTTACGTTTCGTGGTATGCTCGAAATATTATACTGTTCTGTAAGTCGAAATTCATTGAGTTGGTCATTTTCAAAAACACTAGAATTGCGCCACATCAAACCAAAGAAATACTTTGGTTGTCTTTGATCTTCAATTTTGAAAAGTGCACCAGATCGAGCTGACGTCTGGAGAAGTCTATATCTTCATTTTACAGTAAAAAAATCCGATTTACAATGGTAGAATTATGGCAATAGTCCATGTATACATCGTAAATTATCGTTTACAGTGGCTGCCAGAAAACGATCGCGTCTTCCTGAGCCAAAATGTATAGAAAGGGAAAAAGCAGCAGACTACACAGCGATATTCTAATAGAGGATATGATCATAATTGGCCGGCAGTGATTTTCTCATGGTAATAAAATTGCCATCAGCATCAAAAAGGACTTTGAAATCCTCGAAACCATTCTCTTTCCTGCCCGATACCATAATCTCGTAGCGTATGGTGGGCAACAAAAGATTCTGAAAGGCATTTTTTAGGGTTTTCTCTACAGATTCACCCTCTTTCACCCGGTACTGTTGTTGTATTCTTCTAAGGCGGTATTTGCTAAAAGTAGAATCCATGAACTTTGTAATTAGAGCCATACTTTCATTAGGGATATCCACCTCTTTTATCAGTATCTCAATGTCCTCCAAATCGCCGCTTTGATTGAACTCCACACTGTAATGTAATCGGTCTACCTTGAATTTAGCCTCATAACTGGTGCGAGTACTGTCGGTTTCACGATAATAACGGATCTTTCGTGCATTTTTTAAATAATCTGCAATAAAGCTTTTTGATCGCTCCGGAAACTGACTCTTTTTGATCCGATGCTCCCTTTCATATTTGTACTGGCCTTGTAAGGTCATCGCCGCCAGAAGAAAAAACAGTATGCTAATTTGACTAAATCTGATCATATCTAAAACAACTTATTTCGTGATCATTTACCATGCCGGTGGCCTGCATATGAGCGTAGACGACTGTGCTGCCCACAAATTTGAAACCTCGTTTTTTTAAATCTTTACTTATGATATCGGAGAGTTCGGTTTTAGAGGGTCCTTGCCGATAATTCTCAATCGAATTTTTGATGGGTTTACCATCTACAAATGCCCAAATATAATCGCCGAAACTACTGTGGTCCTCCTGAATTTTAATAAAGGCCCTGGCATTGCTTATAGTTGCCAGTATTTTTAGCCGATTCCTTATAATGCCGGCGTCTTGCAGGAGTTCATCAATTTTTGGCTGCTGGTAAGCAGCGATCTTATGGTAATCAAAATTGTCGAAGGCTTTTCTGAAATTCTCACGTTTTCTCAAAATGGTGATCCAGCTCAAACCCGCCTGAAAAGTTTCTAAAATCAGGAATTCAAACAGCGTATCATCGTCTCTTACAGGCACACCCCATTCGTTATCGTGGTAGGCTTCATACAATGGATCGCCTAAACACCAACCGCATTTTTGCATTGCCATAGCGCATAAATTTGATCTCTATAAAGATATGTAAGTTTTTAACAACCCTTCAGACCAAGGAGGGTATTGATAATGCTTTATGAATTCGACTAATATCAGCAATAGCCCCGATATCGGACCCCTTATAGATGAAAAAATACGCCAGGCGATGTCCTATCAGGCGTTCAGAAAACTGACCGATCATATGGCCCAAGAAGGGAGAACTACGGGCCATCAGCAGACAGAATCTCTGATTCAATATACGGTACTAAACAGCCGGAGGATGAAGCGTTGGGACAAGACCTTTGGTCTTTCTGAGGCTTCAATCGGTTCGATAAAGTCTATCGACCTTAAAATAAACTGGTTGGTGCTCACAGAAAGCTGGTGTGGTGACGCAGCTCCGACCCTTCCTGTAATGAACAAGATCGCAGAATTGAATCCCAATATTCAATTGGGGATATTACTTCGCGATGAACACCTCGATTTGATGGAGCGATTTCGAACAGAAGGCGCCTTATCAATCCCTAAACTCATCAGCATAGATCGTGAATCGGGTATCCTCCTGGGAGCATGGGGTCCCAGGCCTGGCAAAGCTGCACAACTGGTCAGGGAATATAAAAAAGAGCATGGAGCACTCACGCCTGAATTCAGAGAGGAACTTCAACGTTGGTATAATACCGACAAAGGTATCAGTACACTGCAGGAACTATTAGAGTTACTTCCCCTGGAATAAATAGGTGATCGTCCCGATCTGGGAGCTTTTATCCGAGCTGTCGAACTGAGCCCTTTGGGCATATTCAATCGCATTATTCACCAAACACCAGTCGTCGGTACTGGAGCTATTGCGATTATACTCTGCCTCGACCACGTTTCCTAAGGCATCTACCGTAATATTGATCACCACCTTTCCTCCGTTGATGCATGTATATATAGGTGGAGGGAGCTCATAATTGTTCCGATCTACAAGCGAATAGGACACAGAAGTTCGTTTCTCAGCCAGGGCGGTGGTATATTCCTTTTTCTTGGCATCCTTTTCGCCTAGTTGTTGCTTCCTTTCTTCTCTGAGTTTGGCGAGTTCTTTCAGGTTGGCTTCATAACCCGATTCATCGCTGAGGAAATCTTTGTCTGACTCCTGTTCCGCCAAAAGTTCTTCCAGGGATTTTAAAGGTTCTGGGTTGCCGATACTCGGTTTAGCTGTTTCGTTACTGGCCATGTGGCTTTTAACAGGATCTGCCTCTGCCATGTCCTGAAGCCTTTGTTCTTCCTGCTCCAGCAATTCGAGTATATCTTCGTCAGCCAAACTCATCTCTATGATGTATTCTTCCTTGATCTCCGAACCCAGATGAATATTATACATGAGTAATATCATGATGGAAAGGGAGAAAAAGGTAATGATGGCCGAGAGCTGATTCCTATTTAAATCCATACTTAATAAACCACTTTTACATCCAAATATTATACTAAGCTACTGAATCTTAAGGAAATGAAAATTGCTGTCTTCATTCTCCTTCTGATTTGAGCATTTCACCGAATTCCTTAGGATGTAGTGCCTTATTTACGTTAAAATCCCCTATTCTGGTTCTTCTAAGCGAGGACAGGTAAGCACCGCAGCCCAATTTCTGACCAAAATCGTGCGCCAGTGATCTAATATAGGTTCCTTTGCTACAACGGACTCTGAAACCTACCTCGGGCATTTGCACCGATAGGATATCGAACTGCATTATTTCGACTTCACGGCTTTTAATTTCGACATATTCGCCCGAACGGGCATATTCATAGAGCCGCTTTCCATCTTTTCTAATGGCAGAATACACAGGCGGTACCTGTTTAATCTTACCGGTGAACTCCTTTGTCATTGCCCTGATCATGGCTTCCTGGATCCCATCGGTTTCGAAACGCTGATCGACCTGAGTTTCCATATCGTAAGAGGGAGTTGTAGCCCCAAGAGTTATGATCCCTTCATATTCTTTAGGGGCCGACTGTATTTCGGAAATTTTTTTAGTGGCCTTCCCGGTACAAATAATCAGAAGACCGCTGGCCAGTGGGTCGAGGGTTCCGGCATGACCCACTTTGATCTTACGAAGACCAAAGCGCCTTTTAATCGCCCATTTGATAGAATTGACCGCATCGAACGACGTCCATTCCAGTGGTTTGTCGATCAGTAATACCTGGCCTTCCAAAAAATCATCCCTGCTTTTTAACCCGATATCCATAATAAAATTCAGCTCCAGTATGCGTAGCCAATGGCCAGTAGTCCTATTAACAGGCAGTAAATAGCAAAATAAGTAAGCTTGCTTTGTCTCACCAACCTGATCATCCAGGTACAGGCGGCCAAGCCGGCAATAAACGCAGCGATAAATCCAGCAGACATGGATATAAAGGCATCCGATTGGAAATTAATTTCACCCCCTAAAAAATCCTTCACGATCTTTCCGATGATTAAAGGCACAACCATTAAGAATGAAAAACGGGCTGCCTTATTCTTATCAACCCCCAGCAATACAGATGTTGAGATCGTCGCCCCGCTCCTTGAAATACCGGGAAGTATAGCAATAGCCTGCGAAATTCCAATGATAAAAGCATTCTTATAAGAAACGGGTTTCTCAGTATCTTTCGCCCTGTCGGCAAAATAGAGAAGCAGGGCGGTAACGATCAGCATGAATCCCACCAATTGGATCCTGCCTCCAAAAAGCAGTTCAAGTGAGTCTTCAAAAAACAGTCCTACCATAGCGGCAGGGATCATTGATATAAGGATTTTTAGTGAAAAACGGGTCTCTTCGTTCCACTTGAACTGGAACAAACCTCTGATGATCTCCCAAACATCTTTGCGGAACACCACAATGGTGCTCAGGGCAGTAGCAAAATGAAGGACTACCGTAAACAGGAGGCTTTCTTCTGGAATAGACTGGTCGCCTAAGATCGCTTTGCCCAGTTCCAGATGACCACTTGAGGAAACCGGTAGAAATTCCGTCAGACCCTGGATGATGCCCAGGATAATAGCATCTAAGACTTCCAATTAGCTTTTTTTCTTCTTATGAGGATTAAGCAAAATGGCATAAACTTCAATGCCAAGCCCCATGAGCACCAGGGTAGGTGCCAGTCGTATCCTTCTAAAATTATATATATCAGGATTAAAAACGTTGGGGTCATCGCTTCCGCCACCGCTCATCAATATGAATCCCAGGGCAATACAAATGAGCCCTATGAACATAAATATATAATTCCGTCTTTGAAATATGAATTCTGAGTGTGGCTTCTTTCCCGCTTGCTGTTTCTTACCCATGTGGCAAATTTAGTAATATAAATCGTCTGTCCTAAGGTTGAGAAAACGCTGTGTTGCAAAATATGTGCTGATAAGTGAGATCATGACACCGAGCAGCAATACGCTTAAAAACAGGAAAGCCAGGGAAACAGGGTCCTGTAGAAGGTTCAGTTCGGGAAAATTCAGATTGAGATAGTATAATACGCCGCCAAGGGTAATAAGGGCTAGAAATGCTCCTAACATTCCTAGTTTAATATTGGTCCAAATAAACGGCCTGCGGATGAACTTTTTGGTAGCCCCCACCATTTGCATGGTTTTGATGATAAACCGCTTTGAATAAATAGACAATCGTATGGAGCTGTTGATCAACAATACAGCAATAAAGGTGAAAATACCGCTGGCGATCAGAATCCAAAAGCTGATATTCTTGACATTTTCGGTAAGAAGTGCGATCAGCGGTCGGTCGTAACTTACTTCCTCCACGTAGGTTTTAGCACTGATTTCAGAGGCGATCTCCTCAATCTGATCGCTTGTGACAAAGTCAGCTTTAAGCTGAACATCTATAGAATTCTTCAGAGGGTTGTAGCCCAGGAATTCGATAAAATTTTCACCGATCTGCTCGCTGTGCTGTTCCGCGGCGTCTTCTTTTGAGACATAAATAGCAGACTTGGTATATTCGGCCATTACAAGGCTCTTCTGTAACTGTTCTACTTCCACCTGTTTAGCGCTGTCCTTTAAAAAAACCGATATGGTGATCTGTTCTTTGAAGTGGTCGGCTAGTTTTTTGGTATTCATCACAAGAAGGCCGAGGATGCCAAGTAAAAATAACACCAGGCCAATGCTAAGCACCACCGAAAAATAGGAAGATATTAGTTTCCGCTTTTGATAGCGTTCAAAAGACTTGCTCATTAGGGCTATTGAATGTGTAAAAATAGGAAAGTAAATCGAATAAACTTATTTTTGTCCTTTACCGAGATCAATCAGCGTCTATGAGCTATAAATTCAGGGAAATCGAAGCCAAATGGCAGCATTATTGGGCAGAAAACCAGACATTCAAAGCAGCCAATGTAGCGGACAAAAAAAAATATTATGTCCTGGACATGTTTCCCTACCCTTCGGGTGCGGGTCTGCATGTGGGGCATCCTCTCGGTTATATCGCGAGCGATATATATGCCCGTTATAAACGGCATAAGGGCTTTAATGTTTTGCACCCGATGGGCTATGATTCCTTTGGCTTACCAGCAGAGCAATATGCCATCCAAACCGGTCAACACCCTTCCATCACCACCGAGGCCAATATAAATCGATATAGAGAGCAATTAGACAAACTCGGCTTCTCATATGATTGGAGCAGGGAAGTGCGTACCTCCGACCCGGGATATTATAAGTGGACGCAGTGGGTGTTCATTCAGTTGTTCAATTCCTGGTATAACAACAATGCGAATAAAGCGGAACCTATAGAAACCCTGATCTCCCTATTTGAAGCAGAAGGTAATGTCAAGATCAAGGCCGCATGCGATGAGGATACACCGCTGTTTTCAGCTGAGGAGTGGGATAGGTATAACAAAAGGCAACGGCAGGAAGTTCTCCTTAAATACAGGCTTACCTACCTGGCTGATACCGAGGTGAATTGGTGCCCTGCCTTGGGAACTGTACTTGCCAATGATGAGATTGTAAACGGTGTCTCCGAAAGAGGAGGCCATCCTGTTGTGCGCAAGAAAATGACCCAATGGAGCATGCGCATCACTGCCTATGCGCAACGGCTGTTGGAAGGTTTACATCGGATAGACTGGCCCCAGCCTCTAAAAGATGCGCAAACCAACTGGATCGGCAGATCTGAAGGAGCCTCCCTGGTATTCTTCACCAAAACCGACGAGCAAAATAAAAGTCAACATTCCATTGAGGTATTTACAACAAGGCCGGATACCATTTTCGGGGTGAGTTTTATGACTCTGGCACCAGAGCATGAGCTGGTATCCAAAATAACGTCTCCTGAACAGCGAAAAGAGGTAGAGACTTATGTGGAATACACGTCCAAACGTTCGGAACGCGACCGTCTTTCGGATGTAAAGACCATTACTGGTGCTTTTACTGGCGCATATGCTATTCATCCTTTTACCGGAGAAGATATTCCTATCTGGATTGGAGATTACGTATTGGCTGGATACGGAACTGGGGCCGTGATGTCGGTGCCATGTGGTGACCAGCGCGATTATGATTTCGCCAGGAATTTTGGGATTCCCATTCCCAATATTTTTAAGGACGTAGATATTTCGGAAGAGGCCTTTGCAGATAAGGCCAATACTATTATAGCCAACTCTGATTTCATCAGTGGTATGAAATACGATGAGGCCTGCCGGGCTATAATCGATGCCCTGGAGTCAAAAGGGCAGGGCCGAGGCAAGATCAATTACAGGCTGAGGGATGCCGTTTTTAGCAGACAGCGATACTGGGGAGAACCATTTCCGGTCTTTTATGTGGATGGGATGCCTCAGATGATCGCAGAGGAGTATCTTCCGCTTCACCTGCCAGAGGTTGAAAAATACCTCCCAACGGAGACCGGCGATCCTCCTCTGGGAAATGCCACCGTATGGGCCTGGTGTACCAACACCAATAGTGTTGTTGACAACAGCAAGATCGATAACAAAACCGTATTCCCGCTCGAACTGAATACGATGCCGGGATGGGCCGGGAGCTCGCAATACTTCAATCGCTATATGGATCCTCGTAACGATCAGGAGATTTTTTCAAAAGAATCCATGGAGTACTGGCAGGATGTAGATCTCTACATCGGAGGTATGGAGCATGCCACGGGCCATTTGCTTTATTCCCGTTTCTGGCAAAAGTTTATGTACGACCGTGGCTGGGCGCTTAAAGATGAGTATGCCAAAAAACTGATCAATCAGGGAATGATCCTGGGCACCAGCGCATTTGTATACCGTGAAGAAGATTCGGGAGTTATAATTTCAAAAGGACTTATCGGTGATAAAAAGGTGAGCCCGATACATGTCGATGTGTCTCTGGTCAACGCCTCCGATGAGCTCGATATCAAAGCATTTAAGGCCTCAAGACCCGAATTTTCTACAGCTGAATTTTTTCTCGAAGAAGGAAAATATTTTGTTGGGCGCGAGGTGGAAAAAATGTCGAAATCCAAGTTTAATGTGGTCAATCCCGATGCTATATGTGAGGAATACGGGGCCGATTCACTCAGACTTTATGAGATGTTCCTCGGACCGTTGGAGCAGGCTAAACCATGGAATACGGCTGGGATTAGTGGAGTATATGGCTTTTTAAAGAAGCTATGGAAACTCTATCACGGAGGTAAGGAAGGGACCTTTCTGATCGGTGATGAACCCGCATCCTCTGAGTCGCTCAAAACACTGCACAAGACCATAAAAAAAGCTGAAGAAGATATCGATCAATTTTCATTCAACACCAGTGTTTCCACTTTTATGATTTGTGTAAATGAGCTTTCTGCACAGAAATGCAATCAAAGGGCAGTATTGGAACCACTGGCCATCCTGATCAGTCCTTATGCCCCTCATATTGCAGAAGAACTATGGCAGCTCCTTGGTCATACATCTTCTGTAGCCACTGCACCTTTCCCTGAATTTAAAGAAGAATTCCTGGTTGAACAGAGCAAAGCCTATCCTATTTCCTTTAATGGTAAAATGCGATTTACGCTCGAACTGCCACTGGATATGGGTAAAGATGAGATTGAGAAAACGGTTATGGAACATGAAAGAACCCAGAAACAACTTCAGGGAAGGACGCCTAAAAAGGTAATCGTTGTACCTGGCAAGATTGTCAATATCGTGGGGTGATAATCTATTGAGCTTTTAACTTGTCGGTAATGTTATATCAATTTCCTATATCAGTACTATACTATCACTTTCTTTTGCCTCAACTTCTGATTAGCCCGAAATTTTTTTCAGAGTTATCAAAAAACATAATATTTTATATCACCACCCCCTTTTTTTTATGGGTCTAATATCAATAAAACATTATTTTCATAGACAAAGCCCTGTTTTTAATCGAGTATATTATTAAAAAAGTTATATTTATCACAATTTTACTAATCAATTGATAAAATAATAACAAGATGATTATTGGGGTTCCAAAAGAAATCAAAAACAACGAAAGCAGGGTTGGGATGACACCAGCCGGGGTCAATGAATTGATAAAGCACGGGCATCAGGTTTACGTGCAATCGGAGGCCGGCCTCAGCAGCGGATTTTCAGATGAAAATTACCGCATGGTTGGAGCTAACATGGTTGACACCATAGAGGAGGTGTACCGTCTGGGCGAACTTATTGTTAAGGTAAAGGAGCCTGTTGAGGCAGAATACCCTCTGATCCGCCAGGGTCAGATCGTATTCACCTACTTCCACTTTGCTTCAAGCTGGAAGCTTACCAGTGCCATGATAGAACGCAAAGGGATATGTATTGCCTATGAGACCGTTGAAGACGAAGATGGCAGCCTGCCATTGCTTACCCCAATGTCTGAAGTGGCTGGCCGTATGGCGATCCAGCAGGGAGCTAAGTATCTGGAAAAACCTGTTAAAGGCCGTGGGGTACTCCTGGGAGGTGTACCTGGTGTGCCTCCAGGAAAAGTATTGGTGCTAGGGGCGGGAATAGTAGGCACCCAGGCTGCAAAAATGGCAGCAGGCCTTGGGGCACATGTCACCATACTCGATATCGACATGAAAAGACTGAGGTATATCAACGATGTCATGCCCAATCATGTGATTACGGAATATTCCAATGAGTACAATATCAGAAAACATGTCCGAACCCACGATCTGATAGTTGGGGGAGTACTTCTCAAGGGTTCGAAAGCACCTAAGCTGATCACAAAAGACATGCTCAAGGAAATGAAGCCTGGTACGGTTATAGTCGATGTGGCGGTAGATCAGGGGGGTTGCGTGGAGACCAGTTATCCCACCACTCATGAAGACCCCATTTATATTATAGACGATGTGGTTCATTATTCGGTGGCCAATATGCCAGGAGCCGTGCCTTATACATCGACCGTTGCCCTTACCAATGTTACGCTGCCTTATGTGATTCGATTGGCGAATTACGGTTGGTGGGAGGCTACCCAGAAAGACCCCGGATTGAATAAAGGACTCAATATAGTAGAGGGTGAGGTAGTCTATAAAGAGATAGAAAGCGTATTTGAACGCGAGGAAGTACTGTTATAATGGCATGCCCAGGCATTGAAATTATCCCCCGCCTTAAATTGGCGGGGTTTTTGCTTTTGTAGACGAAGAAAAGTAGTTTTACAATTATAAAATATAAGGATTATGATGACCTATTATATATTGATTGGCGCGATTGCATTGGTGAGCTGGATTGTAAGTAGCAGACTCAAGAGCAAGTTCAATCATTATTCGAAAGTACATCTTCGAAATGGTATGAGCGGAGCAGAGATCGCTGAAAAAATGCTCTCAGACCATGGTATTCGCGATGTAAAGGTAGTATCTACGGCCGGAATGCTTACAGACCATTACAACCCTAAGAATAAGACTGTAAATCTGAGTGAAGGGGTCTATCACCAGAGAAATGCAGCCGCGGCGGCTGTCGCAGCTCATGAATGCGGCCATGCCGTACAACATGCCCAGGCCTATGAATGGTTAACGATGCGCTCGAAACTTGTACCCGTGGTCAGTGTTACCTCAGGGATGTCTATGTGGGTGGTATTTGGAGGATTACTCCTTGGCGCAGCCGCAGGAGTAGGGTTCGGTTTCTACATAGCGGTTGCCGGACTGATCATGATGGGTTTGGCAACATTGTTCAGCTTTATCACACTGCCTGTAGAGTACGATGCCAGTAACAGGGCATTGGCCTGGTTGAAGAATAAAAATATAGTAAGCCAGGAAGAATATAAAGGCTCACAGGATGCCTTGAAATGGGCTGCAAGAACCTATTTGGTGGCGGCCATTGGTGCACTGGCTACCTTGGTTTATTGGGGTTTACAGGTTTTTGGCGGACGCGACTAAAACCTTTTTGATAAGGGCACTAAAACGAATTATATGGAGATCTGCCGATCGATCTGCTGATTGAGCGATATAAAGGTCTCGGTTCTTGAAACCCCTTCAATTTGTTGGATATGTTTGTTGAGTACATTCATCAGGTGTTCATTATCCCTGCACAACACTTTGATCAGAATAGACCAGTTTCCGGTAGTATAATGGCATTCAAGCACTTCCGGAATGCGCTCAAGTTCTTTAACTGCCCTTGGATTACTCATCGCCTTGTCGAGGAAGATCCCGATATAGGCAAGGGTACGATATCCCAATGCCTTAGGATTGATGGTAAATTTTGAACCTGAGATCAGGCCCGAGCGTTCAAGTTTTCTCAACCGCTGATGTACCGCGGCACCAGAAATTCCAATACTTCGGGCGATTTCCAGGATAGGGCGACGGGCATCGGCCATTAGAGACCTTAGTATTTTTTTGTCTATCCCGTCGATTTTGACAATGCTGTTATCAGATTTCATATTGTAAAAACAATTTGGAGTAAAAATACCAATTTTGCTTACAACTGTTAACTTGCAACGGAATCCGGATTATATCCCAGATAAGGGACTCTGTATTCATGGAAGATTATTCCGTAATCGATGAGATGTTTTAAGATAGGCGTATAGACTTCCTCTTCTATCGGCAACTGTACCCCTGGTGTTGTGATTTTCTTATTGAGGATCTGTAGTGCAGCAATGGCTACCGGCAACCCTACCGTTTTAGACATTGCGGTATGTGTTCTGTTCTCGCCGATTACCACCATATTTGAATCGAGCTGATATTTCTTGCCCTTTAATTCATAGCCAAATTTGTGGTACATAACGATCATATCCTTGTCGTCCGTGGCCATGGTCCAGCTGTCCTCAAGAATGCGCTGCAGCATCTGTGCCGGGGTGGCATTTTTTATCAGGATTGTCTTGTTTGGATTGAACAGATCGAGCTCCATGAGCTTTAGCCACATGATATCGTCCTGGTCTATTTTAAGATAATGACGCAGTTTTAATTCGACAGAATCGGTTGGGGAATAAGGCAAAAAAAGATTTGTATAATCGCGATATGACATCCCGTAGGAATTCTCAATCGCATATGAATCATCGGTCATACCCAGCTGTACAAACATATTCCAGGCTTTGGAAAAGCCCACTCTGCGCATAGTTCCCCGGTAGAGTGTAAGTACATCGTCCAAGCCATAGGCCTGCCGGTAATTCAAAGAGTCCCGGTTGGCATAGGCTTCAAATGTCCCATATCCTTCTATCTCCATAAACTCGGTACGGCGAAAAAGCTTGTGGTAAGGGATGTATTTGTAAGTGCCTTCCTGTATAAATTTGGCCGCTCCTCCCTGGCCGGCCAGAACCACATTTCTTGGATTCCATGTAAATTTGTAGTTCCAGAGATTGTCGTCGCTTTCAGGGGCTACCAGGCCGCCTGTAAACGATTCGAAGAGCAACATTTTGCCTCCTTTGGCCCGTATACGATTGATGACCTGCATGGCGCTCATATGATCAATCCCGGGATCCAGCCCAATTTCATTCATAAATACAAGTCCTGCTGCCCTGGCACTTTTATCGAGTGCCTGTATCTCATCGCTGATGTAAGAGGCGGTCACCAGGTGTTTCTTAAAGGAGATGCAGTCTTCGGCTACTTTGATATGAAACCTGGCCGGTAACATGGATACGACAATATCGGCTTTTTTTATGGCTGCTCTCCTTTCTTTATCCGACAATACATCGAGTACTATGACATTGCATGAAGCGTGAGATCGAATCCGGTGAGGCACCAGATCCATATTGAGATCGGCAACGGTGAGATGCAATTTCTGATCGACTGCATGCTGAAGAAAATAGTCGAGTAAATAGGCGGTCGATTTACCCGCCCCTACGATAAGCACATTCCGACCCATGGGTTTTTACTAATTTTACTTAAATAACGGGGCCTAAGGTATCAAATTGTTATATTTCTAAAAATTGAAGGTTAATAAGTTATGAACAAAACAATTTTTCTAACAGGAATTGCATTCGGAACACTGGCCATAATACTCGGAGCCTTTGGAGCTCATGGTCTGGAACAAAAACTGAGCATTGCTTCTCAAAATAGTTACGAAACAGCGGTCAAGTATCAAATGTATCATGCATTGTTTTTATTGGTCCTCGCGCATATCGATGCGATGCCTGGGATGTCGGTAAAGCCAGTATTCTACCTTATCGTATCAGGAATCATTGCTTTTTCATTTTCCATTTATTTATTGTCCACCAGTGAACTCACCGGACTGAAAATAAGCTATTTAGGATTAATGACGCCTTTTGGCGGTATATTGCTGATTTCGGGCTGGATACTATTAGGATATCGTGTTTATAAGTATTTGGACTAATCCACCTGGATTTTATGGGGTATACTTTTACTTTTTCCTAGCTTTGTAGTCATCAAAAAAATCCCTTTTTATGGCGTCATACAACCTGATTACGAAAACGATTTCGTTAATCGATTACGGAATCACCCACAATCGTATTCATTATCAACTTTCACCCGAAGAATTACATCAGATCACCCTTGAAAAAGGCCTTGGAAAAGAGGCAATTTCCGGGGCCCTTGCTGTAAATACCGGGGAGTTTACCGGCAGATCACCTCAGGATCGATTTATCGTTAAAGATGATATTACTTCGAACAAAATATGGTGGGGTGAAATCAATAAACCATTTGAACCGGCAAAATTCGATGCGCTACAGCAGAAAATGATCACCTACCTCAATGAAAAGGAGCTTTTTGTGAGAGACTGTTATGCGTGTGCAGACCCCGATTATCGAATGAATATAAGGGTGATCAATGAATATCCCTGGTCTAATTTATTTGTCAACAATATGTTTCTCAGGCCGCGAGAAGAGGATTTGATGGATTTTGAACCCGAGTGGACCGTAATCAACGCACCTGGTTTTCATGCCGATGCCGACATAGATGGAACCCGTCAGCATAATTTTGCGATCCTCAATTTTACCAAACGGATCGCTCTGGTAGGTGGTACAGGGTATACTGGAGAAATTAAAAAAGGGATTTTCTCAGCCCTGAATTTCATATTACCCGTCTATAAGGATGTCTTTCCCATGCATTGTTCTGCCAATGTTGGAGAAGAAGATGATACGGCCATATTTTTCGGACTCTCCGGGACCGGAAAAACCACGCTTTCGACAGATCCTTCACGCAAGCTAATCGGCGATGATGAGCATGGATGGACCAGTAGAAATACGGTATTTAATTTTGAAGGTGGATGCTATGCCAAGGTGATCAATCTTTCCCGGGAAAGCGAACCGGATATCTTTAAGGCGATCAAAAAAGGAGCAATTCTGGAGAATGTTATAATGGATGATAACGGGGAGGTTGACTTTTTAGATAGTTCTATAACGCAAAATACAAGAGTGAGTTACCCCATTAGTCATATAGAAAATATTCACGAACCGGCTATGGCCAGAAGTCCAAAGAATATTTTCTTTCTTACTGCCGATGCTTTTGGTGTACTTCCGCCCATCTCAAAGCTTACTCCCAGTCAGGCCGCATATCATTTTATATCGGGCTATACGGCCAAGGTTGCAGGGACAGAAGAAGGTGTTGTTGAACCTATTTCTTCATTTTCAGCATGTTTTGGAGCACCATTTATGCCTTTGCACCCTACTAAATACGCCGAGATGCTCAGTAAAAAAATGATCAGATCAGGAGCAAATGTATGGTTGATCAATACCGGCTGGACCGGGGGACCCTATGGTGTGGGCAAAAGGATGCCACTAAAATATACCCGTGCTATGATCCATGCAGCGCTGAGCGGAGTGCTCGGTCTATATAGTTATGATACCTATCATATTCATTCTGTATTTGGTGTCGCACAACCACGGGAATGTCCTGGTGTACCAACCAGCATCTTAAGTCCAAGAGCGACCTGGAACGACGATGAGGCCTATTATACAACGGCCTTTAAACTGACCAATGCGTTTCGCAAGAATTTTAAGAAGTATGAGGCCTTTGCCAATGAAGAAATAAGGAGAGGCGGCCCTCAGCGCTATGCATTCTAATAAAAAAAGCCTCTGATCAGAGGCTTTTTTTATTATATGGATTTATTATTTCTTGTTTACGCTGGTGATATATTTCTGGAGCGCCATCGTCATGGAAGGGGTTTCGGGTGTTGGCGCCTGAATATCGATACGCAGGCCTGCGTCTGTAGCGGCTTTAACGGTCGAATTGCCGAATACGGCAATACGTGTATTATTTTGTTCAAAATCCGGAAAATTCTTTAATAGCGATTCAATACCTGAGGGACTGAAAAATACCAATACATCGTAATAAACATCGCGTAAATCCGAAAGATCACTTATAACAGTCTTGTAGAAAATACCTCTGGTCCATTCTACAGAAAGACCATTGAGAGTATCAGGAACAGATGTTTTGAGCGTATCGGAAGAAGGAAGAAGAAACTTTTCATCTTTATACTTCTTAAAAAGATGGATCAGGTCCGAAAAATTTCTCTTGCCCACATAAATCTTACGCTTTCTGTATATCACATATTTTTGGAGATAGTAAGCCACAGCCTCGCTCTGGCAAAAATATTTCATGGTATCAGGGACTTTAAATCTCATTTCTTCCGCAATCCGGAAAAAGTGGTCCACAGAATTCCTGCTGGTTAGTATGATAGCAGAATAGTCGTTCAGATCTATCTTTTGCTGCCTGACGCTTTTGGCATCTACACCCTCAACATGAATGAAAGGTCTGAAATCGACCTTGACCTTTTCTTTTTCAATCAGTCTTAAGTACGGAGAGTTTTCCATTTTCGGTTCTGGTTGCGATACCAAAATCGTCTTTACTTTCATATACTTCAGAATTTTAGATATTTTGCTATGAAAATTAAGGGTGCAATTTCGAGAGCGCAAAGGTACAAAATAAAATAGAAAAAGTAGCTAGAGATCAACTTTTGATGATATTTCAAAGTAGTAATAAAACCGAGAGTATTAATCAGCAGTATCAGGAAAAGACTTAAGTAAACTAATGCTTCAGAGCCCCTGAAAATGTAGGTGAGTGAAATGTTCGATAATAGCATTATCATACCACTGTAGTTCAGGTAAGTATGCTTTTTATAAATGAAATCAGCAATGGTCTTTATATTGTTAAAGACAAACCCATTGGCAAGCTGTAAAAGTACCTTGAAGAGAATAAAGAGAATGAGGATGCCTAGGATAAGCCCATATCCCAATAATCCGGATGTTGATTGCTGGCCCAGTAATACATTATAAACGAGGTATATATACAGGGCGGTATTCAGCAGTTGAAATCCTGTGAACATGATATGAAATCCGTGAAGCATTTTGTCTTTCTTGCTGTACAGGGCGATATATTTATTGTTAAAGGGCAGAATGATAAAGTTGAAGAATCTGCTTTGGAATAGTTGTTTAGCGATCACCATCATAAGAATACTCAAAAGGATGACGATGGTAATCCAGTCCGATTCTTGTATGATTCTCAATTCTGCTTCCATCAATTCTGAATCTTTACATTATAGCTATTAAGCCCAAAGGGTAGCCTCTTTGAAGAAACTGCCAGCTTGTAATAAGTAGGCACCAGGCTATCGGTATGAGGCAGTTCAAAGCTCATGGGCAGAGAATCCCCTGACTTCAGAATATTTGAACCATCTCTGTCGGCTCTGACTTTTAAAAGGATCGTATCCTTTACCTCCTGGTATTTATTAAGATACGCCAGACCAAATTTTAGCTTTGATAATTCGACGTCCGAAGGATATGGATTATACAAATAAAAACTTCGTTCCAAAGACCTACTATTTACCTGCTGATCATTGTTCAGACAGCGAAGCTTTCTAAAAGATTGAAAATCCGACATATAAACGACATGCATATAAAACCCCGGAGAAGTCTCCACGTTTATAGCGCTTTTATCGAAGTATTTGGAAACATATAAAACATCCTTGTTCTGGATCTTGGCCTCAGAATTGTCAATACTAAACTGATTGTGTCTGTATGTGACCTCGTTCAGTGAGTAAGAGAGGCCTCCGGAATAGAATTGATACATAGAGGCCAATCTATAGGAATTTTCGAATACCACCGGTTTATCTCCGGCCAGCTCTGCCAGTTTGTGTATCCATATTCTGTTTCCATGACTTTCATAATGGACCGGAAAAACAGGCGCATAGGCCAGTCCAATACGAAGATATAGCAGAATTGCGCAGTTCGCAATGCCCATGCGTAATAGCCATCGTCTTGTATTTTCTTCATTTAACATGGATCGATAGGTAATGATCAGCATCGGGATACATATGGCGATGAGCCACTGTGTTTGAACGCGTCGGTTAAAGCTGGAAATAAAGAAAAATAGTATAAAGCCATAGGTCAGAAAAAGCAAAGCTCTTGTAAACAAGTCCGTCGATCGGGTTTTAATGAGTGAACGATAAAACCAGGGAAATGTAAGGCCGAAAAGAATGATCAGGTTGATGAAAAACCCAAGGGTAAAATCACCGAATTCATAAGCCCGGTTAGGCCGCTCATACAAATGATACCTGATCGAGACAAAATCGTTTTCAAAGAGCCATAAAAGATGTGGACTGTAAAAAACCAGAGAAGCCACCACGGCTATCCATGCATACTTGTTGAACACCAATTTTAGATTCGAAAGGATAACAAACACGATGATCAGCAAAGCGTGATATTTACTATACATCAGCAAGGCCATGATCAGTCCCAGCAAAACCGCCAGTACAACCCCGGGGCGTGCAATAAATTTTTTGTACAACCAGAGGAATAGTGTTAAAAAGAAAAGCAGGGGTGTATCGGGAAGCGTGAAAAAGCCATAGGCATTAAGCAAGGTCACCGAGAAAAACAATATAAAAAACTCAGGGATGTACTCCTTCTTTCTAGGATGTTCCACCATATCCCATAGCAGTAAAAAACTGCCTACCGACATAAAACAGCTTATCAGTCGAACGCCGAGTTCATTATCAGAAAAAATACTGCCGAGTTTTATGAGAAAAGCCACCATCGGCGGATGATCAAAATATCCCCAGGCCAGTTCTTTGGAATAATACCAGTAGTAGGCCTCGTCGAATATGAGGTCTGTAAAATATGCCTGAACAAGATTGAGGAGAAGCAGAAGGCCTGCAAGTAAAAAGATAATTCTTGGTTGTTTGAATATCATTCCGGATGATAAATACAAATCAAAATTACAAATATTACCAATTAACGGTTGTTCTAAGGATCTTATAAATTCATTTTATGGTACAGACGGGTCCTGTTAAAGTCGTATTTTTGCCTAAAATTTTTATATGTCAGATAGCCTGGTCATCATTCCCACTTATAATGAGCTGGAGAATATTGAAGCTATTATCACGGCTGTCATGGAGCTTAAAAAGCAATTTGACATATTGGTTGTCGATGATAATTCGCCCGATGGCACTCATCAGGCCGTGAGGTCTATGATGAATCGTTACGATGGCAGACTTTTTCTGGAAGTCAGGAAAGACAAGGCAGGCCTGGGCACAGCCTATATACACGGCTTTAAATGGGCCTTGGAGCGCGACTACGAATATATTTTTGAAATGGATGCCGATTTCTCCCACAAACCAGCAGATTTGTTGAGGTTGCATCGTGCCTGCCTAAATGGAGCAGATGTGGCTATAGGATCGCGTTACAAACGCGGGGTTAATGTGGTGAACTGGCCCCTATATCGTGTGCTTTTATCGTACGGGGCTTCGTTCTATGTGAAGTTGATTACCGGTATGAGGATCCACGATCCTACTGCGGGCTTTGTTTGCTATCGTCGTAAGGTTTTGGAGGCGATCGACCTTGAGGCCGTAAAATTTATCGGATACGCATTTCAGATTGAAATGAAATTCAGGGCCTACCTTAAGAAATTTAAAGTAGAAGAGATCTCGATCATATTTGTAGATCGCGAGAAAGGAAAGTCTAAAATGAATACATCGATCGTGCAGGAGGCAATTTTTGGCGTTATCAGTCTGAAGTTCAGAAGTATTTTTAAAAAGGGAGATTTCTAGTGATGGGAACAAGGTTGATAAAAAATGCAAAACTCGTAAACGAAGATCAGGTCATCGATACCGATATCCTGATCGAGGGAGAAAGGATTGCTAAGATAGACAGCGATATCAGCTCGGACAAGGCCGAGGTTTACGATGCGAAAGGTTCTTTTGTCATTCCGGGTATTATTGACGACCAGGTCCATTTTCGAGAACCCGGTCTTACCCATAAGGCAGATCTGGCCTCCGAGAGCCGGGCTGCACTCGCCGGAGGGATTACCTCTTTTATGGAACAACCTAATACCGTACCACAGACGACGACCATCGAACGGCTCGAGGAGAAATTTACAGTGGCAAAAAGAGCTTCCTATGCGAACTACTCATTCCTCTTGGGCGGTACTAACGACAACTTGGAGGAAATCAAGCGACTCGATAAAAAGGCGTGTTCCGGAATCAAATTATTCCTGGGTTCTTCGACTGGAAATATGTTGGTCGATGATGAAGAGGTGATTGAACGTATTTTCCGAAATACCGAAATGGTAATTTCGGCCCATTGTGAAGACGAAACGACCATTCGAAACAATTTGGCGTCTTATAAAGAAAAATATGGCGATGATATTCCTGTACAATATCATCCTTTGATCCGCAGTGCTGATGCTTGCTATATTTCTTCTTCCAGGGCGATTCAGTTGGCGAAAAAAACAGGAGCAAGGCTTCACGTATTCCACCTCTCAACTGAAAAGGAAACTCATTTATTTACAAATGAAATACCTCTGGAGCAGAAAAAAATCACCGCCGAAGTATGTTTGCATCATCTCTGGTTTACAGACTTCGACTACGCCGAAAAAGGAACCTTAATAAAATGGAATCCGGCAGTAAAAACAAATCATGACCGTGAAGGCCTTTGGAAAGCGCTCCTAGATGATCGAATCGATGTTGTGGCTACTGATCATGCTCCCCATACCCTCAAAGAAAAAATGCAACCCTATACAGCTGCACCTTCCGGTGGACCACTGGTGCAACATGCTTTGCCAGCCATGCTCGAGAAGTATCTGGATGGAGTGATCAGCATAGAGAAGATCGTTCGTAAAATGTGTCATAATCCTGCCATATTATTCGATGTAGAAGGAAGAGGATTTGTCCGTGAAGGCTATTATGCAGACCTGGTAGTATTGAATACTTCAAAGCCCTGGCGTGTAGACCGAAATAATGTCTTATACAAATGTGGCTGGTCGCCTTTCGAGGGCAATGATTTCAGATCCACAGTCACGCAGACATTTATCAACGGACATCTTGCCTATAATCAGGGAAAACTTTCAAATAGGAAAAATTCTATGCGTTTGACATTTAACCGATGAAGAAAAAGAATGTTTTTATAGTGGTTTTGGCTACAACTTTACTTGCCTGTAGCGAAAAGGTGATCGAAAAACCTGAGAATTTAATTCCTAAGGATCAGATGACCGAAATCTATTACGATCTGGCAATCATCAATGCAGCCAAGAAAACCAACCCTAATCGTCTGAAGAATTACGAGTTTGAAACCATGTCGTTTATATATAAAAAACATGGGATCGACAGTATACAATTCGTCAAAAGCGACATCTATTATGCGTCGATTCCGACGGATTATGAAGGGATGTATGAAATGATCGAAGCACGGCTTGAAGAGGAAAAAAGCGTTTTTGACTCCGTGAAGAAGAAAAAGAGCGATAGTCTTCGAAAGGTGGCCAATGAGCAACGGGAGAACCTTTTAAAACTAAGTAAACAGACTAAAGAGAAGGATTCGATTCCCTGAATTTTTCCGCTGAAAACGCTATGCTTTCAAGTAAAGGAGTGAATTCGAATCCCAGTTGATGGCGTGCCTTGTCGTTTTTATAATAGCTTCTCTTTGTCAATGATGTCACCTGGGCTTTGGTAAGTCTCCTGTTTCGACCTCCAAAAATACTGCTCAACCAATCCAGGCGCCATAATAGCTTTAGCGACCAAACCGGGATTTTCTTCCTGGGTACTTTCCGGCCTAAAGCCAGAGCGATATCTGATAGTACTTGATGGTAACTGAGATTGCTTTCTACCGCAATGAATTGTTCATTTTCAATTTCTGATTCCATAAGCTGGACCATCATTTGAATCACATCTCTAACTGAGACAAAACCACTACCTCCGGGCGGATAGAACCGGGATCCCTTATCAGCGATCCTGAACAATCTTCCACTCCCACTTTCCCAATAGCCCGGACCTATAATCACTCCTGGGTTTATGATAACTGCCGGCACACCTTCCTGTGTGCCTCGCCATACCTCCATTTCTGCAAGGTGTTTGGTTAGGGCATAAGGATTGGTATTCCCGACTTGCCATTCTGTATCCTCATCGATTTGGGTGGCAATTGGAGATTTGCCAAAGGTAGCTATAGAACTTACATAACACAGTTTACGCACTTTATGGCTCACACATAGATTCACCACATTTGCAGTACCGATTTCATTGGTACGAACAAGGGCCTTAAAATCACCGGGATCGAATGAAATAAGTGCTGCGCAATGGTAGACATGGGTAACACGGGCAAAGGCTTTTTCCAGGGCAGGTATGTCATTAAGAGATGCTTCAGACCAAACGATTTGCCCGAATATGGCATCCGCTTCTTCGGTATAAAATGCAAATAGCTTGCGTACGGTCTCCAGTTTGGCAGCATCGCGATAGACAGCCCTTACCGGCATACCCTTTGATGCCAACTGGAAGAGAAGATGGGAACCCACCAGTCCTGTTCCTCCGGTAACTAAGATCATATACCAAAAGTACTCATTTAGGTGGGATAAACGATTCCTGGCGATCGTGCTTCAATCCTTTATTTTATATTTGCAGGAATTAAAGTAAAGCTAGAGATCATGACCTCAAATTTTGTTGAAGAACTGAAGTGGCGCGGCATGTTGCACGATATAATGCCGGGGGTTGAGGAGCATTTGTCAGGGAACATGCAATCGGCCTATGTAGGGATCGACCCCACGGCCGATTCACTGCATATAGGTCATTTGGTGGGGGTTATGATGTTACGGCATTTTCAGTTGGCAGGGCATCGACCAATCGCTTTGATCGGTGGCGCTACGGGCATGATTGGAGATCCTTCCGGAAGATCAGCGGAACGCAACCTACTCGATGAAACCACGCTTCGGCTAAATCAGGCCGCCATCAAGGAACAGCTTTCGCGATTTTTGGATTTTGACAGCGATGCAGATAATGCGGCTCTTCTGGTTAATAATTACGACTGGATGAAAAACTATTCTTTTCTCGATTTCATCCGGGATGTCGGCAAACACATCACAGTTAATTATATGATAGCCAAGGATTCAGTAAAAAAAAGGGTTTCCTCGGATTCCAGCGAAGGTATGTCTTTTACCGAATTTACCTATCAACTGGTACAAGGCTATGATTTTCTTCATTTATTCAGACATTATCAATGTAGTTTACAGATGGGCGGAAGCGACCAATGGGGAAACATAACTACAGGAACTGAACTCATACGGCGAATAGACGGGGGTAAAGGATTTGCCCTTACCTGCCCCCTCATCACCAAAGCCGATGGATCGAAATTCGGGAAGACATCCGAAGGAAATATTTGGCTCGATCCTCACCGGACCACTCCATATAAATTCTATCAGTACTGGCTGAACACCTCTGACGAGGATGCTGAAAAATATATAAAGATATTTACTTTTCTCTCCCGTGAGGAAATCGATTCACTGGTAACAAATCACGGCAACGCGCCCCACCTGAGGACGCTTCAGAAGGAATTGGCGAAGGAGCTTACCACCATGGTACACTCAGAAGAAGATTATCTACGGGTCCTAAAGGCCAGTGACATACTCTTTGGCAAATCGACTTCAGAAGCGATTAAAAGCCTTGACTCCGATACCTTTTTTGAGGTTTTTGTTGGGGTACCGCAAGCTCAGATCAGCAGGAATGAGCTAACAGGTGGAATGGATATGATAGCCGCCCTGGCTGCTCGGACAGGATTTCTGAACTCCAATGGGGAGGCCAGGAGGGAGCTTAAACAGCATTCTATCTCCGTAAATAAGGAAAAAGTTAGCGAAGATCATCGCATTACCGAGGAAGACCTGATCAATGACCAGTACATACTCTTGCAAAGAGGCAAAAAGAATTATTATATACTGATTGTGGAGGATAGATAGTTTTTGAACGAGTTGTTTTGATACGCTCCATGTTTACCCGGCCGATAACTTCGGTTTGAAAAAATTCGAAATGCAGGAATTAAACTTCAATATTACTACCACCATAGTTATGGTTTCGGTACTTTTTCTGATCATCGTAATTCGGTATTTCGTTTTTTCCGGAGCCTATTATTACACCACCTTTGTGCTTTTTAGAAAGCGATTGCTATCGCGCATTCTCGATACAAACCCCATCAGCCCGGGACAGATCCGTTCCGAAGTCTCATATTCCATCCTGAGCGCCGTCATCTTTGCAATTTTTGGTATTGGCACCTACTGGTTATGGTATAAGGGCTTTACGGCGATTTATCAGGATCTTGGTCTATATCCTCTATGGTATATACCGCTTAGTGTTTTTATCGTGCTATTTATTCAGGATACATATTACTATTGGGTCCACCGCTGGATGCACATCCCTAAGGTCTACCGTTATTTTCACAAAGTCCATCATAACAGTGTGCAAACCTCGGTCTGGACTTCTTTCTCTTTCCATCCCCTGGAGACTCTTTTGCAGGCCATTATCATCCCCCTGATCATTTTGTGGGTGCCATTGCATACCTACGCCTTGCTTGCCATACTGATCATCATGACGATTTCAGCTACGATTAACCATGCCGGAGTAGAAATATATCCAAAAGGCAAATATGGAAGCTGGGTGGGTAAACTGATTATCGGAGCAACTCATCACGACGTTCATCATCGGAAATTTCTATGTAATTACGGCTTGTATTTTACTTTTTGGGATCGCCTGATGGGAACCGAACGTGAACTTTCCTCCAAAGGAAAAAAGTTCCTGAAACGCTGAGATAAATCGCGGAAAATCTAAAACATTATCCGTACTTAGGTCATGCAAATATTTTATATCAGCATAAGATTACAACCTCGTATATCCGAATGATCGAATCTACCCAGTACTTCAAAACCCCCATCCGGATGTAATTTACCCAGATCCTGAGTTGCGATAAAGGAACAGGAATACAAATTGGCAAGATCAATGACGTTAATGCCGCCTGTAGCTCCCTTAGCGAGGAATCGAAACGGATCTTCGGTGTCTCTGATCAATATCTTCATCCAATTGGGAGTGTAAAAAATTCCTGATTTCCGGGCATACGCCTGAGATAGAAGTTCCGTCATACCATATTCGGAATGAACATGGCTCAACCCCCAACTTTTTTTAATTTGTTCATGTAGCTCGGTCCGAATCATCTCCTTACGTCGGCCCTTCATCCCGCCCGTTTCCATTACAATGGTGTTGGTCAGGGACATCGGATAACGATTTGCCATATCGAAGAGGGCAAATGAAACCCCGATAAGAAGTACAGCCGTGCCCCTATCATTGAGTTCCCGAAGCGTACGGGCAAGAATATCATAATCATCGAGATAAAACCCACTTTGAGGATGGCCGCTTCGTTCAATTAGCTCCTGAACCATATAGACCAGAGAAGAGTCCTCGCGCTCCAGATACGAGGGGAGAAGGGCCAACAGACAGTAATCGCTTATGGGTCCGTAGAACTGCTGGAAGCCCCGAACAAAACTTTCTTTATAGACCTTTGGATCGGCAACATAGTGCGAACTCACCTGGCTTCCGGTGGTTCCACTGCTCTTAAAGCAAACCTCCCCGGCGCTGGTCTGTGTTTTTATCACTTTAAGCTTGAACAATTCAATGGGTAGAAATGGAATATCTTCCAATTGACCTACCGAGGCTGGATCTTTGCCAAGATATTCGCAAAATTCCCTGTAAACAGGAGACCTTTTGAATTGATAGGCAAATACTTCTAGACATAGGGATTGGAATTCCTCCTCCGTACTGATCTCGAATATCCGATTGACCTTCATTTAAGATCAAATTTAGGAAATAAAAAAAGCCCTAAATGGACTAAAGAAGTATAAACATGTAGAGAATATTATTTCACAACCAGTTTGCGGGTCATCGATTTGTTGTTTTCATCAACCTGAAGAAAATATACCCCTGGTATAAGTCTGGAAATATTCAATTCATTAGCAGAGATTCTGTCGCGCAATACTACCTTTCCAAAAATATCATATACCGTGATGTCTTTGCCAGAGTTGTTTCTGGTAGTCACATAGACCACGTCCTGGAACGCTGGATTAGGATAGAGGTCAAACTCCATCGAATCCTTCGTTGTAACTGACTTGGGTTGGTTAGGTTTTTCCTGTCCACTTAGAACCAGGCAAAAGCCCAATAGTAGGATCAAGTAGAGGTATTTCATGGAAATTGATTTGGGATCAATGCCGTAAATATAGCCTCAAATCATAGTAAGACCTAAGAATTGTTGTCAATAGCAGAATTTTGTAGGTAAAACAGCATTCCTTTTCGGTTGGTCGACGATTTTTGCATTTTATCGATAAGATAAAGGAGGAATTTATCGAATACAAAGGGTCCACCCTTGGGAACAATGCTATTTAATGATCAGTTTACGAGTGGCCACTTTGTTGGTTTCGAAAACCCTAAGGACATAAACGCCGGCATCGAGCTCGGAAAGATTGAGTTCCTTTCCTAATATGGTGGTTTCCATGATCGGACTTCCGAAAACATCGAAGATCATTATTTTTTTGGGCGCGTTGTGCTGTGTGGTAATGTATACCTTGCCCTGTGTAACAGGATTTGGATATAGTGAAAAACCCTCAATACCCCCGTCGGTAGTCGGCTTATTCTGACTATATCCTATGGCAATAATAAAAAAGAAGATGAAGGGGTAAAAGTGCTTCATTCAAATATCTAACTAGATTAATTCTAAACAAATATAGAAATTTTAGGCTGTCCAATCAGTGGACAGTTACGTTAAAATCCGCATTTTCGTTGAAATACAGATCTGCTTTAATGATTTAATAGGCCTGAATCAGATTTCTGTCTTATTATGCTGGCTTCATTGATTAATTATTTTTAAGGCCTTTCGCGGACCGGGAGTAATTTGGACACCTTAGAAGATACCGGAAAAATGTTACTATATTGTTATGAAATCATTTTAGGCCTGACCTTTTCTTGCCAATAATATTATATTTGTTTGTAGGTGTAGAGAGCAGAAGAAGCCTGAATTGCAGGTTTTTAACCCGGTTGGAATTACAGCTGATTTCCATGGTCAAAGCCAGGCAAAAAACTATGCATGAGTAAAGATTTCAAGACCCTGATCTGTTGCACCAAATTTGCAAGATGAAAAAGAACGAGATAAAAATCCTTTTGGTGGATGACGAACCAGATATACTGGAGATACTTAAATATAATTTATCGTCACAAGGTTACCAGATTTTCACTGCCAAAAATGGTTTGGAAGCTGTAGCGAAGGCCAAGAAGAAAAAACCGCATCTTATAATTCTCGATGTCATGATGCCTGAAATGGACGGTATGGAGGCCTGCGAGATTATTCGAAATACCAAGGGTTTGGAACATACCATAATAGCTTTTTTAACGGCTAGAGCAGAGGATTATTCTCAGGTTGCTGGATTCGATGCCGGAGCCGATGACTATATAACCAAGCCTATTAAGCCTAAAGTCCTGGTCAGCAAGATTAAAGCGCTACTCAGAAGACTGAAAGAAGATGCTGCTCAGGCGGACGAAGTGATGAAGGTGGGAAATATCATTATCAACCGTGAAGAATACAAAGTAATCAACAATGGCGATGAAATATTCCTTCCACGTAAGGAATTCGAATTACTGGCTTTGCTGGCTTCAAAGCCCGATAAAGTTTTTAAACGGGAGGTGATTCTGGATAAAGTATGGGGCCAGGAAGTAGTGGTAGGCGGCCGAACGATTGATGTCCATATCAGAAAACTTCGCGAAAAGATCGGGGACGATCATTTTAAAACGGTCAAAGGCGTGGGGTATAAGTTCGTTCTGTAATGGCCACCAGGTTAAAAAAGTCCTACAAATTTGCATTGCGCGCCTCTTTATTGATCGCTGCGATTCTATCGATATTTTTTGGAGGTATTTTGTGGTATAAAAAGCAAATGACCGAATACGGACCATGGCTGATTATTTTCATACTGCTGATTTTCGCCATCTCTTTTCTGGTGATTCAAATTCGGGTTGAAAAATATATCTACCGGCGTATGAAAAAGATCTACGACGATGTATCCTTGCTCGAATCAACTGATTTTCCATTGGGACCTGTTACTACAGATATGAAAACGCTTACCGAGGAGATCGAAAGATTTGCCAAGGACAAAAAGATCGAAATAGACACACTGAAAATTCGTGAAGCCTATAGAAAGGATTTCTTAGGCAATGTGGCCCATGAACTAAAGACCCCCCTTTTTACGGTCCAGGGCTATATTCTAACCCTGCTGGATGGTGCTTTGGAAGACAAAAACGTCAGACGAAAGTACCTTCAAAGAGCCCAAAAAGGGGTCGAGCGGCTGATCTATATTGTAAAAGATCTTGACCTTATCACGAAACTGGAAATCGGGGATCTCAATCTGGAGTACGGCAAATTTGATATTATTGAGCTTGTTCAGGCAGTCTTTGATCTGCTCGAGATAAAAGCCTCAAAAAAAGGCGTGAGCCTCACTTTTGATATGGCTTACGACTCGCCCATCATGGTTAATGCCGACAGAGAAAAGATTCAACAGGTAGTCTCGAATCTCGTTGTGAATTCCATAAAATACGGCCATACGGATGGCACGACTGAGGTAAGCGTGGAAAACCTTATCGAGAATAGAGTGATCGTAAGGATCACAGACAACGGGGAAGGTATTCCAGAGGAACATATTCCCAGAATTTTTGAACGCTTTTACCGCGTGGATAAAAGTGGTAGTCGAAAAGAAGGAGGTTCCGGACTGGGACTGTCTATCGTTAAACACATCATCGAAGCTCATGGGGAAAAGATCTATGTAGAAAGCGTGCCCGGGGTTGGGTCTGAATTCTCTTTTACACTAGAAAAGGCCAGGGTTACAGGCAAGGGAGAATAAAAGATTTAATTAGTTTTACCAGAAGGAAGAAAAGATCAGCGTTGTGGGAAGCAAAAAAAAATTGCGGAGATTTCGTGAAAACCAAACCTTCGATAATTTGATCCAACCCGACAGGGATCAGGTACTTAAAGGGCACAGCGATCTCAGCGGTAACTGGCAACAGCGATTTGGAAACAAAAATCCGATTGTTCTCGAATTAGGTTGTGGAAAAGGTGAATACACTATTGGACTGGCTGCCCGAAACCCCGTTAAAAACTACATCGGAATCGATATCAAAGGCGCCCGGCTATGGAGGGGGGCCAAGACCGCTATTGAAAACCAAATGAAAAATGTATTATTCATGAGGACTCAAATTGAACTCCTCGACCGTCTTTTTGCAGAAAATGAAATCGCTGAAATTTGGATTACCTTCCCTGACCCGCAGATTAAATACAAAAGAACCAAACATAGAATGACCAACAGGCACTTTTTAAAAATGTACCACTATATTATGGCAGAGCAGGGGGAGGTACATCTTAAAACGGATAGTGAATTCCTTCATGGTTATACTATTGGTTTGCTTCAGGGACTGGGTCATGAAATCCTGTATGCCAATCACGATGTTTACAGGAATGAAGGAAGCCCTGCTGAAGTACTGGAAATTCAGACTTTCTATGAAACCCGATATTTGGAATCCGGTAAGCCCATTACCTATATAAGATTTAGGCTCAACTGACCTATGACACATTTGATAATTTTATTTTTTGCTACATATTCTGCCGCTTTTATGGCCACCGTACCGCCTGGGCTATTGAATATGAATGCCGCAAAAACCAGTGTGGATAAAGGAAAATTGAATGGGATCATATTCAGCCTGGGAGTGGCTGTGATTATCATGACTCAAGCCTATATCGCGGTGCTGATCTCAAAATTTCTTTATCGAAATCCTGAAGTTATCGACATTCTGCTCAAAATCGCTCTTTTGGTTTTCGCTTTCTTCGCTATTTATTTCTTTATATCTGCCAAGAAGAACAAGGTTAAAAATATTCGTATGGTGAAAGTGAGCAAGAAAAATAGTTTTTTCAAGGGAATGCTTTTGGCTTCACTCAACCTGCTCACCATACCATACTATGCCGGCCTGAATGCCATGTGGAACGCAACTGGCTGGATCAAATTCGAGATATGGGATATATTGACCTTTGTTTTAGCCGCAGGCTGCGGTTCTTTTACCGTATTATATTTCTACACTATTTATTTCAATAAGCTCGAGGCCAGGACCGACCGGTTCTCTAAGAATTCGAACTATATATTAAGCCTTTTGATGCTCGTCCTTCTCACCATCACCATTATTCGTATCTTTTATAATTGAACAGGATGAAGGATCAAAATTTTTTTCAGAAAGTGTACGAGGTGGCCCGGCAGATTCCCTATGGCAGGGTTACTTCCTATGGCGCGATTGCAAGGTATCTAGGAACCGCCCGAAGCGCAAGAATGGTAGGATGGGCCATGAATGGTTCGATTAAGAATGGGGATATCCCCGCTCACAGGGTGGTGAACCGCAATGGTCTGCTCAGCGGGAAGCACCATTTTGGCGGGACCCATCTTATGCAACAGCTCTTAGAGAACGAAGGTATTGAAGTAATAGACGACCAGGTGGTATATTTTCAAAAACACTTCTGGGATCCTTCAGTTGAACTGGACTACTATATCTGATCAACTGCCTGGCAGACAGATTTTAATACTATTCGAAAGCATTATCTTTCCATAGTACATTTCAATTAGGCTATCAAGCTATTTCGGCTGTAAAACCCTATCTTTGAATGCTAATTCAATGAGTTATTTCCTGATATGAAACTGGCAAAGTCCGATATAATAAAAGCCCTGGAGACGATAACAGTACCCGGTGAAGGCCAAAACATGGTCGAAAGTGGGGCGGTGAAAAATATTCAGGTATTTGGGGATGAGGTCGTTATTGACATCACTATAAATAACCCTAGTCTTCAGGCACGGAAGAAGACAGAAGTTGAGATCCTGAAAACGATCCACCAAAAGGTTTATGAGAAAGCTAAAATTACGATCAACGTAAAAGTAAACGCTTCTTCCAGACCCAAGGTCAATGAGATTAAGGGAAAACCTATTCCAGGAATACAGAATATAATTGCCGTTGCCTCTGGCAAAGGCGGGGTTGGAAAATCTACTATCACAGCAAATCTGGCGGTGACTTTAGCCAAAATGGGTTTCAAAGTAGGTCTTCTCGATGCCGATATATATGGACCATCCATGCCATTGATGTTCGACATGACCCATGAAAAACCTCTTGCGACCAATGTCGATGGCAAGTCGAAGATGACACCTGTTGAAAACTACGGGGTAAAAGTATTATCCATAGGATTTTTCACAGAACCAAATCAGGCGGTTATCTGGAGAGGCCCTATGGCGGCCAAAGCCCTTAATCAGCTGATATTTGATGCTCACTGGGCAGACCTTGATTTTATGCTGGTCGACCTGCCACCTGGCACTGGCGATATACATTTGAGTATTATGCAGGCCATGCCCGTTACCGGAGCAGTAGTGGTGAGTACTCCTCAAGAGGTGGCCCTTTCCGATGCCCGGAAAGGTGTTGCCATGTTTCAGCAGGAATCGATCAATGTACCCGTACTTGGGATCGTTGAAAACATGGCTTATTTCACACCTGATGAATTGCCGGATAAAAAATACTATATATTTGGTAGGGAGGGAGCAAAAAACCTGGCCGAGGACCTCGATGTACCCTTTTTAGGGGAGATACCTTTGATACAAAGCATACGCGAAGCCGGCGACGTGGGAAGGCCTGCGGCTATGCAAACGGCAACAGTGGTCGAAGAGGCCTTTGATAGTCTCACTAAAAAAGTAGTGGAAGAGTTGGTGAGGCGCAATGATAATTTACCGCCAACCGAGGCCATAAAGATTACAACTATGGCGGGTTGTGCTGCGGTAAAAAAATAATGTATATGAATCCGGAGGAATTAAGAACGAATGTTGAAAAAGCGCTCGATGAGATCCGCCCCTTCCTACAGAGCGATGGGGGAGATATCTCATTGATCTCCATCGATGATAAGAGCGTGAAAGTCCGGTTGGAAGGTAATTGTGTGGGTTGTTCGGTCAATCAGATGACCTTAAAGAGCGGTGTTGAGATGACCATTAAAAAGCATGCCCCTCAGATCGAAAAAGTCATCAATATCGATTAGCTCTGCAAACGCCCCCACAACTCTTACAAACTCCAGTTAAATCCTGGCCTGATAAGTAAACAGATGATAGTAGCGCCCCTGGGCATCGATCAGTTCATCATGATTTCCCTGTTCCGCAATTTTGCCGTTTTCGATCACCAATATCTGATCGGCTTTCCTGATCGTACTCAGACGGTGGGCAATCACAAAAGTGGTTCGTCCCTTGGTCAGTTCAGCTAAACTTTTTTGAATAAGCGCCTCACTTTCCGTATCCAGGTTCGAAGTGGCCTCGTCCAGTATAAGGATTTTGGGATTGGCAAGGACGGCCCTTGCGATAGCGATCCGTTGGCGTTGACCACCTGATAATTTAATGCCCCGTTCGCCGATAAGCGTATCCAAACCGTCCTCAAAACGATCTGTGAATTCATCAACATATGCCGTTTTCACAGCGCTCTTAAGTTCAGATTCCGAAGCGTCGGGCCTGGGGAATAAAATATTTTCTCGAATAGTTCCTTCAAATAGAAAATCGTCCTGCAATACAACACCAAGATGTCTTCTGAAACTGTTTAAATCTACCATAGACAGATCCTTGCCATCTATCTTTACCACCCCATTTTGCGGAGTAAGGAAGCTTGCCGCTAGTCCTGCTATAGTACTCTTTCCCGAACCTGAACTTCCAACAAGGGCCACAACGCTTCCCGCCGGAACATTAAAACTCACATTATGCAGAACCTCCTTGTCTTCTTCATAGGCGAAAGCGACGTCGATGAACTCCATATCCCCTCTAATGCTTTCCAGAACAATATTCCGGTATTCCTGATCTGCTTCAGGCACAAAATTCATCAGTTCCTCCGTACGGTCGAGCCCCGCAAGCGCTTCTGTGAGCTGACTGCCGATATTGCTCATTTGTACGATGGGGGCTATCATCAATCCCAGCAGAAATGTAAAAGTCAGAAATTCACCCACACTAAGTTCGCCCATCATAATCTTATAGCCACCAATACCCATGATACCGGTTGTGGCGACGCCCAGCAGGAATGTGGATGAACTGGTCATAAAGGCCGTTGCGGTAAGGCTTCTCTTCACATTTTGATACAGCTTATAAACACCTTTTTCGAAGACACCATGTTCCTGTACTTCGGCGTTAAAACCTTTTATAACGCGGATTCCTCCTAAGGTTTCGGTTAATCTTCCGGTAACCTCTGCATTAATTTTTCCCCGATTCCTAAAAATGGGACGTATGATCTTAAAGGCTTTTAAAGCGATAAAGGCAAAAATGGCCAGGGGTATGAGCACAAATAGTGTCATGCTCGGACTTATGTTGATCAGTAAAATCAATGAGACTACAGCGGTAATACTTCCACCCACCAGTTGGACCAGGCCTGTCCCTATTAAGTTCCGCACTCCTTCTACGTCGGTCATAATGCGCGATACCAATTCACCCGACTTGGTATTGTCGAAAAAACGGATGGGCAGCGATAGCACTTGCTTCTGTACCTGGGCTCGTAATTCCGAGATCATGAACTGTGCCTGTACGCTGAGGATCCTGGTCAACAGGAATGAGGTCACAGCCTGGATCAGTACGGCAAGTATCACCAAAATGACCAGAATTTTAAGAAATTCGATATCCTTATTGGGAATGATATCGTCCATCAGGTATTTTAGTGACAATGGGGCTACAAAACTCGCTGCTTTGCTGATAATAATGAGAATCAAGCCAATAACAACCAGGTTTCTCCTTGGCCAGATAATGGTTTTGAAGGCTTTGTAAATACTTATTTTTCGATCTGACATGAAACAGGATATTCTATAGGTAAGCGCTGCAATTTAAATTAAATATCCGGTGTGGGAAGCGCTGCGGTTCGGCTGCGGACAATTTTTATGCTAAAATTAGCATATGAGCCGTCTGACACTTAAATTAAGCCTGGTATTTGGACCAGACTCCTCTTAAATTTACCCAGCTATGAAGAATTTTATTTTGATTTTCCTTTTGATCCTGATGGGTTGTAAAACCGAGAGTTCCCGTTCGGAAATGAAACGTTGGGAACAGCATGCCGAGAATTCAACCATTATTAGAGATCATTATGGGGTACCACATATCTATGGTAAAACCGATGCTGATGCCGTGTTTGGAATGCTATATGCCCAGTGTGAGGATGATTTTAACCGTGTGGAACGGAATTATATCTGGGCCATAGGCCGACTGGCGGAAGTGGAAGGCGAGACAGCTCTCTACAGCGACTTACGGGCGCAGCTCTTCATGACCAAAGAGGAGGCTATTGAGGAATATAAAAGGAGCCCCGAATGGCTTAAGAAACTATGCAGGGCTTTTGCCGATGGAATCAATTATTATCTTCATAAACACCCTGAAGTAAAGCCCCGATTGCTGACCAGATTTGAACCCTGGATGCCGATGTATTTCAGCGAAGGATCTATCGGGGGTGATATCGAAAGAGTAAGTACTGATAAAATCAGATCGCTATACCAGGAAGATATTCGATATGGCGTCCCGGCCCCTTCTGTTTCGTCTAAAACCGCTCCGGAACCGCAGGGATCGAACGGGATTGCCCTCTCCGGAAAGCTCACCGCTTCCGGGAACGCAATGTTATTGATCAACCCACATACTTCTTTCTATTTCAGGGGAGAATTACATGTGGTGAGTGAAGAAGGGCTTAATGCCTATGGGGCCGTTACATGGGGCCAATTTTTTATTTATCAGGGTTTTAATGAGAAAACAGGCTGGATGCATACTTCTACCTATACCGATGTTCTCGATGAATTTATAGAAACCACAGAAGAGAGAGATGAGAACCTTTATTACCGGTATGGGGCAGAATGGAGGGAAGTCAAGACCGATAAGGTAGTTCTGGCCTATAAAGATGGCAATAGTATTAGGGAAAAGACTTTTCCTGTATTCCGCACACATCATGGGCCAATAACCCATAAAATAGGGGATAAGCTGGTGGCCACGGCGATGATGTGGGAGCCCTCAAAGGCTTTAAGCCAGTCGTACCTACGGACAAAACAGATGGGCTACCAGGGTTTTAAGGAAATGATGGATATTAGGACAAACTCGTCTAATAATACCGTTTATGCCGATGCAGAGGGAAATATCGCTTATTTTCACGGGAACTTCATTCCGGTACGCGATACGATTTATGATTTTACCAAGCCTGTGGACGGCCGCGATCCCAATACAGATTGGAAAGGGTTACACCGGGTCGATGAAAATATTCTTGTCCTCAATCCTCAGAATGGCTGGATACAAAACTGTAATTCAACCCCATTTACTGCAGCTGCGGAGTTCAGCCCCCAAAAAAAGGATTATCCCAGATATATGTCGAGGGATCAGGAAAATTTCAGGGGCGTTCACGCCATTGAATTGCTCGAAGATGTAGATGGATTTACATTGGATAGCCTTGTAAAACTTGCCTATGATCCCTATCTGCCGGCATTTAAAGCGCTGATCCCGGGACTTATAATCGCCTACGACCGTGACCCATCTGCTCCCAAGGAACTTCGAGAACCCATCGAGGTATTGCGCCAGTGGAACTACAGGACCTCTGCGGAATCTGTCGCCATGAGTATGGCGCATTATTACGGAACGCATTACCTGAAAAAAGGATCACGTCCCAAAACTATGAGTCAGATGGAACTGTTGAGTTATTTCGGAAACGGATCTCCTGAGAAAGAAAAATTAGAAATTTTTACGGATGCACTCTCCCAACTTCAGACCGACTTCGGCAGCTGGGATATTCCCTGGGGAGAGATCAATCGATATCAGAGGATCAATGGCGATATAATACAGGCCTTTAATGATGATTTGCCCAGTATTCCTATTGGCTTTGCATCCGGGCGTTGGGGGGCTCTTGCGGCCTACGGTGCGCGCTATCACAATAACACCAAAAAGATCTATGGCACCCGGGGTAACAGTTTTGTGGCGGTGGTGGAGTTTGGTCCTAAATTGAATGCTTTGTCAATTTTGGCAGGTGGTCAAAGCGGAGATCCGGAATCTTCTCACTTTGACGATCAGTCAGAATGGTACGCAAATGGAGAATTCAAAAAAGTGTTCTATTATAAAGAAGATGTTACGGAAAATGCAAAAAGCCGATATCGGCCTGGTGAAGATACAGATTAGATCAAACTTATTCCTGGACTACTATCAATGAGGCCTTAGATCCTGTAGACAGCAGCCACTTGTTCGAATAGATCAATTTCCCTTTGTCGTCGTATACATCTACCTGGGCTGTGTTGGGCCCAGACGATCCTTGATTCAGGGCTTCAAAATCGAGCCTGTTGAATCCCTTGTCGAGATTAATATTAATCCCTTTAAAGCTTGCGGTAAGAAGAATATTAGGATCTATTACAAAGCCATTAGCATATACTTTTACCCGGTCACCATCTACATATTCATGGTCTCTGCATACTACTCCCACAAACTTCGATTTGGTTTTTACGTCTCCCAAGTACATGTCTCCGAAGTGCTTGTTGGAATTCGCTTTGGAACGCTCACCGACTTTGGTGTCTAATTTGAGGTCGTGACCGGCCTGTTTTAATTCCCCGTCGGGCAACATTTTAACCACCCGTTCGGTTTCCTTGAAATCGCTATTGAGTTCTTCTTTGTAAACCGATGGAATTTTCAAGCTTGTATTGCTTTCAGGATTACTCTTTATATCGAGCTTATTACTGACCTCTATATTGAGTTGTTGCGATTGCGGCAGGTCTGTTTGAGCCAGAACCCCGACAGCAATAAAGGATACTAAACCGAGCAACACAATCCGTTTCATAGCGGTATTTATGGACCATAAAAGTAGCAAATACCTTGCCACAGCTATTTAAAATGCTGTTAAATTCGACGAAAGCATCGTTCAATTACGAATACTCCCTACCTGAAAAAGCTATAATATGCCCGATTCACTCATTTTTGATCCGTGTCTTCCAATACTGAGGAGCGGTTTCATCTGAACGCTGGTGCCAGTAGTCCGGAGTTACTTTTCGCCCATCGAAAGTCTTTAATCGACGTTGATAGACCCATATGGTGGGATTGAAGACCATATCGGTTACCGCTACTGTATATAGCTGCGGATCTTCTTCCGAAGCTCTTTTATCTTCCTGCAGAAGCACTTCGAATCCGTTGTGTTCTAAAAGTCGTTGAAGGAATTCTGCTCGGTCTTCGCTGACTTGTTTTTCCACAAAAGTGACCCTCACATCGTCTAAGCTTCCAAAAAGATGTTTTCCTACTAATCCCATTTTATCAATTCATAAGATTCATACTCAGTTCATATATATAATCGAAAACCGGACTGTAGATTCCAAGCACAGCGATGCCGGCAACTGTAATAACCAAACCCAGACGCATATAGAGTTTGCTCCGGAAAAAGGGGATTGGTGCATCGCTTTTCCTAAGGAACATGGCCCTGATCACCAGTAGATAATAGTAGAGGGAGATGGTAACATTTACGACGGCCAGGAAAACCAACCAGTAGAACCCCTTACTCGCTGCTGCGGTGAAGAGGAAGAACTTACCAAAAAAACCAGCCACAGGCGGAATCCCTGCCAGTGAAAACAAGGCCAGCATCATCACCAGGCTTAAATTGGGATTAGATCGGTATAATCCTTCATAATCGGACATATTCTCTTTGCCGGTTTGGCCCGAGATGGCCTGGACAACCCCGAAGGCTGCCAAATTCGAGAATATATAGATAAGTATAAAATAGACCACTGTGGCCAAACCCATGCTGGTGCCGGAGATGATTCCCAGTAGAATAAACCCTGCTTGAGCAATGGAGGAAAAGGCGAGAAATCGTTTCATATTTTGTTGGCGCAAGGCAAACAGGTTACCGATGAACATGGTGGCCACGGCTAATGCGTAGATCACATTCTCCCAGACATCGATAAGCGATTTTAAAACGGTAAACAGCAAAATGGTAAGAATGAACACCGCTGAGCCCTTCGAAATAACGGAGAGATAGGAAGCGATACTGATTGGCGCTCCTTCGTAAACATCGGCCGTCCAGAAGTGAAAAGGCACCAGCGAAATCTTGAATGCAAGTCCGGAAAAGAAAAGTATAACACCCATCAACATTAGATGATTGCTGCTTATCAAATCGACCAGTTCCGCGAAATAGATGGAACCTGAACTCGCATAGATCATAGAAATTCCAAAAAGTGAAATACCGGAAGCCAGTGCGGAGGAGAGGATGAGTTTTATACCCGCCTCGCTGGAAGCTCGTTTGGTGATTTCGTAGGATGCCAGGGCAGCAACAGGGAGAGTAGATAGTTCCAGGCCGAGATAGAACATGAGAAAATCCCCGGAGGAGATCATAAAATACATACCGATCAGGGAAGCGAAAAGGAGGATAAAAAATTCTGAAGCTTTATGTTCGGACGTTAACTTCGCCTGGATCCATTCGGCCGACTGCAAGAGTAGGATAAGCACGCCGATATTCAATATGTTTTTGACCAGATGGATGAGCCCATGGGTACGAAACATACCACCAAAAAGTTGGTTTTCTTCCATCGGCAAGAATCCAACAATAGTATGGATCCCAAAAAGGAATATCCCGAAATGGATAATGCTCCCTTTTTTCTTCGATGGAATTGCAATTTCCGCCACGAGGATTGCCAATATGATCAATAACAATACAACCTCATGTCTCAAGATCAAAAAGTTACTCCAGGTCATAGTTCATCAATTAGGTGTTATATCACAATACCCCCTGTATAAAGGGATGTAAGCTCTTGTAGATTAAATCGCTCAACCATAATGGGGCGACTCCTATCCCTATAATGGGTAATAATAATAGTAAAATCCCAACCCGTTCATACCAGCTTACCCTGGGGAGTTGCAAATAAGCCTCCTCTTTCACCGGACCCATGAGCATAATACCCACAACCCGCAGTATATACACCGCAGTTACCACGATGGCCGAAACCGAAACTACGGTGGCGATCCTGTAGTATATATTCTCGTGCTCAAAAGCTCCGACGAAGATATTCATCTCAGCTACGAATCCGCTAAATCCCGGTAGCCCCAAAGAAGCCAGACCTGCAACGACGTAGGTGGCGGAGATCATAGGAATTACTTTTAGCAAGCCGCCCATTTTTCGGACATCTCGGGTATGCGTCCGTTCGTAAATCATCCCGATCAAGGCAAAAAATAGCGCGGTCATAAAACCATGCGAAAGCGATTGGATGATGGCACCGTTCCAGGCCGTTTTATTAAACATCAAGAGGGCGAATAAGACCAAACCCAAATGACTCACTGAAGAGTAGGCGTTGATGTACTTCAGATCGGTTTGCCTTACCGCCGCAAAAGCTCCATAAATCACCCCAAAAGCAGAGAGGATAATAAAGATCCAGGACCATTCAACGGCGCCCTCGGGCAGCACATAGAGCGCTACTCTGAATACCCCATAGCCTCCTAGTTTCATCAATACACCGGCATGAAGCATCGAAACCGCTGTAGGAGCTGAAGCATGTCCGTCTGGTGACCAGGTATGGAAGGGAAATAGGGCACCGATCACTGCAAAACCTATAAAGGTCAGTGGGAAGAATATTTTTTGTGCTTCCGCAGGGATATTTGCGGCGGCCAGCTCAAGTATATTGAAGGTGAACCCGTTTCCAGCCGTATCTGAATTAAAATAGATCCCAAGGATACCTACCAGAAGTACAGCCGAGGCTGCCATTAGCATCAAGGTGAGTTTCATGGCCGAAAATTCTCTCCTTCCCGATCCCCAAATACCGATGAGAAGGTACATGGGTATAACCGCGAGCTCGAAGAATACGAACATAGTAAATAGATCCAGACTGATAAAGAATCCATATACTCCGGTGGCGAGGATGATTAGTGCTATAAAGAACTCCTTAGGCAGTTCTCCGATCCTCCAGGAAATAAACACACCGGCCATGACCACGATACTGGTCAATAAAACCATCGTCACCGAGATCCCATCTGCACCGATGCTGTAATGAATATTGAAGGGTTCAAACCAGATGAGGTCTTTGGTAAAGAGCATGATTGAATCGTCTATCGCCCTCTCTTTTATATAGGCAAAGACCAGATGTACACTCATGGCAAACTGTACGATACTACCCAATAGTGCAATGAGTCGGGCCTGGCCTAAATTCCGCGTGAAGACCAACAGCAGGATGGTAATGGCGGGAACGATCAAAAAAAGTGATAATATATCCATAATGTTGGTTTATTCGGTCAGGTAATAGACAAAGAAGATGACGATTACCAATATGCCAGCCACAAAAGCCATGGCATAGTCTTGTACTTTGCCCGATTGCATTCCTTTTATTTTCTCAGATGTCCTTACCGTACTATTTCCAATTCCCACCATGGTTCCGTCTACCACCTGGCGATCGAACTTGGCTGCCGGTTCTGCAACTCTTTTAAAAAGGATTTTTTTGGTAACAAAGAGGTAGACCTCATCGATATAGAATTTATGATAGGTCCAGGTATATAATTTGCCTAATGCATCGACCATTTTTTCCGGCAGACCTGTCTCTTTCCTGTAAAAAAGCCACGCCAGTCCTATTCCGGCCATTCCTGTGGCTACTGCAGCCAGGGCGAGCGGTAGATTTATATGGGCCTCGAGAACCATACGATCTGCGCTGATGAATTCCCCAAAGGGCACAAAACCGGCCAGGGTACTGAAAGCAGCCAATATGATCAGAGGTATGGTCATCGTTGCAGGCGACTCATGCGGTGTTGATGCATATTCAGGATCCCTTTTCCAAAAAATACCGAAGTAGATACGAAACATATAGAAAGCGGTTAACCCGGCGACGAGTAGCGCGACGATATACAGCAACGTATTTTTTTCATATACGGCTACCAGAATTTCATCCTTGCTCCAGAAGCCGGCCAGGGGAGGGATTCCTGCAATGGCCAGAGCAGCTATAAGAAATGTTATATGGGTGATGGGCATGTACTTTCGAAGTCCGCCCATATCTTTTAAGTAATTGCTGTGTACCGCGTGTATTACCGATCCGGCACAAAGGAATAACAGGGCTTTAAACATAGCATGAGTAAAGAGATGAAACATCGAGGCCATATACCCCAGTCCGGCTTCCCCTTCATACCCGGAAACACCAAGGGCTAACATCATATAGGCGAGTTGGGACATTGTTGAGTAGGCCAGAACACGTTTTATGTCGTTTTGCGTGATCGCAATTATGGCGGCGAACAGCGCTGAAAAAGCGCCTACAAAAGCTACCACCTGCAAAATGATCCCTTCTTCAACAAAATAATACATCGGGAATAGACGGGCCACAAGATAGACACCCGCCACTACCATAGTAGCCGCGTGGATCAATGCCGAGACTGGCGTAGGACCTTCCATGGCATCAGGCAGCCAGATATGCAGAGGAAACATGGCCGATTTCCCTGCACCGCCAATAAAAATTAGAAGGAGGCCCCAACTGAGAACAGACATACCGAAGAAGGAAGATGCTGCCCAGCTTAGTATAGGACTACCTTCCGGATTGTTCAAAAGTTCGAAGTCGTAAGTACCCGTATAAAAACCAACGATGAGAATACCGATCAGGAAACCCAGATCGGCAAAACGGGTAACGACAAATGCTTTTTTTGCCGCGGCAACAGCCGTGGGTTTGGTATAATAAAACCCTATCAACAGGTAGGATGAGACCCCTACTAATTCCCAAAAGATATAGATCTGGAATAAATTTGTAGCCAGAACCAGACCATACATGGAAAAGGTAAATAACGACAGAAATGCAAAAAATTTGGTGTAACCCGGATCTCCTTTCATATACCCCCTGCTGTAGAGATGTACCATCAGGGAAACAATTGACACCACGAGCAACATCATGATGGAGATCGGATCGAGAAGCACTCCCATATCGATCCTGAGGGTTTCGGTGAAATTCATCCAGACGGTTTTATGGACTAAGGTTTGATAAGCCACCCCGTCATTACTGAAAACGAAGAAATACTGATAGGCAACTTTGATGGAGAGCAGTGTAGAGATCAAAAGCCCAAGAGCGCCAATAATTCCTGAAACGGCTGGTTTAATGCGGCTGTAAAAAATTCCCAGCACCAGGAAAACTGCCAGGGGAATGAGGGGAATAATGAGTATCTCGGTGTAATTCATAGGTCTTTACATTCAGTATTTCATGGTTTCCACATCTTTTACTTCCACTGAACTTATCTGTCGGTATAGATTGATGATGATCCCCACCGCCAAAGCGGTTTCTGCAGCAGCCACTGCGATGATAAAAATGGAGAATACCACTCCCTGCAGCACATCGGGATATAGATATTTATTGATCACCACGAAATTTACCACCGAAGCGTTCAATAGCAACTCGATCGAAATCAATATGGAAATCAGGTTTTTTCTTGTAATAAATCCATAGATACCGATAAAAAATAAGATGGATGTAACGGTCAATATTTCATAAAGGCTTACATCGTGTATCATGTTGGTTTATTGTTTTTAACCATAAGCTTGGTACCCTTGGCGATAACGATCGCTCCTATCATGGCGGCCAGGAGTAGGATACTGATCACCTCAAAAGGCAGAATAAATCCACCTTCGCCATAACTTAGCAGGCGTTCACCAATAGCCTCAGTGGTGGTGGTTTGCTTATTATCGACCATTTTGAATTCGAAACTGAAGATGGTGTAGATAAATACACCCATTCCGACAATGCATAGCACCGCAGTGGTGATTCGTTTCGCTATAGAGGCCATTTCCAATCTCATTTCAATATGATGAACGAGCAAAACTGAAAAAATGATCAGCACGATGATACCACCAGCATAGACAGTCAACTGAATCGCGGCAAGCAGATTGTAATCGATGAGAAAAAAAATACCAGCAATACTGATCAATACAAAGGCTAAATAAATTACCGAGCGCAGCATTTTTCGACTGTTTACCGAGGCTATGGCAAATGCGATGATTACGAATGCTAAAATGTAGAAGATAATTCTTTCCATAGCCTAGTCTTCAACCCCGGCCCTTAGTTTAGACCCCGGTCTGTTCAGGACACGGGTCAGCTGAGTTCTGTCGTATACCGAGTTTTCAAAGTTCTGCCCCCACTTGATCGCATCGGTGGGGCAAACATCTATACATAAGCCACACATAGTACAAAGGCTTAAATGATATACGAACTTGTCTATTTTCTTTTTTTTCTTCCCGCTGTATTCGTCTATTCCCCTATCCCAAACGATCTCGATCGATCCATTGGGGCAGGCTATTTCACACTTCTGGCAACCGGTACAGGTATGCTCATTCTTCTCGTCGTGCGGCATGATTACTTCACCCCGGAAACGCTCGAACATTTTTAAGGTATCCCGGTTGTCAGGATATTGTTGGGTAATGGCTCCCTTACGGGAATTCAAAAAGTATTTACCCGTTACGCTCATCCCCTTCAAAAGGGTTATAACACCATTGTATATTTCAGAGAAATAACTCATCGGCCTAGAATTTTATAGTTAAGTTTAGCCATACCATCACCGCCATAATCACAATATTCACAAGGTTCATCGGCAAGAGGTATTTCCACTCAAGCGTCAGGAGCTGATCGATACGCAAGCGTGGGAAGGTCCACCTGAACCACATCATCAGGAACACTAGCATCAGGGTTTTAAGCAAAAACCAGAATACCCCCAGCAACGGGATACTTTCAGTAATCCCAAAGGGGGAAAGCCAGGCGCCGAAGAAAACAGTGGTGGCAATAGCACATATAATGAACATATTGATGAATTCAGCCAGGAAGAAATACGCGAATTTCATTCCTGAATACTCGGTATGGAAACCTGCCCCCAACTCCGATTCAGCTTCCACCATGTCGAAGGGAGCCCGGTTAGTCTCTGCGGTACCAGAGATCATAAAAATCATAAAAGCTACAATTGCGGGAATATGCCCCTGAACGATAAGCCAACCGCTTTTCTGTACTTCTACAATCTGTGATAACTGCAAAGTCCCGGTCAGAAGCACCATGGTAAGTAACGAAAGACCAACGGAAAGCTCATAGCTGATGGTTTGTACGCCACTTCGCATCGCCCCGATAAGCGCATATTTATTGTTGCTGCCCCATCCTCCAAGTAGAATGCCTATCACTCCGATCGACGATACGGCGATCAGAAAAAACAGACCGATGTTGATATCGAAGGCTTGAAATTCCCGGGTAAACGGAAATACACTGAGGGCCATCAGCGAGGATATAATCACAAAATACGGAGCCAGGTTATATAGAAATGTATCGGCCTTAGTGGTTCCTGTAAGTTCCTTGGAAAGGAGTTTCAGGGCATCGGCCATGGTTTGAAGCAATCCCTGAAAACCGACCCTATTGGGCCCCAAACGCTGTTGAAACCAGGCGGCTATTCTTCTTTCAAGAAGTACGAGAAAGAGACCTGCCACGGCAAATATACCGAGGTAAACCAATGCGATCAGGACCATTTCCGTAAGGGATGCGGCCCATTCCGGCATCGCACCGTATAACCAGTCGTGAATATCCCTGGTAATGCTCAAACCAATTATCATTCGGTGTTTAATTAATTATTGATATTTTTCAAATTTCCCTGACGTGTCGCTGTGCTCAGGTCAGTATCTCCGTTTCAATCCAACACTTTTCCACTTTCAATTTTCAACTTTTATCCTGATCACCTATCAATATCCGGTATCACTAAATCGAGTGTCGCCATTGTGGCGACCAGGTCACCAATTTTTCCACCAACTGCAATATGATTGAGCAGGGAAAGGTTAGAGAAACCCGGTGATCTGAATTTAAGCCGGTAAGGACTCTTTGTTCCTGTACTGATAATGTAGACCCCCAGCTCACCCCTTGCGGTCTCAACTTTCTGGTAATATTCTCCTTTTGGAAGCTTTATCACAGCTTTTGTAGGGACCCTGTATTCACCTTCCGGAATGTTGTCGATCAGTTGTTCGACGATCGATAAAGACTCCCACATCTCCTCAATACGCACCGAATATCTGGCGAATGTGTCGCCTTCTGTTCGTAGTGGTTCGTTAAAATCAACCTGGTCCAATGCACTATAAGGATGGTATTTCCTCACATCGCAGGAATAACCTGAACCCCTGGCTACCGGTCCGGAAGCCCCAAAAGAAATAGCATCTTCCCTGCTTAATATACCTACGCCTTTGGTGCGCTTCTGGAATATCACATTCTCGGTAAGCAAGCGGTCGTATTCGGGAATTTTTGTTTTAAAATGGGCGATAAACTCCTTTACCCTCGAAACAAAATTGGGGTGTATATCGAACATCAACCCACCAGGAACGTTGTAGTTCATGGTTAACCTGGCACCACAGGTCTCTTCGAAAATATCATTGAGCATTTCCCTGTCCCTAAAGCCATAGAAAAATGTAGTAAGCGCTCCTACATCCATCCCCATAACCCCCCACCAGAGGCAGTGAGATGAGATTCGGGTGAGTTCTCCGATGATGGTGCGTATCACCCTGACACGTTCCGGCACTTCCAATTCGAGCGCTTTCTCAACGCACAGACAAACGGCTTCGTTATTGATGTTGGCCGACAGGTAGTCCATTCGGTCGGTAAGATGAACAATTTGCTGGTAGCTATCCCTTTCACACATCTTTTCGATCGACCTGTGGATATACCCCAGATCTGGTTCTACCTTTTTAATGATCTCCCCATCGATTGTCAGCAACAGCCGAAGTACCCCATGGGTCGCCGGATGCTGGGGCCCCATATTGATAAAATATTCCTCTGACTTAAAATTGCTTTTGATGGTCGTGCTTTCCATATATTCTATTTGATGATCATATTGATTTCATCCACATAATCCTTTCTCAGCGGAAATCCCTCCCACTCCTCGGTGAGGAATAACCGTTTTAAATTTGGATGGTTGTTGAAGATGATCCCAAAAAAGTCGAAGGCCTCCCTTTCGTGAAATTCAGCGGTGTACCAAATGGAACTTACAGAATCCAAGCTGGGATGATCTCTGTTTTCGGTCTGAACCCTTACCACGATATTATGGCGATGTTTTGTGGACTCAAGGTGATAAATCACCCCCAGAGCCTCACCCCAGTCTACCCCTGTCAGGCAATAGAGATAGTCGAACTGGCAAGCATCATCCTCTTTCAGGCGGCTCATCAATCCGAATAATTGATCGGGGGGAGTTTCGATATTTAAAAATTCGGAACCTTCTTCCCAAAACTCAAGTCCTGGAAGCCAGCTGGAAATCAATTCCTGTAATGCTTCGTTGTTCATCATTTTTCGTAAATGCCCTTGTCGAATCCTTCGATGGGGTTTTTCTTATTTTTCCTGTTTTCAAGACGTATTTTATCCTGAAGCATCAGCATTCCTTCAAGCAATGCTTCAGGTCTCGGGGGACATCCGGGAACATATACATCCACAGGAATTACGTGATCTGCACCCTTTACCACCGAATAAGTATTATAGAAAAAAGGCCCTCCTGAAATTGCACAGGCACCCATGGCGATCACATAGCGGGGTTCTGCCATCTGATCGTAAAGCCTTCTTAGAACTGGGGCCATCTTATTAACGATGGTTCCAGCAATTATAATCAGGTCTGCCTGTCGCGGTGAAGGTCTGGCCACTTCAAAACCGAAGCGCGAATAATCGTGCCTGGAGGCGCCTGTCTGCATCATCTCTATGGCACAACAACTGGTACCGAAATAAAGCGACCAAAGCGAATTTGCCCTGCCCCAGTTGATAATTTTATCCAGATTGGTTACCACAATATTGGCACCGTTACCCGCCGGGATGACCTTTCCGGGGAAATCCTCTGGTATTTTGTTCTGATCCTCTATTCCCATTGCAATGCTCCTTTTTTCCATGCATATAATAAACCCAGTCCCAGAATTACGAGAAATATCAATACCTCTATAAAAGCGACAAACCCTATACCCTCATATACCACCGCCCAGGGTACCAGAAATGCGACTTCAACGTCGAAAATCAAAAAAAGGATGGCAAAGAGATAATAGCCCACCTTAAACTGGACCCAGGTAGGGCCGATGGTCGTCATCCCACTTTCGTAGGGTTCTCTTTTTTGTGGGTTATCTGATTTATGGGAAACCAGGTTCGACAAAAAATTTGCTCCGGCGACAAGTACAATGCCCGAAACTAAAAATACGATTATGGCTTCTGATCCCATTTGTGATTCACTTAGTTTAGTTTACGTCATAAGTCTCACCAGAAAAGAACAAGTCGTCTGCTTTGGCAAAACTGGAATCGGCTTTAACCTGTTTGGTAACCTCCCGCACTCTCTCTTCTAATGTTATATCGGTAAAACTCCGAATAATACCAGTTACAAGAGGGTATTCCGATCTAACGAGCATTTGATGAAGTGTGGGATCTTTGTTCTCTGCATCATGAACGAGCAAATCATCTTCCGTTATACCATTCTCGCCAATGGTTACAACCTCTAGTTTTAATCCATTTAAAACAAGGCCTTTATCCCGTTCTTTACCAAAGATCATGGGCTTGCCATGTTCTACGAAAAGCTGCTTATCTTCCCTTACATTTTTATCGGTGTATTCTGCAAAAGCACCATCGTTGAATATAGGGCAGTTCTGCAGGACCTCTATCAGTGAGGTGCCTTTGAATTTTGCAGCATCCACAAAGACCTGTGTCATCTCTTTGGGTGTATTTCCGCCTACTCTGGCAAAAAACCTTGCCTGGGCCCCTATGGCGAGTTCTCCGGGTTGAAACGGAGGCTGTGTGTTGCCATAGGGCGAAGATTTGGTGCGTTGCCCTACGGTGGATGTCGGTGAAAACTGTCCTTTAGTAAGCCCGTAGATCTCATTATTGAAGAGTACGATATTGAGGTCCAGATTTCTCCTAAGAACATGGATAAAATGATTTCCTCCAATGGCCATGGCGTCACCGTCTCCGGTGATAATCCAAACCTGCAAATCGGGGTTGGCCAGTTTAACACCCGATGCTATGGCAGGAGCTCGCCCGTGGATGCTGTGCATCCCATAGGTATCCATATAATAGGGGAACCTGGAAGAACAGCCGATGCCTGAAATAAAAACCACATCCTCCTTTTTTACACCCATTTCCGGAAGAGCTTTTTGCATGGCCCTGAGGATCACGTAGTCATCACAACCAGGGCACCAACGAACTTCCTGATCGCTTGCAAAATCTTTGAATGTATATTTTTTAACTGTAGTTTCCATGCTCTAGAGAAATTGTTTGAATTTTTCAATTAATTCGGTATTTCCAAAAGGTAAACCCTGTACCTTGTTGAACTGTGCATATCGATGTCCTTCCAGTCTTGATTTCAGAACAGTGACGAATTGCCCCGAATTCAGTTCACAAACCAGAATATGTTCAAATTTGTTAAAGACCTCATCAGTATTTGACGGAAGAGGATTGATATAGTTAAAATGGGCCAGGCCGACATCTTTACAACCTTCCTGAACCATTTGCTTGACTGCCGAGTAGAGAGAACCATAAGTTCCACCCCATCCTACCACCAGAAGTTTGCCTTCTGAACAGAATTCTGCTTTGATATGAGGTATATACTTCTGTACCCGCTGCACTTTTTCGGCTCTTAAATCTGTCATATGTTGATGGTTCTCTGGCACATAAGATACATTACCACTTATCTTATCTTTTTCCAAACCGCCCACCCTGTGCTCCAGACCGGCAGTTCCAGGCACCGCCCAGTCCCTTGCCAGTGTCTCTTCATCCCGGTCGTAAGGGTGCCAGCTGTCAGGAGCACTCTTCAGCTTGCGCGGTACGATGTCGGGCATTTCTGAGGTAGATTGTATTTTCCAGGGTGCAGAACCATTGGCGATATATCCGTCGGATAACAATAATACCGGCGTCATATGTTCCAATGCCAGTTTGGAGGCTTCATAAGCAAAATTGAAGCAATTGGAAGGAGTACTGGCTGCGATCACAATGATTGGGCTTTCGCCATTGCGCCCATAGAGTGCTTGTAAAAGATCGGATTGCTCTGTTTTGGTGGGCAGGCCAGTGGAAGGTCCTCCTCTTTGGACATTGACCACCACCAGAGGGAGTTCGAGCATCATCGCCAGTCCCAGAGCCTCACCTTTAAGTGCCAGCCCAGGCCCTGAAGTAGTGGTTATGGCCAGATCGCCTGCAAAGGCAGCTCCTATCGCAGAACTTATTCCCGCAATTTCATCTTCAGCCTGTAATGCTTTAACACCAAAGTGTTTGTGCTTCGCCAGTTCGTGGAGGATGTCGGAGGCGGGGGTGATTGGATAGGAACCCAAAAACAATTCCAAGCCGGATTTTTCCGCAGCCGCCAGGAATCCCCAGGCAATGGCTGTATTACCCATAATAATACGATAGGTGCCCGTAGCCATTTTGGCAGGAGCAACCGTATAGGAATTTGGGATCAATTCCAATGTTTCAGCAAAGTAAAATCCGGCGTTCAACACCTTGGTATTTGCCTCGATTATCGCCGGTTTTAATTTGAATTTTTTATTGAAGAACTCAATAGTATGTTCTGTGGATCGATTGTACATCCAATAAACCATGCCTAATGCGAACATATTTTTGCTACGAACGATACTTTTATTGTCCAAACCCTCAACATTTTTAAGGGCCTCTTTGGTTAGCGAGGTCATTTTAACCTCGATCACCTGAAAGTTTTCCAAACTACCGTCTTCTAGAGGATTGGATTCATACTGAGCCTTTTCCAAATTTTTCCGGCTGAAGGCATCAATGTCTACTATTATAGTGTGACCTGGTTTTACCGCATGCAGATTGGTTTTGAGGCCCGCTGGATTCATAGCAACGAGCAGATCCACATTATCGCCGGGAGTGCTGATCTCCACACTGCCTATGTGTACCTGAAATCCGGAAACACCATATAGACTACCCTGAGGGGCTCTGATCTCGGCAGGATAATTTGGGAAGGTCGCCACGTCATTACCAAACATGGCTGAAGTATCTGAGAACTGTGTACCCGTAAGTTGCATACCGTCTCCGGAATCACCGACAAATCGTACAACTACTGCCTCCAATACTTCCTGTTGAGGGCTTTTTTTAGCTGTAATCATAGACTATGGGGTTTAATGATTTTTATTTAAATTTATCAAAAATAAAGCAGACCCGATTAAAGGACTCAAATATAATTGTGCCTTTGTCACCGATTTATGACTTTTATCATTGATCGGCGGAAAATAGAATTATAATTTCACCTTCTATTATTAATATATCAATATGGCTATTATCATTACAGACGAATGTATCAATTGTGACGCATGTATTTCAGAATGCCCTAACAATGCGATCTACGAACCTGATCAGGAATGGTCGTATTCCGATGAGACGGCTCTAAGCGGCACAACAACTACTCCTGATGGCCGGGATGTGGACGCTGATGTGGAAAATGACCCTATTTCTGATGAATTTTATTATATAGTACCCGATAAGTGTACCGAATGCAAAGGTTTTCATGAAGAACCTCAATGCGCTTCCGTGTGCCCGGTGGATTGCTGCGTCCCCGATGACGATCATGTGGAAACAGAAGAGGAACTCCTGGCTAAAAAGTCATGGATGCACGACGAATAAGGCTGCTGCACCTGGTATTAACAAAGAAGAAGTAAACCTGCCGGATACAGGATTTTATCCCACTGAGTCGCCATGTACACAAGTACATGGCGATTCTTTTTACCGATGATTTTTGCCGGCTTCCTCGGCGGAACCATCATCCCGTAGACGATCAACCGCTTACAACTGACAAATATCATGTTCTGAGCGACCCTATCCCATTATTTTTATGCTCGTTCTAAGGTATGTTTATACCATAAGCTTACAACAGTGATCACCATTATATTCAAGAATTCCTACCGAAATTAAAGAATCATGAAAAGGGACTTTCCAAAACTCATCTGCGATGCGAATGAAGCCGTTGCGCGTATCGCCCATAAGACTAATGAAGTATGTGCTATTTATCCAATTACCCCAGCTTCACCGATGGGGGAACATGTGGATGTATTCAGCTCCCGGGGCGAAAAGAACATCTGGGGCAACGTGCCACGAATCGTCGAAATGCAAAGTGAGGGTGGTGCTTCAGGTGCTGTTCATGGTTCCCTCCAGGCAGGGGCACTAACCACTACGTTTACAGCCTCACAGGGATTATTATTGATGATGCCCAATATGTATAAGATGGCTGGCGAATTACTGCCGGGAGTGATTCATGTTGCAGCCAGAACAGTTGCTACCCATGCCCTCTCAATTTTCGGAGACCATTCGGATGTTATGGCGACAAGGCAAACAGGTTTTTCAATGCTTTTCGGGGGTTCGGTACAGGAGGCGATGGATTTTGCTTTGATCTCCCAGGTGGCCGCTCTGAAATCAAGAGTTCCTTTTCTCAATGTGTTCGATGGTTTTAGAACCTCACACGAGATATCCAAAATCGATGCCATTCCAGACGAAGTGATCAAAGCCATGATGCCGGAAAATGAGATCATGGGGCATAAGAATCGCTCACTCGATCCGGATCACCCCGTGGTCAGGGGTACATCACAAAACCCTGACGTTTTCTTCCAGGCCAGGGAGGCGGCCAATACCTATTATGACGAGGTGCCGCAGATCGTGGAAGATGTTATGGATGATTTATATAAGCATACGGGACGGCGATATAGCATTTTTTACTATTTGGGCCATCCTGAGGCAGAAAGAGTAATTGTCATTATGGGTTCCGGTCAGGGTGCTGTTCGGGAGGCTGTTGAAGCCATGATCGATCAGGACGAGAAGGTCGGGGTGCTGTTCGTAAGACTTTATCGTCCATTTTCAGTAAAACGTTTTCTAGATAATCTTCCCAAAACCGTAAAGAAAATAGCAGTTCTTGACCGTACCAAAGAACCGGGCAGTACCGGTGAACCGCTCTACCTTGATGTGGTGGCGGCACTTGCAGAAAGTAAACGCTCCATCCCGGTAGTTGGAGGTCGCTACGGACTTTCATCAAAGGAATTTACCCCGCAAATGGTAAAAGGAGTCTTCGACGAGTTGAACAAAACTGAACCCAAAAACCACTTCACCGTGGGTATAAACGACGACGTTACCCACACCAGCCTATCGCTGGATCCCGATTTCAAAGTGAAGACACATACGATTAACTGTATGTTCTATGGACTGGGATCAGATGGTACTGTTGGGGCGAATAAGAACTCGATCAAAATTATAGGCGAGACCACAGATAACTACGTCCAGGGATATTTCGTTTACGATTCTAAAAAAGCCGGCGCACAAACTGTATCACACCTGCGGTTCGGCCCCGATCCGATCTATTCGTCATACCTGATTGACAGCGCCGATTTTATCGCCTGTCATCAGTTTAATTTTATAGAGAAATACGATGTGATCGGCAAGTTAAAATCCGGAGGTACGTTTCTATTAAATGCACCGTATAACAAGGACGAGGTTTGGAATAAAATACCACGAAAACTTCAGGAAGGTATCATCGAAAAAGAAGCTAAGTTTTATGTGGTCGACGCCACCAAAGTAGCCCAGGAAGCCAAGCTTGGAAAGCGCACCAATACGGTACTTCAAACCTGTTTCTTTGCTATATCCGGAGTCTTGCCAAGAGAGGAAGCTATTCAAAAGATTAAAGATGCGATTGTTAAGTCGTATTCTCACAAAGGCGATAAGATCGTCCAGATGAACTTCAATGCGGTAGATAAGGCCCTGGAGAATTTGTACGAGGTGGTTTATCCGAAATCAGTAACAAGTAATATCCCATTGCAGCCCGTAATGACCCACGCCCGAGAAGGATTTGTCAGCGAGGTACTTCAAAAGATACTGGGCGGATTGGGTGATGAATTGCCCGTTAGTGCCTTCCCGGTTGATGGTACCTTCCCTATGGGTACTACCCAGTACGAAAAGAGGGGAATTGCCAATTTTATTCCGGTCTGGGACGATGAAGTATTATGTACACAGTGCAATAAATGTGTCGCTATTTGTCCCCATGCTGCGATTCGGGCTAAAGTAATACCCAACAACTTGCTTTCCGAAGCTCCCGATTCACTAAAAGCGGTTGCTGCAAAAGGAAGGCCTTTTAACAAAGAAGAAGAGTCGTATATTCTCCAGGTTTCACCTGAGGATTGTACCGGATGTGATCTCTGCGTTGCGGTATGTCCTGCTGAGAGCAAGGAGATAGAAGATTTTAAGGCCATCAATATGCGTCGCAAAATGGATGTTGATGCCGATGAAAATGTCAACTGGGATTACTTTATACAACTCCCCGATTACGACAGGACGGCGCTGCAGATTACCAATCTGAAAGGTTCTCAGTTTCTCGAGCCGTTGTTCGAATTCTCAGGCGCCTGTTCCGGTTGTGGAGAGACGCCTTATATAAAAATGCTGACGCAACTTTATGGCGACAGTATAATGATCGCGAATGCTACGGGATGTTCTTCCATCTATGGGGGTAACCTTCCTACTACTCCTTATAAAACAAATAAGGAGGGCAGGGGTCCTGCCTGGGCCAATTCCCTTTTCGAGGACAATGCGGAATTCGGATATGGAATGAAACTCGCGTTGAGCAAGAAGCAAGAGATTGCGGTAAGTCTGCTAAGATCTCTGCAATCTCTGGTGGGCTCTGAACTTGTGGAAGCCATTCTCGAGAATTCGGAAACCACAGAAGCTGAACGAAGTGAGAAATTCGCTCAGATCGAAGAGGTCAAAACTATATTAGCCAAATACAAAGACAATGCCGACGCCGCTAAACTTATCCAACTGGCTGATTACCTGAGAAGGAAGTCGGTTTGGATCTTAGGCGGAGATGGTTGGGCATACGACATAGGTTATGGTGGCCTCGACCACGTTATGGCTTCGGGTGAGGACATCAATATTATGGTACTCGATACCGAGGTGTATTCCAACACTGGCGGGCAGACTTCTAAAGCGACTCCTCTTGGTGCGAGTGCTAAATTTTCCGTATCGGGCAAAAGAACAGGGAAGAAAAACCTTGCTCTTCAGGCTATTTCCTACGGGAACGTGTATGTAGCTCAAGTGGCCATGGGTGCCAAAGATATGCAGACACTCAGGGCTATTGAGGAAGCGGAAGCCTATCCGGGTCCTTCGTTGATTGTGGCCTACTCCCATTGTGGCGAACACGGTTATGACCTTAAAGAAGGTGCAGATCACCAAGCCCGCGCCGTTGAAACCGGTTATTGGCCATTATTCAGATATGATCCTTCGAAACCTAAAGGGAAGAAATTCAAGCTGGATTCCAAGCAGCCCACCAGACCTCTAAGCGATTTTATGTATAAGGAAACACGCTTTACCAGGGTGGTTAAAGACAACAAAGCTCTTGGAGCAGAATTGTTGAAACAGGCCCAGGAAGAAGTTGACACCAAATGGGAGCGATTGGAGCTCTTTAAAACGATGTGAAGAAAATAGTAAGCTAATCTCAGATCATGGAAAAGAATGCACATGAATTATATCAGCAGGCGGTGCAAAAATTAAAAGAAGCCAACAAAGAGCTTTGCCGCCCGGAAGAAGATGTGGTGGCATACATGGTATGTAAAAATTCGCAGATCGCTATCGATTCTTTTTTAAGAGGATATTTGCTGCAACAGGGAATCGAACCCTCAAAAGAGGCCACCATCGATGAGCTATATGGACATTGTAAAGGGGTTAATGAACATTTTGACAAAATTGACCTGGCCGGATTTGATTGCCAGGCCCATTCATTGGAGTCCCGTTATTGTAGTGGCACCGAGAAAGTTAGTCGTTGCTTCGACATCGCAGACAGTCTGGACAGCTTTCTTAGGGAGAAAAAGATCATCAGCTAGGAATTCCAGTTCAAAACCCCGATAATTAGATTTGTGGCTTCGGACAATCAAAAGCCATGTTCGTCCTTAACCAATAGTCTATTATTCAACTTAGTAGTAAATTTTTCATTCAACCAAAAATAAACAAAGATGAAAAAATTACTATTAATCATTGCCATCTTATGGATAGGCAACACAGCAATTGCTCAGGAAGCGGAAACGCTTTATTTGCTTTTCGAATTTATGCACGTGGATAACGAGCAGGAAACGGCTTATGCTGAAACCGAAGCGTTCTGGGAAAAGATCCATGAACAACGCGTTATGAATGGCGACGCACTTGGCTGGGACCTTTGGCGAATTCTGCCAGGTGGAGAAAACCAGGGGAGTCAATATTTTACAGTAAGCCTGTACAATGATCCGGTGAAAATGATGGAGGGTGGAGACTTTGACAAAGCCCTTTCCGGGGCCTACCCCGATATGTCCGATGCAGATCTCACAAAAAAAATGGAGGAAACCTCCAAGAGCAGGGACCTTACCCATCGGGTTTATCTTCAGCAGATCGCCACCACAACACCAGAGTATGAGATGCCTATTGGGATGATAGCCCGATTGAACTTCATGAAGGTAGCGTCTGGACAGTATGACGCTTATGAAAAGGCGGAAATGGATGTTTTTCAACCTCTTCATCAGAAAGCGGTAACAGACGGAAGACTGGCAAGTTGGGGGCTAATGAGGAATATGCTTGGTTATGGCAGCGATTCGTATGCCACCCATATGACCGTAGATATGTTTACGAGCTACGATCAGATGTTCAACTCAGGAGGCATGGTTGAAAATCCTACAGCGGCACAAGAAAAGGCTATGAACGATGCGATGGCTACGAGAGACATGAAATCGGTTCGTATTATCCAGTTAATACGAAAAGTGAGACCCTGATAAGATCGGTTAAAACTATAATGGTTAAAATCCTCCTGCATGGGAGGATTTTTTATGCCCAGGTATTACCCAGGAAACGCAGGAAATTCTCAGATGAGATGTTTCGAATAGCTTCGTCAGAATACCCCTTACTAACCAATAATCCGTGAAGTCTTTGGAGATCGGCTATGGTATCGATATCATAAGGACTCTGTTCTTTTCCGAAACCACCATCCAGATCGGTTCCGATCCCGGCGTGTAGACTGTTACCTGCTAGCTGGCAGATATGATCAATGTGGTTAACCATATGCTCCAGGGTAAGGCTCTCGCCCAGGGGAGTAGACTTTCCTTTGATCCAACCCGGGATCATCATCCATGCATCAAGTGCCACGCCTATGACTGCATCTCTTGTGAGAAGTTCCTTAAACTGTTCATCTGAGAATTGACGATTATGGTTCACAATGCTGCGGCAATTACTATGACTGGCCCAGAGCGGACCGCGGTAATGGTCAAGGGTCTCCCAGAAACTATCATCACACAGATGGGTTACATCGAGGATGATACCAAGGTTTTCAATTTCCTTGAGCAATTCCCTTCCTTTTTTACCAATTCCTCCGCTGGCATTTGTTCCCTGGGCATAGGTGCCCGGACCGTAATGAGCCGGGCCTATGGCACGCAAACCGTTTTCAAATGACCTTTCAAGCCAGGCCGGGGAGATTATCGAATCGGCGCCTTCAAGCGTAAGGATATAGCCGATAGGTTTAGCGGTTTCAGAATTGTTATGCCATAGCGCCAGATGTTTTTCAAGCCCTTCTTTGTCGCGAATTTGTACCATTTCACCCTCAGCCTCCATAGCCCTGTACCAGGCTAATTGCCCCTGGGTATGGGCCCAGGCCTGTTCGGGGGAATTCCAGCCCGGCAATGGATTTTCATCCTTAACATAGCGCGCGATCTGTGTGGCGGCACAAAGCCCTATATTGCCCTTTCGCATAGCATCCAAAGAGACGGTGTTAAGTCCGCGACCGGGTTTGTCTTTCAGGCCTTGCTCTTTTTTACGAATCACAGAAACAGGCAATCTGAGGTCTCTGTTCCATTCCAATGCATTCATGGCCAGATCGAGATGTGCGTCAAAAATAAACATGAGTTTTGGTCAAATGGTAATTTTATAATTTCTTGCTGCTACCTCCCATGTATCTGTAATCTCACCATTCTCTACCACTAAAAGTTTTGGATATTTGGCAACTGTTGGGCAGATATGCATCGGTATGCCATACAAGTGATCACCGATAGCATAATCCGAATTATCTGCGCACCGTAGCACAAGATGTTCTTCACTCTGACCTACCTGCTCGCAATTCTCCATCCCGAGCAATTTTACACGTGGAAAATCCATTTCAGGAGCAATCGCCTTATGGCCGAGGTCTAGACAAAAGAGTTCCTTATTGGGTTTGCTGATGACCCGACAAAATAGTATGGCGGCTTGCAGAAAATTTAGATCGTCGAACAAGCTATCGTAGCGCTCATCCCATAGCAGTGTTGTGCCGGGGCTTGCTTCTACACCTTTTCGTTTTGAGTGAAATGGAAAGGTAGGGGACCCGCCGGCTATCACCACGGGGACCGTCATCTGTTGTTTTTCAAGATCGTTTTTGAGTGCCAATACCGTGTCGAAGGACCTGTCACAGGCCTGTTTGCGTTTTTCCGGATCCGGATCGCGAATATGACCATCATAGCAATGCAAGCCTTTTGCTTCCAAACCGGGGGCTTCCCAAATGGCCCGATAGATCTGTATTGCTTTTTTTCCGGGTTCGATCCCGGTTCTGTCCATTCCTGTATTTAGGTCGAGAAAAAGAGGAATGACAAGATCTTTATTCCCGGCCATAGCGGAAAGCTCCTCTATTACCGCTTCACAATCTACCAGAGTAGAAAAACGGGTATAGGGGAAGGATCGGATCAGAGCTCCAAATCGCCCGATATTCGCGCCCACAGGTTGTATGGCGAGCAGTACGTCTCTCGCACCACACAAGGCCAATAATTCTGCTTCCGCAATGGTGGCACATTTAAATTTCTCGATGCCCATCTCGATTTGCATCTGAACAATCTCAGCCGTCTTATGGGTTTTGATATGTGGCCTTAACCGTTTAAGGTCTCCGGTCATTTCGATCATAAGCAGGATATTCTTTCTGATCCTGTCCGGATATACAAGAAGCGAGGGGCTTACTACATCAGTGGTGTCGTGAAGGGCATACCAATTCTGCCTGTCATCTTTCATTTTCGAAGTTTAAATATAGCTTCAATTTCCACGGCTACATGACCGGGCAGGATCATCCCCACCGCACTACGTGCGCCTACTCCGCGATCCATCCCGAATACATCTGCCATGAGTTCACTAAAACCATTGATCACCAGAGGGTGCTGATCGAATTCAAGGGTCGAATTTACCATTCCCAGTGTTTTTACCAGCCGTTCTATACGGTCGATATCTCCAAAGTGCTCTTTTATGGTAGCCAACATCGTTAAACCTACCTGTTCTGCGGCCAGTTTGCCCTGGCTTAGATCCATATCGTCACCAACACGGCCTGTTATATAAGTTCCATCGTTTTTCATCGGCCCCTGTCCCGAAATATAGAGATACCCATCTACTTCCAAAACTGGTTTATAGAGTCCGGCTGGTGGTGGTGCTGGCGGGAGTACAAGCCCAAGGGCTTTGATTCGCTCAGAAGTTAAATTGCTCATATTGGTAAAGTTAAATGAAAAGACTTAATATCATCACCCCGACGAGTCCCATTATGCCTACCGTAGTTTCCATAACGGTCCATGTCCTGAGGGTGTCTCTTACCGAAAGATTGAAATATTCTTTAAAGAGCCAAAACCCACTGTCGTTTACATGGGAAAGCATCAGACTACCAGATCCAATGGCAAGTACCATTAGTTCAGGACTCGCTCCGGTATTTGCAATCAGGGGTAAAACAATTCCCGCTGCCGTCAGCCCGGCAACCGTAGCCGAACCCACACAAACCCTTATCACGGTTGCGATCAGCCAGGCGAGGACCAATGGTGAGACCGAAGATCCCTGTAACATCTCGGCGATATAGTCGCTTACCCCACTGTCTACCAGAACTTGTTTTAACGCTCCCGCTCCTGCGATGATCAGGAGGACCATTGTAATACCTTTGATGGATTCGGAAACGGTCTCCATTACCTCGGTCATTTTTCTTCCCCTTGCGAGCCCCAATGTATATATGGCGACCAATACCGATACGAGCATAGCGATCACCGGATTTCCTAGGAATAGTATGATATTTTTAAGCGGAAAAGGCCCCGGGAACATTAATTCTATCAAGGTGGCGACTCCTATAAGAAGTATCGGCAAAAGGGCTGTGAAAATACTGTTCCCCATAGAGGGCATCTCATGATCTTCCAATACCCGGGGATTTACAAATTCTTTAAGAGGCGTTGCCTTAATATTTTTAAGGGTTCGGCCAAATAACGGGCCGCCGACAATAATGGCTGGTATCGCCACAATCAGTCCGTATACCAATGTTTTGCCCAGATCAGCTTCGAACATCACGGTAATGGCAGTAGGTGCCGGATGCGGTGGAAGGTAGCCATGAGTGACGGAAAGCGATGCCAGCATTGGGATACCAACATAAAGCAAAGGGAGTTGTGTGGCGGCAGCTACTGTAAAGACTAAGGGTACTAAGATGACGAAGCCTACAGAATAAAACATCGGGATGCCCACTATAAATCCAGTGAGCACTACGGCCCATTGGATGTTTTTCCGTCCGAATTTTTCGACCAGCTTCGAGGTAATTCGTTGTGCAGCGCCACTGTCGGCCACAAGTTTTCCAAGCATGGCCCCCAATCCCAGGATCAGGATAAGAAAACCAAGCGTATTTCCAATACCGTTTTGGATAGAATTGACCACCTGTTCCAGATCCATCCCTTCCGCAATACCCACCAGCAAAGAGACAATAATGAAAGTGATAAAGGCATTGAGTTTAAATCTTACGATGAGAAGGAAAAGCAAAAGGATTCCGAGAATAACGATCAGTAGTGGCATCGGCTTTTGGTTCGCTTGGATTATTGAGCCTTAAATATAGCATTTTGACTATGAATTGAATCTATTGATTAATATCTTGTAGGGATATCGGAATGCCTTATGGATAAAAGAACCTTTTTAAAACAGTTGGGTAGCGCAGCCGTACTGACACCATTTCTCCCCTATGATTTAAGAGCGAACCCGGAAGACAAGGAGGCCTATCCATTACCCGATACCGAGGATTTCTGGCTCCGTATCAGGCGCGACTATGACTTGAAATCAGATTATATCAACCTGGAGAATGGTTATTACTGTATCACACCCAGACCAACACTCCAGAAATATTTTGAGCATATAGAAGAAATTAACCTGCAGGGATCATATTATATGAGAACGGTCCAGTGGGAGAACAAGGAAAAGATAGCCCGAAGATTAGCCCAATGGCTGGGCTGTGGCAGCGATGAGCTGATCATTACCCGCAATACTACGGAATCACTTGATATGATCATTTCCGGATTTCCCTGGAAAGCAGGAGATGAAGCGATTTATGCAAAACAGGATTACGGTTCCATGATCGATCAATTCGAAATGATCGGTCGTCGATATGGTGTGGTAAACAAAGTAATCTCAATACCGAATCACCCGGGCTCCGATGATGAAATCGTTGCGCTTTATGAGCAGGAAATCACAACCAACACCAGGTTGATCATGCTTTGTCATATGATCAATATCACAGGTCAGATATTGCCGGTTAAAAAGATATGTGAAATGGCACATGGCTATGGGGTCGAAGTAATGGTCGACGGGGCACATTGTATCGGCCATATCGGGGTGGATATCGGGGAACTTGGCTGTGATTATTATGCCTCGAGCTTACATAAATGGTTGAGCGTACCCTTAGGTGCCGGAATTCTCTATGTGTCCAGGGAGAACATCCCGAAAATATGGCCTTTATTAGCCGAACATAAGAGGGACTGTCAGGATATCAGCAGGCTAAACCATACCGGAACACATCCGGCACATACTGATCTGGCGATAGCCGATGCCCTCGATTACCTTGAGCGTATCGGAATGGAACGTAAGGAAGAGCGATTGCGGTTTTTACAGTGCTATTGGAGCGAACCCTTGAGGGAAGTTCCTGGATTGCTTCTCAATACCCCAAAAGAGGCCGGGCGAAGTTGCGGTATCGGCAATATAGGGGTAGAGGACATGGAGCCAGCAGCCTTGGCCAAGATCCTTTTGCAGGAACATAAGATCTTCACAGTAGCAATCGATCAGAATAATGTTCACGGTTGCAGGATTACCCCTAATGTCTATACCACAACCGCCGAACTCGACCGATTTATCGAAGCGATGATATCCCTCTCATCACGGAAATAGTTGGGGTTAAACTTGCAAAATCAGTAGTTGGAGGGGATTAAAAATACTCGTACCTTTAACCTTACAGATGACTTCAAAAACACCAAATAACTGATTTTCAACTCTAAACTCAAACTACATGTCTGCATCTAATAGGAAATGGGAATTGAGGCACAGCGTGGCCTTATTGCGAGTATTTATCGGCTGGCATTTCCTTTATGAAGGGGTGATCAAGATTTATAATCCTGATTGGACCTCTTTTGGCTATCTGGCTACAGCCCAGGGCCCGTTAAAACCTTTCTTTATCTGGATCAGTCAGGAGCCGTTGATCGATTGGGCAGACTCGCTCAATTGGATGGCACTGATGTTCGTTGGGATTACACTCTTACTTGGAGTTTTTGAAAGAATGGGCGCCCTTGCTGGAGTACTGCTTCTGGCGCTTTATTATCTCGCACACCCCTCCTTTCCCTGGTTACCACAGGTAAATGTGGAAGGCAGCTATTGGTTTGTTAATAAGAATCTTATTGAATTGGCAGCCTGCCTGGTACTTTACAAATTACCTACCGGTGAAACTTTCGGGCTCGCGGCAGTTTTCAAAAAGCGAAAAGAAGCGCAAACCAAAACGCAATAGTAATTTATTGCACACTAAATTTTAAAAAAACTATAATCGTTATTAAATCCTGACAATATGAAATGGACTAGAAGAGACGTTCTCAAAGGCCTTGGAGGCATTCCAATACTCGGTGCAGTTTGGTGGGCCGGAGCGTCGAATGCCGTATCAAAAAGAAGAAAAAGATCTGAAATACTCGAGCGGTTAAATATTCAACCATCACTACCGCCTTCGGTACCCACCATTGGTGGCGACCCGATTCGGGTTGGGATTATAGGATTTGGTATACGCGGCGAACAGCTATGCCGCTCACTTGGGTTCGCTACCAATGAGTGGAAAGAAGCGATGAAGCTTGCAGCTCAGGAAGATTCCAAGCACTCGGCACTCAAGGATTTCATGAATCAGGATAAACTCAATGTGAGGTTGGCGGGAGTATGCGATATCTTCGATGTAAGAGCGGAAAAAGCCCTGGCCTCTTTCAATACCGACGATAATAAGATCAAGCGCTATAAGACTCATCAGGAAATGATACGCAGCGGCGAAATAGATGCCGTAGTGATCGCCACCCCTGATCATTGGCACGCACCCATGTCGATCGATGCACTGGAAAATGGGGTGAACGTATATGTGGAGAAACCTATGACCCATACGGTGGAGGAAACCTATCGCCTCAAGAAAGCTGCACAGAAATCTAAAGCGGTATTTCAGGTAGGTCACCAACACAGGCAGACCATGAGTTTCAGAACGGCACAGGATATCATCAGTAAAGGGGTGATCGGGCATATCTCCCTGATTCAAACCAATACCAATCGGAACGATGATAATGGCGCCTGGAATTATGAAATACATGAAAAGGCCAGCCCGCAAACGATCGATTGGGATATGTTCCTGGGATCTGCCCCTAAGATTCCATTTAATAAGAACCACTTCTTCCGATGGCGTAAATGGTGGGCATACGGCAGCGGTTTGTCTGGCGATTTGCTAACCCATGATTACGACAGGTTGAACTGTGTCCTAAAAATGGGCATCCCTAATTCGGTTATGGCTTCAGGGGGAATCTATACCCATAATGATGGAAGAAACGTACCCGACGTGCTTCAGGCCAATATGGAGTTTACCAATTTCAGCACAGGAAGCAGCCAGGTGGAAGGAAAGGAAAAGGGAATGACCTTTGTCTATAGTGCCACTTTGGGCAATGGTTTCAACAGGCCGACTATTTTAATGGGTCATGATGGCACTATGGAACTGGGTAACAGACTGACCATCTGGCCGGATGGGTCGTCTACCAAATATGCGGAAATGCTGGAAGGCGATAAAATGAACCCGAGAACCCCTATTTATCAATACGATCCCGGGGCCAATTCTCCTGACGCCGTTTCGTCGGCCACCTCACAATATTTTGCGGATAAAGGCCTGATGTGGACCTATATCGACGGAAAACGGGTAGATTCTACCTTCCTGCATATGAGGGAATGGCTGAGTGTTATCCGAAATGGGGGTAAGGTAAGTTGTGGAATTCAGGAAGGTTTCGAGGAAGCTATCGCTGCTCATATGACCGGGTTGTCGTGGAAACTGGGCAGACGTATCGATTGGGATGTAGAAAACGATAAGATCAAAACTATTGAGGGAATCGATTTTGATCAGGTGTTATTAGCCGATCCATTTGCGAAATCCGAAGAACTTGAACCCGATATTATTTCTCAGGTCTGAACCGTATTACATCCTTAAATAATAAACCCTGTAGCTTTTCCTACAGGGTTTTTTGCTTAAATCGCTAAGGATCAAAAACTGATAAAAATCATAGGACGAATTTGGTACTATAGGTAATTTCATGCTTATAAAATCCTAGTATCATGCAAGTCAAAAAAAACCCTCAAGCAGATTTAAACAAGAACAGTGGTCTGTATTTCGTAATAGGGCTTGCGATTGTATTATTTGTTACATGGAGGGCCCTTGAGTATAAGACCTATCCCAAAGATGACATTTTGGTTGATATGATTGAAGCCGTAGACGAGCTCAAAGAAGACATTCCGATTACAGAACAGATCCGTACGGCACCTCCGCCACCGCCTCCGGCAGCGCCTGAGGTGATCGAAGTAGTGGAAGACACCGAAGAGATCGAGGAAACCATTATTGAGAGTACAGAAACCAGTCAGGATGCCATTGTCGAAGAAATTCTCGACGTTGATGACGTTGAAGCCGCCGAAGAAGAAGAAGAAATCATTGTGCCTTTTGCGGTAATTGAGAACGCACCGGTATTTCCAGGTTGTGAAAATGCGGGCAGCAATGAAGAACGCAAAGCCTGCTTTCAAAGAATGGTTCAGGAGCACGTGAGAAAACAATTCACTTACCCACCTGCCGCCCTTGAATTAGGGATCACAGGCCGTGTTTTTGTGCAATTTTACATCAACACCAAAGGCCAGGTTGAAAGTATCAGGACCAGAGGACCGGATAAACTGTTGGAAAAAGAATCCCATCGTATTATCGCCTCCCTGCCTGATATGACACCCGGTAAACAAAGAGGTCAGGCGGTTAAAGTACCGTACAGCATACCCATTAATTTTATAATTCAGTAGACGACAAAGAAGATTATTGAGGAATTGATCCGTAGACAAACACCGGGTAATGGCAGGTTCCTGTGGGCGACTACGGATCAATCGTTTTCCAGCTGATAGTCATGAATATTCTGCGGTCCTTCGAGTAGCACCCTTACAATTTGCAAGGTACCATCCTCCTTTGTCGCAATTTGCCATTTTATAAGCGATATAGTACCAGATTCGATCTCAATCCCGGTAATACTTCGGGGATGCACACAACTGCCATCATTAAAAAAAGGGATGTCGCCGGGTTCGGGGAAGCGGGGCCGGTGTGTATGTCCTACCACCGTCATCAGCAGACCGTTATTCAGGATCCAGCGTTTGATTCTTTTCTCGACCTTGATGAGTTCCTTGTGGTTTCGTGCCGGGCTTGTCGGATCTGCTATACCCCATACTTGAAGGGGCTTCCATAATATCCTTACCAAAAACCTTTGAAAACGCCAACCATGATAATTCATAAAATCGGCCTGGTGGCCATGTGCCAAAAATATCTCCTGACCAGAGTATTTGTGTTTCAACCTTAAGGCCTCATGAAATTTCAGATTGTCGAATAAAATGGCTTCACGTTCATTTTTTGGATCGTAATATGTCCTGAGGTGTTTTTGAACATAATCCGGATTTTTATAAACCATGTCATGATTCCCAAATATCAGATGCAATCGGTTTTCCTCGTGAAACCGCTTCATCAGAAGATAAATATTCTTATGGGCCTCGAACAAAGGCTCAAAACTTAGATGCTCCCATAATTCATCTCCGTCACCCAATTCGCAGTAATGGAAGCCGTGTGTGAAATAATAGCGCAAGGCATGGTAGTAAATATTTCTGTTGTTCGCGAATTCATCTGCAAAGCTGTTGTCTCCCCTGTGACAATCACTAAAAAAAATAAATTTAGAAGTATCGTCAAAGGGGATCAGTTTGGCCTTTTTATAGGCCCGGGAAAGTCTTTTTTGAGAAGACATGCTTCAAATTTTCATAAATATCCTAAAAATATATATCGCAAACCGAAATAAAACCTAAACTAGTTCGTCTAATATCAAGAAGACCCATGTTTTTGCCTTATGACGGCTTTAACAGGGCGGTATCTCAATGTTTTGTAATTTTACTTAGTAAATCCGACTAAACCGTATGATGAAGGCCAAAGACAAAATAATGCCGATGAAGGCATTTATCAGCTTCGATAAGCTTTTAAAAAAGTACGATACCCTGATCGAAAGCGACGATCCTGTGCTGGCTGCAAGAGCTAAGGAAGTACTGGATGCCCAGGCACCATATCCCTTCCTTAGGGAAGGTTTCGACGATGTTGGGCTTTTGGACGAACACAAGGATGTCATCAAGATCATCTTAAGAGATACCTTTGCCGAGGTACTTACCGAGAACGAGATTAAAGCCGCCTCACTGCCCTATTTTGATATAGTTTTCAACACTTCCAAAAGATTCGAAAAAATACTTGCGGAAGCTGGCCCGGATTTCAATCTGTTAATCAGGAACCAGGAAGAGGGCATAGATTATATAATGGCCTGTACGGTCATTCTCAGTTTCTATTACGGATTTCAACTGGATTTCAGGCGGCCCTATTTTTATGATATTCCAAATGCCAATGGAGTGATGCAACACTATCGCATACTCTACAATGCAGACTTTATGGAGATCCTGCCAACCGATCAATCTCCTGAATTAGGACAGGACGATCTGGATGAATTACTGGAAAACCCGAAGGATGTGGAACTCTGGAAGAAGAAAATTCCACCGAACAGTTTTGTTTCCAAAGGTTTTGTGATTTCGAATATGTTCGATGTCACTGCAGAACAGTCTATTTCTGGGATCAAATCGGAACTTATTGCCAGCGACAAACGAGGCAGCGACTCTTTTATGGATGAACTGCAGGAAACTTTCAGGTCGTTTTTCAGGATTAAAGACCTCAGAGTGGGGTTTTCTACCTATAATCAAAAAGCAGATAAGTTCGAAAGGGTTCATGGCAAAGGAATAAATAGTTTTATACTCAATAATGTTGACGATACCGCCTGTAAACGGGTTTTATGTCCGGGTTCGTACGATAAGCTGCTCAATGCCAAGTCTTATTTTACGGTTGCAGACGTGGATAAATATTTTAAGATCTCCGAAGGAAAGGCACCCTATAAAGGGTTACATGAACAGGGGATTAAAAGCGCCATTTTTGCTCCTATAGCACGCGAAGAGCAATTACTTGGCATCCTGGAAATAGTATCTACAAAAAAGAATGCCTTGAATGGGGTGAATGCTACCAAACTAGACGATGTAATGCCCTATATCGTCTCAGCGGTGGTTCGCTCTAAAGTGGAGGAGGAAAATCTTATAGATGCTATCATCCAGAATGAGTGTACATCTGTTCACTCTTCGGTTTATTGGAGATTCCAGGAAGAGGCCAAAAGATTTATTATTGACAAACTGGAGGGTAATCAACCTTCATTCGAGGAAATCGTATTCTCAGATGTATATCCGCTTTACGGGCAGGTCGATATCAAACAATCTGCTCAGGCCAGAAATGAGGCTATCCAACGCGACCTTATGATTCAGCTGAGCAATATCGCACAGGTATTGCAAGCGGCGTTTAAAGAAGAAGGACTACCCATATATGAAGAATTGCTTTACCGTCTCAACAATTGGACGGAAAGTATCAAGGATACGCTTTACTCGAGTAGCGAGCAGAACATCTTCGATTTTATTCAGGAGGAAGTAAATCCTGTCCTGGAGCATATTAAGCAGATAGATGGCAGTTTGGCCAAAAGGGTTAAGGCCTATGAGAAGACCATAGACGAGGAAACGCAAACCTATTATGACCATCGCAGGAATTACGATCAAAGTGTGATGGAGATCAATCAGAGGTTGGTGAACGTGCTCGACAAGCGCCAGGATGAGGCACAGCAAATGTTCCCTCATTTTTTTGAACGATTTAAAACCGATGGGATCGAACATAATATGTACATCGGAGCTTCTATTGCCCAACACAGAGACTATAATCCGCTATATCTGAATAATCTTAAGCTATGGGAACTTCAGGTCATGTGTGAGATGGAGAATGAGTATTACAATCTCAAGCCAGAATTACCCATTCATCTCGATGTAGCTTCACTGATCCTGGTATATAGTACGGCTCTCTCTATTCGGTTCCGTATGGATGAAAAACACTTTGATGTTGACGGAACCTATAATGCCCGCTATGAGATCATTAAAAAAAGGATCGATAAATCGTATATAAAAGGAACCCGTGAACGGCTTACCCAAACTGGAAAGCTCTCCATAGTCTATTCCCATAAAAAGGATGAACAGGAATATCTGCGATATATTTCATTCCTGAAATCCAAAGGATATTTTACTAATAATATCGAGATTGTTGAGCTGGAAGGCCTTCAGGGAGTTACAGGACTTAAGGCGATCCGTGCCGAAATCCTATACAAGAAAGGGAAGGAATCTGAGAAGACCTATACCTACGAAGATCTGATGGAAGAATTAAAGACCTAGATTTACAAGTCCGTCCAACGCCCGTTCCGAACCATAAAGCGTGAACGAAAGCCAGAAGGCAAATACCGATATCACAATTCCGATGATAAAGGCAGTATAGGTCCAACGCAGTATTTTATACTTCCTGTTCAATACCAGGCCCAGGAAATATAGGTCTTTTGTCAGTGAAGAATAGACATATTCCTTGTCCTTTAGCAATTCTTTGATGGCCCATTCATATTCATCAAGTTTCATCTGATGGAAATTTCCAAAAAACAAAAGGTTCACACGTTTCTGATCCACATCGTCCTTGCTGAATTTTCCACGGGTTACATTAGGCCGGGTGGCTATAACGGCAAGTACCATCGTGCAAACGGTAAAAAACAGGAATATACCCGTGGGCCATATCAAATAGTAATTAGTAGGATTATCAAGTTTTGGGATCAGGTTGGCCAGGACAACAGATAGGATAATTGCATTGACTGATAATAGGATGTTCGACTTGGTATCAGCGATATCACTTAATGTCAGGTGATTTCTCAGGGTTACCCTGAAAAGCGTCTGAATACCACGGTCTGGACTTTCGCTTTTAAATTTGGCCTTTAGCTTTTCTTTTTGTGCAATTTTTTTGATCAACTTGTGCTCATTGCGAATAAGGTCGATGTTTTTGCCTTTACCTTCGGACCAGTTCTCCTTAGCATGGTCTGTATAAAACTGGTGTTCCTGACGAAGCATTTTAAGGTTCTCCTCTAACCATTCTTTGGTTGAATAGTCCGCAATTTCGAGTAAACTGAGTTCCTCGCGCAATTGCTCGCAAGTCTCCATGTAAGATTTCTTTGCAAAATGTGAAGCATCGGCATCCCTGATGATCTCCTCCAATAAATTTTGAGGAACATGATAGCGGTGGGTCGCCCTGATGGTTTTAAGCACCTTGTCGATACGCATCGAGGGATATTTTTGCTCGCCTAAAAAATCAAGTGCAATTTCACAACTCCTTTCTTCATGGTTTTCACTACCCCTGGTATAGCCAGTGTCGTGCAGCCAGGCGGCGAGTATCAAAACCTCGGCATCTTCATCGCTCAGATCGTGCGCGGAGATAAGTTCGTGTGTGCTTTTCACCACTCTTTGAGTATGCTTCAGATTGTGGTATCGGTAGTCTGAGGGAAGCTTTTCAGATAGAAGTTCCGTTGTGAACTCCTGGGTTTTTTCCACTATTCCGGCCATCGTTCTGT
>JAHEJJ010000046.1 GCA_024638915.1 Robiginitalea sp.
AAGGTATTCCAATGTGTTTTACTCATATGATAACCCGGCATTATGATCCCATCATACTCTTCTCTTAAACCAACAGCTTTTTCAGGGTCGCATTTAAGGTTAACCTGAGATGGGATGCGTTCCAATGGGGCGAGCGCAAACATCTTTCCCATCACCTTGAATACCAGGGTCACCTCATCGAAGGGAAATTCTTCGGTAACTCCTTTTTTAGCAATACAGTATTGCCTGAAATCTTCGATATTCATCTGAACTATACGTCTAATCCAACAGGTCCACGGCGTCGTAAACCACTACTTTTTCCCAGAGATGTTTAGCCTCTTCGATGAATTGCAGATGAACGTCTTCGACCTGGTAGGCTTCCTGGGCCTCTTCCGATTCGAAAGTGACCAAAAGATTATAGGTAAAGGAATCGTCAACTACATCCCGAATTGCTTTTGGGGCAGTTCCAATATAGTTGGTCTTCGTATACTTCGATTTTTTCAACAGCTTTTTCAAAGCCGTTTCAAAGTCTTGCCGGTCTGCCTGAGAATCCGGATTTTTCAACCAAAAATATACACTGTGTACAAAATTAGGGTCAAAAGCATCGTCCCCGGCCTGATCCTGAGTAAATCCGTGTTGTGTGGTCATAGTAAAAATTATGAGGATGATAAGGTGTCTCATGTTTTAGAAATTATTTTTGCCGTTTTATTTTTTCAGCTATACGCTTGTCTTGTTCATTTAATTCCAAAGCCGAATAGTCGAGCGTCCAACCAATGGTCTCGACTAGTTTTTCCATTATCAGTACGGCTTCCATAGCCTCGCGTCGAGCCGTTTCCATGAGACCACTTTCCGGGATCTTCTCCTTGATATGAGCTTTGGCTTCTTTATTCAATGCGGTGAGATCATCTGGCTTAAAAGCGTTAAAAAGGCCATTTTTAATGTCGTAGAACTCCAATTCGGGCTCTATGGAAAGAATTTCTGGCTGGGGAAAATTTGTCAGAAGAATTTTTCTGTTGGCTGTGTCGGCATGCATCAGTATTCTCTTAAGGTCGAACCCGATCCGTGCTTTGGCATTGATCACGATCAGGGCCCTTTTCTTGCTGCTGATCAGACTCATAAAATGCTCCCGTGTATTTTCGTATTTATATATCTCGGCAAAATCCCCCTCCACTGTGATCAGCTGACAAACGCGCTTCATACGTTCCAACAGGACAGTCGACTGATGTTTGGTAAGTTCCTTTCGCTGTTTCTTTCTAAAAAAGGAATACATCCAATACATCAGGATCGCTCCTAAAACAAGTCCTAAAATAATTTCAACAAGGCTTTCCATAACCCGGTCTTAAATGGTTTTTGTTCTCAATTAATCATTCAATATTTGATACAAAACAGGCCTGCTAGGGCTCGCATCATTCTCGAAAGGCGCCATTTGCAGATCTAGGATATACGTACCGTCTTTGATCCTGTTGGGTACAAAGATCAATTCTGTAATGGTAGCCGACCGTCGTGTTTTGCCCGCCGTGTCCCAAAAGGCCTTGTGTGCTAAAAGGGCTCCATTGTCACTTTCCCGGTCGACCGACGGCAGGTCGACCAACAGATGCTCTATATTGCGCTCTGCGATGAATTGCGCTGTTTGCTCCAAAAGATAAGGAGGATTCGTATCCGAATAATCCAGATCCATTTTATCGGGCAGATTAGGAAGTGTCCTTATGATCAGCGCTTCCCGTTTCTTGTTGCCAAGCGCATATTTCAATTGCTTTCTTGAAATGACAAAATCGTCCTGGTACTTTTCGGGAGCGATAGTTACCAGTTCGGCCAGGTAAAAATATCGCAATAGTGTTTTATTTACCGATTGCACATTTTTGCTGATATGGCCAACGGATTCTGTATGTGTCCCATGGGCATGAGGATTAAAGGTGATATCGTTAAAATTTATCGCTGCGCCTTCAGCGACGCTAAAGACAGCTTTGCCTTTCTTAAAAGGCTTGATCATTGGTGCTTTCTTACCCCAGGCTCTCAAATTCGATTCATCCCCCCTTAGAGGAATGGAAATATCAAGCGGCTTTCCAAGGTCAATTCTATACTTTCTATGGCTTGATTTTATCTCTGCTATCATCTTAGGCCGGTAAGATTAGACTTTGCCCAACCATCTATTTTTCTAAATTAAGCATAAATAGATGGGAGGCAATTCCATCAGCTAAAAACTTTCCCTTTTTGCTCACCCGCAGGATATCCCCGTCACGATAAAGCAATGCTTCACTGAGATGTTGAGCTGACTGCTGAAGTAGGTAGTCATGATATGCCAGGCCGAAATCGTTTTTAAGTTTCGCCATAGATATCCCCCACTGGGTCCTGAGACCGGTCATTACATATTCATTATAGCGATCCTTTTTACTGAGCTTTTCTCTCTCCAACGGAAGCATTCCCTTATTGAGGCTGGCGATATATTTAGAATTATTGCGAACATTCCAGGACCGATGATAACCATCGTAGGAATGTGCCGAAGGACCAATACCGATATACCGTTTTCCCTGCCAATAGGCAGTATTATTTTTCGAAAAGTAAGTCGGTTTACCAAAGTTTGAGATTTCATAATGCAGATAACCATTCTTTTCCAATTCATCGATGAGCAGATAAAAGTGTTTTTCTACCTGTTCCTCATCGATCTCCTGAATGAGACCCTTATCAATAAAAGCTTTGAGAGCGGTCCGGGGCTCCACTGTAAGCGCGTAAGAGCTGATATGCGGTAAATTGTACTGCAATGCCCAATTCAGGTTTTGTTGCCAATTTTCGATGGTTTGATTAGGGATACCATAGATCAGGTCGATGGATATGTTCTCAAAATGTTCTTTGGCTAGTTCCAGGCACCGATGAGATTGAGCCGCTGAATGTGCCCGGTTCATCAGCCTAAGGTCCTCCTCTAAAAAAGACTGAATACCTATGCTCAGGCGATTGATGCCTGTTGAGGCCAGTGTTGCTATTTTATCCCGATCAAGATCGTCAGGATTGGCCTCTAATGTGATTTCGGCAGTGTTAGCGAGCAAATAATTCTCCTTGACGCAAGCGATCAGGCGAAGCAATTCATCTGTCTCCAATAAGGAAGGAGTACCTCCGCCAAAATAGAGGGATGACACTTTCTGACCCGTAAATTCTTCCGCCCTTAATTCCAATTCCTTCTGAATCGCCAACAATAGTGGTTCCTTCTTCTTCAGACTGGTGGAAAAGTGAAAATCACAATAATGGCAAGCCTGTTTGCAGAAAGGAATGTGAATGTAGAGCCCAGCCATTTTATTATTTTAGAATAACGATCAGATACGACAAATTGAAAGCAAGGAAGATGTATCCGGCATAGGCCAGAAAAAATGCCAAAACAGATTTTATGCTCACCCAGAAAGGTTGGTCCCGAAAAAATCTTATCATGGCATAAATAAAGTAAACTCCCATAAAAAGAATAGCCAGGTATTGAATCTGTGGGTTGATATATTTTATAAATAAAATATTAATTGCAGAGAATAAAATATAAACTCCATTGAGGTAAAAAGCTACGGCTACATATTCTGTGAACATATATTTATTGAAAAAAAAGGCTTTGAGCATCAAGCTCATGCTAAGGACAAAGAAGAATGCCAGACTATTGATATTCTGAAACATAAAATCCCTGGCTCGGGTCAGGGAATCCGGGTCTACCTGGTCCATGGTCGATTGATCGAGATTGATTTCTCCTTGAATTTCAAATCCGATGGACCATCGCAAGAATAGATAAATTGCAGTAGTTAAAATAAAAAAAGAAACCGGTTTGTAATACTTTTTCCGTTTGCCTCCCAGATACTCCCTAAGAATTTTACCCGGATTGCTGAAAAGATTTTTGATGGTGGTGATCAAAGGGGCGCTTAGTGAAAACAGATTATCGGCCAGATCTTCAAAAGTCTCTTTTAGGGTCACCTTATATACAGACGAACGTTGCCCGCAGTTGGCACAGTATTTTGTTATGGTCCGTTGACCGCAATTCCTGCAATTATTCGCTTCGGGATCCATATGGTATTATTTGACACGCCCGGCATTTTGTTTTATAAAGCCTTCCCATCCGGAATACGACTTTCCAACATCCACTTTTCCTTCGTTATAAAAATGGCAAACCGCGGCGGCCAGTCCATCTGTGCTGTCTAAATTTTTGGGGAGAGATTTTAATTTAAGCGTCGTTTGCAGCATTTTAGCCACCTGTTCCTTACTGGCATTACCATTGCCTGTAATGGCCATTTTTATTTTTTTAGGAAGGTACTCCGTGATCGGAACCTGCCTCGAAAGTCCCGCTGCCATAGCGACTCCCTGAGCCCTGCCCAGCTTTAACATCGATTGTACATTTTTGCCAAAAAATGGCGCCTCGATGGCAATCTCATCGGGGTGATGGGTATCGATAAGTTCGAGGGTGCGTTCAAAAATCATCTTAAGTTTTAAATAATGGTCTTTGTACTTTTTTAACTGAAGTTCATTCATCTGAATGAATTCCATATGCTTCCCTCTGACCCTGATAATCCCAAAGCCCATCACAGTAGTTCCCGGATCGATCCCTAAAATAATTTTTTCCTGTATGGGCTTCATTTGGTTAATGGGTATTGAGTTCTATGGGAATTCTGAATTTGGCATTAACAGGAATGCCCCTTTTAAGCGCAGGCTGGACCTCGGGTAAACTTTTAAGGCTTTGGGTTATGATCGCATTGAATTCTGGAATTTGCCTTTGTAATGTCATGTGATCCTCTATATCGAGAACGGTGACGGCACCATCTTTTTCGACCAAAAAATCTACATAAATAGTATCTTCCACATCTTCATTTAATACAAATTCAAATTCGTCTAAGGTTGCGGAAAAATGCCGTAGCAATGCCTCCATAAAACAGTCTTTCTGGGCTTCTTTGGAAATAGATTCTCCGCAGGATTCAAATAAGGGATACTGATCTACATCGTTCCAGTTGATACTTCGCAATTCTTCCTGTACCAATTTACGGGTCTTTTCTTCTTTGGGAGTCAGCCATTGGCATGAGGTCAACAGCAGCCCGGCGATCAACATCAGTAAAATCCGCATATTAAAGGAGTGTTCTACGGCGAAAATTACAACTTTTTTGGATAATGAGCTGGAAGGTGATCTATATTTGAAAAGGGGAAATGCTTTGTAACTTAAGGCGTATTTTAACGACTCATAGGAAAGTCAGAACGATGGACATCGTATTACTCTTGCTTGGATTTATCTTCATGCTTATCGGTATTTTAGGCAGTTTTTTACCGGTGCTACCGGGTCCGCCTGTGAGCTGGGTGGGACTGTTATTACTGATACTTACCCGTGCCGTACCCGATGATTGGTGGTTTCTTGGCATTACTGGGGTCGTTGCGTTACTGGTATTTGCCATGGACTATTTAATCCCTGCTATAGGTACCCGTAAATTCGGCGGAAGCAGAGCAGGCATGATCGGTACCACCATAGGCCTGGTTGTCGCCATTGTATTTCCGATCTTCGGCTTTTTCGGGATCATTATCTGGCCGTTTATAGGGGCGGTGGTAGGCGAGGTCATCAATAAGGCCGATAACAAAACGGCTCTAAAAGCTGCTTTAGGCTCTTTTATTGGATTTCTTACCGGTACCTTCTTGAAGTTTGTGGTTTCTATTGTCTTTATGGGATTCTTTATCTTAAAAACCATAGAGCACTGGTCTGAACTATTCCCATATTTCCGCTAATCGATCCAGCTCACTTTTTCGGATAATGGAGTTCTCTCTCCCTCGGGTAATTCCGCGTCGTAGTGACCAAGGTAAAACAAGCCGAGACACTTTTCTCCCTCCTGCAGGGGCGTAAAACCATCCATGTACGAGATCAATGCGGGTGAGCTCCAATAACATCCTATTCCCAATTCTGTGCACATAAGCCACATATTCTGCACAGCCATTGCTGTTGCCGCAATCTCCTCCCATTCGGGAACACGCTCCTCAGGGTCGCGCTGCATACAGATGATAATTACCGCCGCTGCCTGCATCGGTTTTTCCAGAAGCTTCCTAGCCTTGATGTTCTTAGGCTTCTTTTCCGTATCAAGATATTTTTCGGAAAGGTAAATTCCGAGCCGTTCTCTGGCGTCGCCCTGGACCACTTTGAACCTCCAGGGTTCTGTACGCTTATGGGTGGGTGCCCAATTGGCTGCCTCCAGTATTTTTTCAATGGTTGACAAAGCGATAGGTTTACCGTTGTATTGTGCTGGGAAAACCGCTCTTCTATTCTTGATCAGCTCTAAGATCATTTTATAATTTTATCCTCAAAAATAGCAATTTGACTTCTTTAACGTCCTAATTCTTAGCTAAGAATATTGTCTGCTTCAAATGATGCAAAAAAGAAACTTAATGAATACATTTATGGTGATAAAAGTTCTGAATCGTGATCGCAACCAATACCCCTTTCTCCCTTGGAGAAGCGCAACTCAGCGCTGGCCTGGCTGTCGCCATTGCTCAAAATTTCACCAGGGTCGAACTATCGGAAAACACTCGTAAAAAAATAAGGGCAAGTGAATCGATCGTAATGAAAATCGTGGAGAAAGGTGACCCGGTCTATGGTATCAATACCGGATTTGGACCGTTGTGCACTACACGTATTTCTAAGGAAGAAACCAGGATTCTCCAGGAGAACATCCTAAAAAGCCATAGTGTGGGGGTTGGCCAGCCCATTCACAATGATCTGGTTAAATCAATGCTTGTTCTGAAAGCCCATGCCCTGGCGAAGGGTTATTCGGGTATATCCCTGAAAACCCTCGAAAGGATTATCTGGCATATTGAAAATAACGCTGTTCCCGTAGTTCCTTCTCAAGGTTCAGTGGGTGCCTCAGGAGATCTGGCCCCTTTGTCTCACCTATTTCTTCCCCTGATCGGTCTGGGAAAAGTTCATTATAAAGGCAAGATTATGAACACCACCAAGCTCTTTGAGGCCACCGGTTTGAAACCTTTGATATTAGGACCAAAAGAAGGCCTGGCTTTGATAAACGGCACTCAGTTCATAGCGGCTCATGCTATTCGGGTCTTGGACAAAATGCTCCATTGCATGGCACAGGCAGATATTATCGGTGCGATGATGATCGAAGGTCTTCAGGGTTCTATCAAACCCTTTTACCTTGAATTACATCAGCTGAGGCCCTATAAAGGAAATATACATGTCGCCAGGAGGATTACTTCGCTATTGAAAGGTTCTGAAATAATGGAAGACCATATAGATTGCGATCGCGTACAGGACCCCTATTCATTACGTTGCATTCCACAAGTGCATGGTGCCAGTCGGAATGCCTGGCTGCACCTGAAAGAATTACTCGATATCGAGATGAATTCAGTGACGGATAACCCGGTGATCATCCATGAGGACCTGACGATTAGCGGAGGTAATTTTCACGGGCAACCCTTAGCCATGGCGCTCGACTATGCCTGTTTGGCTGCGGCTGAACTGGGCAATATTTCAGACAGGAGAATATATCTTGCCCTGGAGGGTAACAGTCCCGGAGTTCCTAAACTCCTGATGGAAGACAGCGGTATTAATTCGGGTTATATGATCCTGCAGTATACCAGCGCTGCACTGGCCAGTGAAAATAAGAGCTTTTGCTTTCCCGCCAGTGCCGACAGTATTCCTACCTCATTAGGCCAGGAAGATCATGTTAGTATGGGCTCGATATCGGGTCGAAAGGCACTTCATGTCATAGAAAATGTTGAAAAAATATTGGCGATCGAATTGCTGACCGCAACCCAGGCATTCGAGTTCAGGAAACCTTTAAAATCCGGACCGATACTGGAGGCAATACACCGATGGGTTCGCTCCAAGGTTTCTTTTGCCGACAAGGACAGGGTATTTGCCGATGATATCGAATGCGGTATCGATATGATTCGCAGCGGTGAAATGATCAGGCTGGTAGACGAGGTATGTGAGTCCAAAGGCCTGTCACTGGAGACCCCTTATTCCAAGGAATTCAGACTAAGCTGATCGCTATGAAGAAAACAACATTTATCGGCCCATTTTCACAAATACTTCCGATGACCCATTTGAAGATCAACGGGTCTATCCACGATAATGATCTCCCATTGATCGAAGATGGCGGGATTGTAATCAGAAACGGGCGTATTGAGAAGATCGGGCCTTACCGCAATCTTAAATCCGAATTGGCTGGCGAAGAAGTCACAGAAAGGGTCCTGGAGGGAAGTCATGTTTGCCTGCCAGGATTTATCGATGCCCATACCCATATCTGTTATGGAGGCTCCAGGGCACGAGACTATGCGATGAGGAATTCAGGTAAGAGCTATCTGGAAATCGCACGCGAAGGGGGTGGGATTTGGGATACGGTGACCCAAACACGAAAAACTTCAGAAGATGAACTCGCCAGGGGAATTGTAAAACGGGCCAAAAGGCATCTCAAGAATGGCGTTACAACCATTGAAGTAAAGAGCGGATATGGCTTATCGGTAGAAGAAGAACTAAAAATGCTTCGGGCTATTGGAGAAGCTAGTACACTTAGTGCACAAGATCTTATTCCCACCTGTCTGGCGGCCCATATCTGTCCAAAGGATTTCGAAGGTAGTTCACAGGAATATCTTGACACCATAATGCAAGAATTATTCCCGCAGATCAAAGAACAAGATCTTTGCCGAAGGGTGGATATCTTTGTCGAAGAAAGCGCTTTTACTACTGAAGAAGCCGAATCTTACCTTCGCTTTGCCAGGGAGATGGGGTTCGATCTTACAATTCACGCCGACCAATTTACTACTGGGGGAAGCCAACTGGCTGTTAAAATGGGAGCGATCAGTGCCGATCATCTGGAAGCCAGTACCGAAAAAGAAATAAAGTTACTCGCCGGCAGTACCGTTATTGCAACCGCACTACCAGGCGCTTCACTAGGTCTTGGATGTGCCTTTACGCCGGCACGCAAGATCCTCGACGCCGGCGGAGCACTGGCCATCGCCAGTGATCATAATCCCGGTTCCGGACCCATGGGAGATCTTCTGACCCAAGCCGCGATATTAGGTGCATTTGAAAAGCTTAGTAATGCCGAGGTCCTGGCTGGTATTACCTTTCGGGCTGCAGCAGCGCTGAATCTTGAAGATCGCGGGGCACTAGCTATAGGATCCAGGGCCGACCTGGCCGTATTCCATACAGGGCACTATAATGAAATCCTGTACAATCAGGGCAATTTAAAACCATGTATGGTCTGGAAAAACGGTCAGTTAGTATTTGACAAACACAAAATATAATATTCATGCCGCCAACCGATGAGCTAATGAACTTTCAAATGCAAATTCGACAAGGTATTCCATCCGAACTGCCCCCTGAGAAAATTCCTTCAGACAAGGTTAACCGCGCTCCCAAACGAAAAGATGTTCTGAGCATGGGGGAGAAGCGGCTTGCGGTAAGGAATGCATTGCGGTATTTTCCCAAAAAGTGGCATGAGGTACTCTCCGTTGAATTCGCCAGGGAACTAGAACAGCACGGGAGGATTTATATGTACCGTTTTAAGCCAGAATACGAGATTTATGCCCGGCCACTAAACGAGTACCCGGCCGAAACTCAGGCCGGGGCGGCCATCATGTTGATGATTCAGAACAATCTCGATCCGTCGGTAGCACAACATCCGGAAGAGCTTATCACCTATGGAGGAAACGGGGCAGTATTTCAAAACTGGGCGCAATATTTGCTTACGATGCAATATCTGTCTCAGATGAAAGAAGAACAGACCTTGCATATGTATTCAGGACATCCGATGGGATTGTTCCCTTCTTCCAGGAATGCACCAAGGGTTGTGGTCACCAATGGGATGATGATCCCTAATTATTCCCGTCAGGACGACTGGGAACGATTTAATGCACTTGGGGTAACACAATATGGACAAATGACCGCAGGCTCCTATATGTATATCGGACCGCAGGGTATCGTACACGGAACGACCATTACGGTTATGAACGCCTTTAGAAAGGTATTACGGCCAGGCGAATCGTCTGAGGGCAAAGTATTTCTCACCGCTGGAATGGGAGGCATGAGTGGCGCTCAGCCCAAGGCAGGGAATATTGCCGGATGTATTACGGTCTGTGCCGAAATAAATCCGCAGGCAGCCAAAAAAAGACACCAGCAAGGTTGGGTTGATGAGCTGATCTCCTCGCTTGAGGAACTTGTGAAAAGAACCAAAGAAGCCATTGCTAAAAGGGAGATCGTTTCAATTGGTTACCTGGGTAATATAGTTGATGTATGGGAACGATTCTATGAAGATGAGGTATTTATACACTTAGGATCGGACCAGACCTCTCTCCATAATCCTTGGGCCGGTGGATATTATCCTGCAGGACTTTCCTTTGAAGAATCTAATAAGATGATGGTAAACGAGCCCGAAGACTTCAAAAACAAGGTCAGGGAATCATTGCGCCGGCAGGTCGATACCATAAATAATCACGCTGCCCGGGGCACCTATTTTTTCGATTACGGCAATGCATTTCTGCTCGAGGCTTCTCGCGCTGGTGCCGATATTATGGACCAGGGAGGTAAGAATTTTAGATATCCTTCCTACGTTCAGGACATTTTAGGTCCGATGTGCTTTGACTACGGATTTGGACCTTTCAGGTGGGTCTGTACTTCAGGCGATGCTGAAGACCTCAGGACAACCGATATGCTTGCACTGGAAGTATTAAAAACAATACAGGAGGCTGCACCCGGGGAGATCCGTCAACAAATGCAGGATAATATCAATTGGATACAAGAAGCGGAAGCCAATCAATTGGTAGTGGGCTCGCAGGCCAGAATACTATATGCCGATGCAGAAGGCCGGATTAAAATAGCAGAGGCCTTTAACCAGGCCATAAGGGTGGGCAGTATCAAAGGACCGGTGGTCCTTGGACGCGATCACCACGATGTTAGTGGTACGGATTCGCCTTTTAGAGAAACCAGCAATATCTACGACGGGAGTCAATTCACAGCAGATATGGCTATTCATAATGTTATAGGCGATAGTTTCAGGGGTGCCACCTGGGTTTCCATTCATAATGGTGGGGGCGTTGGTTGGGGAGAAGTGATCAATGGCGGTTTCGGCATGCTGCTCGATGGATCTGATGAAGCCTCTGCCAACCTTAAAAATATGCTGTTTTATGATGTTAACAACGGCATAGCCCGAAGGAGCTGGGCCCGAAATCCTGAGGCCTTATCGGCCATCAAAAGGGAGATGGAGCGCACGGCAGGGCTACAGGTAACCCTGCCAGAAATTGTGGATGATGAATTATTGAACCAACTATTCCCAACACCTAATTAAGGATGGAGAATCGATACGAACCACCTAAGAAAGAATTATGGTCGGGAAGAAAAAGCTCGAACAGTCTTTATCTGCATGATAAGGTATTTCTCGCTAAGCTCGACCAAATAAAAAGCCCTGAAAGAGGACACAAGGGTGTTGGAATACTCGGATATGCCTGCGATGAGGGAGTAAGGCGAAACCAGGGAAGAGTCGGTGCAGCGGAAGGACCCGATGCGATACGGAAAAAATTTGGTAAAATGCCCAATCATCTTCCTGATAATTGTGAAGTATACGACTTTGGAAATATAAGCTGTACGGATGGTGAAATGGAAGCCAGCCAGGCAGCCCTGGCGCTTGGTGTGGAGAAATTAAGGGAACACGGGCTTTTTTCCATGGTTCTGGGTGGTGGCCATGACTTATCCTATGGACATTACCAGGGATTAAAACGATCTCTGGGCACAGACCGGCTCCTCGGTATTATCAACTTCGATGCGCATTTCGATTTGCGTTCCAACCATAATGGAAATAACTCCGGTACGCCGTTTTTCCAGATTGGAACCGAGTGCAGGGAAATGGATACCCCTTTCAGGTATCTTTGCCTTGGAATCCGTGAAGATGCCAACGACCGTTCACTTTACGACACCACTTCAGTATTAGGCGTTAATTACCTCGAAATTGAACGCTTTCAAATGATGCAGCTGGAACTAGTGCTGCAGGAAATAGAATATTTCATAAACGGTGTAGATGACCTCTATGTTACGATAGACCTCGATGGATTCTCTTCGGCCTATGCCATGGGCGTGAGCGCTCCCTCTCCTATGGGTTTTGATCCGCAAATGGTGACCGAATGCCTCAAAACCATCATTCATTCCAAAAAAATGATGGGCCTGGATATTGCCGAAATGAATCCTACATACGATATTGATCAGCAAACAGCGAGCCTGGCGGCATCCTTATTGCACTTTGTCATTCATAGGATATCCTTATTCTAACCAGGACTGGTAATATTTTCCATCGTCGATATCCAGCGCTGCCTGGGTGAGTTGGAGGGGTTTGAAAGTATCGATCATCACGGCGAGTTCTTCTGTTCCCGATTTTCCAATGCTCGCTTCATAGGTACCCGGATGAGGGCCGTGCGGGATTCCCGCAGGGTGAAGTGAAATATATCCCCGGTCGATACCTTTTCGGCTCATAAAGTCACCTTCAACGTAATAAAGCACTTCGTCGGAATCGATATTGGAATGGTTGTATGGTGCCGGGATCGCTTGCGGATGGTAATCGTACAACCTCGGACAGAAAGAGCAAACCACAAAAGCACTGGTCTCGAAGGTTTGATGTACCGGCGGCGGTTGGTGTACCCTCCCGGTAATCGGTTCAAAGTCGTGGATGGAAAAGCCATACGGATAATTATACCCGTCCCAGCCTACGATATCGAAGGGATGTGATACATAGATAAGATGATGCAGCTGACCTTGTTTTTTGACCTTCATTAGAAATTCGCCGTGCTCATCATGGGTTTGTAAATTTTGCGGCAATTTGAAATCGCGTTCACAAAAGGGTGAGTGCTCGAGATGTTGGCCAAACCAATTTCGATATCTTTTAGGGGTGTAGATGGGATGAAATGATTCTGAGACCAGCAAGCGGTTATTTTCCGAATCGAAATGAATCTGGTAGATCATCCCTCTTGGAATAAGCAGATAGTCGCCCGTCACAAACGAAATTTCACCCAGCATCGTCTTAAGGGTACCGCTCCCTTCATGGATAAAGAGCAGTTCATCGGCGTCTGCATTTTTATAAAAATAGTCCTTGACCGAATGTCGTGGGGCGGCAAGGGCAATGTGCACATCACTATTGAAAAGCACGGTTTTCCTGCTTTCGAGAAAATCATCTGCCGGGCTTACCTGAAAACCCTTAAGCAATCTCGATTTTAAATTATACTGGACCGCCGGTTGAGGAGAAACATCGAGCGTTTTCCCCACTTCCTTGATCATAGTGGGTCTGTAGAGATGGTACATTAAGGACGACATGCCGTCGAAGCCTATGGTGCCAAATAATTGTTCGTAGTGTAAACTGCCGTCTTCTTTTTTAAAAACGGTATGTCGTTTATGTGGAATATTACCGAGTTTGTGGTATAATGGCATATTGTTACATCTTTTTATTTCTCTATAAAATTACGATAATTTGAAGAGGTGGTAAAGTCTAATAGCCGGAATAAAGTTCGCTGAATCTTATGGTAGCCTCGATGAGCGTTTAAATGAAAAAAGCCTCCCTGAGATCCCGTAATCCTGAAACGATCAGGGGGGAGGAAAGCCTTTCATCGGCTGGCACTAAACTAGGTTCAGTAGCCACAACCGTTGCCTCAATTCACATGAGGCCAACACAACAGTACAAATATAGGAAAGCTTTTTAAGAAATTAGTTCTTTTTCCTGTGCAAATTATACGGGCGAACAATGAGTCGGGCTGCCTTATCATAGTTGATGTAATTATATACCCAGTTAAAGAATACGATCACCCGATTTCGAAATCCTACCAAAGACATCAGATGGACAAACATCCAGATGAACCAGGCGAAAAATCCCCCAAAACTCCAGAATGGCAGATCTGCTACGGCCTTATTTCGCCCAATTGTTGCCATACTTCCTTTGTCATGATACTCAAAGGGTACCATCGATTTGCCTTTTTCAAGCAACTTTAAGTTTTTCGCCAGATGCTTGCCCTGCTGAATAGCGGGTTGGGCTACCTGTGGATGACCGCCGGGGTAGCGTTCGGTTTCCATAAAGGCAATATCCCCTAAGGCGAAGATCTTGGGATATCCCTTCACCTGATTGAAACGGTTTACCCGATACCGGTTGAGATGTTCATGCATGGATTCCTCTTTTATTCCGCGGATTGAAGCCCCGGTAACACCCGCCGTCCATATAAAATTTTTGGTGCGTATGGTTTCTCCTTTATTGGTGGTAAGGATATCCCCGTCATAGTCCTTTACCAATGTATTGAGATGGACCCGTACCCCAAGATTCATTAAGAACTCCAGAGATTTTCTGGATGCCGTTTCACTCATGGGGGGCAATAGCCGATCGGCTCCTTCAAAAAGATGGATTTCCATTTCATCGATATCCATATGCTGGTAATCCCTGGGAAAAACATGTCTCTTTAACTCAGCAAAAGCACCGGCCAACTCCACCCCGGTAGGTCCTCCTCCTACAATACAAAAATTCAGCAGGGCCTGTCTTTCCACCAAATCCTCACATTGGTCGGCCCTTTCAAAGTTTTGCAGGCTAAGGCTTCTGATATTCAGTGCCTGTGGAACAGATTTCATCGGCATAGCGTTTTGCTCCAAAGCGGCATTGCCGAAAAAATTCGTTTTGGTCCCGGTGGCGATGATGAGGTAGTCGTATTCGAGCGACCCGACACTGGTCTGAATTTCCGACACATCGGGATCTATCCCGTTGACCGTTGCCATACGGAAGTGGAAATTTTTATTCTTTTTCAGGATCTTACGTATGGGATAAGCAATGGAATCGGGTTCGAGCCCGGCGGTAGACACCTGGTACAACAATGGCTGAAATGCGTGATAATTCTGCCGGTCTATCACCACAAGCTGAAACTTCGATCCCCTTAGTGATTTTGCCAGGCAAATGCCGGCAAAACCACCACCGATAATCACTACCCTTTTTTGATCTGTCCTGGGGATGTTCATATTAGAGATTTGTCTCAAAAATAGCCAAACCCTTACCGTTAATCGATATTTTTTACCTCAAAATTTAATACAGGCCCGCGGTTAAAAAACAGCTATTATAGACAGCGTGTATGGTGAGGTGCATTTCATCGATAAGCACCTATATTTAATCGGATTAGAAGCTATTGTAGCATTGTGTGTACTAACTTTAAAGTCGATTACGACACCCCAGTCTTATATAACCATGATCAGAATCTATATCCTTTTCCTGATAATACTTATGGCCTTGCCAGGCTGCACACCCGACCTGGCCGCGCCGGAAAATCTCTATGAAGACAACACCCTGCCTGTGTCTACCAGTGATACGGTTGAAATTGAACTTTCCAATTTCGATCTGGTTTATGGGTGGGTGAATAATATGCAACATACAAGCGGCCTGTTGGAGAGTGCCGAAGGCACAAATTTCGTTTCCCTTTACGATAACGCGCTTGCTTCCATACTCTTTATAGCTCAAGGTGATTTCCAAAAGGCGGAGAGGGTATTTGATTTCTTTGATGCACGAATAGACTCAGAACTACTAAGCGGTAATGGAGGATTTCACCAATTTCGAAACACTGACGGCGGGAATGCCAGCAGAAAATGGCTGGGCGACAACGCATGGCTACTGATCGCACTTAATAATTACCGCCACATTACCCAATCGAATAAGTACGAAAGACTGGCCACAGAACTAGAGCTATGGATCCGATCGCTGCAAAATGAGGATGGATCCCTTGCCGGTGGCTATAACCAGGATGGCACGCCAATCGGTATCATCACAGAAGGTATGATCACCGCTTTTAACGCTGTACCGGGATACGATGATTTTCATAGTAAAATATTGCTATATCTTAAAAATGAGCGATGGGAAGACAGTGAATTGCTGCTGCTGACACAAAAGGAAGAGCCGGCTTATCAATATGCGCTCGACCTTCACAGCCTGAGCTATTTGATCTTCGAGAATTTTCCTCCAACTGTTCTTGATCTCGCCGACCGCTATCGAACCAAACAGTGGGCAACGATGACAAATACAGAACTCGAAGGCTATTGCTTTGATGATGACACCGATGTGATTTGGTTGGAAGGAACCGGACAGATGGCCGTGGCCAGAGCCGTTGCCCAACATTACGAAGCCCGGTCTGAAATTATCCATGAACTCGAAAAAAACCTGGTTGAGAGCAGTTCTTTTACTGAATCGAAAGGACTTCCCTATACCAGTAATCAGGGTACCTCATTTGGTGCAGTTGAACTCTGGGAACACGCAGATCTTAAACCCGCCCTTTCCTCCAGTATATGGTACCTCTTTGGTAAACTAAACTATAATCCTTTCTCGTTGGAAAAATCAAAGTCCGTCCCGGTCAGTGATCAATTCTGGAATCCGGTGATGTAATAAATTTTAAAACTCCCTTAACAGCTTAGTAGGTTTATAATAAATAACTTGCAAGAAAAAATGAATTTATCTGCTATGTTTTGGGTGGGAGCTACCACTTTAGTCCTGCTAATGGTCACCATAATGGCCAGTATGGGATTTCCTTTCAACTGGGTATTTTATGTAACCGTCTTAGGCCAGTTTATGGTCGTATATATGGTATACAGGGTATTGACCGATAATTATCAAACAAACAAGACTTTCGAAGACTTTTACGAAGACTATCCCATACGGGAACGATAATGTCTAAACAACTTCCTGTGTGTTAAACACTGGCTTCCAGTTTATTCGGGCAAAACCAGGAGTGGCATCTGGGTATGAAAGGCCACACGCTTGACAACCGGTTCACGAATCAGTTCTTCGAGAAACCCGTGTTTGTAATGCACCAGTGCCAACATATCCATATCGAATTCTTTCAGGAAGTATTGCATTACATCGGACTTACCAGAAAAATAAGGCATCCAGTGTATCTGATGTTCCAGAGGTTGGAGCAAATCTATAAGCATATCCTTATTGGTCTGCTGGTATTTGTCTAGTACTTCACTTTCATTGATGTGTATAATATGAATCGCCGCACCCAGGTTTTTCGCCAGGCTGGCTAGTGGTTTCAAGATATCGAGGGAAAAATTCCGTTTAAAATCGGTAGCGAACGCGATTCTCAACGGCTTCCTATAGTCATATTTTTCCGGGATTACAAGAACCGGGCATTTCCGAACAGCCTTGATTATCCTCACCGTATTGCTTCCCATAAAAACCTCTTCAAATCCGGAAGCGCCTTTGGTACCGGTAACGATCAGATCGATATTAGCAGTTTCGATCAGTTCCTTGATCTCCTCTGTAAGCAAACTAAAGGAGGATATGATTTCGAAGTTGTGTTGGTCATATTTGCACTCCGCTTCAATTTGCTCCAGGGTTTCTTTCAAGCCATTCTCGGAAAGGGCCTTTACATTGTCGTCCATAACACCTCCGCTAGCCGTTGCCGCCATAAAACGGCTATGCACTATAGCTGGGGTGTATGTGTTGAGTAAATAAAAAGTGCAGGGTTTTTTTCTGTATAATTCTATAGCATACCTGGTGGCATTCCAGGCATTCGGCGAGAAGTCCGTCGGCAGCAAAATATTTTTCATGTTCGCTTCATTTTGAAGAACCAAGTAAAATTAATTGTGGACCGAGGTGGAAACTATGATATATGTCAGCTTTTAAATCTATTTATGAATATGATTCAAGTTACTGTAAATCAGTGTGTTATTATTGTATTATTTGTGCTGAAAAGGAAACTTTGCGCCTTTGGTGATTTGGTTAAAAAGTCTATTATGGGCGAGAAAATTGCGTAAATCCGGATATGAAGACCTAAAATCCGTCGGCGAGATCCTGTAATTTTTTTTCGTCGGCGATCCCGAGTCTTTTACCCGAACTCTTCAACAAACCCTTCTTTTTAAACGTTGAGATTATGCGGATGCACGACTCTGTTGCTGTCCCTACCACATTAGCAATATCTTCTCGTGACAGGGTAAGGCTAAGGTACCCATCCTTGTCTTCTCCATAATTGTTTTTTAGGTAAAGAAAGGCTTCAGCTATGCGTTGCTTCACGGTCTTTTGGGACATGTTTACAATAACGTCGTCTGCTTCGCGAAGATCGTGGGCCATGAGCCGCAATACTTCAAAAGTGAAATCCGGGTTTTTATGCAAGGTGTTCACAATAGCCTCTTTAGGGATAAAACAGACCTCCATATCATTGACAGCCACCGCTGAAAGATTTGCAGATTCCTCAGCTATTACCGACCGCTGGCCCATAACCTCACCTTTGGTAGCCAGTTTTACGATCTGGTCCTTACCGTTAGCACTGAGCTTGGATAATTTAGAAACACCATCACGTACACAATAGACACCCTTTAGTTTTTCACCCTCCTCGAACAATGAATCACCCTTCTTGATCTTCTTTGTGATCTTGGTGTCTGCAACCTGCTTGAGTTCATCCTTACTCATTGCCCGAAGCGAGTTGAACTGTCTGATGATGCAATTTTCACATCTTCTTTCCGAATCCATCTGGGGTATATCTGATATAGACGATAAAAGTAGGTAAAAGCTGATAATTATCATATATATTTCAGCTAATTTCCGGCAGTTTTACGCCCGGGTAAATGAGCAAATTCATGTGAATGGATTCGACTAATTGCTATCATTGTGGAGACCGGTGTGACACCGGCGGTATTGTTTTTGACAAGAAGGAATTTTGTTGTTATGGTTGCAAGACCGTCTATGAAATTTTCAGCAATAACGATCTATCCTATTTTTACGATTTGCAGGAGGCAGCTGGCACCACTCCAAAGGAAGTTGAAGGAAAATATGATTTTCTCGATAATGCTGATATTGTTGAGAAATTAATCGACTTTCAGGATGGTGACGTTCAAATCGTAACATTGCTCATACCCCATATCCACTGCAGCTCCTGTATTTGGATTCTAGAAAACCTCAACAAATTACTGCCTGCGGTAATCAGTTCTCAGGTAGATTTTCCAAAGAAAAAACTACAGGTTTCATATCGCAGCGAAGAACTCAGCCTTAAAGCATTGGTGGGCCTCCTGGTGAAAATAGGATATGAACCTCATATTTCTCTAGAAGATTATAGCGGTAAAAAAAGTCGGGTAGACCGGAGCCTGATCTATAAACTGGGCGTGGCAGGTTTTGCTTTCGGCAATGTGATGTTCCTCTCTTTTCCGGAATACCTCGATTTGAATGGCAGTGGTTCTGGTGATGCGGAATTCTGGCTGGAACAGTACAAATATCTTTTCCGTTGGCTGATGTTCGCCTTCTCATTACCTGTTGTCTTTTATGCCGCCAGCGACTATTTCATCTCAGCCTTAAAAGGATTACGGTCAAAATTTCTAAACATAGACGTTCCGATCGCCCTGGGAATTAGCGTTCTATTTGTCCGCAGCACTTATGAAATCGTGCTCGATTGGGGGCCGGGCTTTTTCGACTCGCTTACCGGGCTGGTATTTTTCCTTTTGATCGGTAGGTTTTTCCAGCAAAAAACCTATTCCTTCCTATCCTTTGAAAGGGATTACAAGTCTTATTTCCCTATTGCAGTTACGCGGATCGATCGAAATAAAAAAGAAGAGAACATAGCGGTATATAAGATAAAGGCAGGAGACCGCCTCTTGATACGGAACCGTGAGATCATCCCTGTTGATGGTGTGCTGATCAGCGATG
>JAHEJJ010000073.1 GCA_024638915.1 Robiginitalea sp.
CAACAATATCCTCTACGGTTATTATACCGGAGGTCCCCCCATATTCATCCAGAACAACAGCGATACTTTTGCGTTTTTTGGTCAGTACGTTCAGGATGTCGTGAATCAGCATAGTTTCAGGAACATATTCTACTGGCAAGAGGATCCTCTTAATGGTTTTAGGTTTCTTAAAAAGCTCAAAAGAGTGTACATAACCTATAATATTATCCACGGTATCCTTGTATACCAAAATTTTAGAATAGCCTGTCTCGGTAAATAACTTGACCAGGGTTTTGGGACTTTCATGAATTTCCACCGCCATGATCTCTGTTCTTGGGACCATTACCTCGCGCGCTTTAACTTCTGAGAATTCCAATGCATTTTGAAAGATCTGAATTTCCGAATCCACTTCGTCTTCCTCTTCAACCGTTTCCATTTGTTCTGTGATATAATCCCCCAGTTCGATCTTGCTAAAGGCCAATTGGACCTCATCGCCATCGGTTTTAAAAAAGGCTTTTAGCACAACATCAGAGACCTTGATTACAAATTCCGAGATCAGTGAAAATAACCAGTAAAATAAATATGCTGGTATGGCAAACAACTTGATCAGCGTATTGGCATATATCTGAAACAATACTTTAGGGAAAAACTCTGCAGTTAGTAATATAATAATGGTGGAAATTATGGTTTGGGTGAGCAAACTGAAATCGGTGAGCATTATTTGCACAAAAGGATAGGGTGAAGGGAGCATACTCGAAAACCAATTCATGAGCAGATCGCCCATAAACAGCCCATAAACCACCAGCGCGATATTGTTGCCAATCAGCATGGTAGCAATAAATTTTGAAGGTCTTCGTGTTAGCCTGTCCAGAACGACCGCGAGTATACCCTCCTGTTTTTTCTCAAGTTCAATATGGATTTTGTTCGCCGATACGTAGGCGATTTCCATACCTGAAAAAAAGGCAGATAACAACAGTGCTATAACAATGATTGTGATATAGGATTCCACCACTATGACCGATTATCCCTTTTACGTTTTTCGAATCGCTTGCGGTACCTGCGACGAAATACGAACATGCCGATCGAAATTACTGCGAAGAAAATAAATATGTAAGTCCTTTCCCGGTCTACATTCCATAATTCTCCGATTTTGTAAATCGAAATAACGGCAACTGCCAGGTAGAGATATTCTGTATATCTTAAAATTTTGATCATGACGGATCTTCTTTTATGGTCATCAGACCAAAGGTCTTGTGTGCGTTAAAATAGCTAAAATCTTTGTTGAAGTCCATCCCCTCGCCATCCATAATAGTGCCGTCTTCAGGGTTGGTGTATTTAAACTTTTCCTGGGTAAAAATCCAATTATTCCCTCGATCCCAATACAATTGAGGTGACTCGAGCTTTTTGCCATCGTGGGTTTCAATAAGTACATTTCCTCTTAGATCGATCACATTGGTCAGGGAATAAATAATAGCGTAGTCGGCTTCTATGATGCTCTTATTCCTTTGATCGTCATAGAATTCTACAAGCAATCCCTCTGGAAATGTGCGATACTTGAAATCCTGATTGTCGAAGTCCTCGCTTAAAGGGCTGGAAAGAATAGCGATAACCCTTGATTCCTTGTTATCTTCACTGTTCATTTTTTCAGGGGTCTCGGTATAGGTAAGTCGGAAATTTTTCGCCACCCCCTGTGGGATGATCTTCTTCTCAGCTTCCTCGCCAACACGCTTGTAGTTATCCTGACAACCCACAAAAAGAATTGCCATAGAGAATCCTATGGCAATAGTCTTTAAATCGTTTCCGTTTAAAAAGGTCATCCTTATAGATTGGGCACTTTTATACTACCTCCAACCCAACAGCTAAAGGTAAGGGTCTTTCCTGCCATGCCCGATTGAAAGATGTCTGTTTTAGACGGTGCTTTCGCGCTATAACTTGCAGCCGACTGCCCGGCCCTGGAGCTTAAAGAAGGGTCAACCCGTCCTGCCTGTCTGGCCATATCCGCAGCCTTCCAGTAGATAGCTCTCTTTTCGAATGGTGTTTCCCCGCATTGATTCGCACTAGTGGCATAAAGATTAGCGATAAGCAAATAAGCTTTTCCATTCGAAGAATTGGCATTAATCGCCTTTTGAGCATAGTTGCGTGCCTGAGATTTACTGCTTCTCCTGAGCGTAGTTGCAACTTTATAAAGGATATTGGATTTTTTATAAGAATCGGATTCCAATTCAACGGCCTTGTTGAAATCAGCGATGGCTCCATTATTATCTCCTTTTTTAGACTTGAGTGTACCTAAATAAACATATACATCAGCGGAAGGGTCAAGCTCCGCTTGCACCTCAACCATTTTGCTAAACAAGGGATCGTCCGTACATTCCTTGCTGAACATTCTTCCTACGGCTCTTTTTACCCAAGTAACATCTCCTTTCTTAGCATCAAAACTCTTTTGATAAAGTGGGATCAAATTACCACAGTCTGCAAGGGCTCCTAATTTAGAGTCGATGCTACCGGCGATCTTTCCATAAGATTCCGAATTTGTGGTAGCCACCTTTAATTGTCTTTTCTCTTTTGAAGTCAGTGTCCCGGCATCTTCTTTGGGGAGCAACATGGTGATCCTGTCGGTCAGCTTTTTATTCTCTTCATCTATTTTTTCGGTTACATCATCGTATGTGTCGAAAACAGACTGCAGGTCTTTCTTTCCTGCATCGTGAAGATCAACCAAACTCGAAAAATAGAGATAGAGTGCTTTTGGGTTCTTAAAGTTTTTTTCGTCTTCCTTGAAAGCAGCATCGAGCATATTGTACAATTCCTCATCGGAAGCCATTTTGTTGTCGTACTGCAACAGTGCTTTGTCTATGGCGACAGTAGCCTTGCTGAACTTTTGCGGGAAGTACTTCATACTGTTGTCGTACAAAGACATCAAATCCTGAATATAGGCGTCTTTATCGGCCCCGGAGCTATTATCAATTTTATGGCTTAGTATTTTCTCACCCAGAGAAAAATTAGCCTTGTTGATGTCAGGACAGGCTTCGTATACCATTTTCCAAGGTTCATAGGCCGCGTCATAATTTTTCACTTTGGCATGCTCCGCATAAATCGATAGATTCGTCATGCACTCCGGATTCTGGGCCTGAGCGTTAGATAACCCCACGTATCCCAAAATTCCTATCATCATTAAGAAAAGATTCTTTTTCATCGTGTAATTCGGTTTAAGGCAGTTAAAATACTAAAATTTTATCAATTTATTTTTCTTTTCTGGAACCATCTGTCGTTAAGTGAAAGTCCTATTCCAACTTTCAAATAACTTTCCTCTATAAGGCCGGCGGCGGTAGTTCCTCTTCTTCCCAATTCGAACCCTATGTTCATATTAGAAAATGCACCACCCAGCGGTAGACCTAAACCAAAAGTTATGCCAAAATTCTCTATCTCTTTTCCATTGAGTACAAGACCGGTCTTGTCGTATCTAAGTCCAGCCCGGTAATTGACGCGCTTAAGATAGCTTGTAAAAGAGGCATAATCAGGTATAAAATGCAGTCCTAAGGCCATTGTGCTTGCCTCTGTATATTGAAGGTTTTCGGCATCGATAAGAAGGTTTTCGAAGGAACTATAATCCTGTAAGGTATATTCGGCTCCGATGAACCACTTTTTTTCCTGGCCGAATCCAAGGCCAAAAGAGGTAGCCGTTGGAATTTTCAGCTCGGTGTTTTTGAGTCCCAATGCTTCAAGGTCTACTTCTACCACTTCAACTTCACCTCCCGTAATGACATCGAAAGAACCTATACGTTGAGAATTGGTAGACTCCAGGTTCCCCTGCGTATTGACCCTTGCCGAGGTATACAGGGTATACTTTTCACCAATTTGAGGCGTGTAGGTCAGGCCATAGTTAAAGTCAAAGCCAGTAATATCCGATTCCCGAACGTCTATCGTCCCTAATTGAACTCCCGCAACGCTTTGTAGCCGCTGACTCTCGAGCAACCCAAAATTATATTTTATGGTAGCGCCGATATGCAGATTCGGAAGGATTTGAACTCCTAATGACAGGAAGGTTTGGTTGATTCCGCCTTCTCCTGTAAAGATATTGGTGACAAGATCTCCGTTTTCATCGGTGCTTTCGGCCTCGAGTGCATATCCTACAGACGATCTCGGTTTTATACCAAGCCCAACACCCATTTTTTTACCGATGGGAAAAGCCAGCCCGATGTACTCCATATTGGTCACAGCTGTCCTCTGCTCTTCTTCAAATGTTTTTATTCTATACTCCCTGTGAGAACCACCAAAGGTATAAGTGGTGAGTTTTAATTTACCATAAGCAGCAGGGTTCTGAAGGCTGAGATGTATGCTGTCTGTATACATCCCAATACCTCCCATTTGCTGGTTTTCAATAGTAGCATCGGAACGCAGATCGCCAATTCCGAAAAATGAATAAGGTGAAATTGTACTGTTTTGGGCATATGAGGTGAGAGCCGAACAACACAGCACTGCAATTACGATCTTTCTAATCATCTAGCGTTTATTGTATTCCAGCAAAAAGTTCAAGCCTTCCAGGAGAAAATTAGAACGCGCAAATATGGCTTTTTTTAACCGTTTAGACAAAAATACTGCGTCGCCGCCTGTTAAAATAACTGTTAAATGTTCATATCGGCTTTGATACTGGCCGATCACTCCATCTATTTCCTGACATAGTCCATTGACCACCCCACTGTGTATGCTGTTTTCGGTCGTATTCCCGATCAGTTCCGGGAAATCTTTCGCCTCAAGACTCGGCAAGCGTGAAGTGTAATCGTGCAGGGCGCGGTATCGCATGTTCAGTCCTGGTGATATGGCGCCGCCCAGATAGTGTTCTTTATCGGTTATCAGGTCGTAGGTAATGCAGGTCCCCGCATCTATGACCAGGGAATTAGTTCCTCCGTAGTGTAATACAGCCGCGGCAGCGAGGGCGATCCTGTCTGCTCCAAGGGTTTCCGGCGAGGCATAGGCATTTTTAAACGGGATTTTTAGCTTCTGATCTACCAGGTATAATTCGGTTTTTTCCGAGATAGCCGTTATTTGATCTTCGCTCAGGCAAGAGACCGACGCAATGATCGTATGACCAATACCCGGGTACATTTCCAGGATTTTATCTACCTCCTGGGTCAGGTTCTCGTTGGCTATTTGCAATTGCTTTAGCAGCCGATCCTGGTTAAAAGCGGCCAGCTTTACAGTAGTATTCCCGGCATCGATGATGAGATTCATTTGTCAAAGATCAGAAATAAAAACAAGTTTATGCCATTTGTAAAAACAACAAACCCGCTCTTGTGAGCGGGTTTTGTGCTTGATGTGGTACCTC
>JAHEJJ010000074.1 GCA_024638915.1 Robiginitalea sp.
AGCATGAGCTCCATCGCGCTACCTTTAGTAGGTCTGGGGCTGCTAATGACATTTGCCAAAAAGGACAACCTCAAATATCAGGGGGAGTTCATCATTGGATTCGCACTGCTCTTTATCGGGCTTCAATTTTTGAAAGAAGCCATGCCCGACATCAACGAACATCCAGCGATATTGGAGTTTCTTCAAAACTATACCGATGCGGGTTTTTGGTCTGTTTTGCTTTTCCTTATCATAGGGACCCTGCTTACGGTGGTGATCCAGTCTTCCAGCGCTACAATGGCCTTAACACTGGTGATGACGGCCGAAGGATGGATCCCATTTGAAATGGCGGCAGCGATGGTTCTGGGTGAAAATATAGGCACGACTATCACGGCAAATATCGCGGCTTTTGTCGCTAATTTTAGGGCTAAAAGGACCGCCCGTGCGCATTTGATTTTTAATTTGATCGGGGTGCTATGGATGTTGATCTTCTTTTATCCCTTCTTGAAGGGGATCGATTGGCTCACCCAACGAACCGGTGCCGATTCTCCATATTTGACGGCGGCAGCCATCCCTGTGGCCATTTCGATCTTCCATACTGTTTTTAACATCACAAATACCTTTTTACTGCTGTGGTTCATCAATCCAATAGCCAGGCTGGTAGAACGGCTGGTGCCAGAAAAGGCCATACCCGTTAAAGCCATAGAAGAGCCTAAATTTCTCAACAAAAAGATGCTTCAATATCCTGAAACAGTTATAGCATCTCTGGAAAAAGAATCCAAATATCTGTATAAGGAAGCCATTTTTGAGATTGTTGCGCACGCGTTGAATATTCATAGGGATGATATCAAATCGGACATTAAACCTAAAGAGGTGATCAAAAGATCAACTGAAGACTTCGGAATTGATGTGCGGGAACTCTATATGAGGAAGGTAAAGACGATCTATGGCGAAATCATAAGATTCGCCGTTCTTGCACAAAGTTCCCTCAAGCTGAGTACAGAACAGAATAAACGGATCGCGGAGATTAAATTAGCGAACAGAAAAATGGTGGAGATCATCAGAGATGTTCTGGAACTGAGTATGAATGTTTCCAAGTACCTTAATTCAGACAACCCCCATATTCAAAAAACATATAATTCATTCCGAAAGAAAGTCGTCAAGGTGCTCAGAGTGATTTATATGTTTCGCAAAGACAAGGAAAATGAACTCCATCATAAAAAACTACTCGAGCTTAAAAATGAGGCCCAGGAAAATATTTACCAGGGCAATCGCGAAATCGATCGCCTGATCAGAAAAGAACTCATAAGTACGGATATGGCTTCATCACTGGTGAACGATTCGGATAATCTAAACGATCTGATTGAAAAACTCATTGAAGTAGCAGACATCCTATACGGTATATTGGATCCCTTGCTCAACGTGCCACATGAAGACCTTCAGCCTGAGAGAGAAAAGGTGGCCTAAGCGTGAAGTCAGAGGATCATCTTTTTTATCATCTGACAATTACCTTATCTATTCTACAGTAGCCGGTTCAATCGAACTGTCATAGCGCTGGTGGTATTGTTCCAATAAATTCATTGTAGCGGTGATCAAATCTCTGGTTTCGAGTAGCAATGAGAAATATAAGGTCGTGTTTTTCGGACTGGATTCCTCAGTGCGGGTTCTGGCAACCTGAGTTTCAATCTTATCAGAGACCATTTTATATAAATGCTGTTTGCTTTTTAAGATCTCCCCAATTTCCTCAAAAGAACGCTTATCAAAGGCTTGCTTGGTATGTCTGAAAAGCGTTTCCAGTTCCTGGTTGATCTCTGTAAGCTCTTTAAACTGATTATATTTCAGTTTTTTATGGTTATTGTTGATATGCTTATGACTGATCTTTGTGATATATTCAAGGCATTGAGTAATGTCTGTTAGGTAGCCAAGTATATTGATGTACAGGTTACTGGCCGCAACACTGTTCTCATCCAGGTTTTTTATAAAATAAAACAGATGATCTCTTAAATCGTCTATTTCGGTTGATAGTTTACCTACGTTCTTTTTATTCTTTTTAAGCAGATCCAAATCCTGTTTGGCAAGTCCATCAATACTGTTCCTGTAAAGTTTACTGCTGCGTTTTATAACGTTTGAAATATTCTGTGCACTCTCCTCGATCACGCCTTGTACTGAACTGCTTTCCGATCGAAACAGGCTATCCTCTTCGCGCAGTGCGGTCACCCTTTTTTTATGAGAAATATAGTTTCTGGCGAGTAACAGAATGGCCACAAACAATAGAACAGCGATCGCAGCTCCTTTTCCAAAACTGATAATTGACAATATAGTCGCCGCAGCTATGAAAGCGATGATGGCCGTCATGAACCAACCACCGATTACATTCAGAACACCAGCTACCCTGTAAACGGCACTTTCCGTACCCCATGCTCTGTCGGCCAGTGAGGTACCCATAGCTACCATAAAGGTAACATAAGTGGTAGAGAGCGGTAATTTATAGGATGTGGCTATGGATATAAGGATACTGGCCACCATGAGGTTTACCGCGGCGCGTACCATATCGAAAGCTGGTAATTCGTGGGTTTTCCCCTTGGGAAGCCTTATCACATTTCGTGTAAAACGGGTATTGACTTTTTTCAGTATTGAATCCGGGACTACCGTATTGGTATAACGGGACGCCATCAGTGTAAACCGAACCATGTTCCGGGATAACATATTAGGTTGGAAACGCTCTTTTGATTCGCCGGCACGGGCAAGATTGATTTCCGTTTCTGTAACATAACGGGCTTTCTTGGATAACCAGAGGGTAACTACCATAATGAGTCCGGCTATAAATAATAAGAGGGTAGGTGTCGGTACTTTTTGAGACATTACCTCCATACTAAATTCCGTTGCGGCTACGCCTGAAACAGACCAGGCTTCATAGGATTGATAGGCCGCAATAGGAACCCCTATAAAGTTAACCAAATCGTTACCGGCAAAGGCAAGGGCTAGGGCAAAGGTGCCAACACCGATAATCAGTTTATAGATATTGATCTTGGCTAAAGTAATCAACAGATAAGACAAAAGGGTCCAGATAATCAGGCTTATAACAACAATTATCAATACCTGATCTTCCAAAAAGTCTTTAATGGTAACTCCACCGATAAGATCAAAAGTCTCACTGGCAAAGGGAGTACCTTTAATCCCTTTCATAAAAATGAAATAGGTGATTGCGGCAAGTGCCAGGCCTCCGAATAGAGCACCCACCCACTTGGCCTTTTTTTCAAAATTATAGGTAAGTAGTACGCGCGAAACCCATTGGACAACTGCCCCAATGGTAAAGGCTACCACCACCGATAAAAGAATACCCAGAATAATTTGTAGGGCCTTTGAGGTATTGATATAATTCACAACTTCAGTAAAACTACCTCCATCAGCGGCAATCTTGATTAGCGCCATAGCAACGGCTGCTCCCAGTAATTCAAATACGATGGATACAGTTGTAGAGGTTGGCATCCCCAGCGTATTAAAGAAATCCAGTAACAGGATGTCGGTGATCATTACCGCCATGAAAATGAACATAATCTCATTGAAATAAAATTCACCCGGGTTGAAGATCCCTTTCCTGGCAACCTCCATCAATCCGCTTGAAAAAATGGCGCCACAGGCAATACCAAGGCTCGCCACAATCATGATCGTCCTAAAGGAAAGAGCCTTGGAACCCAGTGCCGAATTCAGAAAGTTTACGGCATCATTACTAACGCCCACTACCAAATCTGCAACAGCCAGACCAGCTAGAGCAATGACCATTATCAAGTAAATATTTTCCATCTGAGATTTATGAATTTAATTGCTAAATATCTAAACTTACAAATTTTAGGGTGTTTCCTAAAGGTTATTTTTATGTGTTAGAAATGAAGGTCCACCTGCAGCCTGTAGAATAACCGATCCAAACCGCCGTCTATTTTAAAATAACTGACATCGGTCTGTACTTTGAGTTTATGCCCGACGAAATATTTTGACAGGCCCAAAGTATATTGTGTAACCTGGTTAACCCCTGTAATATTTTCCACCAGGTCTGTATTGGAATACCTTCCTGCCACCTCCCAATTCTTTTTAAACAAATAGCCTGCCTGCAGATTAAATCCGTCACCCACCTGTACGATGTCGCCGGTTGCTGTACCGTCGGAATTCTTCGCAATCGGATCTTCTGCCTCACGTTCGGCATATTCACCCATTAACGAAAAACCGCGATATTTGAAATGGGTATCCACAAAGAGGGTGCGGATAGTTGTTTCATATAATCCAACATCATTGAACATGTAATTTCCGAGGTTACTACGGGTTCTCACGGCATTATCATTAATGTCGTAAGAGGCGGCTAACAATAGTTTAGGTTTTGGTTCACGGTAAAGATCGGCACCTAAATAATCGCCCTTTTTGGCAAAGGTGCCAAAGGGTAGCATTTCGAGCCGGAAGGTATATTGATGCCCCCCGATATTCCCGGTGACCACGTTTCTCCCCTCGCCCTGTGAGAATGCAAAGATCTCACGGGTCAAAAATTTATCTGTAATCTGGGTGCTGTGTCTTAATTGCAGACCTATATCCCGGTCAATGTTGAACAGGGCATTGACAATAGAGCGGTCAACCAGTTGAAGATTTCCGGAGGAGATCACCCTTTCTATATTTCCCGGCAATTTTGTCTGGCCCGCCCAAAGCACGAATTTCTCATAGAAATTCCATTTAACTACGGCATCGAGAATATACCTGGGTGCGTTTCGGGTAAATTCGGACTGTCCGGCGATATCACGGTTTGAGAGGCCTAATTCTATTTTATATTTCAGTTTTGGCGTAAAGGCGAATCCATCGAACTTCAATCTTGCACGGCGGATTAACATCGCTGAACTCGGATTGATCAGTCCGCCGCCATCTTCCCTGTCCCAGCGTGCAGTACTAAGAAACTGCATACGCATCCCGAATTTCATGCTCCAGGTGCTGTCTTGGCCCATAAGGTTTAAGACACCTTTGCCAAAAGGACCTGCATTGTATTCTTGACTATAAGTGAGAAGAGAGAAAACCAGGAAAATTCCCAGTAAGGAAA
>JAHEJJ010000047.1:0-11301 GCA_024638915.1 Robiginitalea sp.
AGCATTATTCGGGCAGTTGTGGAAAAGAAGATGTAAAGAGTTATGCGATCGATGCAGAACGTTATGCTATTGATACAAGAGACTTTGCTGATGAAGCATATACCAACGCCAAAAAGGCCAGTAGTGCCAGGAATCTTGGCGATGTGCGTTATTTTATGAGAAAATCTCTCGATGCTGCTAAAGAAGCTCAGAAAGCCGCGGACGCTGCTGTTTATGCAGCCTCGGATGCGCTTTACAGTTGCGATCATACCACTGTTGCAGCAGGAGGTAATGAATAACACCAGAAAGAATCAATTCAAAATTTAAAACCGCAACCATTGTTGCGGTTTTTCATTTCTTGCCGAACCAAAGATCATCTACCCGACCTGTACTCACCTTCATGCCAATCACCCTTTTGTTCTCGTCCCTTTGCATTTGGATTTTGATACCACCGGGGGCTTCCATCAGATCTTCCCTGATAATTTTTAAAGGGATCTCTCCCAGTCGATAATGCCTGGCCAGGAGTTTACCATTCTTATAAAGAATTTGATATTCGGTCATCAATTCCGGACTGAAATAAGTTCCCTCATAAGGACTTATGTTAAAAGTGGAAAGATCTATAGGTAAATACTGATCAAACCGATATTCGTTCCCCTCAGCCTCGGTCACCTTCATTTCTTTTTTATTGTTCTCTTTGGTGAATTCGACCGTTACATTTATGGGGACGTTGAGCATTTCGAACTTGTTAAAATCAACAGGAACCAGTGCAGTACTATTGCTTTCGCTACGGATATATCTCAGCGTATCATTCTCCAGCCTGATCTGCCTGTTGAGTTCGTCTTGTTTGTTCCAGTAATGACCTTCAAACTGCTGGAGGTGCTCAGGTGACAAGCTTTTATAAACGCTCGGTTTCCGCTCCTCCTTCTCGGGTTCGCTCTCATCCTTCAGGTAAAGATCGGCTACTTTCAGCGCCAATTCCCAGGGATTTGAATCTGCAAAATTACTCAGGGTGATCACCGCTAAATCGTCATCGGGAAACCGACCGAGATAGGACCGATAGCCAGCATCCGCGCCGCTGTGCTGGATCTGTTTATGCCCTTTATAGGTTCTGATAAACTGTCCATAAGCACCACCAAAGGTTTCTCCGTTGTTGAGCACGGCCAGGGTGTTCATCTGATCTATAATGGCCGGGTTACCAACGGTTGGATCCTTAAAATTTAACACCCACAACGCCAGGTCTTCCGCTGTGGTAAAAAGACTGGTAGCTCCGGCATTGGCAAAGTTCAAGCGGCTTTTTTTGTAAATTCCTCCTTCTTTTTTATAGGAATAGGCCCTTTCTTTAACGATTCTCTCATGATCATCAAAAAACAAAGTCTTCTTCATTTTAAGCGGCTCGAATATTTTCTTTTGTGTAAATTTTGGAAAAGCGAAACCTGATGCCCGCGATACGACTTCGGCAAGCAGTGTAAATCCGGTATTGCAATACCTATACTTTTCACCGGGTTGAAAATTCAGTTCTTTTTGCTGTGAAACGAGTTTAAGGATGTGTTCTGTGGTGATCACATCGTCCATTCTCCAGCCTGCTATCCTTAGCAGATCCCACTGATCGCGCAGGCCGCTGGTATGAGTAGCGAGATGTCGCAAACTGATGGTGGTACCAAAATCAGGAACTTCAGGGATATGCTTCCGGATATCGTCGTCGAGAGAGAGCTTTCCTTCCTGTTGCAATAACAAAATGGAAAAAACAGTAAACTGCTTAGAAACAGAAGCCACATGAAATACCGTAGATGGCTCTATCGGTATATCGTATTCGAGATTTGCACTGCCATACCCATCCTTAAAAACGATTTTACCGCCTTTGATCACTGCTACAGAGACCCCTGGATTTTCAAGGCTGTCATAATCTTCAAAAATCTTATGGATCAACGCAACGGTATCCTTCCCTGTATCCGATTTCTTATAGATTTCCACCTGGGCGAAAGCAGCTGGCGGAAGTGAAAGTAATACTAGAAAAACAGCGCAGATTATTCGGTTCATATACACATCATTAACGATAACAAAGAGTTTATCCATTGCCTCAAGATACAAAAGTAAGGTTGTATTGGTCAGAATCTAAGCTGCAGGATGGGTTTTCCCATTTTCATAGGCCTGGTAAAGAATAAGTCAATTAGTATCAGCGAAGGCAGCAGATAATGTTAGTCGGGTAATCCAAACTATTGCCTCACCGAATCAAAGGCTCGTATAAGCTCATTTTTGAGAACGTGAAATAAGGCGGTGATTCCCAATTGAAATTCCAAAAAATCAATATAGACACGGAAGGTCGCTGGTTTTTTCCGCCAACAAGCAATTGAGCTCGCACGATGTATCATTTAATCTAATGCCCGGGTGTAACCAGCTTTTTTAGTCTTCATTGAGATTTGTTTCGCATATATTATCTTAGTTCAAACAAATCGAAATCGAGTCGGCATATTAATAAGAATCATCCTAAAAATGAATTGGAGCAAACGCCTTAAACTTGAAAATTACACGCTCCACCTGGTAATGGCACTCTTAATGTTGAGGGCCTTGCTCATGTTTGCCGTGCCCTTGCTCGATAAAACTGAAGCCAGGTATGCTGAAATAGCCAGATTAATGGTGGAATCCAAAGACTGGGTAACATTACAGATAGATTATGGCGTCCCTTTCTGGGGTAAACCGCCCTTGTCGACCTGGCTTTCGGCTTCAAGTATGAATTGGTTTGGAATTAACGAATTGGCGGTACGACTTCCCGCCTTTGTCCTTCTGCTCATATTGCTTTTTTTTCTCTGTAGCAGGTTAAAAACTAAAGGCCAGAATTTCTTCCTACCGGCATTGATACTCCTTACCACACCAGAATTTTTCCTGCATACTGGAGTAGTTTCAACAGATACCTGTTTGACCTTTTGCATCACAATGGCCTTATTTTCATTTTGGGAAGCTATGCAAACCCACGCCTCCTGGTACTGGAAATATCTGATATTCTTGTTCCTCGGATTCGGCCTTCTTGCCAAAGGACCTATAGCGCTAGTACTAAGCATACCAGTAATTCTTATTTGGTCCTATATGCAAGGCCACAATATCATTAATGTAATGCGAAAGATTAATGTTATTAAGGGCATAGGAATCCTGATCGTGATAGCGACTCCCTGGTATGCTTTAGCCGAAATTCAATCCCCCGGTTTTCTAAATTACTTTGTGCTGGGAGAACATTTCTATCGATTTTTTGATCCTGGCTGGCAAGGAGATCTCTACGGAATACCCAAGACCTACCCACCAGGCATGATTTGGGTTTTTCTGATAATTTTTGGTTTTCCATGGATATTCTTAGTCCTCGGCCATTTTTGGAAAAATTATAAGCTTCTCATTCGCGACCCGTGGACTTCATTTCTGATTGTCTGGATGTTGTGGCCGCTGCTGTTTTTCACCCTCAGTAGAAATATTCTTCACACCTACTTATTGCCTTCAGTGGTTCCAATGGCTTTACTGGTGGTTCACATATGGATGCAAAAAAGGCCAACAAAAATATACAGGGTCTACGGAGGTGTATTCTTCATTGTGGTTGTAATGACTTCCTTAATTTTTCTTGTCGATAAGGATTTTAAGTCCTTTTTTCGTACCGATAAATATCTTATCAGAAAGATAATCGAAGAATCTCCCGATAAACCCCAGCTCCTGTGCTGGGAATTCAAGTCTTACTCCTCGCGATTCTATTGGAAAGCCCCAGTAGTGATGGTACAAGACAGTACGGAACTCCTTTTGCAGTTAGATCCATCTAAAGAAACATACATTTTAGTTCCTCAAAAATTCTCTAAAGTTTTTCATGATTCGCAAAAAAAGCCTCCGAAGCGTATAGCTTCTCATAAGAAAACACTATTGTATCTTATTGAACCGCACTACCAGGAAAAAGCACACAACTAAAATTAAGCATAGTGCCCCAGAGCCCTGTCTTGAATAAAGCAAGTGCCTACGAATCTGAATACCATAAGGAAAGTTGTGCTTTTTTCTTTGTCGATTCTTGCTATCCCGAAAAACAAATTAGAACCACCATCAGCGCAATTCTGGCCACTAAAATCTCACAAGTTCCTCAGAACCTGGGCAAAATGATCTTTCCCTATGGTTGGGATATCCTTAGTGGCATAGCAGATAGAATTGTAATCAACTATATTTTTAGTAACCCCTATGGCAAGGACCATATTCAATAAAATATTATAGCGGAGAAGAGCAGGTATCTGCTGAGAATAGTGTGTAAATTCTAAATATTAGGAGTTGCTAATCCTCCATGGAGGATTTTTGCGATTTTCACCAGCATGGTACAGGATGAGTCTATTGCCATCAGGGTCCTGGAGCCGTGCTTCCCTCCACAGCCAGCGCCGGTCCTCTGGTAATTCATCGAATACGATCCCTTGCTTTCTTAAATCCCCGACCCAGTCATCGAGCCTGTCCGATTCAAAATATACATAGACTCCATCTCCTTTGGGTAATTCTTCCACGAGATGCAAGGAAAAGGTCGCCTCTCCTTCTGGTAATTCGAAGCGGGCATAATGTGGTAATGCCTTTACGATAAGCCTTAGCCCCAGGCTCTGGTAAAAAGCTATCGACCTTTCTACATTTCTACTGGGAACCGTTACCTGGTTAAGATTCATTCTGCTCCTTTTTTAGCACAGCAACGCAGTGGTGCAATTAGGATTTCACCTCTCTGTTCTTTAGCTGTACCACACGGACCGGGGCTCCCCATGCTGCAGGAACATTTCTGGTAGTCAGGATATGATAATTCCCATCCCCGCCCAAATATCTGGCGCGTTCCTTGAATATCACTGTACCAATCCTATGATAGCGAATGGCATAACTACACATTACACAGGGTTCGTGATTGGTGATCAAAATAGAACGACTCATATCCTTTCCAAGGATTTTTCGAGCCTTTCGGATCACTTCCATCTCAGCATGATAGCTGACATCCTCATTGGTGTGAGCCGATTCTTCCGCCTCCGCAATAATCTCGCCACCCAACATTATGACACTTCCGTTAGGTCGGTTTCCTTTAGATTCTGCCTGTTTAGCCAGCTCCTCGCAGCGGTCCATTACACTCCAATAGTCTTCCATCTTCTATTAAATTCAAGTATTAATCATATAGTGTGATTTTCTAAAACACAGTTTGTTTTAGTACCCTGCCCATATATGCAGCGGGCCTACTTCTACTTTTTAATCTGGCTCAAATCTACGGTAGAAGCATAAATTCTCCTAAAAATATAAGAAGAAACAATCGGTTATCAGTGGTTGTAAGTACCTTTCTATAGCCACCTGTTTTAGATATCTCCTCCTAAATCGTATTTGCTTTTTCTATAAACCGTCTGCCATTGTTCGGGTCCAGGTGCGTTATGATCGACCATTATGCACTATTCTTTGCACACATTCCATGCGTATTTTGATAATAGCTAAATATGATAATCTGGATAATTTTTTATCAATCTTTCTTTACCTTTCGTTCTGTTACTTATCTAATAATCATAGAGTTCTTCTATATTTTGCAAGGCCTCATCCCAGGCCGATCGATCCTCCATGATCCTGCATAGCACCAGGCTTCCCTGAATCAGGCTGATGACTTTATTGGCCTTTTTTTCAGCGGCTTGCCTGGTTAGGCCAATACTCTGACCGTATGCTGAAAACGCCCTGATCCAAATTCGTATACCGCTTTTTATATCCTGGCCGAAAAGTTGCAATCCATTATCCAGGGCCAGGGCACCGAAAATACAATTCTTTTTACCGCTGCGATAGTGTGCATCGATATTAGACAAGGTCACTTCTAGCCTGGTATCAGCATCCAGATTATGGCTTTCCAGCACCCCGGCTATATGTTTTTCTGACCAGCTGGTCACATCCTTCAAAACAGCCCTTACTATATCTTCCTTTCCTCCGGGAAAACGGTAGTATAGACTTGCTTTCTTCAAACCGGTCAAAGCAGCCAGTTCGCTAATACTCGCTCCCTCGTATCCCTTGGTGCGGATTGCATCAAATAGCATGTCGATCAATTCTCTATCATTTACCTTTTGTGGCCTCATAGTACAAATATATATATTCTTATTTTACCTTTCGTTCGGTTACAGAACAATATTTAGACCTTGAAGATCAGGATTTGAAAATCAGGATTGCCAGGTCCTGATCCTCTTCCTTTTTTGAATATTTAGTATCAAAACTTGGATGTAAAATGGTTATGATATGATAAAATTTTTGAACTTCTGGGTCCATCTTCAAACCTCAGCATGTAACCCAAAAATATCCTACATTTATCCCTTAAAGCAACCATAATGAAATTGGAATGGAAAGGTGTTATGCCTGCGGTAACGACCAAATTTACCAAAGAGGACAAGCTCGATCTGAAGCTCTTTGAACATAATCTCCGCGCCCAGATCGATGCCGGGGTAACAGCACTTATCCTAGGGGGTACCCTGGGAGAAGCCAGCACACTTAGCAAGGCGGAAAAAAACACACTGACCGATACCGCTGTTGAAGTCGCCGATGGCCGGGTACCGATCATTGTCAATATCGCGGAACAGACCACCCGGGGGGCTATCAAAGCTGCGAAGCGAGCCGAACGCCATGGCGCAAGCGGACTGATGATGCTGCCTCCCATGCGCTACAAGGCTACGGATTATGAGACCGTTTCATACTTCAAAGCGGTAGCGGAGAATACAGATCTGCCCATTATGGTTTATAATAATCCTGTTGATTATGGGGTGGAAGTCTCGCTCGACATGTTCGATGAACTGCTAAAGTATGATAATATTCAGGCGGTAAAAGAGTCGACCAGAGATCTGACCAATGTTACACGGCTTCGAAATCGCTTCGGGGAACGGCTTAAAATCCTGTGTGGAGTCGATACGCTGGCACTGGAATCCCTATTGTTGGGAGCCGAGGGCTGGGTAGCGGGTCTTGTATGTGCCTTTCCCGCCGAAACGGTAGCGATATACAGCCTGGCCAAAGCAGGCAAGATCGGGGAAGCTCTTGCGATTTATCGTTGGTTTATGCCGCTGCTTGAGCTTGATATCAGTCCGCAACTCGTACAGAATATCAAATTGGCCGAAGTAGCCACTGGCTTGGGATCAGAACATGTGCGCAAGCCAAGGCTGCCGCTTCAGGGTACCGAACGCGAGCGGGTCTTGAAGGTGATCGAAGCAGGATTGAAGAGTAGGCCAATACTTCCAGAATACAAGAGTCTGAACAGAGAGGTCTGACTTCCGACTCCCGACTTCTGACTTCCGACTTCCGACTTCCGACTCCCGACTTCTGACTCCCAACTTCCAACTCCCACTCCCCCTTTCAGGACTCAACACTTTCTCGTAACTTAGCCAACCCCACTCATAACACCTAAAAATCTAAACTTCAATACCGCTATGATCACCGGTAAAAATCACATTGGCTACCAGCTTTCTGCAACTGGGACCAATACCTTTAAAACAATCAATCCGAAACAGAACGCGACAACGGAATGGGAATTTCATGAAGCCTCCATTGACGAGGTGGATGAGGCGGCCCAGCTGGCGTCTAAAGCCTTTGAGACCTACAGGAATTTTTCAGGTGAGCGAAAGGCCGTATTCCTGAACACCATTGCACAAGAAATTGAAGCATTGGGCGATGAATTACTCGAAACCTATATGGCCGAATCCGGCCTTCCGAAAGGACGCGCTCAGGGCGAACGCGGTCGTACGCTCTTTCAATTGCGTTCTATGGCTGAGCTTTTAATCGAGGGATCCTGGGTCGAAGCGATAATAGACACGGCTATTCGAGATCGGAAACCGGTTCCAAAACCGGACTTGAGAAAAATGTTGATCCCGATCGGTCCGATTGCCGTATTCGGGTCCAGTAACTTTCCGCTTGCCTATTCCACGGCAGGTGGCGACACAGCAACAGCCCTGGCTGCAGGCTGTCCTGTAATCGTAAAATCACATCCGATGCACGCGGGAACCGGTGAACTTGTGGCCTCAGCCATCGTCAAAGCCGCCATGAGAACCGAAATGCCCGATGGGATCTTTTCAAATCTCAATAGCAGCGGGATCGAAGTAGGTCAGCAACTGGTTTCCCATCCTTCCATCAAGGGGGTAGGATTTACAGGCAGTATTGCGGGTGGAACAGCACTGGCTAAACTGGCCTGCGAACGCGAGGAACCTATCCCCGTATTTGCCGAAATGGGCAGTATTAATCCTGTGGTTGTGTTGCCTTCTGCTTTGAAAAAAAATGCAGGTCGCTGGGCGCAGGCATATGCCAGTTCCATTACCCTTGGTTCCGGACAATTCTGTACCAATCCCGGACTTATCCTCGGGTTTAAATCGGCCTCAATGCAAAATTTTATTTCCCAGCTGGGAGACCAGTTGTTGAAAACCGGCCCGGGATTAATGCTTCATCCTAAAATTCATGGAAATTACGAAGAGACAAAGCACAACTTATCGACTGAAGAAGGTACTTCTGTGATTGCAGCCTATAAAGAAGAGGTAGGGGCCAACTATGCACAACAACTTTTGCTCACGGTAGATGGCAAAACTTTCATGCGTAATCCTGCCTTACATAAAGAGGTCTTCGGACCGTTCTCTTTGGTAGTCCAGTGCGAAAACCAAGCAGAGATGCGTCGAATATTGAAGCGGCTGGAAGGACAGCTAACCGGCACCGTATTGGGCGAACCTAAGGAAATGAAGGAATTTGAAGATATTATCGAAGCCCTGCGAGGGCGGGTGGGTCGCATCATCCATAATGGTGTCCCTACAGGGGTCGAAGTATGTCCGGCTATGCAGCATGGCGGACCTTTTCCAGCCTCAACGGATTCTCGTTTCGGAGCAGTAGGGGCCTCTGCCATCCGGCGATGGGTACGGCCGGTTTCATACCAGGACTGGCCACAGGAATTGCTACCCGATGCCCTAAAGGATAAAAACCCCCTGGGAATACTCAGAATGGTAAACGGTTCCTATTCCAATTCTCCTATTTATTAGCGTACTTTGCCGCTATGGCCGTACACCGATTCAGATGTATTGACGCACATACCTGTGGCAACCCGGTACGGGTGATAGCCGAAGGTGGGCCTTCTCTTGAAGGAGCGAGTATGAATGAAAAACGAGCGCATTTTTTGAGGGATTTCGATTGGATCCGAAAAGGCTTGATGTTCGAACCCCGCGGCCATGATATGATGAGCGGCAGTATCTTTTACCCCCCTTCTGATCCAACAAACGATTTGGGAATACTCTTTATCGAAACCAGTGGTTGTCTACCCATGTGCGGTCATGGAACCATCGGTTCCATCACCGTCGGTATCCAGGAAGGTCTGATCAAACCCAAAGAAAATGGGATAGTACGATTGGAAACACCGGCCGGTTTGGTTGTTGTTGACTACGGTGAAGAGAAAGGACAGGTAAAATGGGTAAAATTTACCAATATTCCTTCTTACCTGGCGGCCAAAGATTTGCATGTGGAAAGCACTAGCCTTGGAGAAATATTTTTTGATGTGGGGTACGGTGGAAATTATTACGCCATCGTTGATGTTCAGAAAAATTATAGGGATATGGCTGATTTCTCTGCTGATGTCCTGATCAGCATGGGAAGGGAACTCAGGGAAAAGATCAATCTCAAATATCCGAATCAGTTTATCCACCCGGAAAATCCAACGATTCGCGATGTGAGCCACGTACTATGGACAGGAGCTCCTGCCAAAGGTGCAACAGCACGTTCCGCAGTTTTTTATGGGGATAAGGCCATCGACCGTTCTCCCTGCGGTACTGGTACATCGGCACGGATGGCGCAGTGGTTAGCCAGAGGGAAGCTCAAGGTAGGCGATGAATTTATACACGAGAGTATTATCGGTTCTCTATTTACAGGGAAAGTAGAGGCCCTTACAGAAATCGGTGGAAAACCGGCTATTGTTCCAAGTATCAAAGGTTGGGCCAGGGTCTATGGCCAGAATACGATTACGATTGATGAAGCGGACCCATATGCACATGGATTTCAAGTATTATAGTCTATGAGTAAAAACATCGTCATTGTGGGAGGTGGGATTGTGGGCCTGAGTACCGCCTACTTCCTGCATAAATCAGGGCATCGGGTGAGAGTTTTGGAAAAGTCAGATATCACTCAGGGTGCTTCATTTGTTAATGCAGGTTATATCACCCCCAGCCATATTATCCCCTTGGCTGCCCCGGGAATGATGAGCAAAGGATTAAAATGGATGTTTAATTCGGCTTCTCCATTCTACCTCAAACCCCGATGGGATCCGGAGTTTTTCAAGTGGGCATGGTATTTTAAAAGATCCTCTACCCGGGTAAAGGTGGAGCTAGCCATCCCTGTGATCAAAGACATAAATATCCTGAGTCGGGGTCTTTTTGAGAATATCAAAGCCTCCGGTGACCTGGGTGATTTCCAGCTGGAACGCAAAGGTCTTTTGATGCTATATAAGACGGAAAAGGCAGGTGAAGAGGAGATGAAAGTAGCCGAGAAAGCGAAGTTTATCGGTTTGGAAGTAAAGGCCCTCACCAAACAGGAAACCCAGCAGCTTGAACCTGGCATGGACCTGGACATACTGGGTGCCATCCATTATGAATGCGATGGGCATACCACCCCTAAAGAGTTTATGTCCAAAATGTTAGCATATCTGAGAAATTCAGGTGTCCTTATCCATACAGAGGAAGAAGTCAGGAGTATTGAGGTTTCGGGAAAAACGGTACAGAATGTCGTTACCGATACCGGGGAATATCAGGCCGATGAAGTGGTGCTGGCGGCTGGCAGCTGGACGAGCGCTCTAACAAAAAAACTGGGTCTTAAAATTCCGCTTCAGGCTGGAAAAGGCTACCGAATCAACATTGAACGTCCTACGGGTATCCGGTACCCGGCCGTATTGATGGAGACCAAAGTAGCGGTAACCCCAATGAAGGGATTTACAAGATTGGCGGGTACTATGGAGTTTTCGGGTATCAACCAAAAAATCCGGAAAGAACGGGTAGAGGCCATTGCCCATGCGGTTCAGAACTATTATCCCGGGCTTGAGATCACCGCTGAGGAAAAGGCAGCAGCCAAAAGTGGGTTACGCCCGGTAACACCGGATGGCCTTCCTTTTATAGGGCGTAGCGATCAATATCAAAACCTTGTACTGGCCACCGGGCATGCCATGATGGGATGGAGTCTGGGGCCGGCTACTGGCCTGCTGGTCGCAGAGATCATTGATGGAAAAAAGCCCTCGATGAATATCGAGCCTTTTTCTCCAGACAGAAAATTCTAGCTCTTCATTTTCTTTGCTTGCCCAAAGAAAACGAAGCAAAAGAAAAGGCACTT
>JAHEJJ010000047.1:11401-18607 GCA_024638915.1 Robiginitalea sp.
AATGACACGAGCGGAAGTGCGTTTCGCGAAGTGAAAAAGAGCATGTAGCGATAAGCGGCACTTGCGATTTTGGCGTAGCCAAAAAATTCCTGCAAAAGCTTCTTGATTTTTTGGTTCTTTTATTCACGGCATAAGTATTTACAATTAAGGTGTTCATGAATGCGTTGCATTTGTTTCAAGAAATGCGCAGCATTCACGAGTTCCCGGAAAATGGAAGTCATACGAGTACAAAAGAACAGAAAGAAACATCTTGAAATAATTCGAGATTATTAATTAGCTTCGGAATGATTAATTCGAACTGATGAAGCAACTAATCGTAAAAGCCCCAGGTAGGATTAACATTATCGGTGAACACACCGACTATAATCTCGGCTATGTCCTCCCCACCGCCATCGATAAACACCTCACATTCACATTCGAAAATAACGGAACACCCTCCAGCTGCAAGGTGTTAAGCCATGGCTACGGCCCTGCGCACGAATTCGACTTCACTACCATGGATCGAAGCTCAAACAACTGGCATAATTATGTGCAGGGGGTGATCAGTGAAATTCTGAAAAGGACCAACAAGCTCCGAGGTTTTAATTGTACTATCGAATCGACTCTACCCGTAGGCAGCGGCGTCAGTTCTTCTGCGGCATTGGAATGCGGCCTGAGTTACGGGTTAAATGAACTGTTCGCCTTGGGGCTGAGTAAACTTGAAATGGTAAAACTCTCCCAGCAGGCCGATCATAATTACGTCGGTATTAAAAGCGGGATCATGGACCAGTTCGCCTCCATGATGAGCAGGGAGGGCCATGTGATTTTGCTCGACTGCCGCTCTTTAGATTATAAATACATCCCTCTTGATCTTGGCGATTATACCTTTTTATTAGTGAACTCGGGTTTCTCCCATCAGTTAGCGGATTCCGAATACAACACCCGACAGCAGGAATGTCAGGAAGGAGTTCAAATCATCCGGCAAAAATATCCCGAAGTCCAATCCCTCCGCGATATCACCCCTGAAATGCTCAATTACCTACAACTTCGGACTTCCGGCTCCGGTCTTCCGAAAATATTCCGTCGCTGCAAATATGTTTTGGAAGAGAATGCCCGCGTCCTTCAGGCTGTTGAAGCACTCCAAACCAGCAACATGTTGCGGCTTGGAGAATTGATGTATGCGACGCACCACGGACTTCAACATGACTACCAGGTAAGTTGTAAAGAGCTCGATTTTTTGGTGGATATTACCAGGGGTTACAAGGAGGTTCTGGGTGCCAGGATTATGGGAGGAGGATTCGGCGGTTGTAGCATTAACCTTATTAAGAAATCATTTGTTGATTTATTTGTTCGGGATGTATCGGAGAGCTATAGAAATGAATTTAGTATCGATCTTACTCACTTTCTTGCAAATCCAAGTAAAGGTGTCTCCACAATTAATAATCAATAATTAGTAATCACCAATTTGAGCCTTTGGCTGAATTAAGTTGGATGTATCTGAGGGGATACCAAGTCGAAGAATAACGATTTAAATAGATAGTACTACGACCACGTGCACCCCATGCGGGTTCTTTTTCTGCCTTTATTTTTCAGGACCTCCGGTCTTCCGACTTCGGTCTTCGGTCTTCGATCTTCAGTTTTCGCTTGTCTTCTAACATCTTACTCCTTGATGCTGTTTTCATATCCGCATACCTCGGATCACTTATATAGTCTTCCTTCTGCATCTTAATAACCTCAATACTTAAGAACCCAAATTCGCTCACCACCTTTCCATAACATCTGTATATTCCTTTACCCCGGAAAAAGTATTTTGCCGCCACAGGTGGGAAGAGGACCGTATCGAAGACTTCGCCCTGCTGGTCTACAAAGGTGGCGAAGTGCATACGGCGGTTGTTTTGGGTATTGGTGTTTTTTACCGTCACCAGGTAACCGTAGATATCGATGTTCTTACCTAAATACCTCTCCATGTCTTTTACCCCATGATCATTCTTCGGGGGTTCTTTTAAGATGTCGAACGGGCTGCACAAACAGAAGCCCAAAATCTCCAGTTGGGTGAAGGCAGATTCCAGATCGGTGGTATGGAGGCGCGGGATCTTAAAATCCTGATGCTGGGGTGGGAAGAGGCGCGGATGCTCGTCGATCTTGCCTTTGGATAAAAACAGGTGGGCCTGCCATAACAGCTCGTGCTTGTTCACCTTTGTAAACCTAAAAGCGTTAATGCGGATGAGGATGCTCAGCTGTTCAATGGAGATCACCACCCGGTCTAAAAAGTCCTCCAAAGAAAGGAACGCCCCGTCTTGCTTACGGGCTTTCAGGATCCGATCCATAACACGTCCTTCCAATTCCTTTAAGTACATAAAGCCGAGGAATATCTCCTTCCCATAGATGCTATTGACCGAAAAACTCCTGTTGATACATGGTGCATGTATGCGCGCGCCCAGCATCCGGGCTTCGTGTACATAGAACTCCGACCTGTAGAAGCCTCCGCCGTTGTTGAGCACGGCTACCATATATTCCAGCGGGAAATAGGCCCTCAGGAACAGGCTCTGGTAGCTCTCTACCGCATACGATGCCGAATGTCCTTTGGCAAAAGCATAGCCGGCAAAACTGGCCACCTGGTGCCAGATCTCCGAGATCAGCTTTTCGTCATAACCCTTTTTAATGCAGTTGTCCAGGAATTTGTCCTTTACTTTTTGGAACTCTTCCCGACTGCGGAACTTGCCGCTCATCCCCCTCCTGAGTACATCGGCCTCACCTAAGTCGAGTCCTGCAAAATAATGGGCCACCTTTATCACATCTTCCTGGTAGACCATCACCCCATAGGTCTCAGGCATGATCTCGAGCATCACCGGATGGGCCAGCTCCTGGGCCCTGCCCGGAGTCCGGTGCCTCAAAATATACTCCCGCATCATCCCGCTTTTGGCTACCCCGGGGCGAATAATAGAACTGGCCGCCACCAGGCCCAGGTAATTGTCTACCTCCAGCTTCCTGAGCAGCATCCGCATGGCGGGCGATTCCACATAGAAGCACCCCATACACTGGGCGGTCTTGATCAGCTCGTTCACCGTAGGATCTTCCTTAAACCGCTTGATATTATGAATGTCGACCGTCCGGTAGGCATCCGGTTGGTTTAGTTTCAGGATCTCTAAGGCCTCCTTGATCTTGGCCAGGCCTCGCTGGCCCAGGATATCGAACTTATAGAGGCCCACATCCTCAGCCACGATCATATCGAACATGGTGGTGGCAAACCCCTTGGGAGGAAGATGGGTGGCCGAAAAATAATGGACAGGTCTGGCGGTGATCAGGATCCCCCCGGCATGGATGCTCAGATAGTTGGGCATGCCTTTGATCAAGCTACTGTATTTCAGCACCAGCCGGCTCATCTGGTCGAGGTCTTCGAGGCGGTAGCGACCCTCGCATAAAAAATCGATCTCCGCTTTGGGCAGGCCAAAGACTTTTCCGAGTTCGCGCACCACGCCCCGCTCTTTAAAGGTCACATAGGTGCCCAGCAGGCTTACATGCTCAAAACGATCGAAGATATAGCGGGTAACTTCTTCCCGATCGCGCCAGGAGAAGTCGATATCAAAGTCGGGCGGATTAGAGCGGAAGAGGTTGATAAAACGCTCGAAGTAGAGGTCGAGCTCAATGGGGTCCACGTCTGTGATCCGCAGGAGGTAGGCTACGATGCTGTTGGCCCCGCTACCCCGCCCTACATAATAAAAGCCCCGTCTCCGGGCTTCGGAGACGATATCCCAGTTGATCAGAAAATACGAGACAAAGCCTTTTTCCCGGATGAGATCGAGCTCTTTTTTCAGTCGGGCATGAATAGTCCGGTCTGCCTTTGGATAACGATAAGACAAGCCTTGCTCACAGAGTTGCAAAAGAAGTCTTTCGTCCTTTTTACGGTTACCGGTATAGGTTTCCAGGTTCTGTGGCTTCCGGTCATGGGAGAAGTCGAACCGTATAGAACAGAGAGACATCAGTTTTTCTGTGTTTTCCAGAATAAAAGGGTATTCGGAATAGGCTTCCGCCAGGTTTTTGATCGGGTACATCTTCTCTTCCGGATCGGCCTGTTCTTCCGGGGGTAGTTTGGAGAGCAGGATGTTCAGGTCGATAGCTCTGAGCAGGCGGTGGGCATTAAAGTCGCGTTTAGAACGGAAAGTAACCGGCTGCAGCACTACCAGCTTATCGCGGTATTCCACAAAGCGGGAAAAGGGGAGCCGTCGCAGATCGGCCAGCGAAACCCCGATGAACTCATGTTCCGCAAATTTTTTCCGGCGGTTCAGCACCGCTTTTTCGAAGGGGTAGATGGCATAAGCGTTTTTGAATACCGGGGCTTTTTGGGGAATTTCCTTTTCTGCGTGCAGGTACTTTGATAAAAAGTCGTTCAACTCCTGGTAGCCTTCATTGTTCCTGGCAACCCCGACAAAGCAGGGGTCCACCCCATTGCGGAAATCGATGCCAAGGATAGGCCGGATGCCATATTCCGGTGCCTTACGTACAAAGTTGAGTCCGGCCGAAGTGTTATTGATATCCGTCAGCGCCAGTTGGGTAACTTCATTCTGTTGGGCTAGTTCCAGCAAACCGAGTTCGGAAAAAGTTCCAAAGCGTAGACTATAGTATGTATGGCAGTTGAGGTACATGGTTGTTCATTGTTTCTTGATAGGGTTGGGTCGGAAGGCCGAAGACCGGAGACGGAAGTGTGTTTTCAGGAAACTTCTGACTTCCGACTTCCGACTTCTGACTCCCGACTTCGGTCTTCCATCACTGCTTTCTGTGTGCCAGCACAATCGGTGGTTGTCCGTTAAACGGATTCGCCATCCTGCCGATCGTTTTCGCTCCCATGCCGGAAGCACGGAGTACACTTTTATCGCCAAAGCGGTTGCGGATCTTATCCATAGCCGCATAGAGGTTTAACGCTTCTTCGGTATCGTCAAAGAGATCGATCTGGTAATTGCCCTGCACCAGGTGACTAAAACGAATACCGATGAGGCGTACCAATAGCCGGCGATTGTAAAGTATCTTAAAGATCTCCAGGATCTTGGGAATCAGGATATGGTCGGCACTGGTATAGGGGATACGCATCTGCTTGGTATAGGTGTTGAAATCCGAATAGCGGATCTTGACCGCGATGCAGGCTGTAAGCTTTTCGCCCCGGCGAAGCTGGAAGGCCAGGTTTTCGGTCATGGCGATCAGGATCCCTTTCAGTTTGTTCACATCGATGGTGTCCTTATCGAAGGTGCGCTCGGTGGAGATCGACTTACGGTCCCAGAACGGGATCACCGGACTGTTATCTACCCCGTTGGCCCGCTTCCAGATCACGATCCCATTGGCTCCCAGGACCCGTTGCATTAGGTCTGGCGGCATTTCCTGTACGGTGCGTACTTTCCTAAGCCCCAGGTTGCGGAGCGTCTGGTAGGTCTTGTCACCCACCATAGGGATTTTTTTAATGGACAGTGGGGCCAGGAAAGGCTTTTCATAGCCAAAATCGACCTTGAGCTGATTGTTGGGCTTGGCCTCATTGGTGGCTACCTTAGAGACGACTTTATTCACAGACAAACCAAAGGAAATGGGTAAACCGGTCTCCTTGATGATCCTCTTCCTGAGCTCCGAGGCATACTGGTAGCAGCCAAAAAAGCGATCCATCCCGGAAAGGTCGGCATAGAACTCATCGATACTCGATTTTTCAAAGAGCGGCACTTTTTCCTTGATAATCTCAGTGACCACGTCTGAATGTTTGCTATAAGTGCCTGCATTGCCGCGGATGACCACCGCTTCCGGACAGAGTTCCCGGGCCATTTTCATCGGCATACCCGAATGGATCCCATAGCCGCGGGTCTCGTAACTACAGGCCGCCACCACCCCCCGGTCGCTGATCCCGCCTACCAGGATAGGCTTGCTTTTGAGCTCGCTGTTGATCAGTCGCTCTACAGACACAAAAAATGTATCCAAATCCAGATGTAAAATGGTTTTCTGCATAGTTCTTCAAAAAACAGAAGATAAATTTATGGATTATTTCCATATTATTGGAATATTTCCATGTTAAAATAACAGAGTCGGGAGTCGGAAGTCGGGAGTCGGAAGTCGGGAGTCGGAAGTCGGAAGTCGGGAGTCGGAAGTCGGAAGTCGGAAGTCGGAAGTCGGGAGATAAGGTGTTTGAAAAGAGTTTGCAGGCACGAGAATTATATTGCGATAAATTGAATTGATGAAATTTAAATTTGAAAGGATCATCGTATGGCAAAGGACCATGGATTATGGAGAGACAATCAATGATCTGGCAATGAAACTACCCAGGCATGAGAAATTAAATATTGGATCACAAATACGACGCGCAGCGGATTCAATTAGCCTCAACATTGCCGAAGGCTCCATCGGTCAGACCAATCCAGAATTCAGAAGATTTGTTGGCTATTCCATCAGGTCGTTGGCAGAAGTGATCACCTGCCTTCATAAAATGAAAAGAAGGAATTATATTAATGAAATTGTCTTTGACCATTTATATCAAGAAGCTTTTAATTTGATGAATATGCTAACCGCATTCAGAAAAAACATCAAATAATTATGTTGAGCTGCTAACTTCAGACTTCAGACTTCGGACTTCGGTCTTCCGACTGGATGTATCATCCAAATTTTCCCTACCTTCATCTTAAAACAACCTCAACATGAAACAATTCTTTACCCTCCTTCTCTGCCTAAGCCTGATGGGAAGCGTGCTTGCACAGAAAACCTTTGACGAAAGAGCACTAGGCAGCTGGGAAGGGACCGGTAGCCTCTTTGGCATGGAAGCTCAATTCAAAATGACCTGGGAAAAAACGTTGAACGAAAAGTTTCTAAAACTCACTTTCCAAAACCGCTTTAAGACCCAGAACGGAGACGAGCGGGTTATGGACGCACAGGCCTACTACGATATGGTCAGCGGCAAAGGCCAGTGGTTTGACAGTCGCGGGCAGAACCTGCCGCTACTGCTGGAGATGGACAAAAAAACCCTCAAAGTCTTCTGGGGAGACAATAATACCGAGCAGGGAAAGACCATCTATATGATCGTCGGTAAAAAAATGGCTGTGGAAGATTATGTGATGAAGGACGGCTTGTTAAATCCGTTTGGCAAGGCAGAATATATAAGAGTTAATAGTGGAAAACTAAAATCGGAAAACAGGAATTAACTTCTGCCACTTTCAACTTTCAACTTTCAACTTTCAACTTTCAACTTTCAACTTTCAACTTAAA
>JAHEJJ010000048.1 GCA_024638915.1 Robiginitalea sp.
AAATGGTGAGAATATATCACAATTAGTATTGCCAATTATGCTCCAGGCTCTCACTGGTCGGCTATGACTTCAATCAACTGCTGTTACATACAGTGATCGATCTGAATCGGAACGATCTATGCTGTCTAGGATACTTTAAAGCTATCGCAACTCCTTTTTTTGAGAAATGTATGCCTCGAATGTGTATCTTTTGGGCACCTAACTCAATACAAAGCAGCCTAATCCATAAAGCCATGAAGAAAAAAAGCATCCCTAATGAATACCGGGTGCGTGAAGGAGCACATAACTGGACCTATTGGCGTGAATCGCTTCCTGAAGTTCTTCGTTTTATCTCCGATGCATTTCACCAAAAATAAACTCATATGAAAATAACAGCGACAATCTTAGCATTGATACTCATACAGATTGGTAATTCTCAGGAAGCCAACGAAGAACCCATTCCATACAAGGAGATACCAGACTACCCGGATACCTATACGGCGGGAAGCGTGGTGTCGAGGATGCTCGATGGCCTTGGCTTTCGGTATTACTGGGCCACCCATGGCTTAAGACCAGAAGACTTGGCCTACAAGCCCTCTGAGACGAACAGGACCATCGATGAGACCGTAGATCACCTTTACAACCTTTCGAGGGTCATATACAATTCTGCAGTTAAGAAGCCTAATGACAGAACCGTTTCCCAGGAGACCAACCTCTCATTCCAGGCCAAGCGGGCCCTGACACTAAAAAATATCAAGCAGGCCAGTGAGATCTTTATAAATGTGGATGCACTCGAAGAACACAAGGTAATTTTCATCAATCCATCTGGTGCCCGGGAATACCCTTTTTGGAATCAGATCAACGGCCCGATTGAGGATGCCGTATGGCATTGTGGGCAAATTGTGGCGCTGCGGCGGGCTAGTGGTAATCCTTTTGATTCGAAAGTAAGTGTATTTCAGGGTAAGAAGCGGGAATGAGAAAAGAATCGGAATTAACCTGTCTTTTCGGCAATTTATGGGGGTAATGTCTTATTTTTATAAAGGAAGGACATAAAATTACCAGTCATTAGCCGTCCCTCAGGTATGTAAATAGCGTATATACTTCACCGGATATCATCAGTTTGATAAAAGGATATCGCACTTAATCCATTAACCCAAAAAGTAACAAAATGAAAAAATTAGTCGCACCCTTTGTGGTATTACTCCTTTTGAGCTTTAGCCTCACTGGAGAGAAACTCACCGACGAGGAAAGAGAAAAAGCTGTGACCAAGCTGACCAGTACTCATGAGTTCATGATCAATACGCTCGATGGTCTGAGCGAAGAACAGTTAGATTACAAAAGCACTCCTGAATCATGGTCAATCGCAGAATGCGTGGAACACCTTGCTATTTCCGAGCATTCATTTTCAGACTTGCTAAAAGCCACCCTGGCAAGTGCTCCGGATGAGGCGATGCGAGCAGCGGCGACTATGGAAGACGACCAGCTATATGCCATGATCAGCAGCAGGGAGAAAAAAGTCAAAACCTCTGAGGCCTTCGAACCTTCAGGTAAATTTGGTAGTTATCAGGCCACCCTAGATGCTTTGACGGCCAAGCGAACCGAACATATTGAGTACTTAAAATCAACAGAGGAAGACTTCAGGAACCATTTTAAGGAAATGCCGTTTGGTACCATCGATGCCTATCAGATGGTGCTTTTTATGGCAGGGCATACCGAAAGGCATGTAAAACAAATGGAAGAGATCATGGAAGATATTGACTTTCCTGAGGAATAGGAATTCACAATAATTGAATTTTTTAAGCGTATGCCCGGGTCTTTTAAAAGGCCCGGTCTTTTTTTTACGGTCAGTTGTGTATTTTTATCCCTATGACCTTCCTTACTTTTCTGCTATTTACAGTTTTTGTCGCAGGCTATGCCACCTGGAAACTCAGGAAGGATAAACTACAAACCCAGGATGGGTATTTCCTGGGCGGCAGATCCCTCACAGGGGTTGTGATTGCGGGTTCCCTTTTGCTTACCAATATATCGACCGAACACCTTGTAGGCATGAATGGTTCTGCCTACAAGAACGGGGCGATAATCATTGCATGGGAGGTCACCTCGGCTATTGCGCTGGTCGTTGCAGCACTTTACTTTGCTCCCCGATATTTAAAAATGGGACTCAGCACCATTCCACAATTCCTGGAGGCTCGTTTTGACGGTCTCACCAGGACGCTGATAGCCCTTTTATTGATTGTTTCATTTGTTGCCACCTTACTCCCTATCGTACTCTATACAGGTGCCCTGAATATCGAGGCCATTTTTGAGATTTCTTCCCTGCTCAAAATAACTCAACAAGAAGGGATCTGGGTGACCATTTGGGTGGTGGGAACCATCGGTGCTGTTTATGCCATATTTGGCGGTCTGAAAATGGTGGCCTATACCGATACGATAAATGGTTTCGGTTTATTAATCGCAGGGCTTTTGGTACCGCTGATAGCCGTATGGTCTATCGGAAAAGGAAACCTTCTTGAAGGTACCATTAAAATCTTTGAAAACAGCCCTGAAAAATTCAATATCGTAAGCCAGGAATCAGGAATTGGAGAAGGTGCCCGAAACGCCATTTTACCCTTCGAGGTGTTGTTTACCGGACTGATCATCAATCAAATCTATTTCTGGGCGATGCATCAGTCGATAATACAAAGGGTTCTCGGGGCGGTAAGCCTCAAAGAAGCCCAAAAAGGATTGCTATTCACCGGATTACTAAAAATACTGGTGCCGCTGGTAATCGTATTTCCAGGAATAATAGGCTTTTACTATTTTGGGGATCGCTTCTATGAACAACCCGATCTGGTGTATCCACAACTGGTAAAAATGCTTTTGCCTGCCTGGCTGACAGGCTTTTTTGTCGCGGTGATGATGGGGGCGATCCTTACGACTTTCAACAGTGCCCTGAACAGTGCGGCGACGATATTCAGCCTGGGAATCTATAAACGATATATCAACAACAATGCTCCCGAAAAGAGATTGGTGCGCATCGGGAAAATCAGTTCTGCGCTGCTGGCCTTCTTCGCCATCGGCATTGCTCCATTTGTAGCCAACGCCCCGGAAGGACTCTACCAACTACTACAGCAACTCAATGGTATTTTCTTTATTCCTATGGCCTCTGTGATCATTGCAGGCTTCCTATTTCCACGAGTCGATGCCTTCGGCGCCAAAACCGGGCTCTTTTTTGGTTTGTCCTTTTATGTGTTCACCTATTATATCCTCTCCCTCGATATTCACTTTGTCCATCTTTGGGGTATGGAATTTATTTTGAATATCCTGGTAATGCACCTGGCTTCCCGCGCACAGCCTACCGCCGAAAAATTTGTAATAAAGGATGCCGGAATCCTGGATCTGAAACCATGGAAATATGCCCGTGGGTTCAGTGCATTTCTGGTTGCTGTCACGATTATTTTGTACCTTTTACTAGGAAATATTTAGGAATGGAGAAGACTTTTAGAAATTATGAGGCGCCGGATGTAAAGTTTACGGTTCGTGAACACTACCGAAAAATGCGTACCTATCAAACCCTTGAATATGTCCGTTCGATGCATAAGAAATACCTTCGGTACGACCGCCCTATGAACTTATGGGAAGCTATGGATCATCTCAATGAACTGATCGATGTAAGCGATCCGGACCTCGACCTTCCCAATGTGCAGCATCTTATCCAAAGTGCCGAGGCGATCCGTCATGACCAAAGGCCCGACTGGATGCAATTGGTGGGTCTGATTCATGATCTTGGCAAGGTGATGTTCCTATGGGGCAGTGATGAGGACGGTACAAGTCAAAAGGAACAGTGGGGTATGGTAGGAGATGTTTTCGCCGTGGGCTGTACACTGCCGGAGAGTTGTGTATATCCGGAATTCAATAAACTCAACCCCGACATGCGCCATCCGGTCTACAGCAGTGAACTGGGAATTTATGAGAAACACTGCGGCCTCGATGCCCTCATTCTGGCCTGGGGTCATGATGAATATCTGTATCAGGTCTTAAAAAATCATAAAGAAAATCGCATACCAGAAGCCGGAATGGTCATGATCAGATATCACTCATTTTATCCCTGGCATAGCGGTGGAAGTTATCAGCATTTCCTCACTGATAAAGATAAAGAATACTTAAATTGGATCAAGGACTTTAACCGGTACGACCTCTACACCAAAAGCGAGACCTTATTTGATTTGGAGGATGTAAAAGATCACTATGCCCCAATAGCGGAAAAATACCTCGGAGACGGTCCAATTTATTGGTAATCAGCCATTCAAGGATTGGTTTAACCGAGCAAACATCTCTCGAATTTGATAAATCTTAACACGATATTATGATGAGAATCATTAACTTAGAAGGAGTTAGTGCTTAATTTTGTAAATCTATCACAAAAAAACTATGATAATGAAACAAAGAGTAACACCAGTCGCCAGCAAAATTGCCGTCGTAGCTTTGATCTGGTTGCTTGCACTGGTTTCAATTCCAATACAGGACTTGCATGCTTTCCAGGTAGATCAGCAACAGGAAATGTCCTATACTCAATACAAGGGTGAGGTTCTGGACAGCCAGACTAACAACCCATTGGTTTTCGCCAATATTGCGCTTGAAGGAAGCAACATCAGTACCGTTACCAATACCGAAGGTAAGTTCCTTTTAAAGGTACCTGAGAATACTTCCAATGCCAACGTTTTGGTATCTTTTTTGGGTTATAAGACCAAGATCATACCCTTGAATCAGATGAGGGCTAATAAAAATAAAATCGAACTTGACGTTTCGGTTACCCGCCTGGCGGAAGTGAATGTGACCATTCCTAAGAGCGCTGAAAAATTAGTGCGACAAACCCTGGACCGAAAAGGTGAAAATTATTTCAATGACGCCACATTGATGACCGCATTTTATCGGGAGACCATCAAAAAGAGGAAAAGAAATATATCGCTTTCTGAAGCTGTGGTCAATATCTATAAAACGCCTTATACCTCATCTAAACGCGATGCGGTACAGTTGTTTAAGGCGCGTAAAAGCACAGATTACAGCAAACTCGATACGGTGGCCCTAAAGTTACAGGGAGGACCTTTTAATGCGCTTTATGTGGATATTATGAAGTATCCGGAGTACATATTCACAAGCGATCGGATTTCGGAATACCGTTTTACATTTGATCGCTCTACTCGAATCAATGATAAATTGATCTATGTGGTGAATTTTGAGCAACTTCCGGAGATCACCGAACCGCTCTACAGAGGTAAACTGTTTATCGATGCCGATAAAAAAATACTGACCAGTGCTATTTATTCTCTAAATATTACCGATAAATACAAGGCGAGTAAAATGTTTGTCAGGAGAAAACCGAAAAACGCCAAGGTGTTTCCCAATGAAGTGGCCTACAGGGTAGATTATCGCGAAAAAGACGGGCGGTGGTACTACGGTTATAGCAATGTCCTGCTCGAATTTAAGGTCGACTGGGACCGTAAATTGTTCAATTCGGTCTACAGCATGACTGCTGAAATGGCGGTAACAGATTGGGAAAAAAATACCAAAGGCAATTTTCCTAAAAGCAAGGAACGCATAAAATCGACCATCATTATGAGCGATGAAGCACTTGGTTTCTCGGATCCGGACTTTTGGGGTGAATATAATATTATCGAACCTGAGAAGTCGATCGAATCGGCCATTAAGAAAATCCAACGCCAGCTTAAACGGAGTCGGACCGATGGCGGTGCTTCGGCACCTTAGTCCAAAAGGAAATCTAAAAAAAAGATCGGCTATTACAGCCGATTTTTTTTATTTCATAGTACTATCCATATCACCATGATGGGCTACCTGATTTATGAACAATTGTTCATAACTGGCGTTCATAAGGTGTTGATTTATTTTAGGTTACAAAATTTGGAAGTGGAACGCAAATGACTTATATTCGGATTATGGTTTTAAGAATAGGCCTGTCTAGGGCAGATTTGTATGACCATTATATAGTTGACGTTCTTTATATTGTTGTTTAACCGTAAGGGAAGTAAAGGTAATTCGTTACCCGCGCGGAACGATCGGTGAGCTAGAAGAAAAAAGGCTGTAGCTTTTTGGACACTATGTGAGTACTTTTGATCTAAGTGTAAGACCTCGGTTTTATGTCTAGACCAAGCGCACAAAAATAACAAGAAGAAATTTTGAGTAGTAGCTCGATTTTAGAATTGAGGCAAAAGAAATTTCAAACGTTGAATCAGCGAGCGAATGCAATCAATGGTTGCGGTGTTGTACCTCGGTAGATCACAAAAAGTTTGCAAGCTGTTTCTAGAAAGCCATATCAATGTACCCGTTACAATGATATGGCTTTTGTCTTTTATAAATTTCCGGTTTAATACTTAAGGCTAAAGTTTCACCGGACCCTCTTATTTTGGCATTCCGAAAATTGTATATTTGCTCCTCTTAAAGGAAAATCTTTCGTTTTTATGCCAAACATAGTCTATACCAAAACTGATGAAGCCCCAGCTTTGGCCACACATTCATTGCTCCCAATTGTAAAAGCCTTTACCAAGCCCGCCGGTATAGAAGTGGACATTAAAGATATTTCACTGGCCGGAAGGATCATGGCTGCTTTTCCTGAATTTCTAAAGGAAGATGAGCGGGTGCCAGATGACCTGGCAGAACTGGGGGAATTGGCAAAAAATCCTGATGCCAACATTATCAAACTTCCCAATATAAGCGCCTCTATTCCACAATTGAAAGAGGCAATCAAAGAATTACAGTACAAAGGATATGCCCTGCCCGATTATCCCGATGAGCCTTCTTCAGCTGCCGAACGGGATATCAAAATCAGATATGATAAAATTAAAGGAAGCGCAGTTAATCCTGTTCTGAGGGAAGGTAATTCTGATAGAAGAGCGCCCAAGCCCATCAAGAATTATGCGAAAAAGCATCCGCATTCTATGGGTGCCTGGTCCTCCTCTTCAAAAACCCATGTCGCCACGATGGATCAGGGCGACTTTAAATCCAACGAGCAATCGATCACTATGCAGCATGGTTCTGATCTGAGGATCGAATTGGAAAAATCAGAAGGAGGGATTCAAATCTTAAAGGAAAAGGTTGCAGTACTGGATGGAGAAATTGTCGATGCTACCGTGATGAGCAAGAAAGCCTTATTGCAATTCCTCAAAAACCAAATGGCAGAGGCTAAGGAAGCCGGGGTTTTGTTTTCGATACATCTGAAGGCGACCATGATGAAGGTGTCCGATCCTATCATCTTCGGCCACGTGCTGGAAACCTATTTTAAAGAGGTCTTCGATAAATATGGTGATACTTTCGAAGCATTAGGCATCAGTTCCAGAGAAGGCCTTGAAAGCCTTTTGGAAGATATCAAAAAACTGCCCAAAGGCAAACGCATGTGCATTGAGAACGACGTTAAAAAAGCCCTTGTTGATGGTCCTGATCTCGCGATGGTCAATTCAGATAAAGGCATTACAAACCTCCATGTACCCAGCGATGTAATCATCGATGCTTCCATGCCCGCGATGATACGGAGCAGTGGCCAAATGTGGAATGCCAGCGGAAATCTTCAGGATACCAAAGCGGTAATTCCCGATAGCAGCTATGCAGGTATCTACCAGGCAACGATCGATTTCTGCAAAGAACATGGTGCCTTCGACCCCGCTACCATGGGTACCGTACCCAATGTGGGGCTAATGGCTCAGAAAGCCGAGGAATATGGTTCTCATGACAAAACCTTCGAGATCCCATTTAACGGAAGAGTACGCGTCGTAGACAGTAAAGATGATTCCGTGATCATGGAACACCAGGTTGAAGCCGGAGATATATGGAGAATGTGCCAGGTTAAGGATGCCCCGATCAGAGATTGGGTAAGGTTGGCCGTGAAACGAGCCAGGATGTCTCAGACCCCAGCAATTTTTTGGCTGGATCAGCAAAGATCTCACGATGCAGAATTGATCAAAAAAGTTAAGGACTATCTGGCGGCATCCGATACATCAGGATTGGATTTGAAGATTCTGTCTCCGGTTGAAGCTACCAAATATACGCTGGAGCGGATCAAAGATGGTAAGGATACTATCTCGGTTTCAGGCAACGTCCTAAGGGACTATTTAACCGACCTCTTTCCTATTCTGGAAGTAGGTACCAGTGCCAAAATGCTTTCCATCGTTCCGCTGATGAACGGAGGGGGGCTGTTTGAAACGGGCGCAGGTGGGTCTGCCCCAAAACATGTGGAACAATTTCTGGAAGAAGGACATCTTCGTTGGGATTCCCTCGGAGAATTTCTCGCCCTCAGCGTATTACTCGAGTTTTACGGAGATAAATATGATAATCAAAAAGCGGTGGTACTATCCACGGCATTGGATGAAGCCACAGAGGAGTTTCTGGATAATAATCGTTCCCCTTCACGAAAGGTAGGAGAACTAGATACAAGAGGTAGTCATTTTTATCTCGGGTTCTATTGGGCGAAGGCTCTTGCCCATCAGGACAAGGATCGTGAATTAAAGGACATTTTCGCCGACGTATACGGATCTTTTGAGGAACAAAAGGAGCGTATCCTCAATGAATTATTAGAGGCTCAAGGTAAGCCACAAAATATCGGTGGTTATTACAAACCAGACCAAGACCTGGTTTCAAAAGCAATGAGACCCAGCAGCACGCTTAACGACATCTTGGTAAAACTTTAAATGGTTTCTGCCTGCTGAAAATTCAAAGTTAATTCCTTGTTATTTTTCAATGGCAGACGTCCATTTCATTGCCTGATTATCTATTTTTAAATAAACTTCAATGCATGAGCAGACCAGCCAGGCCTTTATTATTGCTTCTTCTCATTTTTTTCTATTTCCAGTTGCAAGCACAGCAACGATACACCCTGAGCGGGACTATTACCGAGAGTTCAAGTAACGAAAATCTTATCGGCGTTACCCTTGTAGTCCCCGAACTTCGAAACGGAGTGACTACCAATGAATACGGATTTTATTCGATTACCCTTCCTGAGGGAGAATACGATATTCGTGTAACGTCTCTGGGGTACCAGGATATCGTTCGAACGATAAGCCTGAATCAAAACCTTAAGATCAATTTTCAGATGGCCGAGGAAGCCGAACAACTCGAGGAGGTAGTGGTGACGGATCAGTCCAAAAAAATCGATATCCGAAAACCTCAAATGAGCCTAAATACACTCTCCGTTCAGACCATCAAGGATATACCTGTGGTGCTGGGAGAAGCCGATGTGCTTAAATCGCTCGTTTTGCTTCCTGGTGTGACCAATGCCGGTGAGGCTTCCTCCGGATTCAATGTTCGTGGGGGCGCTGCAGACCAGAATTTGATTTTGCTCGACGAAGCTATAATTTTTAATTCATCGCATTTATTTGGGTTTTTCTCAGTATTTAACCCTGATGCTATCAAAGACGTAAAACTCTATAAGGGAGGCATCCCTGCCCGTTATGGCGGACGTGTGTCATCGGTACTCGAAATCTTTCAAAAAGAAGGAAATAGCAAGGAGTTTAAAATGAGTGGTGGTATTGGTGCCGTAGCAAGCCGTCTTTTGGCAGAAGGGCCTATTGTTAAGGATAAAGCCTCTTTTCTCATCGGTGGTCGTGCTTCTTATGCGCAATTATTTCTTCCATTGATCGATATCGATAATTCGGCAAGTTTCTACGACCTCAACACCAAATTGAACTATAAGATAAATGAAAATAACAATATTTATCTCTCCGGATATTTTGGAAGGGACAAATTCAGTATCAGCGAACAATTTGTAAATCTTTACGGAAACGCCTTTGTCAATTTCCGTTGGAACCACTTATTCTCCGGTAAGTTATTCTCCAATCTGTCTTTGATCTACTCAGATTATTATTATGGCCTGGAACTCGATTTTGTTGGGTTTAAGTGGAACTCAGGGATACAGAATTTCAATGTCAAATACGACCTGAAGCATTATTTAGGGGATAATTTGCAATTGAACTATGGTCTTAATAACATCTATTATATCTTCAATCCGGGCCGGATAGAACCCAACAATCCGGATTCGGGCATCCTGGAAGACCAGCTTACAAAGAAATACGCGAATGAATCTGCAGTTTATGTGGATGTTGAACACAATATAAGCGATAATTTAAGCCTGGGATATGGCCTTAGAGTGAGCCATTTTGTGCGCCTGGGACAAGATGAGTTATATGTCTATGAAAATGACCAGCCTGTTGAATTCGATCCTTTCCAGCTGGTCTACAGAGAAGCTACACCCATAGATACCATTAACCCGGGGAGAGGGGAAACACTCAAGGATTTTACCAACCTCGAACCACGTGTCTCCCTTGCCTTTGCCTTAAATGACGATAATTCCATCAAGGCGAGCTATAACAGGATGGCACAATACCTGCATTTGCTGTCCAATACCAGCTCCCCTACTCCTCTGGATGTATGGACGCCTAGCGGCCCATGGATAGAGCCTCAATTGCTCGATCAATATGCGCTTGGTTATTTTCGCAATATAAAGGGAGGTGAATTCAGCCTGGAAACCGAAGTGTTTTATAAGGATATCCAAAACCGGATCGATTATATAGATGGTGCGAATCTTATTGCCAACAATGCCATTGAGCAGGTAATACTCAACGGTGTCGCCCGGGCCTATGGATTCGAGATACTGTTCCGCAAAAACGAGGGAAGATTTAGAGGATGGCTGGCTTATACCCTCTCCAGATCAGAACAGCGCACTCCTGGCCGGCCTCCGGTGATTGATACCGGACGAAGCAATTTGGAGACCGGCATTAACTTCGGGGATTGGTATAGCTCCCCCTTCGACAAAACTCACGACCTGGCACTCTATGGAAACTATGAGATCAACAAAAAATGGCGTGTCAATTGTAATTTCATCTATCAGACCGGACAACCCACTAATTATCCGGTAGGACAGTTCGAATTCGAGGGGTTGGTCGTTCCGTTTTATGGTCTTAGAAACAAGGAAAGGCTCCCGGACTATCATCGACTGGATATTGCAGCAACGCTCACCCCAAAGAAAAAAAATAAGGATACCAGTTGGAAATCGGAATGGATTTTCAGCGTTTACAATATATATAACCGTATGAATGCCGCCTCGATCAATTTTAGACAAAATCAAGACAGCGGGGTAAACGAAGCGGTCAAAACATCGATTTTTGGGATAGTCCCTTCCGTAACTTATAATTTTAGTTTTTAAATGGGTACTTTTTATTTCCGATATGATCAAAATTTATTTCAAATTGAAAGGATACCAATTACCCAGACATCTACTAAAGGTGCTGAATATTTGGCCTTTTTGACCGACATATGCAGTAAGTGATAATACCAGAACGTGAAACGATCGCGATGAAAGATTTACATAAGAAGATATTAACATGGTATAGCGTTTTTTTCCTGGCCCTGAACTTTGGTTGTGAGGAGGTCATCGAAGTAGAAGTGCCTGAAGATGAACCCCGATTGGTGGTCAATGCCTTGATGAGAGTTGACATCGATGAGCAATTCATTCCCGTGGTAGTAGGTGTAACCTTGTCGAGTGGTTTTTTTGATGAAATCCCTATTACCAGCGTCGATAATTTGGTGATCATTCAGGAGTTTTTTGATGATGAAGGCGTTATCGAGGCCAGCCGGATATCTGTACTCGCAGAAGAGAGTCCCGGCACAGGAATTTATACACCTGACCCCAACTTCATGGAAGATCAACGTATACCCGTTTCCCAGACCACTATGGATGTATTATATACGATGATTATCGAACGGGAAGGCCGAAGATATGCCGCCCAAACCAAATTTGTTCCTTCGGTACCCATCGACAATCTTCAGATTGGTGATGGCACCCTCTTTGGGGATGAAGAAACAGAAGTCATCGTGACCTTTACCGATGATCCGGATCGTGATGACTTTTATATATTCGACTTTGGGTTCGGTGACTTCCTGACCACGGAAGATCAGTTCTACCAAGGTCAGCAATTTAGCTTTTCATACTTCTATGACCAGTTATTTGAGCCCGGTACTGTTTTGGAAATAAGTCTCCTCGGTGCGGATCAAAACTTTTTTAACTATATGAATCTGCTGGTCCAACAAACAGAAGGTCAGCAGGGGCCTTTTCAAACACCGGTAGCGACGGCACGTGGTAACGTTTTTGATATCACCGGACTCGACAACATAGATATCTCAGACAGTGTTTCGACTCCTGATGAATTTGCCCTTGGATATTTCGCTATTGTTCAGGAATACAAAGGCTCAGTCACTGTCGAGTAACTCAGGCCTTTAACCCTCAGCTTAATTTTACATGGAAGAAGTTACAAACAGACTGTTCCACAAGTGTGGCGGCATTTTCCATATTGTAATGCAACGGTTTGGAAGGATCACATACCTCGATGACTGAGGTCAGACCCCCTTTTATCAGTTCATCCATTTCGGTATCCAAAATACCACATACTGCTATGACCGGAATCTTGTGAGATTTTCCTAATTCGAGCACCCCATGAATCAGTTTTCCGCTCAGGGTCTGCTCATCTATTTTTCCCTCTCCCGTTATGATATAGTCGATGGAATGTTCGCTTAAAATCTTATTCACTCCAGCAACTCTTAAAACAAAATCGGTTCCTCCCAGAAAACGAGCCCCGAGGAAACTCATAAGACCATAGGCAGTCCCGCCCGCAGCTCCGGCACCAGGAACGCTCGCATGACTAGCTCCCAGTTCCTTTTCCAAAAGTGAATTCAAATCCCTCAATCCCTTGTCGAGTAGCAAAATATCTTCGTCGGAAGCGCCCTTCTGGGACGCGTAAACATGAGCCGCTCCTTTTGGCCCATAAAGCGGATTATTCACATCGTTGATCGCATAGATCGCGGCGTCTGTGTATAGGGTCGGTTCCTTTGGTTTTTGAATACCCGCAATCCTTGATAGATTTTGACCCTGAGGATCTAAGGGTCTATCTTCGGCATCGAGGAAACCATAGCCCATCGCGGCGGCTATTCCGATCCCGGCGTCATTAGTGGCGCTGCCGCCCAATCCTATAAACAGATGCCTGGCGCCTTTATCCAGGGCGTGCCTTATCTGTAATCCCGTACCATAAGTGGAGGTGCACATAGGGTTCCGGTCTGATTCCCTGAGCAATACGAGTCCTGCCGTCTGTGCCATTTCAATATAAGCCGATTTGGTCTTCTCTTCGTAGAGATAAGAGGCCTGAATTTTTCTTCCGAGAGGATCACAGGTATCGCATACAATCCTATCGTACTGACCATAGTGGGCAATCGATTCGATAAAACCATCTCCTCCATCGGATACCAGGGCACTATATAGCTTCGCCTCCGGGTCGGCCTTGCAAATACCCCTGCTGATTGCATCGATTACCTCCTGAGCACTCAGTGAACCTTTAAACTTGTCGGGGATCAGTACATAGTCCATTCGCTATATATTTTTTAGCCATGCAAATCCGTAAGGCGCTAATATCTTCTGTTTCGTTACCCAGTCTTCCCCGGTTAATACATCCTTGAAAGATCCGTTTAAGGTAGTCAGGTTAACCTCCCTGTCTGAAAAGTTATGGATAGCATGGAGGATACTTTCTCCTTTTTGCCGGCTTATTATAAAAACCGCCTCCTCAGCTCGGTATTCTGCTTTTCCATAGGGGTTGAAAAGAGTTTCATTTCCCCTGACCTCTAACATTAGCGAATAGCGATTAAAAATACGTTTTCTCATACTGCCTTCCCGGTTCAGAGATTTCTGCAGTGAGTTGAGCTCTAATTTTTTACGATTGATCCGTCTGTTGATCCCGCTTTCTATCGCAGCATCTTTATCGTTTACAGAACCTAAGAGCGAATGATAATAAATACCAGGCACACCCGGCATAGATAACATTACCGATTGGGTAAGCAGGAAGCGTTGAATTCTAAGATCTTCAGACCACAACGGGTCTGTAATAAGATCCATATAATTACAATTGAGTTCATAGGGGGATTGCGAGCCATCTTCATTGGTCTTATAGGATACAAATCCACCATGTTGTAATGCGAGCTCTCCTAATTCTGCAATGTCGTTTTGCGGAATGATTCCCTGAAGAGGACGAACACCAATACCATCATGGCTGGCAGTGAAATTAAAGAAACACACCTTGTCTCCTGGCAGTTCAAGACCTTTGGCCCAGTCGGTTAAAACATCTACCTCCTGACGGTGGATGGAATAGGCCAGTAAGGGAGGGAGGGTAAAGTTATACACCATATGGGCCTCGTTGCTACCATTGCCAAAATAGGAGATATTTTCGCGATGTGGCACGTTGGTTTCTGTAATGATCACTGCACCCGGGGCCAGTTCCTCCATAACTTTTCTGTATGCCTGGATAATCAAATGGGTTTGCTCGAGATGGATACATGGAGTCCCCGACTCTTTCCATAAAAAGGCAATCGCATCTAACCTGATATATTTGGATCCCCTTGAAACATAGAAAAGTAAAACATCGAGTACCTGAAGGAATACCCGATAATTAGCATAGTTCAGATCTACCTGGTCTTCGCTAAAAGTAGTCCAGATATAGACCTGCTTGCCTTCTTTTTCAAAAGGGTGGTGCAATGGCAGAGCACGAGGGCGCACCACCATGCTATGGTCCAATTCGGGATCCGATTCGATAAAGTATTCCGAATACTCGGGGTTCCCGGCAAGAAATTGTTGAAACCATTCAGATTTTTTGGAAATATGATTCACTACAGCATCAAACATCAGGTCGAAGTGCTCTGCAAGCTGATCGATATCCTCCCAATGTCCCAGTTCCGGATCGATCTGATAGTAATCGATCACACTGAAACCATCGTCCGAAGAATAAGGAAAGCAAGGTAAAAGGTGAACCGCGCTGATACATTTAGTCAGGTACCGGTCAGCAAAGGATTTCATAACCGCCAAGGGGGGTGAACCTTTTTGTTGTATACCATCTCCATAGGTAATCATAATCCGGTCTTTTTCGGTAAGGCGGTGAGATTTACTTATATCGATCTTGCTATGGTATTTTTCTTTTAAAGCCGATATACCACGTATTACCTCATCAGAGTTGTTGGGATATATACGGCTAATGAGTTCCTCCATTTTGAAAAATTTAAGCACTCAGCAGGTCTTTTAAGCCGATAGATATAAGTATGATAAGGATAAAGTAACCCACTAATATCGCCACTTCTTTCCATGCAAAATAATACGTCACTTTGATACCTTCCTTCGTTTTCAAAGGAACCATAATACTAAAGAGATAGGCCACCGAAAGGGTAATGACGCAGCCTATGGCATTCCACCAGAACCAAAAAACCTCCGGTACATAGAGCCACAAATACATATTGAACAAAACACCTGCGAGAATCCCGATGTTGGCACCAAGGGCATGGGTTCGTTTGGTGAGCAGGGCCAGTATAAATGCCGCTAATATAGGACCGTAAAAGACCGAACTTATCTTGTTGATCACCTCGATCACCGTCCCTTCTATATTTCCGGCGAAGAAGGCAAAAAAGAGACAAATAAGGCCCCAGAAAAGAGAAGTGAATCGCGAGTACTTTACGTATTGTTTATCCGAGAGATCCGTTTTAATGCGTTTTATGAAGTCTTCAATGGTTACCGCAGACAGCGAATTAACTGTTGAACTGAGGGATGACATAGCCGCCGACATGATGGCGACCAGCAATATCCCGATAACACCGTTGGGAAGATATTTAATGATAAACACCGGAACCATAAGGTCCTCTTTCTTTCCTTCGAGGCTATCGATATTGGCCGCATATACCTCAGAAATCTGATCCTGGAAACTGAGATCGGTCATCAATAAGGTACCTATGATCAAACCCATGATGCAATAGGTCAGCGTTACCGGGAAGCGGAACAGGCCGTTGGCCATAAGAAGGCTTTTGATGGTGGGTAAGCCCTTGGCAGAGAGCATCCGCTGTGTCTGGGTCTGGTCGGTTCCATAATATGAAGCATAGAGAAAGAAGCCGCCGATCACCATGGGCCAGAACCCAAATTCATCCCCCCCGTCCGCATTGTTGAATCCCCATTTTGAGAAATCCACGGCAGTAAGTCGGTCACTATCAACCTGGGTAAGGAAATTATCCCAGCCACCGAGTTCACTAAGACCGTAAGCGAGGCAAATCACAATGCCCACGAACAAAATGAGCATCTGGATTACATCGCCCCAGATAACGGCACGCATGCCTCCCTGAAACGAATAAACCAGGGTAATAACTCCGATCAGCAGGACGGAAATCCAAAAATTGATCCCGGTGGTAGCTTGCAGGATGAGGGCCATTGTATAGACCATTACCCCTGTGGCTACGGAACGACTGATCTGAAATACAAAACTGATCAGAAGTCTGGAAGATGCATCGAAACGCCGTTCTAAATATTCATAAATACTCACAATGCCGGCTTTGTAAAGAGAAGGAATAATGGCCACCAGCAGAAATGCCATCGCCAGTGGAACACCAAATTCGAAGGTCAGCCACTGAAGTCCTCCTCCCGGTTTCACTCCCACGAAGGCCGGTGCAGAGATGAAACTGATGGCCGATAATTGTGTCGCCATGGTGGAAAGACTTAAAGGAATCCATCCCATACTGCGCCCTCCCAGAAAGTAATCGCCTGAATTTTTGTTGTCTTTAAAAATATATCCCAGACTGAGGAATCCCAGGAGATAAGTGACAATAATGGTATAGTCTATCCAGTTCATATTGGCATATTATGATACAGTAAATCAAATTGCCGGCACCAAGATGGGTTTACAGATTCCGGCTTTCTCGAAATTCTCGATACCAGGGTCGAAACTTCCCGATGCCTAAATATAATCGATAATTCCTATTTTTATAATCCTATTCAAAAGGAGTAAAATATGGCTACCGACAAGAATATGCTTTTGAAAGGCCTTAAATTTCTGGGCTATACCGTATTTGTTATGTTCCTTGCCCCGGTAGTACTCTTTCAGGCCTTTAAAAACCAGGACCATCCTTTCTACATCCCTGTCTTGATCGTGGGTATATTGCTGGCCATCACCGCCATTGGCCTTGGATTCTATAGCATCAAGGTCTTTTTAGATGCGCTTTTTGGAAAGAAGTCCAAGGGAACCAAACAAGCATAAAATTCCCTGGCCCTTATGCCAAATACGTTCCCGGGATGATAATTACCAACACAGGATATTGCCCGCATAGGTCCAAGATGTTATCTTTGCGGACTTAAAGCAAATCTTTTGGGAACCATACAGATCAAATTACCCGATGGCGCCACTAAAGACTATCCCCGGGGCACAACACCCATGGAGGTTGCGGTGAGCATTAGTGAAGGATTGGCCAGAAATGTTATTTCGGCAAGTTTTAACGGCCAAACCGTGGAGACGGTTACGCCACTTGACGAAGATGGATCATTGGTGCTCTACACCTGGAAAAACGACGAGGGCAAGAAAGCGTTTTGGCATTCCTCCTCTCATGTCGTGGCACAAGCTTTGGAAGAACTTTATCCGGGGATCAAACTCACAATAGGCCCCCCTATCGAGAACGGTTTTTATTACGATGTGGATTTTGGTGATCATGTGGTCTCAGATAAGGATTTTCCTAACATTGAAAAACGCGCCCTGGAAATTGCACGAGGAAAACATGCCTTCAAAATGAGGTCTGTGGCCAAGTCCGATGCACTGGCTTATTACAGGGATCAGGCTAATGAATACAAGATCGAACTTATCGAAGCACTGGAAGATGGAACTATTACTTTCTGTGACCATGATAGTTTCACCGATCTGTGCCGTGGCGGTCATATTCCAAATACAGGTTTTATCAAGGCCATAAAAATCCTCAATGTAGCAGGTGCCTATTGGAGGGGAGATGAGACAAAAAAACAACTAACCAGGGTTTATGGGATCTCATTTCCAAAACAAAAGGAGCTGAGCGAATACCTCGCGCTGTTAGAAGAGGCCAAAAAACGTGATCATCGTAAGCTTGGCAAGGAAATGGAGTTATTCACCTTCTCTACAATGGTAGGGCAGGGATTGCCGCTTTGGTTGCCTAAAGGGGCTGCACTTCGTGAGCGACTGGAACAATTCCTGAAGAAAGCTCAGAAAAAAGCCGGGTATGAAATGGTGGTCACCCCCCATATCGGGCAAAAAGAATTATATGTCACCTCGGGGCACTACGCTAAATACGGCAAGGATAGTTTCCAGCCTATTCACACCCCAAAAGACCAGGAGGAATTTCTGCTAAAACCTATGAATTGCCCGCATCATATCGAAATATTTAAAGCCAAGCCGCTGAGTTACAGAGATCTCCCCAAACGATATGCTGAATTTGGCACGGTTTACCGATATGAACAGAGTGGAGAATTACACGGCCTGACCAGGGTACGCGGTTTCACACAGGACGATGCGCATATCTTTTGCATGCCGGAACAGCTGAACGAGGAGTTTAAAAACGTTATCGATCTGTCTTTATATGTACTGGGGTCATTGGGATTTGAAGATTTTATAACCCAGGTTTCTATTCGGGATCCTGAAGACCCGGACAAGTATCTGGGAGCTCCTGAAGTTTGGGAAAAAGCCGAACAGGCAATTATCAATG
>JAHEJJ010000012.1:0-56427 GCA_024638915.1 Robiginitalea sp.
CAATATCGATTAAAACCCATGCATGTAGCATGGGTTTTTAATTAATGCGCCCAGTTTATGGGGTATAATTTATTATTTTAAGAAATTAATCATACCAGATATTACCATCGCCTAAGGTCAACTGACCTCTTCTTTCATACGTATTTCCAAATTCTTCTACACTCCGGCCTCCATCCGGATTTCCGCTGCTGGTAATGGTTTGTTTCATAAAATGATCGCTGATCAGTGTATATTTAATGAAAGGGCCTCCACCGATATATTTAGTAGGATCGTCTAATAGACCTACATTGCCGCCGTCATCCACTAGATTTTCGAGGGTGATACTGCAATCAGAATTAATAACATAGTCTCCTCTCTTGCCTGCAGTCGAATTGCTTTCGGAATACCCTGGAGAATTGGAGCAATAGTCACTGGTAAAAGGATCGAGATTTCTCGAATACACCTGCCCGGCAATACTAACCTCATCGTCATCTATAAAGGTCATAAAAACCAATGGCCGCATAAAGATAATTTCATAATCTAATTGTCTAATATTTGTTGTGTTGGTACAGACGCCACTCGGATCGCTCACTCCGTCAATACAACATCCATTTGTTGTACTTGGTTCTATATGTGGATACATCGGTGCCGTAAAAAACGGCGGACTTTCCTGATTATAGGATATCCATTCCCAAAAAGTGTTTTCAAGCTCGAGATTGCATTCATCTGCGCCTCCGCCTGTGCCTCCGCCTCCGCCTGTGCCTCCGCCTCCGGTTTCAAGCGGCTTTTCAATTTTCACAGGAATCTCAAATCTATCCGCTATATTTCCGTCTTCGTCCAGGGGTAAGATCGTCAAAGGGAAAGTTACTGGCAGAACCCAGTTGCTCGAGTCGAACTTAAAATAGAGAATACTTATCTCGTCGGTTTCTTCTTCTTCCCTCAGCGTGGTCTCGATGTACGAACTGGCTCCGGGAACTTGTACCCAGGCTCCAAAAGACAGCTGAACATCTACCGGTTTTAGAATTTTTATACGTTTGATAATGCCTGGCGTCCAGAAAATAGTATCCGAATCTATTTTCAGATCTATGGGCATTTTACTTGCACTTTTGCTCCCGGATTTGGATTCTGGCGGGGAGCCACTCACCACTTTCATATTGTCAAAAATAAGACTTGCGGTTGCCTGATTAGGGTCCACCGATTGTTCTGGTGGGTTTTCTACAGTTTCAGGGACATCTGCTGCATCGGGGCTTTCTTCCATATCATCATCTTTCTTGCATGAGGCGATAAGGAGAATCAGGAACAAAAAGAAAAAGGGGAAATTACGAATGTTAAAGACTAACTTTTTCATGATACTATTTTTAAGTTACACCTAAAGTTAGATCCCTAAAAAGGCAATTACTATATGTATTTAGCAAATGGCAAGCAGGCAGGGATAAGTGGGTTGAAGGAATTATTAATCGGTATCAGATACTATTGAGGGCTTGTATAAGATTTTCCTTTTTTCTGCGCGACACGTCTAAATGGCGTCGGCCGGTCACCATTACATAACCCCCTTCGCCTTTCACATATTTGGTAACATGTGCTAAGTTCACCAGGGTGGCGTGATGTATTCTGCAAAAGCTTGTTTCGGGCAATATATTTTCGAACTCTTTTAAAGTTTTTGAAACGGTTATTTTTCTATCGTCTGCTAAATGCAAAATGGTATAATTGCCGTCGGCTTCGCAATAAATAATATCGGCTGTTTTCTGCAGGATAATTTCATTGTTTGAAGGAATGGCTAGTCGGTTTAAGTTTTCCGAATTGTACTTTATATTATTCAACAGGGATTTAAAATGAGCCGTTTTATTTTTTTGCTTTTCTTTAATCTTGTCTACTGCGTTTACCAATTCCTCAACATCTACCGGTTTTAGTAAATAGTCTAATGCGCTAAACTTTATAGCCTTTATGGCATATTTATCAAAAGCGGTTACAAAAATGACTTCAAAATTAATCGTCTCGAATTTTTCCAAAAGGTCAAAACCAGATAATCGGGGCATCTGGACATCTAGAAAAACAAGTTCGGGCCGTAATTCTTTGATTTTTTCAATCCCGATTTCCGGCGACTCACACATGGCCATAATAGAAATTTCAGGACAGGATTTTTTTATAGTGAGTTTTAACCCCTCCCTGGCGTCTTGTTCATCATCTATTATTAAGGCCTTGATCATAGACTTTAAAATTATGATATAGGAATGAGAATATTTACCTGAGTACCCATCGCAATATTATCCTGATCCTTTAGATCAATTATTTCAATAACTTCTTTTACTTTTTCTTTGGTAAGAAGTTTAAGTCGGTCTGTGGTAATTTTAATACCCATCGATTTCTTCTTATGCCTACTGTTTTTTTTCAGATCCATCGAAGCTTTTCTTCCAATGCCACTATCGGTAATGCTGCATTTTAGATGATCTTCTTCTTCATCTATCTTAATTTCAATTTCACCTTTTTTATCCATAGGCAGCAAACCATGCCAGATAGCATTTTCCACAAAAGGCTGCAGTATCATTGAGGGGATGAGAATCGATTCGCTATCCATGTCTTTGTCCATATGAATGGAATAGTTGATTTTACCTTTAAAGCGGATGATTTCCAATTCAATATAGGCTTTAAGCATATCCAGTTCATCTTGTAAGGATACTTTTTGGTGCTCAGAATTTTCGAGCATCAGTCGAATAAGTTTTGAGAATTTGGTGAGGTATTTGCTCGCATTTTCATGATCTTCACTCAAGATCATTTTGTTAATGGAATTCATGCAATTGAATAAAAAATGCGGATTCATCTGCGCGCGTAACGCTTTCATTTCTAGAGTCCCCAGTTGTTCTCTAAAATGGGAGATCTTAATTTCTTCATCTTTAGCGGCTATGGCTTTCTGATTTTTTAGTTTCTGACGCAGGGTATAAATAAGTAATCCTGCCAATAACATGATTAGGCCAGCGCCGATGATTATCGCCTTTTTGATATCATCCTGCCGTTGCGCTTCTTTCTCTTTTAGTTCATTTTCTTTTTTAAGAAGTTCAATTTCCTGGTCTTTTTGGGCGGTCTGATATTTGGTTTCTATTTCGAGGAGTTGTTTATTTTTTTCAGAATTGAATAATGAATCTTTGACTTTAGTATACAATTTCAGGTATTTGAAGGCTTCTCCGGGATTGTTCTCAGACTCAGTGAGTTCAACCATAGATTTATAATTATCTACAAGCAAGGGCTTGGCATCCATTTCTTTTGATAAGGCAAGGCTTCTCGAAATGTGAGTTCTGGCTTTTCTTGTTTCGCCAAGCTCTAAATAGGTCTTACCCACCTGAAGCTCACTCAAGGCCTTATCCTTTTTAGAAGGAAGCGTATTTCTTAAGTCGAGCGCTTTTTTATGAAAGGTCAAAGCCCTGGAGTGATCGTCCATCCGGTTATACAAATTCCCCAAATTCTCATTGACAAAAGCAATACCGTACAGGTCGTTTGTTTTCTTTGCAAATTCCATAGCCTCAAGGAGATATTCTTCAGCTTTACTGAAACTATTTATTTCAGCATAGGTATTCCCTAAGCTCATCAGGCTTTGCCAAAGCCCGGTAAGATCGTTGATCTGTGTTTTTAGAGAAATAGATTCATCATAAGAAGCAATAGCCTCATCATGCTTGTCTAATTTTCTTTGTATATGACCTATAGACTGCAAGGTAAAGCCCATACCCTTTATATAGTCGTTATTTTTATGGATATTATAAATGCGGTAGTAGGCATCCAGGCTTGTTTTGTAATTCCCCAATTGCATATGCATTACAGCATATTGAAATAGCCCGGTTGCCATCCTCGAGCTATCCCCTTGATGTTGATAATAACTGACGTGTTTTTTGATATGATCAATCCCTTGATAATAATTACCCTTAAACCGATTGATCACTCCGTAATAAAAGTGAGACAAAGCCACTCCTTCTCTGTAATTAATTTTATTCGCCAGACTGTGAATTGTGTCGGCATATATAGCCGCCGTATCTAGTTCTTTGCGTGTAGTAGCATACGCCCAGCAAATATCTCCATAGACTTTAATTCTTATAGTGTCATTATTGGTTTGTTTTACTACCAGCTGAAGGCTATCGAGCAGCTTACGATCCTGTGCATTGCAATCATTCATGTAAACTGTAGAATAGAATATGAAGAAAATCGAAACCAATATTATTTTCATAATTCCATTTTTTCAAGAGGGACTCATTTCAAATGAAATAAATTTCCATTTTCAAGGGCTATTCTTTGACCCTGGTGATTTAAAAAAAAGCAATTTAGACGCTTCATTTTAGCCAAAAAGATCAAATGGTTGATTTTCTAATGCAAATGGTACTATATTTTGTATAAGTGGTTGAACAGTCTAAATACTATATCACACCAGGAAAGTTATAAGATATAATAAAAATTACCTGAACAAAAAACAATCTTTATTAGATGCCACTAACAAGTGGTGACTGGTAATGAACTTGCCCTGCTTCATCGCTGCACTAAATCCAGCCACCTGAACCGGCAACTTTTTGGTAAGGAAATTTGGACATTTCCTTTCGGCCTATGTTAAATCTTTAAGATGACTAAAATGTTTCCGATTTTATCGTAAAAAAAACGACAACTTTGGTTAACGTTTTTGACTTTTACAGCATGTTCAAATCAATTGAGGCCACAAGGCATGGGTTAGGCATATCCAGAAAAGTGATTGCTTTTTACTCGAATTAGATAAGCCTATCTGATAATTCAGCATAATCCACGGGTCCTTGAAATTTTAAAGTCAGGCTATAATTGATTCGGGAATAAAACAGGCGGTGTGGCAGAAAAGCATCTTCAGGCTTTTATTATGGCCATATTATGATCGCCAGCTTTTCTTCATAATCATTCAAAATTTAAACCCATGCCAATAGCATGGGTTTTTAAGTTTGCTGGCTTATAATTGTTTTAGTAAACGGCTTCGTACTCTCCTTCTCCTACAGGCTCTTTGCCGGTCCTTATGAAGCCCATGTTCAATTCTCTGGTCCATCGGAAATAAACGGGTTTTTCATTTCTCAGGGTATCGATAATATTATGATACATGGACATGGGATACCGGAGGTAGACTAATTTATTCCTGACGTCATAATGGTTTTCAGGGAGTGGCTTGTTGTCAGGATGGAAGGTCAGCTGTAAAACAAAATCGTCATCGTTATAACACTTAACCAGGGCGGGCGGATAAACCTGATTTGGTTCGGTGCCTCCGGCCTGAAAGTGAATCCAGTATTGGGTAATTTCGCTATCTACATATTTCATGGTGCTTGGGTTTAATTAATAATTATTTTACAGATGCAAAGGTGATTATGTTTTTGTCCAAATGCTATGATGTGCATCAGTTCGGGGATATTTTAAAAGAAAAAAAGTTCTGTTGAGTTTTATAAATCAAATAGTTACATTAGAGTTGATTTAAAGAACACGCTAACGATAAAAAATATGAAACCTATAGTTACCATTCTAATCGCTTTTTTACTGTTTACCAATTGCCGTACAGCCGAGAAAAAGGATGACCAAAAAGAGGCTGCAGCCGTTGAGTTTTGGAAAACAGATTTTTTGGATGATTTTGAGACTTTTGATCCGGAGAACTGGCAGGACCAAAGGATTTGGGTGAACAATGAACTACAGTGCTATGTCCCTGATGGGGAGTTTGGTACCCGTGAGGTAAGTGAGGGGACCTTAAAGTTAAAAGTGATCAATTTGGGAGAGAAACGCAGCTGCGACAATCTGGATAAACATGGCGAGCAACACCCCGACACCGAATATGTTGCGGGCCGGATCGTCTCAAAAAACAGAAAGGAATTCGTGAAGGGGAAATGGACAGCCCGGTTGAGGCTGCATGGCAACGGTGAACCCAGTATGTTTCCCGCCTGGTGGTTGCTCGGGGCACAAAATAATGAACCTCCGGTGCAGGAACCCGATGAAGATATTTGCTGGCCGCTTACGGGATCAGGTGAGATCGATATTTTCGAACACCATGGGGATGTTAAAAAGGACCATTTTACCACCGGGGCTATCAAGAGTTTGGGAGAATGCGATAAAGGAGATTGGTGGAGTTTACGTAAAGACTTCCCGGCCACCCTCGATGAGTATCACGACTATTCCGTGGAATGGGAAGATAGCGACCTGGTCTATCGTCTAGATGACAAAGAAATATATCGCAATATCGGTGAAGGGGATAAATACCCTGAGTCTATGTTTGCTATTTTGAACTACGCCAAGATCACAGATTCCCCCATGACAGGGGAATGGGTTATGGAGGTAGACTGGGTAAAGCACGAGTCCCGGAAATAACCGGGGGCATATTTTCACCCAGGCCTACAGACCATCATATTTAGGAGTTTTGGAAATGATAAGATCAAAGCCACTTTATGTGGTTGGTTTTTACATCTATGTTCCTAACAGGCAGATGGCAAATACTTTTAACCGATATGATACGAGTATTTATAGTGTTTTCCAGGCCCTTATTTATTAATTTTAAGGGACCTATAACCGGGATTCTTAACCATGCATAGAACGTTGTTTGTCTTCTTAGTAATACTAGGTATGACTGGCCTGATGTACGGTCAGAATATGCATGTTTCCTGGTATTCCACCGCTAATGGTCTGCCTTCGAATGAAGTGAGGCATATCACCCGTGACAGTTTAGGATTTACTTGGATTGCTACCGATGCAGGATTGCTCCGATTCGATGGTCTGGAATTTAAGGACTTCTCACAATATATCCCAAGTCAGTATGCGAGATTCTTGATGGCGACAGATGAAGGCCTGCTGCTGACACACGATGCTGGGATAAGTTTGATAGAATCAGGTCTGGATACGGTAAAGATTTCGATGTTTCAAAAAGCGTCCGTTAATCCTGATGACAATGTCCTTTATTATCCTGAACGGATATTTGAAAGAAGGAATGGCGATCTCTGGGTAGGTCAGCCGGGAGGACGGGTACATAGTATTTCCTCCACTGGGATTAAACAAATCATACCAGGAAACCAGGATAAGACTAAGCGTGGGCTAAACCTCTATTTTGCCGAGGTGAGCGATCAAATCTGGATGGCCGATAATAAGGGATCGCTCTCCTGGTATAATGATCAATCCGATATTCCCGAAATAAGGGCTACTTTTCCTGTGATCCACGACATGACAGCCAATGGTAATGAACTCTGGATCGCCAGTGATAAGGTATATAGGATTAAACTGACTTCCGATGGCAAAAATATTGAAGGTCAGGAGTCATTTGAATCCATACCGGGTGAAGTAACTGCTCTCGCTCTAGATAACAAGGAAAACATTTACTTAGGGATCAAGGGGTTGGGGTTGTATTATTTGGATCGGACATTCGGAAAAACACCCGAGTTCATAAAGATTTTTGGCAACAATGATCCTCATACGCTGAATGAACTTCCCTTTAAGAATATTCACGATATTGTATTTGACAAGGACAATAAATTGTGGGTCTGTTCGTCAGAAGGTCTTGGTATTTTACAAAGAAGATTTTTTGAGAGCATCGGTTCGATACCCAATGCCAATGCAACCGCTATATCCATCGCGGAAAATGGCAAAGTATTTGTCAATTTCGGGGATCTGTACAGCATTGAAAAAACCGATTACGGATATATTGGGGAACAACTTTCAACTTCTGCTCTAGGTACAATCACGGCGCTTACCGCAAAAGGGGATCGTCTCTGGGTGGGTACCAGTACCGGCAAGCTCTATGAACTCGGTCAAAATGGTGAACGAATAAAGGCTATTTCCCTTGAAGAAAGGGGCGAAGGTATTTTTTATCTGGCCGGGGATAGCAGAAACAGGCTATGGATAGCCCAGGCCCCCAGAGACCTGCCGATTGTGGGAATAGGATGTGTTTTACCCAGCGGAGAATTCAGGGAATACAGCTTTGAACGGGGACTTGAAAATCGTATTATCTGCCTCAGGGAAACAGAGAAGGGACGGATTTATGCTACAGGAATCGGTAAGGATACCTACTTATACCGCTATGCGCCTGAGAAGGACAGATTTGTGAATCTCAGCATCCCGTTCGACTTTTATATAGGCCCTAATTTTCAGGTACATGATTTTACCGTAGATGCCAACGGTTATATTTGGCTCGCGTCTACGGCAGGCCTTCTTCGTTATGATATGGAGCGTGTAACGAAGATCGATTTGGGCCCTGACTATAGCGATCTGGAGGTAAAGGCCGTTACAAATTCTTCTGACGGGAGTATATGGGTGTCATTCAACACCGAAGGTGTTATTCGCTACGATCAGAACAATACCGTTAGCATGAAGGAGGAGAGTGGTCTGCCCAGCAAGGTTATGACTTACCGCTGTATACAAGCTGATAAGGAAGGGCGCCTATGGATCGGTACCGCCGAAGGAATTGTTTATTCCCTGAATCCAAACCCCAAACCAGGAAAAAGTAATATCCCTCTATTAATATCAATGGCTATAGATGGGCGGAAAATAACAGAAAAGCAGCCGGTAATCTTACCGGACCAGGAATTACGTATCGAATACAAGGCTCCTTCATTTCACGGATTCAGAACTTTTTATCAGTATCAAATCAATGATTCAGGATGGTCTCTGCCCACTACGAAACCGACCGTTACAACTAAAGGGTTTGTCCCCGGCATTATTAAGTTGGCGGTACGGGCAAAAAAGGAAGGGCCATATTTATGGAGTGAGGCGGCAGTTATGCAATTAATGGTAAAGGATCAATGGTATAAAAGCAAGGGATTTCGCTGGGGTGCTTTGGCAGTGCTTCTGGCAGCAGTGGTTTTTCTGTTCTGGTCTCAGAAACGCAAGTTCAGGCTCGCACTGAGTAAACTAAACCAGGGTTTAGAAGCAAAAAACGTCGAGGTTTATAAACAAGAAGCCGATCTCAATAAGGTTCGTGAAGAAATGCGACTGAAACAACGTGAGCGTAAAGCCAACCTTTTGATACTGGAAGTTATGCACCGCCTGATTTCCAAGATTGGCCCGGAGACGAAATGGGAGCTGATTCTAGAAACCATGTCACTCGATTTGTTAAAACTACCCGGGGTAATAGCCTTTGAGATCGGGGTGCATCGTGGAAAGCATATTGAATTTGAAGGCTATTCTGAGAAGGTTCGTGGATTTACTTCCGCCAAAGTTCCTTTCGATCCCGGAAAATCTCTGGCGGCCTATTGCATAACAAACGCCAAGGCTTTTATATTTAAGCGCCTGCCTGAAGAAGCAACAGCTATCCTGGATAAGAAAGATTTGAGAATAGGGGGTTACAAGGCGGCGATTAGTGTTCCCTTTTATATAAAGAATAACCATGCTATCATAACTTTATATGCGGACAAGGAAGATCTATTTGACGAATACACTCGCAAAACGATCCAAATATTTGCTACATATTTAGAACAAATTGTATAGAACGTGATTAAGTATTTCCTTTTCATTTTATTGTGTGCTTCTCAGAGTTTGGGATTTAGTCAAATCACGGAAACACTTCGGGTTGGGGTGATGCATGAACCCCCTTTCGTTATCAGAGATGGTGATGAATTCACCGGAATCAGCGTAGACTTGTGGCATAGTATCGCGCAAGATCGAAATGTAAAATACGAGATTATAGAATTTAATGACCATTTAGGTTTAATAAGAGCACTTGACTTTGAAGAAATTGATATTACTATAAATCCTATCCACGTAAATGAAGTCCGCCTTACTTTATTGGATGCCACACAACCCTACTATGTTTCCTTTTTAGGGGTGGCAACCTCTTTTGCTGAACGCAGCCAGATCAGAATTTTTTTGAATAACTTTTTCTCCCTGCAGTTTTTAAAACTGGTACTCCTTTTAATAGTTACCATATTTATTTTCGGGACTGTTCTCTGGATTGTAGAGCGCAAACATAACCGAAGGCAATTTCGACCAAATCTACTCGGTCTATTCGACGGTTTCTGGTGGTCTGCCGTTACCATGACTACGGTAGGCTATGGTGACAAAGCCCCAAAAACAAAGATGGGCCGAACCATTGCCGTCATCTGGATGTTTACTGCGATACTTATCATTTCTGGTTTTACTGCTACGGTGGCCTCAACACTTACCGTTAACTCATTGAGCAGAACTATTGAAGATCTTCAGGATTTGCGAAATACCAAAAATCTGGCCAGTGTCCATGGATCTAGTGGTGAGGATTTTTTAAAACAGAATGGTATAAAGGCAAAGGTACTATACGACAATGTGGAAAATTCCCTGCTCGCGCTTTCGGCGAATAAGGTTAAAGTGCTCCTTTATGATAAAACAGCGTTGCAATATCTCATCGGAAAGATGCAACTGGACGGAAAAGTATTTTTGCTCCCTGTAAATTTCAATCAACAATATAAAAGTTTTTTCCTGCCTAAGAACAGCCAACACCTTGAATGGATCAATCCTTTACTTGTGCGAAAGATCAATCAAAAATCATGGCAGGAGCTTCTCCACAGTTATAATCTGCAAATAGAATAGTGCTACCATAGAATTACGCTACTGAAAAATATTGGGAGGTCTAATCTGTACATCTTTGGAGTGTCGGGGATGGTCATGTACTTGTTTTGATTAATTTGATAACATGAATCAGGAAGCAGAATTTGTGATTCCGATCCAACAGATACAATATTTTCCATTAAGCAGGAATACGTTTTTGGCATGCGAAAGCCCGGGATTTTTCCCGGGCTTGATTTTATAGTAATATGAAATAGAAAGCAAAGATATTACCAGCTGCCCAATTGGATTCGCAATCCGGATCGAACCACATCAACACCTCCATGGGAGGCCATGTACTCATCCCAGGCTTTTTCGCTTGCTGCTTTTTCCGCTTCATTTCGCAAAATATCCGATCCGCCCATAGCAGATTTGAAATCCTTATACCCAATGATTACCCATCGGTTTGCACCATCAGGAGAGCGTCCTGCAATAATATTTCCCATGGCAACCACCACCCCGTCTGGTTTATGAGCTGAGTGATATTTTCGGTAACCTGCCTCAAAAGCATCCCCATCCTTTACATCCAGAAGATAATATCTCTGTATCGGATGAGGCTCCGAACCATCGTCGTAACCGGCAATACGCGTTCCCATAGCCGAACTGAAGGTTGATTCCAGATGCTGATTTATTCGGGTAATAAATAGTTGCCAGGCCTCGCTTTGGCCTCCGCCATACATACCGCTCACGGCATCAAGTGAGCCTGAAAACACTATGGAATGTGTAAAATTGTTACCGCTGTCATTAAAATGATTTTCATAAAGTGAAACGGTAACGCCTTCCGGTTTGTTTTTGGAGTAGTAGTCATCCGCAAGTTTGTAAACGGTGGAAACGCTTTCGTCTGCCACGGAAAAATTGTAAACCGTAAAATAAGCCTCCTGTCCACTCACAAAAAAACATGCCAGCAAAAAAGAGCCAATAAAAATTTTTTTCATAATTCAAGTTGGTTTTTGGTTAAGGCAAGAATATACAAAAAATCTCTATATGTTTTGCGAATTGATCTTTCACCATTTCGGAAGTTCCAGTTCGATTGATAAGGCGGGCGCAGGATATATATATATTATAATCTTTCAATTGACTCCCCCCGCATTATTGCACTCATCTATAATTATAGCCTTTTTGTTCAACTGTGATAAAAAGTTGTGTTTAAAATATTCAGGATACCGGCAGAAGTGGTGTTGGGGACGTGGAAATAGGCCACCTGATCATCTGTGGCTTGTCCTACTTTCCTGATATTCCCTTCGATCCAGTCACTGTTCCTCAACGATCTTTCATCAAAAACGGGAACGAACTTTGCCTCCCTATGATCCTGATCATTTCACAGGACACTTTTTATCACTAGGTTGTTTGCATATGGATGGCTGAATAGGGTGATGCTCTATTTAGCCTTTTTATTAAATATTAAACCGATTTATCATGAAAACACTTGTCCAGCTATTATTGAGTTCCCTGACACTATTTTTTCTGTGGTCCTGTTCCTCTGATGATGGAGATGAAATCCAGCCTGTTGGCCCGGATTTTAGCATCAGCGAGTTAGCGGGAACCTGGAATGCCACAGACCTGGTATTCTCCTATTCCGGTCAATCACCGGTGCCGGAACCAAGTTCCTATGATTTGATCGCCGAAGGAGGATCAGCATCCATAGTTATTCAATCGAGTGGTAGATTTACGCTTACCGTTACACCTCCGGGCCAACCGGCGGAAACCTTCTCGGGCCTGATGTATTTTGAAGACGGTGAGTTCTTTGCCATACAATTCGATGATGACCCACCGAATGATCCAACCTATTTTGGAGAAACCCTGGCTGGTAATACCTTCACACTCAATGGAGGTCCCGATACCGCAGAATGGGATTTTGACGACGATGGAAATGATGAACCGGCGAGTGTGTTCCTCCGGTTTGTCAGAGCTTAAGATTTTAACGAAAAACCCGGATTCCGGGTTTTTTTGTGCCAGGTTTTAATGAATAACTCTGTTGTTACATTGAAATAGCCACAATCCCGAACCTGAAACCTTTAAAAATCCTTTCAAATCTTTATCGGACAATCCCTGGAAAACATATTTGCAAGTCGTATATAGACCCGAAAATCAAATTGCTGTCCGAGCTTTTCTCGGATTTTGTAAAATGCTGAATGACCATAGGGGCAAATATCATTATCTTGGAACACCAACAAAATCTATCTTTAAATGAAACAACTCAGGAAGCCAAAAAGAGCCCACAACTACGTCTATTTAATCATTCTCGCATTTTTGCCGTCACTAGCGTTAATCGCTCAGCAAAGCCCCGAACAACGATTGATGGAAATAGGAATTGAACTCAAGGAACCCTCAAAGCCGGTAGCCAACTATGTGAATGCTGTTCGCACGGGAAACCTGATTTTTCTGGCCGGGAAGGGACCTCGTACTCCCGAAGGTTCACTAATTACTGGTAAGCTTGGTAAAGACCTTAGCGTGGACCAGGGTTATGAAGCGGCCAGAGCGGTGGCGATCCTACAATTAGCAGTTCTGAAAGCCGAGTTAGGAGAACTCTCAAGGGTTAAACGCATCGTAAAAGTATTGGGTATGGTGAATGCGACCGAAGATTTTACCGACCATCCCGAGGTGATCAATGGATTCTCGGATCTGATGGTCGAGGTATTTGGGCAAAAAGGCAAACACGCCCGTGCAGCGGTAGGTATGGGATCATTACCTAGAAATATCGCCGTGGAAATCGAATTGATCGTAGAGGTCGAAGATTGATACGGCCTTTTGCCAGGGTATGATAATTATTTGATTTTATATCTGTTACGTTTTGGGGTAAATTTCTTAATTGGTATTTGAGGTTAAGTGCTCGACTTATAAAAAAGTATTCTTAAATTCGCGCACCAAATATTCCATTGGCCCCGTAGTTCAATGGATAGAATAGAAGTTTCCTAAACTTTAGATGCAAGTTCGATTCTTGCCGGGGCTACAAAGAATTCTCGGCATAGCATGCACAGCAAAGACCTCCAACATTTCATGCCGTCTTAAGGTGTTTTAAGATGAGATAGCTGATCGATATCTAATTCTAGAACATCGTAAGAATAATAATTCCCACGCACAATAATAACAGGGTTAAAGCGGGAAAGGATCTTATACTGGGATCGTTAGCCTTAAAATGCATAGCGATGGCCCCAAGCATAAAAATAGCCATTGCACTGGCTGCTGGTATCGTAATATCCGGATACCAGATCGAGGCGACCAAGGCCGCGGCCAAAAGAATTTTAATAGCTCCGATTATATACATCATCGGGTTTGAAATGCCGTATACCTCAAATTCATCTTTCATGGATTTCGCACCACCACCGCGATAGGGGGTGGGCTTATTAAACCTGAAAAACCATACATTAAAAATCGTGATAAAAATAGCAGCCTTTAAGAAAACGGCCAGATAGAAGGTGATCATAGGTCGGGTAGTTTTATAACAATGCTAGAAGTAAATCGGGTGGGAGATAGGCCATTACATCCATATCCCAATGCAATATAAAGAACATCCCGAATCAAAAAAAGCGAATATGCCCTAACCAACCAAAAACAGACCATCAGGGGATATCTTCATAGCAAGTTTCCCCATCGAGTAAACATATAAGCCTATCGTGATTCTGGCGGGATGTTCTTATCTGAAATCTTAAACCAGTGGTTTGCCTGTCAGCCTTTTTTCAATCTTTCTCTTCTTGACAGTAATTTGTTTCATAATATCCATCAAGCGATGGTCCTGATCCTGTTTATAGAATTTATTGATGGCCAAAATTAACTCCTTGGCTTCCCTGGACGCTTTGACCCGGTCGCTGGTCGTCAAATGACTCAACTTCTTCTTTTCAAAGGTATCGGCACGATGTAAGAGTTCCTTTAACATGTTTCAAGCAATTTTTATTATGATGGGTAAGCTACTTAAGCGTTGCTTAATTGTCGAATTATTTTAGAAAACTTTAATATAATTGTTACCCTTATCGTACTCAATTGACAAAAAAGTGAATAATTTGAGTGTTGATTCAATTTCTTTACCTTAGCCAAAAGCCTTCGACATGGAAGAGAAAGAACTTGAAAATGTTTTTATCCAGGGAGCTATTAGTCCTGAATCTATTTCTAGAATGATATCGAAATTCCAGGCCAACACGCAGCTCGGGGCTCATGATATATTTCTGGGTCAGATAAGGGCAGATACAATAGATGGCAAAGAGGTGATCGCCATAGAATATTCCGCTTACCAGGAAATGGCGAATAAGCTTTTCAATGAGATAGGCCATCATGCCACTGAACGTTTCGGCTTAGGGAACCTTATCATTTTCCATAGCCTCGGAATAGTTAATGCAGGAGAGGTTTGCCTATTCGTGATGGCTTCTTCAGAACACCGCCAGACCGCTTTTAAAGGGTGTCAATATGTGGTGGAGGAAATCAAAAAGAAGGTTCCTGTATTTGGAAAGGAAGTTTTTAAAGACGAAACCTATAAATGGAAGGTGAATAACTGAACATGGTCGATATCACCCATAAATCTTCAACATTGAGGACAGCTATTGCCCAGGCTGTGGTTAAGGTAAGTCATGCAGATACGATTCGTGCCATCGAGCAAAATGAAGTCCCGAAGGGAGATGTTTTTGCCATGAGCAGGGCAGCAGGTCTGCTTGGGGTAAAAAAAACATCTTTAATATTGCCAGACTGCCATCCGCTGCCTATTGAGTATACCGACATTAAATATGAAATAGACGGATTGTCGATCCGAATAATCATTACCGTCAAAACGAATTATAAGACAGGGGTGGAGGTAGAGGCCATGCATGGGGCGAGTATTGTAGCCCTTAATATTTACGATATGCTTAAACCGATCGATAAGGGCATCGAAATTCTTTCGGTAAAACTATTGACAAAAACGGGTGGTAAGTCCGATATAGCCCGGGACTGAGAATCTCACCGCTTGCTCCAGATTTCGTACATGGGTTCCCCCCGACTGTTCTTACCGGTGTGATGCCAGTCGTTTCCATCAAGGCGGTATTGAAATTGAAGTTCGGCACCTACCCGGCTATTATCTCTTGAGAAAAATTCAATATGCTCCGTATAAGTGCCGTTCTCGGCGGTATAGCTACCACCACCGGTACCCATAAAATTAAAGCTTTCAGTATGATAGGCAATCCATTGAAAGCTGCCATCCATCAGAACTTTTAGTGTTTTTCTTGGCTGGTCGTCTCCCCTTCGTTCCTGTCCGGTATCCGGACCACGGGTAGCGAACAACCAATATCCATCCAGGGCTTGTTCCGATGATGCTGATTTAATATACTTCAAATCATCGATCACCAATTGCCCCTCTTCCTCTCTATAGATAAATTCCCTTTGTTTAAGTTGATCCGATTCAAAACTGGAATTGAATTCCAGCTCAACTGATACATTGGCATCCTCAATGGTATAAAAGCCGCCCCAGGTGCTGACAAATTCGGGGGGGTTATCCCGATAAGTATTATGAACCATATAGTCTGCACTTACCGTCAGGCTATGGATGGTTAATTGGGATCCATCGGATGCAATGGCTTTATATATTCCAGGCGTTAACTGCGCTTTTAGGAGAATACCCGTCAATAATATTACAGTAAAGACGACTATTTTATAGGGTTTATTTAGCGTTGTTTTCATAGGTTGCATAATAAAAGTGTATTTTTTTATCCCCAAAAAGTTAAGTATTAAATTCGTTGAAAGCATTGATATTTATTTAATTTTTCTACTACATTTATAATATTCAATAGTATCACCCAAAAATGAGGTATAGCTATTTGTTATCAAAGGGTAATTCTAGATGGACCAACTAAAAAGAGTAATAGTTGATTTTAAGAAGTTAACGCCGGAAGTGCTCAAACTTTTGGTTGAACGTTATCCGGACGGTTACGATGATGACGATATCATTAGCTTCCGAAATGCGAGTGGTCAGAGAATTGAAGCGGTTGAAGTGAAAACAGAGGACACAAAATACCTGGTCAAGATCAGCGAGAAGTTGGAGGTTACCATGGCCAACTATGATGAGGAAGACTACGAGGACTACGAACCCGACGATCCGGAAGCCATACCCGATATTCCGTTGGAGGATCAGGAAGAAGAATAGTTTTAATCATTGCTAGCAGGATGAAACAGCCAACTTTCCATCTATCCCTTCCATGTTTCCAAATCGAAGAAACCCGGGATTTTTACATCGATAAAATAGGAGCGAATCTGGGTCGCCAGAGTTTAAACTGGATAGACATCGACCTTTATGGACATCAGATCACATTTACAAAATCAGGGGATTTCAACTTCGATTTTAAGTCTTACAAGTTCGACGAATTGGTACTACCATCGTTTCACTTTGGGCTGATCGTATCCAAGGAATCATGGGTAGCCTTGTACGCCAAACTCAATGAAGACGCCGATGGATTTAGTTCGGAAATGAAATTTCTAAGCGGAAAAAAAGGAGAACATCGTTCTTTCTTTGTCAAGGATCCTAATAGCTATACCCTGGAGTTTAAATGCTTCACTCAGGATGAAGATATATTTGCCAGCTGATTCAAACCTTAACGCTTCTCCTTTAGTTTTTGAAGCATAATGGCTGTGGTCTGTTCTAAATCGAACTTCGGCGACCAGCCCCAATCCTTCCGTGCCACGGAATCATCTATACTGGATGGCCATGTAGCAGCGATTTCCTGTCGAAAATCCGGATCATAACTAATCTTAAAATCAGGGAGGTGTGTCTGAATACTTGCGGCCAGTTCGGCAGGTGAAAAACTCATGGACGACAGGTTATAAGACGACCTTACGCTGATGCTTTCCTCTGCTACGGCCATGATTTGGATGGTAGCCTTAATCGCATCTTCCATGAACATCATCGGCAATTTAGCGTCGTCTTTAAGAAAACAGCAATAACTGTTTTGATTCAGTGCCTCGTGAAAAATCTCGACGGCATAATCGGTTGTACCGCCACCCGGCAGGGTCTTCCAGCTGATCAATCCAGGGTAACGCACAGACCTTACGTCGACCCCAAATTTGCGGTGATAATAGTTACACCAGCGTTCACCAGCCTGTTTACTGATCCCATAGACGGTGCTGGGTTCCATAATGGTGCGCTGAGGTGTTCGTTCCTTTGGGGTATGTTTCCCAAAAACCGCAATGCTTGAGGGCCAAAAAACCTTATCGATCTTTTGCTCCTTGGCCAGGTTCAATACATTGAATAAGGAATTCATGTTAAGGTTCCAGGCCCGTTCCGGAAATTTTTCTGAGGCGGCGCTCAACATAGCAGCCATGAGATAGATCTCCTGTACCTCATAGTGCATCACAACATCTTCCAGAGCGGTATAATCTGTAGCATCGAGCAATTCAAATGGTCCGGTATTCATCAGTTCTTCACCACCTTCCCTGATATCACTGGCCACAACCGCCTCATTTCCATAAAGTTCCCGAAGCGCTAAAGTCAACTCCGTCCCGATCTGGCCGCAAGCCCCTAAAATAAGTATACTGGCAGACATTTTATTGTGAATGATCAACAGTTGAGGTAAATATAGCTTATATTAAAATTTGTACATTCGTTTCATGAAAAAATTATGGATTTTCATGCTGCTACCGCTCCTTATATTTTCCTGTAAACAGAAACAGGATACAGGACTTCTGGAGGATAATTCTGAACTCGGTTTTAACGTTGATGAATTGCCTGAGCGCTATCGGGTGAATTCCAAATCTGCTGCGATACTCAGGAGCTGGGTCGAATACAATGCCTTTGAAACCAGCTTCGATGCACTCTATAATGCCACCAATCGAGAGGATCTTATTTTGACTATCGATAATCTTATTGAAAAACATAAAAAATGGTACAATTCTACCTATCCGGATCAATTTGATAAGGCTCAGATCAGAAGCAGACAAAAAGTGCTTAGGACCTATTTATTAAAAGTGAAATCGTCATTAGATTATAGAACCGATTACCAGGCGGCAATCATAGAAATGATAGATTCTTACAATGCTTTGCGAAACCAGTTCGACGTTATGGTAAATAGTACCCTGGACCCTAAATTATTATCCGATGAAGAATAGATCTTGGAGCTGGATTATTTTAATTTTAATCGGTTCAACGCTTTACAGCCAATCGGAATCTGATGAAATTGAAAAAACTATAGACCAATGGCATTTGGCAGCAGCAGAGGCCGATTTTGAAACTTATTTTTCAAAAATGACATCGGAATCCATTTTTATCGGCACAGATGCCGGTGAAAATTGGGAGTTACAGGCTTTTAAAACGTTTTCCAAGCCCTATTTTGATCGCGGCAAGGCCTGGAGTTTTGAAGCTGTGGAACGCCATATATACCTGGATCCATCCAACGAGATCGCCTGGTTCGACGAATTGCTCGATACATGGATGGGTATTTGTAGGGGTTCGGGAGTGGTCAGGTTCGAAAACGGAGACTGGAAGATTGCGCATTATGTTCTTTCGGCAACGATCCCTAATGATGATATGCAACAGGTCATCGAGCTCAAAAAATCTACGGATAGCTTGTATTTAATAGATTTGAGAAAGAATGCAAAGAATATCACGGACTAATTAATCCTACGGGTCTTATGTAACGCAATAATATGAAATCAATTACACCTAAAACATTATTCCTGATCCCACTTTTGGTTCTGTTTATCAGCTGCCGGAAACAGGCACAGCCCACCACAGAGGTTAATTTTTATGACACCGAGTTGTTTAGGGAAGTGCAGCTAAAAGGAATTTTCGAAGATTCCAAGACCTTTGTCGATCTGGTTCCCAAAATGCCGTTAGGGCAGGTGATTGAAATTTACGAGGATCAGAAATCTGCCCCCGACTTTAATTTGGAACGGTTCGTTCAGGAATATTTTAACGATCAGGCGACAGCTGTATTGCAATTCGAAACAGATACTACTAAGAGTATGTATGAGCATATCAGCAGTATCTGGCCAAAGCTTACCCGTGGGCCCGATTCCATCATACCTTATTCTTCAAGACTGGCCTTACCCTTTCAGTACGTGGTTCCCGGAGGAAGGTTTAAGGAGATTTACTATTGGGACAGTTATTTTACGCTTGAAGGCTTACTGGTTGACGGGCAGGACGAGCTGGCTGATAATATGGTGGCAAATTTTACCCATTTGATAGACTCCCTCGGATTTATCCCCAATGGAACACGCGACTACTACCTCAGCAGGTCGCAGCCCCCGTTTTATGCGATGATGGTAACGGCGGTAAATAGAAAAGATAGCCTGGGACTGGTGGACTATCTTCCCGCTTTGGTAAGGGAATATAGCTTTTGGATGGAAGGCAATGATCGGCTGGATAATGAGGAACGGGCGGTAAGGTATGTGGTAAAGATCAACGACAGCACTGTCTTAAATCGTTATTGGGATAGTGGACTGAGTCCAAGGCCCGAGGCCTACAAAGAGGATTTGCATCTTGCAGCCGATATCGCCGGAGAAGAAAAAAAACAGGAACTATATACCAATTTAAGAGCAGGAGCAGCTTCAGGATGGGATTATAGCAGCCGATGGTATCAGGAAGAAGGTGATTTTTCATCGACCAGTACGGCAAGAATTGCGGCGGTGGACCTCAATTGTCTCTTGTATTTCCTGGAGACTCAAATCGCCAATGCCTACCGGATGCAGGGCGATAAGCAAAATGAACAAAAGTTCAGTGCGGCAGCCCGGGAGAGGGAAAATCGTATTCGCCAGATTTTTTGGGATCCTGAACACGAATTTTTTATGGACTATAATTTTAATAAGGAAGAGCTAACCGATGAATTTACATTGGCCGCAACCTATCCTTTATACTTTAGAATAGCTTCTGAGGCGCAGGCCAAAGGCGTGAGAGACAGGCTGATGAAGGATTTTCTAAAAGACGGAGGTTTACTAACCACCCTAAAGAATACCGGCCAGCAGTGGGATGCACCCAATGGTTGGGCACCCCTCCAGTGGATGGCTGTAAGAGGCCTGCTAAACTACGGTTACGATGAAGAAGCACGGGAGATCATGACCCGTTGGCTGGCGGTTAATGAAAGAGTATATATGAATACGGGAAAAATGATGGAGAAGTATAATGTGGAAGATATCAGCCTTATATCCGGTGGAGGAGAGTATAAAACCCAGGATGGTTTTGGCTGGACAAATGGCGTGGCGCTTGGGTTTCGTAAAATCCTGGATGAAATGGGATCTAAACCGACTGTTACGGACCAAGAGCACGGGTTATAATTTTTCTTTACGGTAAGTTGAAAGGTTTGGTTTTTAAGCAGACTCATTAAATAAGACGAACCATTCGAATCATGTCCTGATGAATGCAGAAAAATCCCTGTTGTTCCTGCCCGACATTTCTGGCTATACACAATTTGTCCAGCGTACCGAGACGGAACACAGCCGGCATGTAATCGCCGAATTACTCGAGGTACTTATCGAAGCGAATACCCAGGAACTTTCGTTGGCAGAGGTAGAGGGAGATGCACTTTTCTTTTATAAAGAAGGCGAAGTTCCCTCCCAGGAAAAACTGCTCGCGCAGATAGAAACCATGTTCACATCGTTTTATAGTCACCTTAAAATGCTTGAAAAGAACAGGATTTGTCCTTGTGCGGCATGCGCAAAAGCTCCCGAACTTCGCTTGAAGGTTGTGGCCCATGGCGGGGACCTTGGGTTTATAGTGGTGCAGGGCAATCGCAAACCCTTTGGTTCTCAGGTGATCGAAGCGCATCGGCTTTTGAAAAATTCAATCGATAGTGATAATTACGCCCTGATCAGCAAAGATTTAGCTTCATACATAGGATTGCCGTCCCACTATCGTAGCAAGGTTTTTCAGTTCGCCAATGGCTTCGACGCCTACGACGGTAAGAAAGTGGAATACATGTACGCCCTGATCGATCCGGATAAACTGAGCCTGAGTACTTATCATCAGGCTAAAAAAGTGGTAATGGATAGTCCGCCGAATTTAACCTTTGAAAAAGAGTTTCCTGTAAAAGCCTCTGTCTTATTTGAGTATTTAACCAATTATGCCTATCGATCTTACTGGGTGAAGGGCGTAGACAAATTCGAATATCAGGAAAATCAGGTAACGCGTGCCGGAACAGAACATCTTTGCGTCATCAATGGGAAGCATCTCAATATAACGGCGGTCACCAGGGGAGCAGCTCCGGGAGAATTGGTCTATGGCGAAATGACCACAAGTCTTTTGCCTTTTGATGTTTTTTACCAATTCTACTCTGTCAAGGCTATCGATGAATCCCATTCTCGTTTGGTTACAGAAACATATTGGAAAACCAGGTCTATTTTGAAGAAATTACTGATTGCCCTTGTAGTCAAACGAGGGTTTATCAAAAATGGGTCTAAATCGCTAGAAGATCTGGAATCTTTTATTCGTCAACGGGAAGGGCGTGGTGCAGAATCCTAGTTTTGTGGTTCATCGCCAGAATCTTTCCTGGATTGCAATGCCTGCTTGCTCAGGCTCGCCAGGTTAAAATTAGGATCCATTTCCAGGGCTTGATCGATGGTGGCAATAGCCTCATTTATATTGTCCTTATCCGTATTATACTGTACCAAACCTTTCAAATGGGTGAAGGCTCCTTTTAGAGAGACCTCATAGGGCTGTTGCCTTTCATAAAAGGCGTATTTCATTTCGTCGGTTGTATTCGCAATTCCATAATCGATATCGGCCACGGCACCTGCGTTATCACCTACCTGAATTTTCAGGTCTGCGATTTCATAGGCCAGATAGGGATTAGGGCTCCGACCAAATAGCAGCTGAAACTGCTCCAGGGCTCTTTTGGGTTGATTCAGAGCTTTTAGCGAAATGGCCTTTACCTGAACAGCGAGGTCCGAATCCGATTCGTTCCTTTCAATACCCACAGTATTAAGCGCCTGCAGATGTTGGTTGTTATTCATATAAACATAGGCCAGCGTGTCTTGCCGAGCTTTCTCCGGCGCAATTATGTTCAGGTGCGTCAGGGCTGAGATCACTCCGTTTACATCGCCCTGTAATCTCATCTGTGTGTAGTAGGCCTTATAATGATTTAAAAGGCTCTCTTCGGTCTGTGCGTTCACCGACAGGCTCATCGAGAACAATAATAAAAGGATTACCCTCTTCATTATCAAATTCTTTAAGTGGGCCAAAGCTACTATATTTTTTTAAGGAAGCATGAGGCATTGAGTTAAAACTATAAGGACCATAAAAAAAGGACACGCTGAGGTGTCCTTTCTTCTAACTGTTCAGTTTGGCAAATGGCTAGGCCATCATTACATCCACATCTTTCCTGGTAAACGATTTAAGAATCCCCGAATAAAAGGCCAGGCTTTTTTGATCGTCCCGGATACAGGACCTTAGAAAATCGCACAGATCTTTGAAGTAAAAATTGGCAGGAAAAGTCGGCAGATTTAAATTTGCGGATTTTGGGTCATAGGCCTCATCGTCTAAAACAATTTCCATCTTTACCCTTTGCCTGTGGTAGTCTATCGAGACTTCGGCAGCATTATAGTGTTTCTTTATAATCGACTCATGAAGATTTTGAAAAGTGGCGCTCAATCGGCCGGGGGTACAACTCTGAGCGATGAGCCGTTCAATTTGCTTTAAAATGCTCCCCCTTAATTCAGACTTTATCATAACGCTAAAATTTATTGATAATACAAAGGTAAGGTATAAGGGTAAAATCCTGTAATTCAACGATATAATTTAACCCTTTATCGATGATTTTGTTGTGAAAACCATCTTGGATGTTGTGAATTACGAACGGATCGAGGTGTGAAATTCTTCTTTTTTAATAAGAAAATTCCTACTTATTATAATTTTTCCCGAGCCTGTCTTATTGGAGCTGCTATAGTGGGGTATTTCCAGGCCTCTGGAGAGAGCTTCCTGCACATAATATTCGGCCTTGGAGGGATGATCTGGATAAACCCCATTGAAGATTTCATTCCACCAATCGTTTTGAATAATGCGTCTGATGAGATGAATGCAATCGTCGAGATGGATCAGGTTTACGGCTTCAGCGCCGTTTTTAATTCCAGTTTTTCCCGAAAGCATGGTAACCGGATGCCTGTCCGGTCCGATAAGTCCCCCGAACCTCACCACGGTGGTGTGGAGTTGGTCGTCTTCAAGAAATAACTTCTCGGATTTCAACAACTGCCTGGCGGAATCTGTGACCGGTTGCGCCCGATCTTCCTCTGAGATCTCCCCTTCTGCATTTCCGTAAACCGAGGTGCTGCTTACAAATACAATTTTCCCGACGCTTTTGTCTTTTATACCCTTGTATAAAAGCTTCATTTTTTCGAAGTACGATTCAGAAGGGTTTTTTCTCATTCCAGGTGGAATATTGATAACCAAAACATCGAGTTCATGCAAAAATTCAAACAGCGGACCTTCAATCTTATCAGAGCGGAGAGCCACCTTAAATGCCTGGATACCCTTGCTGGTCAGCAGGTCGATTTTTGAATCGGTCGTAGAGGTACCTCTCATTATATAGCCCTCTTCCAATAGGGCCAGGGCTAGGGGAAATCCCAACCAACCACAACCCATCACACCTATGGTCTTATTCAAAGCGGACAGTTTTGGTAACCAGTACGGCATCGTTAAGTATAAAAGGCATCGGTATATTATCGGAGGGTCGTGGGGGTACGCTGAACTGCTGGTGATTTAACAGATCGTTAGATGCTTCATAAATGGTGAGTTCCAAAACCGAGTCCCTGGGTAAGCGCAAGTATAGCTCTGTAAAGTCGTTATCGCTTACATAATGCGTCAATAACTTTGCACGCTTTCGATGGGACAGATAGTAATCACCCAGTTCGACCCCATTTACCAGAGCCTTGTTCAGCATCACATCGTTGGTATATATTTCGAGTCGATTAATAGGACGCTGAGGTGTAATACAGATTTCCAGGATCCTTTCTGTTCCTACCACCGTATCCATGGTCTTCTCAATTTTAGGTAGGGGAATGGGTTTTAAGGGGGCTTCTTTTACGAAGGTGAAATTGGCGTTGTATTTACTGCTGATTGTTTTGGTTTTTTGCGGATCAGGAACCTGTCGGTCTTCATCTAGGTATTGCGAGGTCCAGTCCGATGGTACTTTTTCATAGGTGGCCCATTTTGCGGCAGATTCGTCAGTATTCAAGACATACAATAAGCTGCTCGGTTTAGGATTTTCCTGGTCAAAACCTGAGGACAGATGAGCGGAAACGAAAAACCCGACGCCCACTAAAAGCGCAAGTGCAGCCCATCGACCTTTTGATTTATAAAAACCAAAAACACCCAGGAGAAGAAAAAACAAAAGTGTTGTTAACAAGGTGCTTGTAATGATCATCCTCATCCCAAGACCCACAGGAAACATTTTGATAAAGGGTGCGAAGATCCATAATGCCGGAATTCCGAGAAATAGCAAAAGGAATATATTCGGTTTGTCCTGATGCAGGATCATCATAAAGGATAACAGCGCCGCAAAGAGAGGGATTACAAAAAAGCTGGCCCCCGGCAAATATTGAGCAAACGCGCAGCAGATGGCAAGCCAGATCAAAAGCGGTGCCACCATGAGATTGGCAACCCCTATTTTATGGAACTTGTGATAGATATAGAAGCATACCGCAAGCGAACACAATACAAACGCTAAGATATAGCTATGACCGTTATAGGTAAATCCTTGCTGAATATCGGCATAGTGCGGATAGACCTTTAACAGGACCGTCCAACCGAAGTAACCTATTAGCCCATTCACCACCAAAATAGCCAGGCTGGGAATAAAACCTTTTAAACTTCCTTCCAGGCTTAATCTTTTTTTGTGGAATCCGTAAATAATCAATATGACAAAAAAAATAATGGTGATTATTAAAAGGGGCCAGATCCAATCAAAAGGATAGGTAACCAGCTTGTAATAGGGCAAATTGAAATAGATGTAATCGTTAAGGCTTTTTAAATTCGTCAGGTCACTCTGGCTAAAATAAGACAGCAAAGGCATGAGGTAACTTCCCTGATGGGCCAGGCTATTATGGTCGAGGCGTTCAAAACGATCATTGGCGGTATGATAGTCGTAATGATCGTCGATAAAAGCAAAGTTGAAGCCGTCGATATCGCGGTCTTCCCTGAAAACCGTCAGATCAGTATCGTTGGGTAGTAATTTGTAGATGCTGTAGGCCAGTGAATTGCCGACTGGGTATTCAGGTTCCGCAGTAAGGAATTCCTCAATCAGTTTTCCGTTTCCACGATTGGTCTCTAGCAGCAAATGGCTGGGCCCACCGCTGCCCCGGGCTTCAAAATTAAGGACCAGCCCAACGTCTTTGGCCCAGGGGTGTTTGTTGACAAACAGATCTGCTCCGTTAAGGCCGAGCTCTTCAGCATCGGTAAAAAGGATAATGATATCATTAACAGGGCTGGGATTTTTTTCCAAAAAGGCCCTGATTCCTTCCAGGATGGTAGCCACTCCACTACCGGCGTCGCTGGCTCCATATGATGAGTGGGGGTTGCTATCGTAATGAGACAAGAGCATAAGTGCTTTACCATTGCCTGTACCTTCTATCTTCGCTAATATATTGATGGCTTTGCTGAAATTCCCCCAGTCGCCCGCGGTATAACCCTTTTGCAGTTGAGGATTCAAACCTAATTTTCTCAGTTCGCCCATAAGATATTCCCGCACGGTGCGATGGGCCTCGAAACCCACCGCATGTGGTTCTTTGGAAATATTTTTTACATGTTCAAGTGCCTTTTTGGTGGAAAAGCCATTTACCGGAAGTGCTTCATTATCTTTATAGGAGGGCATTGAAGCCTTGAATACCGAATAAATAAGGGCGATTATGACCAAAAAGCTTATTGGAACACTATATTTTCTCATAGCGTGAATTTATCAATTATATGGATTTGAGAACATAGAATCGGTGTATTTTATCGTCTTTTTTCCAATGGTTTATGGAATTTGACTATATTTAAGATTAACCGAAAAACCAATAGAGTATGGGAATCAAGAGTTTTCAAGGTCGAAGAGCCAAAGCAGATTCCAGCAAAGAGTATAATGCCCCTATCCTTGTTGAAGACTATATGAGCAGAAAACTGGTGACCTTCTATCCTGAGCAGTCCATACTTCAGGTAATGGAGTCTTTCGCAAAGAATAAGATCTCGGGCGGACCGGTGCTGGATGAAAATGGTTTTCTGGTCGGGATCATTTCTGAGGCCGATTGCATGAAGCAGATTTCCGAAAGCCGATATTTTAACCAGCCGATATTGGATGCCAGCGTAGAGCGATTTATGACTAAAAATGTGGAAACCATCCCACACGATATGAGTATTTTCGATGCAGCCGGGGTATTCCACAGGAATAACCGAAGGAGACTTCCGGTATTAAAAGATGACCTTGTAGTAGGGCAAATCAGTCGGAAGGACATCGTTATCGCAGCATTAAAGTTAAGCGGCCATAACTGGAAATAGGCCTGACCGATACTCCTGAGCACGAAATTATATATCTCAGGTTGGTGTCATAATCCTATACTTCATTCTCTTTTTACGATCATATAGTAATCGTTATCCAGTGGCAGATAACCAAGATCGTATATGAAATAATAAGTAGTCCCTTTTTTGGTGGTATAGAGGTTGGTGAGATATTCAAAATCGAATCCTTTATCCAGCAATCGGGTTTTGGTTGTTCGGGTTTTTCCATCTTTTAGCGGAAAACTATCGAGTATTCTGTAATTCTTTCGCAGTCGGTTGTTGATATTCCGTACCAGGTTTTTACTATCCTTATTGAGTTTGTTGTTATAGGCATTACGGCAATAGTCCGAACAGAATTTCTTATCTATCCGGCCTCTTATAGCCGTCCCACATTCCAGGCAAGCGCGTTTATCTTCCACAATGAAATAGTATAAGTATATATTAATCAAATATATAAATAATTACAAACGACTACAAATGATTACAAACGAAAATAAGCAATTCCCAACCGAATCATTTGAGCAGTCGGTTCTAAGTTTGCCTTGTCGTGTTGTAGTAACCGATAGTATTAACTGTTTAACCGTAAAATTTTAGTAAGATGAACGCACTTAGAAACAAAGTACAGTTGATTGGGAATTTGGGGCAGGACCCCGAGATTGTAAACCTTGATAACGGCTCAAAACTGGCCCGGTTTTCCGTCGCCACGAATGAGACCTACCGTAATGGCCAGGGTGAAAAAGTAACGGAAACCCAATGGCATAATGTGGTGGCCTTTGGAAAGACCGCAGAGATCATCGAAAGTTATCTCACCAAAGGCAAGGAAGTAGCCATAGAAGGAAAACTGATCCATAGATCATATGAAAACAAGGAAGGCGAAAAACGCTATGTCAGTGAAGTGCGCTGTAATGAATTGCTCATGTTGGGCAAATAGGCAGCAACTAAAAATCCCTGTGATCTAATCACAGGGATTTTTTTAAACTTAAACTAACTTGGTGAACATATTTACTAAGCCACTCTTTTCAGAAGATCATGACATGGGCATCGCATACAACGCTTGTTCTCACCCTTCCTGTACTTTTTACAGCATTTGGCCTTGCAAACCTTTGGAGGACTTAAATCGACCACTGTAGCCTGAGAAGTCAGGATGGTTTTACGCCATTTTTTGAGTTTTGTCCGTGCTTTCTTTTTCCTTCCCATTTGGTGAACCACATCTCACCAACAAATATAGTTATTTATATTTAATCTAAATAAAATTATTTATTCAGCCGTATCGGAGGCTGCGCTTTCCACCGTGATTAACTGGACGTCGCGGTCGAATAGATATAAACCACCTTTATCGTTGCCAATAAGGTTTATCTTGTCCAAAATTGTCCGGGCCAGTGCTTCTTCCTCGATCTGCTCGGCCACATACCATTGCAGAAAATTATGAGTTGCATAATCCTTTTCCTCCAGGGATACATGCACGAGCTCATTGATACTCTGGGAGACAAATATCTCATGATCGTAAAGATCCTTGAACATTTTTTGGAATGATCCGAAATCGGTTTCCGGTTCCTTAAGATCCGATATATGGGCATGCCCTCCTCGCTCATTTACATATTTTATCAATTTGAGCATATGCAGACGCTCCTCATCGGAATGCTTATACATAAATAGCGAAATCCCTTCCAGACCCTTTACTTCAGCCCAAGAGGCCATCGAAAGATAAACCTGGGAAGACTCTGCTTCCACCCTGATCTGGTCGTTTAACGCCTTTTCCATTTTCGCTGTTAACATAATCGATATTTTAGATTCAAAGGTACAAATTCTTTAACTCCTTTGTTGTGGAATCGGGGTTTAAATGAGTATCTGCGAAAGCTATGAGCCATTGGTTCAAAACTATTCAGAACCAGATTCCCTGAGCCAACCTGAAGGTATTGGCGTGGGCATCCACGATGATCTCAATATCCTTTGAATAGCCACCTCCCATGCTGCACTGAACCGGAATATCTTGCTTGTAACAGGCAGTCAACACCATTTCGTCCCGTCGCCTGCATCCTTCCTTGCTGAGCGCGAGCGTCCCCAGTTTATCCGTTTCCAGAATGTCCACTCCACATAGGTAGAATATAAAATCAGGTTCCAGGGCGATGAGCAGCAATTCCAATTGTTCCTCTAGCTGGCCTAGATATTCTTGGTCTGAAGTGCCTTTCTTTAAAGGGATATCAAGGTCTGACTTCTCTTTCTGAAATGGGTAGTTGCCGGCACCATGCATGGAGAAAGTAAATACCCGACTATCGTCTGAAAATATTTCGGCAGTGCCGTTCCCCTGATGCACATCCAGATCGATGATCAGGATTTGCTCTGCCTTTTTCTTATCGAGCAGATATCGGGCTGCAATCGCCTGGTCGTTGAGCAGGCAAAAGGCTTCAGCACGATTGGTATAGGCATGGTGTGTACCTCCCGCTATATTCATGGCCACTCCATGCTGAAGGGCAAATTCACAAGCCCTAACCGTACCACCGGCGATGATCCGTTCGCGGAGGATGAGTTCATCGCTCAGTGGAAACCCGATTTTCCGGGCGGCAAGTCCTTCTATGCGCTTTGCGATCAGATCTTCGTAATAATGTTTGTCGTGTACGGCCAGAATGAACTTTTCGTCAAGCGATTCCGGTTCGAAAAAGTTTTCTGCTGAACAGGTGCCTTCATCAATGAGTTTCCGGGGAAGCAGTTCGTATTTGGCCATCGGGAATTTATGGCCTTCTGGCAAAGGGTGTTTGTAAATGGGGTGGTAGGCTATTTTAAGCAACGGATCAACTTATGGTCTCCCCATTATCGATATCTTCTTCATCCGGATTCAGAAAAACGAGTTTCCCATCCTTGTTCTCTGTCATCAGGATCATGCCTTCACTGTCTACACCACGAAGTGGTCTTGGGGCCAGATTTACCAATACCGTAACCTTCCTGCCGATGATCTCTTCGGGGCTAAAACTCTCTGCAATACCTGATACAATGGTACGTTGGTCCAGTCCGGTATCCACTTTTAATACCATTAACTTTTTGGTTTTAGGCATTTTTTCGGCCTCCAGGATGGTACCAACCCTCATATCGATCTTACTAAAATCCTCAAAACTGATCGTCTCTTTTTGTGGCATAACGCTTTTCTTTTCTGTTTCGTTGAGTCTCCTGGTAGCTTCGAGCTTGTCGAGCTGAGCCTGGACCTCTTTATCTTCTATTTTTCTAAATAGCAATTCGGCTTTTTCCAGCTGATGACCTGCAGGGATCAGCGCTTTTGGTTTTTGGATATCATCCCAATGCAAGGTCCTTCCCTCCGGTAATTTAGTCTTTGGAGTGGAGGGATGGGTTTTCAGCCCTAGCATGCTGCGTAATTTTTTTGCTGTAAACGGCAGGAGGGGATCACTGCAAATGGCAAGGCCGGAGGCGATCTGTAGCGCGATATACAGAATGGTTTTCACTCGGCCTTCATCCTCTTTTATCACTTTCCAGGGTTCCTGTTCCGCGAGGTATTTGTTTCCCAGCCGGGCCATGTTCATAAGCTCCTGGCTCGCTTCGCGAAAACGATACCTTTCCAGCCGATCTGAAATGATTTCAGGAAACTCCCGGAGTTGACCCAGGGTCTCCTCATCAATAGTTTTGAATTCTTCAGGTTCAGGAACTATACCGTCAAAATATTTATGGCTGAGGACCACAACTCTGTTGATAAAGTTGCCGAATATCGCTACCAGTTCATTGTTGTTCCTCGCCTGAAAGTCCTTCCAGGTAAAGTCGTTGTCTTTAGATTCGGGGGCATTGGCGGTTAGTACATAACGAAGTACGTCTTGCATACCCGTAAATTCATCGAGGTATTCATGCAGCCAAACCGCCCAGTTCTTGGAAGTTGAGAGCTTGTTGCCTTCTAGGTTTAGAAATTCGTTGGCGGGTACATTATCGGGCAATATATACTCCCCATGGGCTTTGAGCATGGAGGGAAAGATGATACAATGGAAAACGATATTGTCTTTGCCGATAAAATGGAGGAGTTTGCTGTCTTTGTCTTTCCAATAGGGCTCCCAATCCCTTTCTTCCCGGTCTGCCCATTCCTTGGTCGAAGAAATATAACCGATCGGGGCGTCGAACCAAACATAGAGTACTTTCCCTTCAGCGCCGTCCACCGGTACGGGAATTCCCCAGTCGAGATCCCGAGTCACCGCCCTGGGTTTCAAACCGGCCTCTATCCATGATTTGCACTGTCCGTAAACGTTCGGTTTCCAGTCGGCCTTATGCCCTTTTAATATCCATTCATTCAGAAAATCTTCATATCGACCCAGGGGTAAGAACCAGTGTTTGGTTTCCCTAAGTGCTGGTTTGGCACCGCTTAAGGTCGATTTAGGGTTGATGAGTTCTGTCGCATTCAGGGAAGTCCCGCAATTTTCGCACTGATCTCCATAGGCTTCCTCATAGCCGCAATTCGGACAGGTTCCTGTCACAAAGCGATCGGCCAGGAACTGCTGCGCTTCTTCATCGTAGAGTTGTGCCGTGGTCTCTTCTAAAAAGTCGCCCTGATTGTAAAGTCGTACAAAAAAATCTCCGGCGGTCTGGTGGTGTATCTCGGCCGAAGTGCGCGAATAATTGTCAAAAGTGATCCCGAAATCCTCGAAGGAATCCTTGATCATCCTATGGTATTTGTCGATAAGGGACTTGGCCGACACCCCTTCTTTTTTGGCTTTCATCGGTATGGCTACCCCATGTTCGTCACTGCCACAAACAAAAACGACATCTTTGCCCTGAAGGCGCTGGTATCGTGCATAGATATCGGCGGGCACATAGACACCGGCCAGGTGCCCGATATGGATTGGGCCGTTGGTGTAGGGTAGGGCAGCAGTGATGGTATAGCGCATTGGCTCCGACATGAACAAGCGATGTAAGGCACAAAAATAGGATTTTTTTGTCCGCTAGGGCTCAATGTCGGTAAAAGAAAAACCCCCAAAAACCGGACAGCTTTTTAAGTATGCGCCCGGCAGATTGGGGGTGAAATTGCCAAGTAGGGGTAACCTTAGGCTACCATAATCGATTTAGACATTTTCCTATCGGATACCTGAATCCTGTAGATATATTTTCCGGTAGAAATATGTTTGTTCATTCTTTCGCGTATGTTGATCTCGGCAGATCCCTCAACCATGATCTCATTGTATACGGTTCCGATATTCTGTCCGAGAATATTGTAGAGTTGGATATCAACATGTCCGGTAAAAGGCATCTCCAAATAGATATGCGGATTGCCATCCGTAGGATAGAACGGCCTGTGTTCAATGGCTTCCAACAATTCTGGTGTAGGTTCCTCTGCCACTGGATCTTCGGGCATCGGAGGGGTTGGAGGATCATTGTCGATAGCGATCGGTGGAAATTCCACGCCGCTACAATTGAATCCGAGATTTACCGGATTATAGGGGTGATTCAGCAAATGTTGCTCCACCAGCGGAATTGGCACACATAGCCATTCGGCCAGCACAGTAGCATATAAATCTCTGAAATCCATAGTATACTCCAGGTTACCCCGGCTATTGGGTGCATCGAGAGATGGATGATCACCAACGAAGGCACTTCCGTTAAGACCGGAACCAAAGAAAAGGGTAGGTGCCGCTTTACCGTGGTCGGTACCATTCGAGCCATTCTCAAATATCCTTCTACCGAATTCTGAAAAGGTCATACTCAACACCTTCTCATCCTGTTGGGTAAAAGCCAGGTCATCGTAAAAATTCTGGACGGCAATAGAAAGGTTAGACATTAGTCTTTCGTGAGCCAAAGGCTGATTACCATGGGTATCAAATCCTCCCATAGAGATCATATAGACCTTGGTGCCGAGGTTCCCTTTTATCAGTCGGGCTAAAAGCGCAAGCTGACGTGCAAATCCATTATCTTGATATTCCACCTGGTTCTGCCCTCTTTCATAGGCTTCATGGATCAGTCCGGAATATTCATAGGTGATATTGGCAACTCCACGCAGGAACTTTAACTGATCTCCATACATACAACCGTCGAATAAGGCATCGTCCAGGCTATATTGTTGTCCTGTTTGAGCGATCTCCTCCAGTTGGTCGATATTGGAAGTCACAAAAGCGTAATTGGTTTCTTCTCCCTGAAACACAAGGTTTCCAAATTGTCCGATTTGTATGGCAGCAGGGGCAGCGGGGGGATTGATCAGGTAGTCTGGATACAGTTCTTCAAAATAACGCCCCATCCAGCCGGTATTCAAACCGGAGGTGGCGGTGGTGGTCAGATCGGTATTGGCATAAATATCGGATCCCGTAAAATGAGAGAGACTTTGGTTTTGGTATCCAACCCCATGCACTGCCTTAAACTGGCCTTCGCCCCACATGGGTTCAAGCGCATTCATATACGTAGGGATACCAAAATCGTCCGTAAGCTTTAATATCTTACTCTCGGGGATGTAGATATTTGGCCTGGCAATGGCGTAGCTATCGTATTGTTCTATCGGGATAACGGTACTCAGTCCGTCGTTACCCCCCGAAAGCCGAATCAGGATTAGAATACAATCAGTATCAGCATTGGCTATAGCTGCGGTCAGTGGGGACGGTGCCGATGCAGAAAGCATATTGCTTCCCAGCATCATGGTACCAGACCCGGCGATTCCCAATGCCTGCAGGAATGAACGCCTGCTCCAATACTTGTGTTCTTCGTCGTGGCCGTTTTTATCTATATGTATGGGTAAATGATTGTTGCACATAACTGTAGGTTTTATTTAAGTTGAAATTCTGGTTGTCTGGACAGGTACATCAGTAAAAGGAATACCTGTAAAGGCACTTCCGGACTTACCGCAAGCATCCACAAGCCTAAGCCTCCCGGTATGTAATCGGGACCATAGTAGTTCTCCGGGACATCTTCAATCTTAAAAACGTCCACGGCGTTCTGAAACTCCTGCGGTGTCAGCAGGCCTTTGGGTGTCAGTTTATCGACTATCGCCCTAACCACGGTTTCAGGGTTACTTGTGTTGCTGTCGGCCGGACCTACAGCATCCATAGCAAAAGTTCTGAATTGTTCCGCATTGCTTTGATAGAAACCTTCGATGAAAACCTCGCTGGTGAGCCATCTGCCTATAATAAAGTTGGTATTGATCCAGGTTCGGTCGCGCTGCCAACCGGCAACATCAAATGGGTCGAATACTTCCTGGCTCAGCATGGCAGTGGTATCCACTACATTGAGGACCGTATTATCGTTATAGGCAAATCCGGTTTCTTTTATGAAATTCAGGTAGAGATCGAAGGGACTCTTGATGATCACCCCAATAGCATTCTCATCGAAGAAATGCTGGCTCTTGAAGAGTTGGGAAAGCACAGGAGCGATCTCAAAATTACTGCTTACAAAGGTGGAAGCAAGTCCGTTGATAATCGCCTGGGCATTACCTGTAGCATCCAGCGAATCGGGATGTACAAAAAACTCATAAAGCTTTCTGCAAACAAATTCTGCTATTTCGTTGGCGCGCTGGTTGAACAAGATGTCATGGACGTCGTCGTAATTCCAATTTCCAGTCTGACCCAAAATGGTCTTAGGCCCGGCATCAAAACGAGTAACATCGAATTGGATAGGTTCACAACCTATTTCCCCTCTGTTCACATATCCTGTGAGCGCCTTGGCGGTTTCAATAATATCGTCTTCGTCATAGCCGTTGCCCTCACCCAGGGTGAATAGCTCGTAAAGCTCCCTGGCGTAGTTTTCATTCGGATTGTTCCCATTGTTATAGGCACCATCCAAATAGTACAACATGGCGTTTGTAAGACCGATTTCACTCACGAAGGTCTTAAAATTGCCAATCGCATTTCGCTGAAGACAATTCGTATAATAATAAAGATAGGAGGTACAGTCGTAGACGTCGAGTTCGGTAACAAAATGATTGCTCCAGAAAAAACTCAAACGGTCTCGAAGGTTGTTGTTAAGCAAGGCATTGGTATAGGTAATTCTCCACTCTTCGGCCTGGGCACGTCGTAAGGCGCGCGCCGCATCGTCGTCGGCCGGATAATTACTATTGTTCCAATCCGCCCACGTCGGTTCAGGTGTTGGAGCCATTGCCAGGGCTTCATTGACAAGATTGTCGATCAAGGTGGCAGGGTTCTGACCAACGGCTTGGTCGATGGTCTGAACTGAGGCACTAAACCCAAGTCTTCTATACAGATGCGCCGCCCTCAATTTGTCTAATGGGGTAGTGTAAGGCGCTAATGTAGAGGTGTTACAATTAACGAAGTATTCCATAGTTATTTTTAGGCTTTAAGAACGTTCATGTGTTTAGGGGCAAATTCTTAACGCTTAAATAGAATGGATATTATCGTTCGCCAGTGATTTTCGTTATACTGAAGCCAATTTACAGACTTAGCTCTAATATTGGGGATATCCCGACCGATTTTCGATGAAAAACGCCTTTTTTTAAGATTTTCACCATTTATGAACCGCAAACACGAACTTGGAAAATTAGGGGAAGAATTAGCTGTCAAGCACCTGATTACCAATGGTTATTCGATATTAGAACGTAATTTCCGCTATCGGAAGGCCGAAATTGACATTATCGCCCGAAAGGAGGAGATTCTGGCAATAGTGGAAGTGAAATCCCGTAGCAGAGGGTTCTATGAAAGCATATCGGATACCATCTCGAAAAAGAAAAGGAATCTACTGGTAATGGCGGCAGACTGTTATGTGGTGGACAATGATTTAGATATTGAGGTGCGTTTTGACATCATTACCATTCTAAATGATGCCTCCGGTTTTAAAATAGAACACTTTCCCGATGCTTTCTACCATTTCTGAACGGTGCACAGCCTCAGGGAAGTTTGTGCTATTTATAACAGTTTGTTATTTTTGATCTAATACTGTTACATGAAAACGATCTCCTCGGTAGTAGAATATTATATCAAAAAGAAGCCTTTTCTTCAAAGCGCTTTATCACAGGGGATTATCAATCTCACCTCCTTGTCGAGAATTATCAGACCTGAGATCGAGGATACCCTGGGCAAAGAGGTTCGCAACGGGGCTGTGGTCATGGCGCTAAAGAGACTCTCAGATGATCTTGAATTCCGCGCTACGCATAAGATTGTAAAAGTGCTCAAGAATATAGGGGAAATCACCGTGCGTTCCTCGCTTACAGATTTCACCTTCCTGGTATCCAACTCCATCCTCGAGAATCAGACGAGACTTCTGAAAGAGGTGAACAAGAATAAAGATGTCTTCTATACTTCTTCGAGGGGTGTGAACGAATTGAACATAGTGGTGAGCAATAGTCTGGATGATACTGTGGAATCTTTGTTCAAGGCCGAGAAATGCACTCAAAAGGCCGAAAACCTTTCATCGATAACGGTGAAACTACCTGCCGAAAACGTTTCGGTGCCCGGCATTTATTATTTTATTTTCCAGCGATTGGCCTGGGAAGGTATCGTTTTATATGAGGTGATCTCTACAACAAACGAATTTACCATTCTTGTTAACGACGAACAGGTAGACAGCGCCTTCAAGACGATTAAAGATCTGAAATCACTTTAATTTTTTATGGAAACCTTGGACTAAGGATTGATGGTCATTTGTTCGGCTACAAACGGCCTTAACGATCCGAAGGCAGCTTCAATAGAATCGATCTCATTAAAAATTAGTAATAAGCGAAGGCCTTTACGGGTATCTTTTTCCTTTATTTGGCATGCTTCTGGATGCTGTTGTACGTACTGTAATATGTTCCTGAAAACAGCACTCTGATAATATTCAGACTGTTGGTCACCTACAAAATATCCGATCATTTTGCCTTTCTTCATCACCACTTTTTCCAATCCCATCCGACTGGCGATCCATTTTATCCGGACCGAATTCAAAAGATCCCTGGCCTGTTCAGGCAGCACTCCGAACCGGTCGGTCAGTCTCGATTCAAATTCGGCCAATTCAGCTTCATTCTTCACTTCGTTTAATACCGTATACAGGTGAAGACGTTCACTGATATTATTGATATAATCGTCTGGAAAGAGCAATTCAAAATCGGTATCGATCTGAGTCTCCCCTACGAAGTCTATCTCTTCCTGACCGATTTCATCGTATAATTCTTTAAACTCTTTAGATTTCAATTCCTCTATGGCCTCGGCAAGTATTTTTTGATAGGTTTCAAAACCTATTTCGTTGATAAATCCGCTTTGTTCGCCGCCCAGCAGATCTCCGGCTCCTCTGATTTCCAGGTCTTTCATAGCGATGTTAAAACCACTTCCAAGATCGGTGTATTGCTCCAGTGCCTGGATTCTTTTTCGCGCATCCGGGGTCATCACTTCGTAAGGAGGGGTAATAAAATAACAGAAAGCCTTCCGGTTGCTACGGCCTACCCGTCCGCGCATCTGGTGGAGATCGCTCAGACCAAAATTATTGGCGTAGTTGATGAAAATGGTATTGGCATTGCTTACGTCGAGTCCGCTTTCTACAATGGTGGTCGAAACCAGCACATCGAATTCCCCGTTCATAAAAGCAAGCATTAATGTTTCCAGCTTTTTACCTACCATCTGTCCGTGTCCGATCCCAATTTTGGCATCGGGTACCAGGCGTTGCAGCATTCCGGCAACTTCACGGATATTTTCGATGCGGTTATGAATAAAAAACACTTGTCCGCCACGCTGTAATTCGTAAATGATCCCATCCCGGATGATCTCCTCATTAAATCTGATCACCTCACTTTGGATCGGATACCTGTTCGGGGGAGGGGTATTGATCACCGAAAGGTCGCGGGCCGCCATAAGGCTGAATTGCAGGGTACGAGGTATGGGCGTTGCCGTTAGAGTGAGCACATCAACATTCTCCTTTATCGATTTCAGCTTATCTTTTACAGCGACGCCAAATTTTTGCTCCTCATCCACGATCAGCAACCCAAGGTCCTTAAATCGCACGTTTTGGTTTACCATCTGGTGGGTGCCGATCAAAATATCGATGGTCCCACTCTGAAGCCGTTCCAGAATATCCCTCCTCTCTTTAGATGACCGGAAACGATTGAGATAATCTACCGTCACCGGCATTTCTTTCAGTCGTTCCTTAAACGTCCTTTGATGCTGGAAGGCCAGTATCGTTGTCGGTACTAAGACCGCTACCTGTTTACCATTGTCAACGGCCTTAAAAGCTGCACGTATTGCGATCTCCGTCTTGCCGAATCCCACATCGCCACATATGAGCCGGTCCATCGGGCGAAGGCTTTCCATGTCGCCCTTGATGTCTTCTGTCGCCTTGCTCTGGTCCTCGGTATCTTCGTACACAAACGAAGCTTCAAGTTCGTGTTGGAGATAGCTATCAGGCTGATACTGAAATCCCTTTTGCATTCGTCTTTTGGCATAGACCTGGATAAGGTCGTAAGCAATTTTTTTGACCCTGGATTTGGTTTTCTGTTTTAATTTTTTCCATGCCTGTGATCCCAACTTGTAGATCTTGGGAACGGCGCCATCTTTCCCGTTATATTTTGAGATCTTGTGAAGGGAGTGAATACTTACATAAAGAATATCACGATCCCCGTACATCAATTTTATGGCTTCCTGTCTTTTGCCTTCCACATCGATTTTCTGAAGGCCTCCAAACCTGCCGATTCCATGGTCGATATGGGTAACATAATCCCCGATTTCGAGTTTGTTGAGTTCTTTCAGCGTTATGGCTTGCTTTTTAGCATAGCCGTTTTTAAGATGGAAGCGGTGATAGCGCTCAAAGATCTGGTGATCGGTATAACAGACCAGTTTTAAGCTGTCGTCTATAAACCCCTGATGAAGCGGGAGGACAATGGTCTGATAGTGGATTTCCTCTTCCACTTCCTCAAATATGTCATGGAACCGCTGTGCCTGTTGCTGGGTGGAGCATAAAATATAATTTTGATAGCCGTTCTCATGATTCCCGATCAGATCTGCAATTAACAGCTGAAAACTTTTATTAAATGCAGGCTGAGGTCTGGTTTTAAAGGTGACGAGTGTAATTTCCTGATCAGAGGGTTCCGGGACAGAAGGACCAAAATATAAGGTGGAAAATGCTTTCAACTGATCTTTTAGCTCTGTGGTATTCAGGAATATGTTAGCCGGTTCAGCCCTTGTGATTTCCTGACTAAGCGATTTAAACGCTTCATTAGCCTTATCAAAAAGAAGATCTAAACGGTGTTCCAGTATACCCTGGTCCTTTATCAGTATTGTCGTCTTCGAAGAGATATATTTTAAGAAACTATTCCGTTCTTCATGAAGCATTTTATCTTCTACGTTGGGAATAATGCTGATTTTTTTTGTACTCCCCGTGGAAAGCTGCGACTCCACATCGAATGTCCTGATACTGTCTACATCATTGCCGAAAAACTCGATCCTGTAGGGTTCGTCATGGGAGAAGGAAAATACATCGACGATACCTCCCCTCACGGAAAATTCTCCGGGTTCTGAGACGAAATCGACACGTTTGAACTGGTATTCAAAAAGGACTTCATTCAAAAAATCAAGGGAAAGTGCATCTCCTATGCCAATCCTGAGGGTTTTCTTATCTAATTCTTTTCTGGTGACGACCTTCTCAAAGAGCGCATCGGGATAGGTGACAATCAATGCCGGTTTTTGCCTCGAATTGATACGGTTGAGCACCTCGGCGCGTAAAAGAACATTGGCATTATCGGTTTCTTCAATTTCATAGGGCCGCCTGTAACTGCCCGGATAAAACAATACGTTTTTATCCCCCAAAAGCCGTTCCAGGTCATTTAGGAAATACGCGGCTTCTTCTTTATCGTTGAAAATAATGAGAAACGGGCGGTCGGTGGATTTGAAAAGCGATGCCGTCACGAAAGACCAGGAAGATCCGGATAGGCCTTTTACCAGTAAATTCCTTTCATCCTGGACAAGCGAATCCCTCAGTTTCCTGATTTCAGGAGACCGTGTAAATTGTTGCAGGATGGAAGACGGGGTCAACTATCTCTCAAATTTGTGCAAATATAGGTGTGCCCGGCAGCACCCCAAAATCCTTCTCAGATTTTTAACACTTCTGTCCGGGTACAGGCAAATACTTCACTATCGCTCTTAACCGGGAGAACATGTGTCCCCGTGAATTTACCAAAGGCGGGAAGGATCATCTGATCCCGACTTTTGAAAAAGCAGGGTAGTTTTATCGACTGACGTCCTTTTCCCTTTAAACGGACCGCAGGATGGATATGGCCTGATATGTTAAACATACCCGTTCTTTTGCTGGGTTCATGAGTAAAATAGAAATTATTCCTTACGTATTCTTCTTTTGAAACGATACCTAGGGATTCATATTTAAGGGGAGAAATGATATCGTGGTTACCGGTAACCAGGGTGATATCGCCCGACGTGCCGGCCACCCATTTTTCAAAGATCTGCCATTCACTATTGATATTGGAATGGAAGAGATCGCCCAGAAAACATAGATGCGAAGGGGTAAATTCATCCATAACCCGGTCGAGCAGATCGAAATTCTTTCGGATCAGTGAAGGGGGAACTGCGGCGCCGAATTTTCTAAAATGAGTGACCTTTCCAAGGTGGACGTCACTGATCAGAAGCATCTCTTCCCTAGGCCAGAACAAGGCCCCGCTGGGGTGCAATTCAAAATGGTGATCCTCAATCGTAAGGGCGTAGTTCATTGTGACTGTAAAGATAATAAATCCCCCTGCTCACTTTTTCATCAATTTTGCGGCCATTCTCCTTATCCGGTCTTCCAGCGGTTCGCTCGAAAGCCTCTCCCTGCTTAGACGGTCTGTGATGATCGGAAAAGAGAACGGAGTGGGTTGTTTGCACTTCTTCCATATGATTTCCTGTCTATCTATGCGTTCCATCGCTATCCGCAGCCTTCCTTCTTCCAATTGGTGTTCAAAAGTTTCTCTAAAGGCCTGTTGATAGAGAAGATGATCGGGTTCGTAGTCTCTGAAAACATCGAATAGCAATTGAGAACTGCTTTGGAGGTGCTTCATTTTTATACCTTTTTTTGGATATCCCGAGAACACGAGTCCGCTGATCACCGCAATATCCCGGAATCTGCGTCGTGCCATTTCGGTCGCGTTCAGGCTTTTCTGGAGATCTTCGAGCAAATATTCGGTCGTAAACAGATTGTTGTCGATAACGTTTTTGATATCTACTTCTTTGTCCGACAAAAGTTCAAAGCCGTAATCATTAAAAGCCAGGGAGAAAGTGATAGGTTGGAGCAGGCTGATGCGATATCCCAAAAGACTGCCCATAGCCTCGTGAACGAAACGCCCTTCGAACGGATAGAAAATATGATGGTATCCATCGGAGGTTTGAAAGCTCTCGACAAGGAATTGATCAGGATTGGGAACGATACTTTCGCGCTTTTGCTGATCAAAAATATGCCCCAGGGATGCTATTTCTACCGATTGATCATCATTTGCGGCATTGGCAGAGTAGAGCTCTTCCCTGAGCAATTTCGACATTTCAGAAGACAAGGTGAGTCTTCCTCCCATCCAGCTGGGAACTTTATTTGTGCGTTTTCTGGATTTCCTGACCAGGACCTGCATTTCACGTATACGTATGAATTCCAGATTTTTACCTGCGAAAGTAAATACATCTCCAGGGTTTAGTTTAGAGATAAACCATTCTTCGATAGAACCGATATAACCACCTTTTTGATACCGTACCGATAGATTGGCATCGCCCACAATTGTACCGATCTGAAAACGATGTCGCATCGCGATACCACGGTTGGTTACCTTTAATAGTCCCGTTTCGTCGACTTCCACTTTTTTGTATTCGTCGTACGATTGCAGACTTTGGCTTCCCAGAACGATAAAATTTAAAAGCCACTGCCACTGCTCCTCACTCATTCCCTGATAACAGAATGTCTGGGCTACTTCAGGATATATTTCTGCCGGGAGAAAGCCATCAGAGACGGCCAGAGTTATAAGGTATTGGACCAAAACATCAAAACTGTTGAGATAGGGAATACGGTCTTCAACGGTTTGGGTGCGGAGGGCTTTTTGCAGTGCCGAGGCTTCGATCAGTTCGATGGCATGAGTAGGCAGGAAATAGATCACGCTTTCCTCTCCTGGCCTATGCCCACTTCGGCCGGCTCTTTGAAAAAACCTGGCCACACCTTTTGGCCCGCCAATTTGTATCACGGTTTCCACCGGGGCAAAATCGACCCCAAGATCCAGACTCGAAGTACAAACCACTGCGGTAAGGCTTTCGTTTCGAATAGCCTGCTCTACCCAGAGACGGGTGTCTTTGTCAATACTTCCATGGTGCATGGCGATCTCTCCGGCAAATTCGGGGTACCGCTCCAGGATTTTTTGGAACCAGATCTCGCACTGACTTCGGGTATTGGTAAAAAGCAGAGTGGTTTTGCTTTTTTTCAGGATCGGAATCACGTCGTCCAGCAGGCGGATGCCCAAATGTCCACGCCACGGGAAAGTTTCCATTTTTTTAGGGATGATACTCCTAACGGTAATCTTCTTTTTCAGATTTGCCTTTATCATGACCGACTTTTGGTAAGCCTTGCTCTCTGGCCCCAGTAGCACCTGCCTTGCCTGTTCCAGGTTGCCGATCGTGGCCGAAATTCCCCAGATCCTCAGTTTAGGAGAAATGGTTTTCAACCTGGAAAGGCCTAGTTCTACCTGGACGCCTCTTTTGGTACCTAACAATTCGTGCCACTCGTCGATCACAATGGCACTGCAATCCTTAAAAATGGCAGCATATCCTTTTGTGGCTAACAGAAGCTGAAGGCTCTCCGGTGTGGTGATCAGAAGGTCGGGCATGGTCTTTCGCTGCTGTGCTCTTTCCCTGGTAGAAGTATCCCCGGTCCGTATGCCCACAGATAGGGAGGTGCCCAGGTCTTGGGTGACTTTTTCTGCCGACTGTTTTATTTCCTGTGAAAGAGCTCTGAGCGGAGTGATCCAAACAGCCTTCAGCCCTTTTTTATGACGCTTCTTATAATCCGGATTATCCTTTATATAGTTCAGAACGATGGGAAACCAAAGGGCATAGGTTTTCCCGCTGCCCGTAGGAGCATTTAAGAGCCCGTGTTTCCCCTGGAGAAATGCTGCCCAGGTTTTACGCTGAAAGGGAAAGGGTTGCCAGCCCTGGCCTTTGAACCAATTTTCCGCTATATTATAAAGCTTTTCTTCCTGCATGGATCAACTTCCGGAATTTAGGGCTTATCATATTTGGGAATTAACTTTTTCAGCTGGTCTAGCGTATTGGCCTCTTCAATTTTCTTGTCTTTGCGCCATCTCAGGATACGAGGAAATCGTGTTGCGACGCCGCTTTTATGTCTTTTGGACAGTGCAATCCCTTCAAAAGCGATCTCAAAAACGTGGAAAGGTACCACAGATCGGACCGGACCGAATCGCTCCAGCGTATTCCTTTTGATCCATTGATCCACTGCTCTGAATTCGGCATCCGTAAGTCCAGAATAGGCTTTGGCAAAGGTAACCAGTTCCTGTTGGCCATCATCGTTTTCTTTCCAGAGGGCAAAGGTATAATCTGTAAAAAGATTGCTTCTGCGGCCGTGACCACGCATAGCATAGGTGAGCACAGCATCTATCGTATAAGGGTCTACCTTCCATTTCCACCACCCCCCTTTCCTGCGACCCACCTGGTAGGTCGAATCTTTATGTTTCAGCATCAGACCTTCACTACCAACCTCCCGGGAATTTTCACGCTCTTTGGCTGCTTCTTCCCAACTTTGGAATTGCATTTTCTCGGAAAGATCTAAGGGCAGATCTTTGGCAGACATGGTCCTCATCCAATCCTCCAGCAACCTTCTTCTCTCTTCGTATTTCCTTTGGCGAATATCGTCACCTTTCCATTCCAGAAGATCATATACCCTGAGGATTACCGGCACTTTTTTCAAAAGGGAGGCACTTACATTCTTCCTGCCTATTCTCGCTTGCAAATCGTTAAATGAGCCCAAACTGCCCTGCATATAAGGGAGTATCTCACCATCTAAAACTGTACCATTTGGTATTATACTGTTTAGTATATTGAACTCCGGATACTTGTCGGTCACGAGTTCTTCCCCTCTGGTCCAAACAAAGTGTTGCCCTTCTCTAACGATTAGCTGTGCCCTTATGCCATCCCATTTATGTTCCGAATACCAATCTTTTATGGGTCCGAGTTCTGTCACGTCGTTCTCCAGGGCATTGGCAAGGTAGAATGGATAAGGTTTTGATATATAGTCGCCCGGCCGCTCTTCAATCACAAGTCGTTCAAATGTGATGGATTGCGGATCCCATTGACCCATAAGTTTATAGGCCAGGATATCTTCATCTATACCGGTGGCATGCGATAGTGCTCTGGTCATCAGTTTCTGACTTACGCCGATCCGAAAACCTCCTGTGATGAGTTTGTTAAAAACAAACCGCTGATAGTAATTCAGTGTATTCCAATTTTCGATAACATAGTTTTTTTTGGTTTCTTCGTCCTTTGGCTTAAGGGAGATCATCTCTTCGAGGAAAAAAGTCAGGCTTTTTTCCGTGTTTTCCATAACCGGATCCAGGACCAAAGCGATGGTTTCCGCAAGGTCCCCGACAATGTGATAACTTTCATCGAACAACCATTGGGGTATATTCGCCGACTCTGCTGCCCACGTCCGCAATAAGGTGGTATTTACAGGTCTGGGGGGGCGTCTGTGAGATAAAATAGCGATGGTCCAGACCTTGTCTCGATCTTGTGCTTCCTGAAAATATTCGGTAAGTGCCCGCACCTTTACATTGGTTTTATTGGTGCTATCGAGTTTTTTGATCAATGCGGCAAACCGTCTCATTATATATCCTCTGTTTTGGTGCCGGGTTCTTGCTGTTCCTGACCGATCTCGGCTAGTTCTCCTTCATAACGAGTCGATTCTGCAAAAGCTTCAAAGCCTTTTTCTCTTAAGAATTTGGAAAAGATCTCCGAATAACCATGAGTGCAGATTATTCGATTGGCTCCGGTTGCCTCAATACATTGTAACAGGCCCTGCCAGTCACAATGATCACTCAGCACAAAGCCTTTATCGATCGCACGTCTTCTTCTTGCACCCCTGAATGTCATCCAGCCGCTGGCCGAAGCGGTGACATAGGGCACCATTTTTCTCAGCCAGGGGGAACCATGGGCACTGGGCGGGGCTACCACGATATTTCCATGGATTTCTTCCTTGGTGGTATCCTTTGTGATCCTTATAGTTTCGGGCAGAATTGTAAATTCACGGACCACATCGTTAAGGTTTTCAACCGCCGCATGGGTATAGATACGGCCGATGGAAGGATCCAGGTATTTAAGCAGTCGCTGTGCTTTACCAAGGCTATAGCCAAAAAGGACAGAGGTAAGCCCTTCAGACTTATTTTCGGCCCACCACTGGTTGATCTCGTTCATAACCTCTGCCTGTGGAGTCCATTTGAAAGCTGGGAGCCCAAATGTACATTCGGTGATAAATGTGTGGCAGCGGACAGGTTCAAAAGGAGTGGTGATTCCATCTGCTTCATCTTTATAATCTCCGCTAAAAACCCAAACCTCACCTTTGTGTTCTACCCGGATCTGAGATGAACCAATGATATGACCTGCAGGATGCAAACTGAATTTAACACCGTTGATCGAGAAGCTTTCTCCCCAGTCCTTTCCGCTTACCTCGATAGAACCAAGCCTATGTCGTATAATCGGGATGTTTCTATGATGGGTGATGTAATTTTTATGACCGGCCCTGCTGTGATCGGCATGACCATGAGAGATTATGGCCTTGTCTACCGGCCGCCAGGGGTCGAGATAAACATCTGCCACTTGACAATAAATACCTTTGGATGTAAATGATAATAAAGGTTTGGACATATTGGTATTCAATAGTGATTATGTTAAAGAAAGCTGATTCAAATCAGTGCACAAGAGTATGAAAAGAATTATCTTTGTTGTCTAAAAATAGAACTAAATGGCCATTTTAGACCTGTACTATCACAGCGAAAAAAAGAAAAATTTAGCACACTTCGCGGCGCTGGCCTCATTGGCTGCTGTAGATGGGGTAGTAAGCCCAAGGGAAAAAGCTACCCTGGACCGCTTTGCCTATAAGTTGAACATCACCGACGAAGAATATAAGGAGGTGATGAAAAAATCCAATAAGTATCCGATCGAACCACAAAACGAAGCGGCCAAGCGTCTGGAACGGCTCTATGATCTTTTCAGGCTTATCTTCGCAGACCACAGTATTGAGAATGTGGAAATGGGACTTCTGAAGAAATACGCAATAGGTTTAGGATACCCTACTAATAAGGCGGATAGGATCATCGAGAAATCGGTGGCTATCTTTACAGGAAGGATCCCTTTCGAGGATTATGTTTACCTGATGAAAAAAAAGCATTAGCAGTGATTTAGGCACTGCCTTCACGCATTCCTGGCCATAAACTCCTCGGCCTTTTCCACCATTTTCTTACTGCCGCAAAAGAAAGGTACTCGCTGGTGCAGTTCAGTGGGTTCGATCTCCATGATCCTCCTGAAACCATCGGTGGCTTTTGCACCGGCCTGCTCCGCCAGGAACGCCATGGGGTTGCATTCGTAGAGCAAACGCAGTTTTCCGCTGGGCCAAAGGCTGCTTTCCGGATATAAATATATCCCTCCTTTGATCATATTACGGTGAAAATCTGCCACGAGTGAGCCTATGTACCTGGAGGTATAAGGCCGATCATCTTCTTCCTCCTGGCAATATTTTATATAATCTTTAACGCCCTTGGGAAAATGGATGTAGTTACCTTCATTTACCGAATAGATCTTGCCGGTTTCCGGGAATTTCATATTGGGATGGGATAAGTAGAAAGTACCAATAGCAGGATTGAGTGTGAACCCGTTTACTCCATGCCCGGTGGTATAGACCAGCATAGTAGAGGTCCCGTATATTATATAGCCCGCTGCGACCTGCTTGATACCGGGTTGGAGAAAATCTTCGAGTTGCACAGGACTGCCGATAGGTGTGATTCTTCTGTAGATCGAAAAGATGGTGCCCACGGAAACATTCACATCGATATTCGACGAACCATCGAGTGGATCCATCAGTACGATGTATTTGTTCTGATCCTGTTCGTCGCTGCTGTTTACCGCAATAAAATCGTCCTCTTCTTCCGAACCGATACCACATACGATCTCGCGGTTCTTCAATGTCTGGATAAATTTATCGTTCGCCAGGACGTCGAGTTTTTGCTGATCCTCACCCTGAACATTGGTGTCGCCTGCAGCACCGAGGATATCTACCAGACCTGCTTTGTTAACTTCATGATTTACCACCTTTGCGGCCAACCGAATCGCATTGAAGAGCTTGGATAATTCCCCTGAAGTATATTGAAATTCTGTCTGTTTTTCTATAATAAATTCGCCAAGGGTTGTATTTCTTTGCTGCATCAAAAAGCTTGTTTTAATTACCTACAAATATCGGTTATTTTGTGAAACTTAAAGGTTTTCGTAAGATCAATAAAATCTTAATATATAACTTTGTGTTTTATTTATAACAAATGAATTACCGTATTCGTGAGGCCCAAAAAGAGGATATGCCCAGGGTCCTGGAGTTGATCAGGGAGTTGGCCCAATTCGAAAAAGAAAAGGATGCTGTAGAGCTAACCGTTCAGGAGCTGGTAAGAGATGGTTTTGGAGAACGGCCCCTTTTTCACTGTTTCGTGGCCGAAGTCGGTGGAGTGGTGGAGGGAATGGCCCTGGTCTACCCCAGGTATTCTACATGGAAGGGTCCGGCTATTCATCTTGAAGACCTAATCGTCGCCGATCGGATGAGGGGCGGTGGTCTGGGGACGGCGCTTCTTGATGAGGTGATAAAATACGGACACGATTCGGGCGTTAAACGTATAGGCTGGGAAGTATTGGACTGGAACGAGCCTGCCATCAGATTTTATGAAAATAAAGGAGCAAAGGTGCTGCGCGACTGGGATGTGGTCCAGCTCGATGAAGGTGGGATTCGGCAATATATTGAAAACATATGAGGGTATATAAATTTGGTGGTGCCTCGGTCAAAGATGCCGAAGCGGTAAGAAACCTGGAACGCGTTCTCAGGCTTACAGGAGTTGATGATACTTTTGTGGTGATCTCTGCCATGGGGAAGACCACAAATGCGATGGAGGAAATCGTCGACTCTTATTTCGATGATAAAAAGGGCATGGTTGAAGCCGTAGCAGAGGTCTATGAATTCCACCTAAAAATTGTTGAAAATCTTTTTGAGGATAAGGATCATGCTATATTCAAATCCATTGCCGCCCTTTTTGACGAATTAAGGGGTTTCCTGACCTGGAACAAGTCGCCCAATTATAACTTTGTATATGATCAGGTGGTCTGCTATGGTGAACTGCTCTCCACCGTTATTATCAGCACCTACCTCAATAAGACTGGAATAGAAAATACCTGGCTCGATGTTCGGAACCTCATTAAAACCGACTCCAACTACCGGGATGTAAAGGTAGATTGGGACCGAACCCAAAAGAAGGTATCAAAGGGTCTTGAAAAGAATAAACTCTACATCACCCAGGGATTCCTTGGCAGCGATGACAATAATTTTACCACTACGCTGGGCCGGGAAGGTTCCGACTACTCAGCTGCCATTATAGCCTATTGTATCGATGCCGCATCGGTGACGATCTGGAAAGATGTCCCAGGCGTTCTAAACGCTGATCCGAGGCATTTCCAGGAGACCCGGCTCTTAGAGAAAATCTCCTATAGAGAGGCTATAGAACTTGCGTTTTACGGAGCCTCTGTAATTCACCCAAAAACCTTACAGCCTTTGCAAAGAAAGGAAATCCCTCTTTATGTTAAATCTTTTTTACATCCTCAGGATCCTGGGACCATGGTAGGCAAAGGAATGGGAATTGAACCGGAAATCCCCTGTTTTATCGTAAAAAAGAATCAGGTACTCATGAAACTTTCCTCTCTAGATTTTTCTTTTATCGTAGAAGATAGCATAGGAGAGTTATTCAAGCTTCTACACGATTACAGGATGAAGGTAGATCTGATCCAGAATTCGGCTATCAGCTTTTCAGTATGCGTTGATAATAAATTTGGAAAACTTGAAGAATTACTAAAAAATCTGGAGGGAAAATTTAAGGTAGTGCATTATGAAAATGTATCGCTCTATACCATTAGACATTTCGACACAGCAGCGATCGAATCGCTTGAGAACGGGAGAGAAGTACTCCTGGAACAAAGAGGGAAAGAGACGGTACAACTCGTGGTGAACCAATCCTGACAGACCAATTTTCAGCTGTTCTGTAATCTTTACTAATGGCTATTTTCCTATCTTTACCCTCCTTATTTTGTATGTTTTATGGGATTAGTGAATGCAAAGGAAGTAGCAAGGGCCATTAAGATCGATCACTATGGTTTCATGGGGACTTTTATGGGTTGGACACTCATGAAGATCACCCAGATGTCGAGTATCAATCGGTTTTATGATAAGCACAGGAATCTGAAAGCACCGGAATTCCTCGATGCCATCATCGAACACTATGAGATCGACTTTGAGGTCCCTGAAGAGGATCTTAAGAGACTTCCAAAAGAAGGCCCCTATATCACTATAAGCAATCATCCTCTCGGCGGGATCGACGGAGTACTCTTGTTAAGATTGATGCTCGAACACCGTCCCGATTTTAAAATCATTGCTAACTTCCTGCTGAGGCGAATTGAGCCACTTGCACCATATATTTTACCGGTAAATCCATTTGAAAATCATAAGGACGCACAAAGCAGTCTCGCAGGATTCAAGAACGCTTTGAATCATTTAAGGGAGGAACATCCGCTAGGCCTATTTCCTGCGGGCGAAGTGTCTACTTATAAAGATGGAAAACTGATTGTAGACCGGCCCTGGGAGGAGGCGGCTATTAAGCTGATCAAAAAGGCGGAAGTGCCGATTGTGCCCATCTATTTCCATGCAAAAAACAGTAAATTGTTTTACCGTTTGTCAAGGATCAATGATATATTCCGGACGGCCAAGTTGCCCTCGGAACTCACCAGTCAGCGAAACCGGTCGATTAAGGTGCGGATCGGACAGCCTATTCCCGTAAATACCCAAAAGGAACAGGAAAACCTCGAAGATTTTACAGAACTATTAAGGAGGAAGACCTATATTCTGGCCAATGCGTATGCCAAGGAACGACTGATAGATCAACTGCCCTCTACACTGAAAATACCAAAACCCGCAAGGCGTATCGCTGAGGCGGTCAGGACGGAAGTGATCGAAGGCGAAATTGAAAAGTTACGTGAAAAGGATTGCCGGTTGCTGCAAAGCAAGAACTACGAGGTATTTCTCGCTAAACAGAAAGACATGCCATTTATACTGAACGAGATCGGGCGACAACGCGAACTCACCTTCAGAGCGATCGGAGAGGGTACCAATAATTCAGTGGATCTCGACAAATTTGACTCTTATTATTACCATTTATTTCTTTGGGATAACGCCGATAAAAAAATTGTCGGGGCTTACAGAATGGGTATGGGCTCAGAAATTTTTGAAAAGTATGGTATCGATGGTTTTTACCTGCAGGACCTCTTTGGATTCGAACCTGAACTATACAAGATGATGCAGCAGTCCATCGAAATGGGACGGGCCTATATCGTAAAGGAATATCAGCAGAAGCCGATGCCACTATTCTTGCTCTGGAAGGGAATTGTACATACCACCTTGCGACATCCCGATCACAAATACCTCATCGGGGGGGTAAGCATCAGCAATCAATTTTCCAATTTTTCAAAATCGCTGATGATCGAATTTATGAAGTCGAACTACTGGGACCCCTACGTAGCCCAATATATAAGGCCAAAAAAGGAGTTCAAGGTGAAACTCAATGACGCGGATAAGGAATTTGTATTCGATGAAACCGAGGCCGACCTCAACAAGTTCGACAAGCTAATAGAGGAGGTGGAGCCGGGGAGCCTTCGGTTGCCGGTTTTGATCAAAAAATATATCAAGCAGAATGCCAAGGTTGTGGCTTTTAATGTGGACCCTTTGTTCAACAATGCCGTTGACGGCTTGATGTATATCAAAATTGCTGACTTACCTGAGAGTACGGTAAAACCTGTTATGGAAGAATTCCAGGCCGAGCTGGAGCGAAAATTTATGGAGAGCAGTGAGTCGGATTAAACAAATTCTTCTTTAATAAGTTCATACATAAAGGACTTAATCTCTTCACGCGTTTTCAGGAACGCCTCATGAATATCTTCCGGTCTTCCCGTTACTTTTGATGGATCTGAAAAGTTGTGGTGGATCCTTACCGCGTTCTTCGAGGGTATAAAAGGACAGTTTTCCTTGGCATGATCACATACGGTAATGATATAATCCCATTCGATCCCTTCGTATTCATCAATATGATTGGAGGTATGTCCGGAAATATCAATATCGTCCTCCTTCATGATGGCTACCGCCCCGGGATTAAGCCCATGGGTCTCAATGCCAGCGCTGTAGACATTGGCATTGCCGTGCAGAAAATCGTCCAGATAACCGTGAGCCATCTGACTTCTACAGGAATTGCCGGTACATAGAACCAAAATATTCTTCATATGTTATGTTTTATAAGGGTGAAATTACAACTTTAACCAGGATCTAATGCTTAGTCATTGTTATCCTGGTCCCGCCCCACTTTTTTGCTTCGTCGTTCAAAAATTACATTGTCTTTCCATTCACCATGAAGCTTACCGATTTTTTCACGATATCCTATTTTCCTGAATCCTGTATTTTCATGAAGTCTAATACTGCCGAGATTTTCCGGGAAGATACCAGATTGCAAGGTCCATAGCCCCAGCCTTTCACTTTCGGCAATCAAGTGCCTCATAAGAAGTTTTCCAATTCCCAGGCCACGGTATTCAGCCCCGATATAGACACTGACTTCGCCTACTCCCCCGTAAACACATCGGTCTGACACAGGTGAAAGTGCCGCCCAGCCGGCTACTCTGCCTTCCTTTTCGGCTACGAATCTACAATCGGCAAGGTGGTCTTGATTCCAGGTTTCATAGGAGGGCAGCTCGGTTTCGAAGGTGGCAAAACCTGTTGCCAGTCCTTCAGCATAGACCTCAGATACTGCTGGCCAGTCCGATGCGATCATTTTACGGATGCTTACCATGGGCTTTGAATTAACAACAACCGCTTTCGGGAGGACAGCACACGGCTTCTTTTTTTGGGGTCTCACAGGCCTCCTTTGCTTTGCAATCTGTCTTGTTAATAGCTAATTTCAATACGAGTCTTCGGTCTGTATAGTTGTGATCGGCAACAAATAACTGAGCCGTGTGAAAGCTGCTGTTGCTGTATTCAAATTTTACTTCGGCTTCCAGGTCCATGGGTTTTATACGGTGAACCTTATTCAAAATAGCAAGCGCCTTGTAGGCAGACATAAAGTCCTTTTTATCCCTTTCTTTCGGGCTTTCCCAGAGCTGAATAACAGTCTCTTTCCAATAGTCGGTTCCACTGCCACAGTCTACGGCATCAACGGTAACATTTTTTATCTCCGTTATGTGGTAATTAGCACCTACGAAAGCATTTTCTTCATATTCGAACAAAAGGCTTTTATCGGAATGATCCTGTAAAATGGATAATAATTCTTGAGTAGTCATAAGATGTATTTATTAGCAACAATTAATTCTGGTGTTATCAAAAAATTCGTTTAAAAAGCTTTGAATTTCATTCCAACGGCTGAGGTTGATACAATAGCACATTTTCTTTCCTTCAATTTCACCTTCAATCAATTGAATACTTTTTAATTCCTTGAGATGTTGTGAGATCGTCGGCTGAGCAAGGCCGATATGTTCAACAATATCATTACAGATACAGGCTTGCTGACTTCCGATATATTCGAGGATGGCAATTCTGGCAGGATTGGCCAGTACGCGAAAAATAGCAGCCAATTCGTTTTGCTGATCGTTAAAGATTTGTGATTTGGTAATCCCCATTCTTTATTTATATATCGCAATATTACGATAATAAATTAAATAATAAAAGCCGGAGGGGAAAATCCGGCTATTTTTTTTAGAACCAGGGCTTGCTTCCGGCCTGATAGGTATTGTAGAATTCCTCATCCGACTTAGTCAGATAGATGATCCCTTCGATTATTCCGATAAGCCCTGTAATCCATATGATAAATACCCCAACCCCTATACAACTGAGCGCAAAGCCAACGATGCTGGCGCCGAGTAAAATAAAGCCCTCCTTTTGATATCCAAGGATGAATTTATGGATCCCCAGTGAACCCAGTATGATGGCCAGGATCCCGGCCAGGATCTTTTTGTTATCACCGCCCACATCCTTTAAACCTTCTTTGAATTCGTTAGCTGTTTTCTTGGCTTCTTCTTTAAAATCAGTTTTTGCTTCCTCGGCCGTTTCCTTCGCTTCTTCCGCTGCCTCTTCTGCAGAATCTTTAGCATTTTCGAAAGCTTCTTCAGCCTTATCGTTGAGATCTTTGTTATCGTCTGACATGGTCGATATTTTGTTGGTTAATAATACTGTTAAATGTAGCAAATATTTTGAAGGGGTTAAAATTTTCTGCCTGGGAATCCACTGCCTGTGGTACTGCTATTAATAGGTTTGAAATATGGAGTCTTACCGGGCTTAATATCGGTTAGGGTCCCTCACAAAAATGCCTCGTCAATCGGTTCCCAAAGTTCAATTTTATTTCCTTCTTCATCAAGGATCCAGCCGAATTTACCATATTCGAATTCCTCCACTTTTCCTAATATAGTGACCCCTTCTTCCTTAAGAGTTGCCAGCAGTTCTTCCAGATTCTCTACCCTGAAATTCATCATAAATTCTTTCGGACTGGGACTAAAATATTCAGTCTTTTCGCTAAACGGACTCCATTGAGTGGAGCAGTCCTTCCCAGAGGAGTCTTTCCACCAAAAAGTACAACCATATTGGTCGGTGTTAAGCCCCAGATGCTCTTTATACCATTTTTTTATGGCATCAGGATCTTTGCATTTAAAAAAGAATCCACCGAGACCGGTTACGCGTTTTTTCATTTTTTTCTATTTCTTTTGACAACGGATTCATAGGTTTCAATCCATTGCTGCGTAGACATCTTAGCACATAATTCACCTAAAAGCTCGTATGGGATCGTATCGATATTCTTAAATCTTACACAGCTTTTACCCATATCGATTTTGGTCTTTACATGCGTCGGATAGGCTTTTGTAAACCAGGTATAGAGCTCTTTATGGGCATAGATACCCATATGGTAAAATGCGATATAATTTTTCTGGGAAGCGATATTGATAAACGGCAAAGGTAGTTTGGGATCGCAATGATATCCTTCAGGATATAGATCATGCGGGACTACATATCCGATCATACCGTAGCTCATCGTTTCTGTAAATCCTTTTGGTAAATTAAGACTGATTGTTTCTCTAAGGCGGCTCATGGCCTGCTTCCTACCTTCGGGCAGGGATTCCAGATAAGCCTTAACCGTTTTTGCGTCTGACCTCATATCTTTTTTGCAAGAATTACAGCGGAAATCAATGAAACCACAAGTCCGATCACCATGACCGTTACAAACATGACCAAAGCCATGAAGCCATTTCCATAATCAGGGATTTCCCCTTTGTACCCTTCTGATCTCATTACGGCGGTATATTCCTCAAAGAAATCCGGATTGATCCAACTGAGATAGATAAAATCTGCCAGGGCAATTCCAAGACCGGTAAAAGCGGATATCAACAATCCGATAAGAACGGCGCGCCTAAAACCGATCTGCCCCTTTCCAATAATACTCCTAAAACGTTTTATGCCAAAAAAAACAAACGAAAGACTAGCGATCATCGCAAAGTACCCGATGAGTTCCTGGGTGTTGAAATCGACTCCCTGACCGAAATAAAGCGCCAAAAGGAAAACGATCAACGCCAGGAGAAAACCATATATCCCATATCTGATGACTATATTTTTCATGCGATTACGATAAAAAACGCGACAAAATAAATATTCAGTGGGGGAACTATCTCATACTAATGTATGAAATTCCAAATTAGGCAGGCTGCACTGCCCGGAGTATTCTAATTCTAAAATTGATGGAAGGGCCTGACAATGACCTCTGACTTACCGCTTAACAAAACCGATCCCTGATCTTGTCCACAATAGTCTGAGCAAGTTTTATTTTACTTTCAACAGTCCAGCCTGCAACATGCGGACTGAGGACAACATTGTCAGCATTGATAAGATATTTGAATTCAGTTGGTATTTCATCATTGTCGTACAGATGTTCGAAAGATGACTTTTCGTATTCCAGAACATCTAATCCAGCGCCCTTTACTTTTTTGGTGCGCAGGGCGGCAACCAGATCTTTTGTAATCACACATTTACCCCTAGCGGTGTTAAGAAGCCATATGTCTTTTTGAAAAGACGAAAGATACTCCGAATTAACCATCGCGATGGTCTCTTGAGTCTCTGGGACATGTAAGCTCAGCACATCGGTTTTTTGAAATATCTCCATCATGCCCACTTGGCGCCCATAGTCGTCACCAACTCCTCCAATGATATCATAGCATATCACTTCTACATCAAATCCCATTAGTTTTCGGGCAAAGGCTTTTCCAGTATTCCCATAGCCGATGATACCCACGATTTTTCCATCAAGTTCTTCACCACGGTTACCTTCCCTGTCCCATTTTCCCTGGCGAACTTCCCGATCGGACTTATTCGCCTTCTGCAGAAGGTTAAGCAACATGCCAAGGCATTGTTCACCCACAGCATTTCGGTTTCCCTCAGGAGCCGCCGCAAGAAAAATATCTTTTTCCTTTGCGAATTCAACATCGATATTTTCAAGTCCCGCGCCCACCCTTCCGATGAATTTCAGATTCACTGCCTTTTCAAGTAAGCTACGATCAAGGGGCATCCTGCTGCGAATAATGATACCATCATAGTCCTTTACGATTTCTTCGATCGCAGCCTTGGAAGCCGTATAATTTTCGTCATTTACAAATCCCAGTCCATCAAATTGTTCAATGAGCAACGGATGATTGCTGTCTAAATGAAGCACGCGCATATCGGTTTAGATTTTAGGATAATCGGTTTTAGTCAATTCGTGTTGTATCTGCCCTGTATGTGAGGTTGATTTTTGTTCGAAAAGCAAAAGCAGGACATCTTCTCCATCTTTTGTCGACGGGCAATGTTCCACGCCTTTTGGCACCACAATGAGCTCGCCCTCATGCACCACTTCTGTGCGGTCTCTGAACTGCATATATAAGGTTCCCTGGATCACCTGAAAAAGTTCGTCCTCCTCCTCATGCTTATGCCATACAAATTCACCTTTGATCCTGGCCAGTATCACCTGCATATCGTCTACAGTTGCCACCTGATGAGGATGCCAGTGAGAATTGATATGAGTGAATTTCTCGAGTATGTTAATCGGTTTCATTTTGTAAAGGACTTTATTTTTACTGGGTTAGTTTAGCCTGAGTTCCTCAAGGCCAATACAATAAATATTACCCGTGGTATAAATCATTTCATCTCCTTCCGGACTGATGGCGATGTCTCGTTCGTAAAGTGGAGTCGAAATAGAACCTTCTCCAAATAAGACGAGTTGACCTGAGTATTCGAGCTCGGGTACAATCGGATCCTGG
>JAHEJJ010000012.1:56527-57853 GCA_024638915.1 Robiginitalea sp.
CATTTCATCTCCTTCCGGACTGATGGCGATGTCTCGTTCGTAAAGTGGAGTCGAAATAGAACCTTCTCCAAATAAGACGAGTTGACCTGAGTATTCGAGCTCGGGTACAATCGGATCCTGGTTGCTGCACTGGCAGAGATAGCTGACAGATAGCAGTAACATCAGAAGAACGATGCCCTTGCGAATTTTTTTCTTGAAATTTCTTATCACGGCTTTTCGATTATTATATCGGGCTGATTTCTTATACTGAGATCGAAAATATCGGGCCTGGCATAGTGTCCGTTAACATCGAAGTCGAGCTTGCTTCTAACCACATCGTCCAGATCGAGTTCAGCGATCAAAACCCCTTGCTTTTCAAAAAGTGGTCCGGCGAGGATCTCTCCCAGAGGGGATATAATAACACTTCCTCCACGACAAATCAGATCAGGATCTTTGGGGAGCAATTTTTTATACGATTCTGGATACATTGAACGCCTAAAGTATTGATTACAGCCCAAAACGAAGCACCTGCCCTCCAGGGCGATATGTCTCATTGTGTCGATCCAGCTATCCCGCGCATCGGCGGTAGGGGCAATATAGATCTCAATACCTTTGGAATACATGGCCATGCGCGCTTCGGGCATATAGTTTTCCCAGCAAATCAGACCTCCAAGCTTTCCTTTTTTAGTTTGGAAGGTGACCAGTGATTCTCCCGACCCCTCTCCCCAGATCAATCTTTCGGTTCCGGTAGGTTTTAATTTCCGATGGATGCCGAGCAATCCACTTGAGGGTGAAATATAGAGTACCGAACAGTACAGGGTACCGCTTTTGGTTTCCTTCTCTGTTACTCCCATGATGAGGTAAACGCCCTGCTTTTTGGCCAGATCTTCCAGAAAATCAATGTCTTTTGAATAAGGATCGAAAGACTCATTAGAATATACCAGAAACTGTTCCCTCCCCTCTTTGGAACGGCTACCCACCTTGGCGCCAAAGGTAAAACCTCTCGGATAACCAGGAATAAAAGATTCGGGGAATACCAATATTTCGCATCCTTTGCCTGCGAATTCCTCGGTGATCCTTGCGATCTTCTCGAAAGTGGCCTCCTTATCAAAAAAAACAGGACTCTCCTGTACAACGCCTACAGTAACTTTCATCAGTATAAAGGTCTTGAAGCGAAGCGTTTTATTGCTTCCGTTAAATATTATAAATATTTTAGATCAACCTTAATTATATGCCCAAAATAACTTTTGCGATCCAGAAATAAATCAGGATCCCGAAAATATCATTGCTGGTAGTGATAAAGGGCCCGGTAGCTATTGCGGGATCAATACCCCGTTTATGCAGAAA
>JAHEJJ010000049.1 GCA_024638915.1 Robiginitalea sp.
CGACAAAGATGTCTCCCAATATGATCATAGAATTTGCGTTGATGGTGTATTTTCTTTTTGGGATGTACAGTGCCATCCCGCTGAACGATTTTGGTCTCTTTCCATTCCATTTAATGCTTTTTCTGGGCTTCAGCTTTGTTTTCTTCAAATCATTGATCGCCAAAGCCTAAATACCAACATCTTTTCCATAACACCGGTTGTTTGATTTTTAATTTTTTCGGTTCTTCGTATCAGCACAAACCAGGCTGAAATGATAAACCAAATTGCCAACTATTGGAAATTACACCGATTTCCGATCCTGATCGTTGTGGCGAGCATCTTATTTTATTTCGTGTTCGCTTTTCATCTGGAGCGTAGTGATTTTATAAAATTGATGATGCTCTACGGAGCGTTGTTCTTCTTTTGTTTCAAGCTGATCCAGTTCGAAAAATGGAATTTGAAGTTTTTGCTGGTGGCCGGAATCCTTTTCAGACTCGTTTTTCTCGTTGGGCTACCCGGACTTTCACAGGATTATTTCCGATTTATCTGGGACGGTGAAATGGTTCTCCAGGGAATCAACCCCTACCTCTATACCCCTGATTTCATCATTAATGAAGCGGTGGCAGTTCCTGAAAATGGCACTCTGCTCCATGAAGGTATGGGCAGTTTAAGTTCGAGAAATTTCAGCAATTATCCCCCGCTTAATCAAATATTATTTGCGCTTGCCGCCTTTCTCGGATCACATAAAATCCTCGGTTCAGTGGTCGCCATGAGAGCGATTATCATACTGGCCGATCTTGGTCTGCTATATTTTGGAAGAAAGCTGCTGAAAAACCTGAATAAATCTCCTCACCTGGTCTTTTGGTATTTTTTGAATCCTCTCGTCATCATCGAACTGACCGGCAATCTTCATTTTGAGGGGGTGATGCTATTTTTCCTGGTCTGGTCGTTTTTTTTGCTGTCGAAGAATAATCAATGGGGGGCGGCTATCCTATTGGCGCTTTCTATACAACTTAAACTTATTCCATTATTATTTCTCCCATTATTCCTTTTCTATTTTAGCTGGAAAAAACTCTTCCTTTTTTATAGTCTAATTGTACTCACAGCAATCATTGTCCTTTGGCCGTTTTACATACCTGAATTTCCTGAACATTATTTCAAGACCGTCGGGCTATGGTTTTCTAATTTTGAATTCAATGCAGGTTTATATAACGGACTAAAACATTTCGCTATCCCATTTGATATCAAACCGTGGCATTTGATTAAGACCTATGGCAAGATCACCCCGTATATTGTAGTTTTCACTACCCTGGTTTTTTCAATTCGCCTTAAAAATGGAAAACTAAACGCGCTTCTGGCTTCCATGTTATGGGTTTTAAGCATCTATTACTTTCTTACTACCACTGTCCACCCCTGGTATATCATATCGCTGGTGGTCTTATGCCTAATTTCCGAGTATCGCTTTCCGCTGGTCTGGTCAGCCGTGATTTTCTTGAGTTACTCGGCCTACGGTGAAGCCGGGTTTGAAGAGCAACCCTGGTTACTTGCTGTTGAGTATTTTATCGTATTCGGATTTATGATCTATGAAATCATCAGGCAAGAAGGGCCAAAATTGATAATTTCAAAAAATTAAGACCCTGTTTATACCAGTTCAATTTTATTTGTACATTTGAAGTTCAATGAATAACGAAGCACAACATAACATTAGGTTAAATTCTATCGTCTCCGCATTGTTCCGCGTTCGCCCTCGCCCGTAAGGGTGTGCTTCTGTATTGGAAATAGGTGCGTCCATTTCCGCAAACCTCTTAAAAGTCTTTCTCATTATTTCAAAATATTCAAGGCAATGAAAATTGCAATTGCGAATGAGTCACATATAAAATACGCACAGGTCATCAGTCAGACGATATCCGAATCGGCCAAAGTAAGGGGTACCGGTATCGCGAAAAGATCGGCAGAATATATTATACAACGGCTGGTCAATGGAAATGCCGTGATTGCGCTCGATGGGGATAAATTTGCAGGCTTCTGTTATATCGAAGTATGGGGTCATAAGAAATTTGTTGCCAACTCAGGGCTTATCGTTCATCCTGATTACAGAAAGATGGGGCTGGCCAAAAAAATAAAGAGGGCTATTTTTGAGCTTTCCAGGAAAAAATTTCCGGATGCCAAAATTTTTGGGATTACCACAGGTCTTGCGGTGATGAAAATGAACTACGAGCTTGGGTATAAACCCGTAACCTTTTCTGAACTCACCAACGATCCGGAATTTTGGAGGGGCTGTCAGACGTGTAAGAACTTTGATATCCTGACCAGGACCGATCGGAAAATGTGTCTTTGCACCGGAATGCTGTATGACCCGGACAAACGAACCAAAATCAAAAAAGATAAACTCAACAGTAAGGCCTTTAGTCGTCTTCAAAAGATAAAGACCCGACTGTTTCTCAATAAAAAAACCTCATGAAAAAATTGGTTCTTGCCTATAGTGGAGGTTTAGATACCTCGTATTGCACAAAATACCTCTCGAAAGAAATGGGGTTCGAAGTACATGCGGTAAGTGTAAACACCGGCGGATTTAGCCAGGTGGAGATCGCTGAAACAGAGAAAAAGGCCCTGGTACTTGGAGCAAAATCATTTGCCTCTCTCAATGCCGTTCAAACCTATTACGATACGGTAATCAGGTACCTGATCTTTGGCAATGTTCTGAGAAACAATACCTACCCTTTGTCGGTCAGTGCAGAACGGATCGTTCAGGCCATGGAAATAGCAAAATACGCCAAACAATTGGGCGCTACACATATCGGCCATGGTAGTACGGGGGCTGGAAACGATCAGGTCCGATTTGACAGTATTTTCCAGATCCTCGCACCCGAATTGGAGATAGTGACACCGATCCGTGACCATAAACTATCCCGGGAGGAGGAGATTGCCTATTTGAAAAATGAAGGCATCGATATGAACTGGGAAAAAGCAAAATATTCCATCAATAAAGGTTTATGGGGTACTTCGGTTGGTGGGGACGAAACGCTGACCTCCCATCTTCCATTACCTGAAGAAGCCTATCCCAGCCAATTGCAGGAAACTGAACCTCAGCACATAAAATTGAGTTTCGACAGAGGTGAACCTGTGGCGATAAATGATAAAGCAGACCGGGCGGTAGCTATAATAGAAAAGCTCGATGAACTCGGCAGTCGTTATGCTATCGGCAGGGATATACATGTCGGGGATACTATTATCGGTATCAAGGGCCGGGTAGGTTTCGAAGCCCCCGCCTCCTTGATAATCATCAAAGCACACCACCTGCTCGAAAAGCACACGCTCAGCAAATGGCAGCAATATCAGAAGGAGCAATTGGGCAATTTCTATGGTATGCTGCTTCATGAAGGGAATTACCTTGATGAGGTGATGCGCAATATTGAAGCCTTTCTCACGGATACCCAGAGAAAGGTTTCAGGAGAGGTCTATATAACTCTTCATCCTTATCGATTTACCCTAGATGGTATTAAGTCGCCTTACGACCTGATGAATAGAGGTTTTGGGAGCTATGGTGAGATGAACAAGGGATGGACAGCAGTGGATGCCAAAGGGTTTATTAAAATACTCTCCAATCCAGGAAAAATAGCGAATCAAACTGAGCAAAATCATGATTAAAGCAGGAATTGTTGGAGGATCTGGTTATACAGGAGGAGAACTTATTCGCCTCCTTCTTCAGCGCGAAGAAATATCCCTGGAATTCGTGTACAGCAGCACACGGCCTGGAACCGAAATATCTAAGGCCCACCCAGACCTGACAGGTATTACGGAGCTTTTGTTCACCGATAAAATCGACACTGACGCAGACGTGATCTTTCTCTGCCTGGGACACGGCCATTCGCGTGAATTCTTAAAGAAGAATACCGTATCCGATCATACCAGGATCATTGACCTCAGTACTGATTTCCGGCATGAGGAAAATTCGATTCTGGGCAACCGAACATTTGTTTACGGATTACCTGAAGTCCATTCTGCGAAGATCTCCAAGGCCCAAAATGTGGCGAACCCTGGATGCTTTGCCACCGCCATTGAACTGGCTTTGCTGCCCCTTGCAAGCGAACAGCTTTTACAATCGCCTATTCACATCAATGGGGTTACTGGAAGTACGGGAGCGGGTATCAAACCATCACCAACCACTCATTTTAGCTGGCGCAACAATAATATCTCATGGTATAAACCCTTCACCCACCAACACCTGAAGGAGGTTGATCAGACGATCTCCTCTTTGCATAAAGGAGCAGGGAAATTGTATTTTATACCCCATAGAGGAAATTTCAGCCGGGGAATTCTCGTCACGGCCTATACCGAATTCAGTGGTAGTGAATCCGAAGCCCGTGAATTATATCAGAGGTTTTATTCCACTGCCGTATTTACCCAGCTCGTAGAGCAACCCATACAATTGAAACAGGTGGTAAATACCAATCAATGCCATATACACCTGCACAAACACGATAATATTTTATTGATAACATCGGCCATCGATAATCTGCTGAAAGGAGCATCGGGCCAGGCGGTACAAAATATGAACCTGATGTTTGGCCTTGACCAGCGAAAAGGATTGAAACTGAAAGCGGGAGTATTTTAATAAATAAGACAGCGAACTTTTGAATCAAACAAAACAAATATGAAAATAGCCATCATCGGAGCGGGAAATCTTGGGATTTCGATAGCAAAGGGAATACTTCACAGCAATGGAGCCACAACGATGTTCCTCACCAAAAGGCATCCGGAAAGTATCCGCCATTTTGAGAATTACGGTAATGTTACGGTCGGTTCAGATAACGTCATGGCCGTTAAGGAATCGGATGTTCTGATCTTTGCTGTGCAACCCGGCCATTTTGCCGATATTCTGCTCGAAGTAAAACCGTTGCTTACAGACAAGCATGTGCTTATTTCCACGATAACGGGTTTTAGTATTGAAAAAATGGAATCCATTCTTGGAAAGGACAATTATATTATCCGAAGTATGCCCAATACGGCAATTTCAGTAGGCAAGTCAATGACCTGTATCTGTTGTAACGATATGGGCAAAAAGCGAATTGAGCTCGCAAAGGCCATCTTTGATCGCATGGGGCATACGCTTGAGATTCCGGAAGAGCTTATGCAGGCCGCCACAGTGATATGTGCCAGCGGAATTGCTTTCTGGATGCGCCTGATCAGGGCTACCACACAAGGAGCCATTCAATTGGGTTTCGATGCCAAAGAAGCTCAGGAACTCGCTATGCATACCTGCAACGGGGCTGCAGGCCTGCTTATCGAATCGGGAAATCATCCCGAAGAAGAAATAGATAAAGTTACTACCCCGATGGGTTGTACCATACAAGGGCTTAACGAAATGGAGCATCAGGGGCTGAGTTCCTCTTTGATCCGTGGTATTGTAGTGTCCTACGAAAAGATAAGCGAGTTTAAATCTGCAAATTAGTATATGGCGCTTTTTGAAGTATATCCTTTGTACGACATTGAACCGGTATCAGCCGAAGGGGTATATATTACCGATGCTCAGGGTGTGTCTTATCTTGACCTTTACGGAGGTCATGCAGTAATTTCCATCGGTCATTCCCATCCACACTATATCAAAAGGTTAAAGCACCAGTTGGATAATATCGGTTTTTATAGCAATTCTGTGGTGAACCCGCTCCAGGAAAAACTCGCCTTAAAGCTTCAATCCCTATCTGATTGTAGGGATTACAAACTATTCTTGTGCAGTACTGGGGCAGAGGCCAACGAAAATGCACTTAAACTGGCTTCCTTTTATACCGGCAAGACAAAAGTGATAGCTTTTAAAAACAGCTTTCACGGAAGGACTTCTGCTGCGGTAGCCGTTACAGACAACAGTTCGATTCAAGCCCCGATCAATAAAATTCAACCTGTTGAATTCCTCGACCTGAACGATGCTCAAAGTTTCCTTAAAGCCATTGAGGATAAGGAAGTCTGCGCTGTGATTTTAGAGGCTGTTCAGGGTGTGGGAGGATTGGATCAGCCTACTACAGAGTTTTACAAACTGGTTTCAGGGAAGTGCAGGGAAAAAGACATTATCCTGATTGCCGATGAAGTACAGTCTGGTTTTGGGAGAACAGGCCTGTTTTTTGGCTTTCAACACCATGGCATAAAACCCGATCTGATTACAATCGCAAAAGGTATGGGTAACGGATTTCCGGTTGGAGGGGTGCTTATACATGAACAATTCGAATCGCGCCACGGGATGCTCGGAACTACTTTTGGAGGGAATCACCTTGCCTGTACGGCTTCTATTTCGGTATTGGAGGTTATAGAACAGGAAGAGCTGATGAAAAACGCAGCTGAGATGGAAAAGTTTTTTAGGTCATTGGCGTCAAAGATCCCACAGGTGATTCAGGTAAAGGGCAGAGGATTGATGCTGGGGCTCGAATTTGATTTTGAGGTGGCTGAGCTCAGAAAAAAACTCATCTTTGACCATCGGATATTCACCGGCAGTTCCAAGAACAAAAAGGTCCTCAGAATCCTGCCGGCCCTTACGATCGGTAAAAAAGAGATCGAACGGTTTTTCAACGCCCTTAAAGAGGAATTAATATGAAGAATTACCTGACCGTAAAAGATATAGACGATCTGTCTCAATGGGTTAATACGGCCATTGACCTGAAGAAAGATCCATTGCGCTTTCGAAGTCTCGGGCAAAACAAGACCCTGGCTATGCTATTTTTTAACAGCAGTCTGAGGACACGTTTGAGTACACATAAAGCTGCCCTTAATCTGGGTATGGATGTGATGGTTATGAATATTGGTAAGGATGGGTGGATACTCGATTTTGAAGAAGGATCGGTGATGGACCGGCATAGCGCAGAACATATAAAGGAAGCCGCCCAGGTAGTGGCTCAGTATTGTGATATCGTCGCCGTAAGGGCTTTTGCCTCGCTTCAGGACAAACAAAGCGATGAGGCCGAATTAGTCCTCAATGGATTTGCGAAATACGCCGGAGTGCCCATAGTTAATATGGAAAGTTCAATTCACCATCCTTTACAAGCACTCGCCGACGCGATCACCATTGAAGAATTCAGAAAAACAGAAACCCCCAAGGTGGTATTATCCTGGGCTCCGCACCCAAGACCACTGCCCCATGCGGTGGCAAATTCATTCGTCGAACTGATGCAAATCAGCAAGGCCGATTTTATACTCACCCATCCACCGGGATATGAACTGAATCCTGAAATAACCCGTAATTGCAGAATAGAATATGATCAGGAAAAAGCATTGGAGAATGCAGATTTTGTCTACGCAAAAAACTGGAGCAGCTATCAGGATTATGGTAGGATTTTGCATAAGAACCGTGAATGGATGATGACGGAAGCGAAACTGGGTAATGCCCATTTTATGCATTGCCTGCCCGTTCGAAGAAACGTAGTGGTTGAAGATGCAGTCCTCGACAGCAATAAATCCCTGATTCACGCTCAAGCAAACAACCGTACCTATGCCGCACAACTGGTACTAAAAAAATTATTGGATTCGCATTCAAATGGTTAGGATGAAGGAAAATAGAAAACCAGTGCTTGACATTGTAAAAGTCGGTGGTCAGATTATCGGGGATCAGGCGAAGCTCAATGCTCTTTTGGAACGATTTGCACAGATGGATGGTTATAAAATCCTTGTGCATGGCGGAGGCAAGCGGGCTACAGAGATGGAAGGTAAGCTGGGGGTAGTTTCAAAACTCTACAAGGGCAGAAGGATTACAAGCGATAAAAGCCTTGAGGTGGCTATCATGGTCTATGCCGGTCTGGTGAATAAATCTATCGTAGCCGGATTACAGGCCTATAATTGCAATGCTATCGGATTATGTGGTGCAGACGGGGACACGATTCTTGCCCATAAACGCCCTGTAGGCGAGGTAGACTTCGGATTTGTGGGAGATATACAAAAGGTTAATACCGAACCGATCGCACAACTGATCAAAAACAACATAACACCCGTATTTTGTGCCCTTACACACGACGGTGCCGGGCAGTTGCTCAACACCAATGCGGACACCATTGCCTCAGAACTGGCCATTGGCCTTAGCAATGCTTTTCAGGTCTCTCTGTGGTATTGCTTTGAAAAAAAGGGTGTTTTGCATAACATTGAGGAGGCAGATACACTCATTAGAAAAATTGACAAAAAAAGCTATAAGCAATTACTGGAACAGCAAATAATCGGTGAAGGAATGTTGCCAAAACTGTACAATAGTTTCAGCGCATTGGATGCAGGAGTACATAAGGTATGCATCGGAGATATTAGCATGCTCGAGAAGGATGCGAAGGAATTTACAACCATTACACTATGAGCAGCGTTATAGAAGAGCTTACGGAAAAGGCGATTTTGCTTTTAATGCAACTAATTGCCACCCCTTCTTTTTCTTCAGAGGAAGACAGGACGGCCGCCCTGATCGAAAATTGGTTTAGTTCTCAGGGTATATCCTTTCAAAGACATCGCAATAATATATATGCGATGAATAAATTCTTTGATCCGGCCAAACCCAGTGTACTGCTCAATTCCCACCATGATACGGTAAAACCGAATGCCGCTTATACCAAAGATCCTTTTGAGGCCGTGATCGAGGATGGAAAACTCTACGGGCTGGGAAGCAATGATGCCGGTGGATGTCTTGTTTCCTTACTGGCTTTGTTTTCCTTTTATTACAACAATAGCGAAATGAGTCATAACCTGATCATTGTAGCTTCTGCCGAAGAAGAAAGCTCAGGGCCTAATGGTCTTAACAGTGTATTGCCGTTGTTACCTCCAATCGAAGTAGCTATAGTCGGGGAGCCTACTCAAATGCAATTGGCAATAGCCGAAAAAGGATTGGTGGTCTTCGATGGAGTGGTAAAGGGTACCCCTTCTCATGCTGCACATCCAAACGGTAATAATGCTATTTATAATAGCATAGAGGTGCTTAAATGGTTTCAGGAATATTCTTTTGAAAAGGTATCGGAAACCTTAGGGGAGACAAAAATTACGGTAACCCAAATTAAGGCTGGGGATCAGCACAATGTGGTACCCGCCGAGGTGAATATGGTCATCGATGTGCGGGTTAATGATTGTTATTCGAATCAGGAGATCGCCGATATCCTCATCGGTGATGCGCCCTGCGAACTCAAAGCGAGATCGTTGCGCTTAAATTCCTCGTCTATTGACAAAGATCACCCCCTGGTACTGGCTGGTATTGAAATGGGCAGGAAGACCTATGGTTCTCCGACATTGTCGGACCAGGCAGCACTGAGTTGCCAGTCTCTAAAACTTGGCCCGGGCGACAGTACAAGATCGCACTCCGCCGATGAATATATCTATGTTCAGGAAATAGAAGAGGGAATTGCCATATATATAGATCTCTTAAAAGAATTTCTGCTCGCCGACTGATCGATTTGTCGGTAAGCCTGTTGATAATAAGACTAGTAGAATCAAAATAAGCACCATATGAAACTCTGGGACAAAGGAAGCCATCCCGATGCTAAAGTAGATCGGTTTACTGTTGGTAATGATAGGGAACTCGATCTGGCATTAGCAAAATACGATGTGATCGCTTCAAAGGCCCATGCTGCAATGCTGGGTAAAATCGGCTTACTAACCTCTTCTGAAACCGATGCATTAACAATAGAATTGGATCTGATCGGAAGCGATATCGCCAAAGGCAACTTCACCATAGAAGATGAATTTGAGGACATGCATTCCAAAATTGAGTATTTGTTGACTCAACGCTTGGGAGATACCGGTAAAAAGATTCACACGGCACGGTCCCGAAATGATCAGGTACTGGTCGCGATCCAATTGTTTCTAAAAGACGAGCTGGGACAAATACGGGATATGTCTGTCGAGTTATTTGAACAGTTGATCGCCCTTGCGGAAAAATACAAGGGTGTACAGATGCCAGGCTATACACACCTTCAAGTAGCTATGCCCTCATCCTTCGGGCTGTGGTTTTCTGCCTATGCAGAATCATTGGTCGATGACATGTATATGTTGAATGCCGCCCTAAAAGTAGTAGACCAGAATCCGCTTGGAAGTGCTGCCGGATATGGGAGTTCTTTCCCTGTCGACAGGGAATTCACAAGTGACAGATTAGGGTTTTACACCCAGAAATATAACGTGATCGCTGCCCAGATGGGACGGGGTAAGGTCGAGAAAATTACTTCATTCGGATTGGCAACGCTGGCCGGAACACTGTCGAGATTCTCAATGGATATCTGCCTGTACATGAGTCAGAATTTCAATTTTCTCTCTTTCCCTGAGGAATACACCACTGGTAGTAGTATCATGCCTCATAAGAAGAACCCCGACGTCTTTGAGCTTATCAGGGCAAAGTGCAATAAGATCCAGGCAGTTCCTAACCAACTCACGCTTCTGGTCAACAATCTGCCCAGTGGCTATCACAGAGATCTTCAACTCACAAAAGAGGTGATCCTTCCCGCTTTACAGGATATGAAAGCCTGTCTGGACATGATTTCATCGGCGCTGCCAAGTATTAATGTGAACGAACATATCCTGGATGATCCAAAATATAAATTTATTTATTCAGTTGAAAGCGTCAACGAATTGGTACAGCAGGGAGTCCCGTTCAGGGACGCCTATAAACAGGTGGGTGAAGAAATTCGAAAAGGAACTTTTGAACCTAAAAGAGCGCTTAATCACACGCATCAGGGTAGTATTGGTGATCTTTGCCTGGACAAGATCCGATTGAAAATGAAGGCAGCCTTACAGCAGTAGCCGCTTTTAGGTTAATGAAGAAACCTCTATATTTAAAGAAACCAAACTTTGATTATTACAGATGTTTTGTCTGATTTACCGTTCTGTAGCGACGTCTTCTTTCAGGCGTCAGGACATTCAGCAAATGCTCGATAAAGCCAGAGTTAAGAATGAAAAGCTTGGCATAACCGGTTGTCTGCTTTTCTATGAGGGGGATTTTATACAGTATCTCGAAGGAAACCAGATCAAGGTGTTGGAACTCTACGATGAAATCAAAAAAGATGAAAGGCATCGCGATATCGAGCTGATTTCATACGCTGAAAGAGAAGGCCGTGAATTTGAACGATGGGATATGGCCTATGAGGATTTTTTAGGCGATAATGATCAGATAACCTTCCTAAAACTTCTAATCGGTTCTTATTTTGAAGACGCTGAAGACACGTCGGCGCCCCACCCTGCTTCGATGCCCTTCTGGCAAACGGTTAATAAACTGCTCACGGCCAAATCCAAACCCAATGTCTAAATCCGATCAGCGTTGGTTCTTTAGATTGATCACCTCCTGGGAGGTAAGCTGGCGCCAATGACCTCTCGGGAGGTCTTTTTTTGTCAGTCCTGCAAAGATCACTCGATCCAATCTTACGACATGATAGCCCAGATGTTCGAATATTCGCCTGACGATCCGGTTCCTTCCGCTGTGAATTTTGATCCCCACTTCCTTTTTTGATTTGTTCTCGATAAAACTGATTTCATCTACCACCACAGGTCCATCATCGAGGTCCAGTCCTGCCTGGATCTTTTTAAAATCAGTGGCGTTTAAGTTCTTGTCGAGTTCAACATGATATATTTTTCGTATCTCATGCTTCGGATGTGTAAGTTTCTTTGCCAGATCACCATCGTTGGTAAACAGTAGCAGTCCGGTGGTGTTCCTGTCGAGCCGGCCCACCGGTAGCAATCTGGATTTACTGGCATTGGATATGAGTTCCATGACGGTCCTTCTGCCTTTTTCATCCCTGGTGGTGGTGATAAAATTCTTAGGCTTGTTCAGTAGTATATATTCTTTTTTTTCCAGCGAGAGGACCCTGTCATCGAATCGAACAGTATCTCCGGTACTCACTTTATAACCCATCTCTGTTATCGTCTTTCCGTTTACACTCACACTACCCGCCGCAATGAAGGTGTCTGCTTCTCTCCTGGAACATATACCGGCATTTGCGAGATACCTGTTCAGGCGAATACGATCTCCTTGCTGTTCGGTATTTACCTTGGGGCTTTTTTGAGACGTAGCCTCCTGATGGGATCGCTCTGGCGGTTTTGAAAAATGCCTTTTGGACTTAGGCTTCCCTTTTCTATGGTACTTGCTTCCGCTGCTCATTTATTTAATTTGCGCAAAGGTAGGAAAGACCCTTGGAATCTATACTATTTAGGAAACTCAAGTGTCGACTGGCGTTCACGATTAAGTATCAAGCGGGTCACATCGGGTCTGGAATAGTGGCCTGAGGGGTCAAAATTCTGACGTTCTTCCAATACCCGGTTGAAATCCAGCTCCTCGTAAATTATTCCTTCTTTATCGATCACTGGACTGATTATCCATTCCCCATCGGGTCCGGCAATACAGCTTCCTCCGTTCGCCAGAATAGCTGGAGCTTTATCTAGAATACTTTGAAGATGTGGTGTTTCGGCCGGAAAATCCTTATTTCGCATCAAAGCGCCAACCGAAATCACATAACTTCGCGATTCGCGTGCTATAAATCTGGTAATATCTTCGGTATTATGATCGCTACCTGGCCAAACCGCAACATGTAGATCTTCTCCCAATCCATAAAGCGCTGCACGTACCAGAGGCATCCAGTTTTCCCAGCAATTGAGTCCTCCCAGGGTGAAGGCTTTTAACCGGTGTGTCTGCAGACCATGTCCATCACCAGGGGCCCAGGTGAGCCTTTCATCGTAGGTGGGTTGCAATTTACGGTGGACAGATCTTATGGTTCCGCTCTGGTCGATATAGACCAGTGAGCAATAGAGGCTATGTCCTCCGCGGTCTGTTGGTCGTTCAATAATCCCAAGATAGATGGCCATTTCGTACTTCCGCGCCAGTTGGGTCACGGCATCCAAATCTCCCTCTTCGATACAGATGGCATTTCTGGCGTAATGAGCATGCAACTCTTTATTAACCGCCCGATCCCAGGCGGCCCCATCGGTATAGGCCAGCCAAAATGGATATCCAGGTAAAAAAGCTTCGCCGAAAACCAGTAATTCAGCTTTTTCTATTGCCGCTTCCTCAATACCAGAGCATACAAGGTCCAGGGATTTATTTTTATCAAGCCACACAGGTGCTAATTGAGCCATAGCGACTCTTAACTGATTTTTCATGATAAGATTCTGTTTAGTACAAGGTCTACATCGATCAGCAGTATACTAAAGACCCCTGCCACAATTATGAATTTCAGAATATTGTGTAGCCAGATATAGTGTTTCTTAGAATTTGATTTCCATAAAAGAGCAAGGAAACCTATTAAAAAGAAAATACTCCCAAAGAAATACAAGTACATAATCCCCACATCAAAAGAATAGATAAGCAACAATGCCGGCAACAAGGTTAGCAAGACCAGGATACTCGCCAGTATCTTAGAAACATTGGTGCCGTACAAAAGGGGAATAGTCCTGTAGCCCTGGGCCAGATCACCAGCCATATTTTCCATGTCTTTGATCAGTTCACGCACCAGGATCAGAAGAAATAGATAGATGGCGTGCACGAAAATGACAGTTTCAAAATTTTTATAGTAAACAAAAACCGCAAAAAAAGGTGTTATCGCCAAAGTAGCCGAGACAATATTACCCAACATTGGGATTCTCTTGAGCTTATGGGAGTATATCCATATACCGAATATATAAGCTGAAAAGAACAGTGTAGCTCTGAAGGAGACATAGCTCGCCAGCAATACGGAAAGAAAATTAAGAACAAAATAAGCACTCAGTTTAGTGCGCTGACTCACCAGCCTGTCGAGCATACTCTTCCTGGGTCTATTGATCAGGTCTTTCTCTGAATCATAAAAACTATTGATGATATATCCGGCAGCGATTACCAGAGCAGAAGCAAAGACGATGACAAATAGATTAAGGTCTAAGACCACTTCCCTTAGAGGCAAATCCGGGGCGAGTATATAAATGGAAGCAAGATATTGAGCCAGGGCTATGACAAGGATATTGTATCCCCGAATTATGGAAAATAAGCTCAGGCCTTTCAGAAGCAGGAGTCTGTTCTTTCTGCTAAGCATTATCGGACGATTTAGAAAGTGTAGACTACTTCCAAATCATGTCCTTGCAAGGTCTTTTTAGCTTGTTCCAGGTTTTGAGTGAAGCCCAGTATATAACCGCCACCGCCAGAACCACAAAGTTTTAGATAATAATCATTGGTTTCGATGCCTAATTTCCAGAGTTTATGGAATTCTTTGGGTATCATCGGTTTAAAGTGATCCAGAACCACATGAGATAGTTGTTTTAGGTTGCTGAATAACGATTTTACGTTCCCGCTTATAAAATCCTCGACACAGGCATCGGTATGCTTGATGAATTCATCCTTGATTACATTTCTGAATCCCTCATTCTTCATTTTTTCCATAAAGATCTGAACCATAGGAGCGGTCTCGCCAGTGCTTCCACTATCCAATAGGAACACAGCACCTTTACCTTCTCTATTCTGAGAGGGAATACTGGTCGATTCAATATTATCCTGAGAATTGATGAGGATCGGCAGACTTAGATAACTGTTCAGGGGATCAAGACCGGAAGACTTCCCATGGAAATAAGATTCCATCCTGCCGAAGATCTTCTTTAAGGTAAGCAGCTTATCCCGTGTAAGATTTTCCAGTACAGTAATCCTTTTATTAGCGTATTTATCATAGATCGCTGCTACCAATGCACCGCTACTACCAATACCGTAACCTTGCGGAATCGAGCTGTCGAAATACATACCCTGATCAATATCAGCGTTGAATCTTTCCAGGTCGAAGGAAACCAATTCGGGTTCGTTCTGATGGAGTTGTTCGAGGTATCCGGCAAAATCCTTTAATTTCCTATTCGACTTTTGCGCCTCTTCAGCTAAGCCATTATCGGTCTTCAATGCTCCTTTGAAAAAGTTATAAGGAATTGAGAGACCTTTGGAATCTTTGATTATGCCGTATTCTCCGAAGAGAAGAATTTTAGAATAGAAGAGCGGTCCTTTCATCGAACTTTAAAATCTTAGGTAAAAGTACAAAAATATAACGAAGAGATACTCCATGAAGTATTGATTGCACTTATAGTCATATTTAGGGGTAAAATTATATTGGGCTACGGACCTATGATCGATCAGGAAAGCTTTGTACCACCCACACCCACTTTATCAAATAGCATACCTCCTTGATCGCAATGCTCAACCAAGTCGCTTTTGATAAAACGGTAAACCTCTTCACTGCTTTCGCCTGGGAAGAGTAAATGCACGTTGGCACCGGCATCGAGGGTAAATCCAAGAGGTACACCGGTGTCGGATCTGTATTCCCATACTTTCTCTATTATAGCCACGGTATGCGGTTTCATCAACAGATAATAAGGAATGCCGGTCATCATCATAGCGTGTAGACTCAAGGCCTCACTCTCCATAATGGTTATAAATTTTTCCAGATCACCCTCCTTAAAGACTTCCTTTAATTGCTCCAAATTAGAATTAGCCTGTTCGAATCTTTTTTCGGCATAGATGTGGTTGATCATCAGCTCATGCCCTTGAGTGCTGCTTACCGCTTTTGCGCCGCGGTCTACTAATAAAATAACATCCTGGTAGTCTTGAAAGACCTGGTGTATCTCATTCGGATAAGCTATGGCATATAGGTCACTGCTGCCTTCGGTACCAGGATGATAGCCCCAATGCATCAACGGACCCTGAATGCTTCTGGCAGCACTGCCCGATCCCAATCGTGCAAGAAATGAGGCTTTTTGCAAAAACATATCCTGTGCCGGACTGTCTCGCAGTTGCGATTCCATCTGGATCAAACAGAGACTTAAAGCTGCAAAACCACTAGCCGAAGAAGCAATACCACTACTGTGTGGGAAGGAGTTAGAAGTTTCAATCTTCAAATGATATGATTTTAAGAAAGGTGTATATTCTTCTATCCGGGCAAGGAAATGATCGATCTTGGTTCTGAATTCCGCCTTGGGTTTACCGTCGAAAAACAAATCATATGAAAACCGATTGCTTTTCTTCGGCAGACGCTTATATTCAATACTTGTGGTGGTGGCACTTGTCTCCAGGGTAAAACTCAATGAAGGATTTGCCGGAATCTGATTGCCCTTTTTTCCCCAATATTTTACTATTGCGATATTGCTAGGTGCTTTCCAGCTTACTCTTCCTCTATCTTGAGAAAACTCGTAATCCGGTAGTTTAAAATCCTTTTCCTCCATTCAGGTACCAATTTGGGCAAAGATAATTCTTCCGACCCAACGCTATCATTGGAATTAAAATAAATTGTAATTTTAGTTTTCATTCGCTTGTATAATAGATTCACCCTCCCCTATTGAAAAAGAGATTAACCTATATCGTAATTTCTGTTGTCATCTGCCTGCTGGTTGGATTTCTCTCTGGTTTTGCTACACAGAGTTCCGTTGATAATTGGTATGCAGGCCTAAATAAGCCCGCTTTTAATCCGCCTAACTGGATTTTCGGGCCAGTGTGGACAATGCTCTATATTCTAATGGGTGTAGCTGCCGGTCTGGTATGGTCTAAAGGAATACATCATATTTGGGTGAAAACCGCACTTTATCATTTCAGTTTCCAATTGATTTTCAATGCCCTCTGGAGTGTTGTATTCTTCGGATTCAACAAACCGTTTTGGGCCTTGTTGGTAATCCTGATACTACTTGCCCTGATATTGCTGAATATGAAATCTTTCCGGGTGGTGAGCAAAACAGCTGCATACCTTCTTGTTCCTTATTTTCTATGGGTTTGTTTTGCCACCTTTCTAAATTATAAGATCTGGGAACTGAACTGACTTATGAATCGGTTCCTAATGAGCCAGAGAGCGCTAACAGCTTGTTAACGGTCCTGAAATTCCTTGCCGTTGTTTCTACTTTTAAAACCCTTTCAAAAAAATTGTTGTTAAACTTCGCATTCCCATAACCATTCTTGCAATGAAGGTAGATACAATGGCCGGCTAAGGTAAACTCTTCATTTTCCGACTTAATGGCCTGCAAGTCGGAAAGGAGATCGGCCCTGGGAGTGCTGGTCATAAATACAAAATATACCTTTTGAGCTGCCTCACTGGCATCCCTATATGGATTTTTCTCAGCAATTTGCTTTAAATAGGAACGTTCGCCAACCCATGTGGGAATCTTAAATCCATAAATATCCTGTATACCGCTACTGATCTGTTGCTCCATAGATTCAACCATTGTTTCTTCAGAATTGAAAACAATATTGCCACTTTGTATATAGGTTTTCACATCCCTGAAACCCCAATGTTCAAAATGGTTTTTCAGGTCTGCCATGATTATTTTTTTATGACCTCCCACATTGATCCCTCTTAATAATGCGATGTATACAGGCATTCTATTCCGATTTAGTCACCAAGATAAGAGAAAGTAGTACAATCCGGATCGGCATTATGCATTTTGAAATAATTCATTTACATTTATCTCTTCTCACCAAAACTATTCAATTCACAAAGCACTTCGTATGGATCAATATATTATCGCCCTGGATCAAGGCACGACCAGTTGTCGTGCTCTGGTATTTGATCGAAAAGGCTCTATTGTCTCTACCGCACAAAAGGAATTCACTCAGTATTTCCCACAACCGGGTTGGGTGGAGCACGATGCATTGGAAATTTGGTCAACGCAGGTGGGTATGGCCGCAGAAGCTGTGACCAAAACAGGGCTGATAGCCAAACAAATTGCCGCCATTGGGATTACCAATCAACGTGAAACAGTGGTGTTATGGGACAAAAACACCGGCAAGCCTATTTATAATGCTATTGTTTGGCAGGATAAAAGGACTGCCGATTATTGCGACCAGCTCAAAAAAGAAGGTAACGGTCCGATGATCAAGGAAAAAACAGGACTGGTTATCGATGCCTATTTCTCGGGTACAAAAGTAAAGTGGATCCTGGACCACGTTGACGGTGCACGGGCAAAAGCAGAAGCAGGTGAACTGCTTATGGGGACAATAGATACCTGGCTTATTTGGAACCTGACCCGGGGCGAACTTCATATTACAGACGTGACGAATGCCTGCAGGACAATGTTCTTTAATATAAATACATTAAGCTGGGATGATGAACTGTTAGACCTATTTGATATTCCGCGCTCAATACTGCCCGCTGTAAAGCAATCGAGCGAGGTATATGGCCATACGGCCGACGGTCTCTTTGCCAGCCGGATACCTATTGCCGGCATAGCCGGGGATCAGCAGGCCGCCTTATTCGGACAGATGTGCACCCAAAAGGGTATGGTTAAAAACACCTATGGAACCGGCTGTTTCATGCTTATGAATATTGGCGATAAACCGATCGTTTCCAAAAATAATCTGCTTACTTCCGTAGCCTGGCAAATCAACGGCAAGACA
>JAHEJJ010000050.1:0-16170 GCA_024638915.1 Robiginitalea sp.
GACTTATGCTGCTGAAAACGCTCTTTCGGGCCTTTGGAGGTCATACCCACATAGAGACATTCCAACACGCCATTGAATTGAGGATTAGCCTCCCGGAATTTTTGATGCTCCGAAAATACTCTCTTCGACAATTCAATAACATATATATGGTATGGCATGTTCTTTAACTTTGAAGCTTATAGTGGAATACCTTTTTTTATTCATTCCCGTCTCCTTATGGTGTGGTTTCCATCAACCTACGTTCATGCTCTGACATCCGCCATAATCTTTCTACATTTCATTTTCCGTTTTCCACTATCAATTTCCCTTTACCTCAATTTTTCCTTTTACCCACGGTTCCCCGAGCAGGTAGAAATCCATTCCGGTATTGCTCTGAACCTTTAGAAAACAAAGTCGTGGGTACTGATCAATTTATCATATAACCGAAGTGCATCAACAAACCTTTCCTGGCCGATTAGCTTCTCCGTAACGATTGTTTTTTGATGATATAAAGGTATAATCGTCTTTGATCTGACCCAGGGTGGCAGAGGAATATAGCCCCATTATCAGGGCATATGGCAATATACCCCAGACCAAAATATGGCCACTAAGGCCCAAGGGTATTTTTTTTGTATACATCGAGGAATAATCGGTCCTGTCTTTTTTAAAATACCAGCAACAAACCAATGTTGGCATTGCCCCAGTTCGCACTGTCCGATATGGACTCATACGAAAAATTGAGCTCAAACAATCTAAGAAGCCCAAAGGCCAATACGGGCCTAAAATAAAAACCGCCATCAAGACCATCCGTTATCCCTACGGCATAACCAACGTCTACACCACCTTGCAGTATTCCGAGGATACTAACACGTCCGGCAAGCGCCACAGGTAAAAACTGGGCATCATCAACACTGATACCTGGCGAGATCTCCTCACCGAAAAAATTACGAAAACCTACCGTGGGTCCCAGACGCACCAGAGCACTTCTCTTGCCGATCAGGTAATAGGCATCTGCCCCCAGCACAAAAGTTGATAGATTACTTGCATCTCCAAGCGGTATCCCACCGGAAAGGCCAATTTTAAATGTTCCCTGGGCCTGAAGGCCGGTAATCAAAAAAGCTCCTGCAAGAAAAAGAAGTAATTTTTTCATAAAATTTGGTTTTTATTTCAGAGGAAGTTAGCAAATTAACCAAAATAATATCAATGGATCTTAAAGAATTAACATTTGATAAAACAGAGATGTTCAATACATGCTATTCGGATTGGCAGATCTCCCCGGAATTTGCTGAATGGCATCCCAGTGCTCACAAATCTTCCCATTATTATCGAACCGGAAAAAATCCATGGTCACATAGTGGTCATTACCCGGCCAAATTTGATGGGTATGAAGAGCGACTAAATCGCCCTCGGCAATGCAGCGTACAAACTCAATGGATTTATCGGGGTATTCCTTACCCATCCTCTCAAAATAGTCGATAAAGCCCTGGGTCCCGTCGGCTACATCGGGGTTATGCTGGATATATTCTTCGCCCACAAATTTTTTAACCGCCAGTTTTGGAGCTCCCATGTAGGCGATTTTATAAAATTCTATAGCGTTGTTCTTGTTGTTGTTGAGGTTCATGAATACTATGGGATTAATACGCCAAACTTGCCGATTAAAATTCGTAAATTAATAGTCTGCTTGCCTAAATGATCTTTTGATTTACAAAAAACCAAACAGCTGATTGAGATCATGTTGTAGTTCTCTTAAAAGTACGTATTTGTTGCGCAAGTTCAAATAATGGGTCATCGGGAATATAGCTAGTCGATTATAAAGTTGAACAAAGAAGGGAATAGATCATTATGGGTGATATAAGGGTAGTTCCTGCATCACCCAATCACTGGCACAACAGTTATAAACGGAGTTGATAAGCGAATAAGGATTATAGATGAAATTCCTGTCTTTTACAGATAGGAAAATCAGAACTTTAAAAATATTTATTCATTAAACATAATCTATCACAAATGGAAGAAAATACACATAAATCCACCACAGCCTACAATGTTAATGACGAAAGTAAATGCCCATTTCTCAGCGGCGAGCTGAAGCAAAGTGCGGGGGGAGGGACCACTAACCGCGATTGGTGGCCAAACTCTTTGAATTTAAACATCCTTCGTCAGCATTCTAATTTGGTCGATCCCATGGATGAGGATTTCGACTACCGCAAGGAATTTAATTCACTCGATCTAAAAGCCCTAAAAAAGGACCTTACCAAGCTGATGACCGATAGCCAGGACTGGTGGCCTGCAGACTACGGCCATTACGGCCCATTCTTTATCAGGATGGCATGGCACGCGGCAGGGACCTACCGCATTGCTGACGGCCGTGGTGGCGGAGGTACCGGGGCACAGCGTTTTGCCCCGTTAAACAGCTGGCCGGATAATGCCAATCTGGATAAAGCCAGAATATTATTATGGCCCATAAAACAGAAATATGGGAAAAAGATCTCCTGGGCAGATCTGCTGATCCTGGCCGGAAATGTGGCCCATGAATCGATGGGTCTACCCATGTATGGATTTGCAGGAGGCCGTGAAGATATCTGGCAACCCGAGGAAGACATCTATTGGGGTTCGGAAGCTGAGTGGCTTGGCAATGAAGATCGTTACAATGAAAAGGGGGAATTGGAAAAACAAATGGGTGCTGCCCATATGGGATTGATCTATGTAAATCCTGAAGGACCCAACGCAAATCCGGATCCGGTGGCGGCGGCCCATGATATCCGCGAAACCTTTGGCAGGATGGCCATGAACGACTATGAGACCGTTGCGCTGATCGCCGGTGGGCATACCTTTGGAAAGACCCATGGGGCCGCCAGCGATGCTGACTATCTTGAAACGGAACCTGCAGGGGCACCGATAGAAATGCAAAGTCTTGGATGGAAGAGCAATTTTGGCACTGGAACGGGTTCGGATACCATTACCAGTGGTTTGGAAGGCGCCTGGACCGATACTCCCATCGAATGGAGTCATAAATATTTCGAAAACCTCTTTGGCTACGAATGGGAATTAACCAAAAGTCCGGCCGGCGCCTGGCAGTACAAGCCTAAAGATGGGGCAGGGGCTGGCACAGTTCCCGATGCGCACGATCCGAATAAAAAGCACGATCCCTTTATGCTGGTTACAGACCTTTCTCTTAGGATGGATCCTGCTTATGAAAAAATATCAAGGCATTTTCTGGAAAATCCAGAGGAATTTAAGGAGGCATACCAGAAAGCCTGGTTTAAACTGACACACCGCGATATGGGACCGAATTCCCGTTATCTGGGTTCAGAAGCGCCAAAGGAAGATTTGATCTGGCAAGATCCCGTCCCAGCTGTGGCTTATGAAATGATTGATGAGAAGGATATTGAAGGGTTGAAATCGGCTATCCTGGTTTCGGGCCTGACCATCTCAGAATTGGTTCGCGCGGCCTGGGCCTCCGCATCTACTTACAGAGGCTCGGATTTCAGAGGAGGAGCTAACGGAGCAAGGGTCCGACTGGAACCACAAAATCATTGGGAAGTTAATAATCCTGTTGAATTGGGCAAAGTCCTTGATCGACTTGCTCATATTCAGCGCGATTTTAATGAAGCTCAAACCGGTAATAAAAAAGTATCACTGGCTGATCTGATCGTTCTGGGCGGTTGCGCGGCAGTGGAAAAAGCGGCAAAAGGTGCTGGACATCAGCTAACCGTTCCTTTTACGCCGGGGCGAACAGATGCAACGCAAGAAATGACAGATGCAGAATCTTTTGAGGTACTGGAACCGCAAGCAGACGGTTTCAGAAACTATCTCAAAGGCACGTTTTCGGTAAAATCGGAAGAATTATTGGTAGATAAGGCTCAATTGATGACCCTGACCGCTCCCGAGATGACTGTTCTTGTTGGTGGAATGCGTACGCTTAATGCTAATTTTGATGGTTCCGGGCATGGTGTTTTCACCGACAAGCCAGGGACGCTTACCAACGATTTCTTTGTAAATCTTTTGGATATGCGAAACGAATGGAAGGCGGTCGATGCCCATGAGGAAGTCTTTGAAGGTCGTGACCGGAAAACAGGCGAGGTGAACTGGACTGCCACCCGGGTAGACCTGATCTTTGGTTCCAATACGGAGCTCAGGGCCCTTGCCGAAGTCTATGCCTGCGACGATGCCAAAGCCAAGTTTGTGGAGGACTTTGTAGCAGCATGGGACAAGGTGATGAATCTGGATCGTTATGACCTGGACTAAGTAATTTGATTCTATACAGATTATGAGTTTTTTCTAAATTAAACTCATAATCAGACTTATAAAGGTGGCTTTAACGGGCCACCTTTTTAATTTTAATTGAATGATTATTCATCTTTTCGATTAGCTATTTCATCCGATAGAATTCATAGTTCCTCGACCACTGAGTGGATTTCCCTGGATCCAGGGAGATGTGGTGGAAAATTTCCGGACTGATCACGTGTTTCCAGCCCCAAAGGTTGACCTTCTCACTTTTAAAACTGACCGTTTCCCTGACCCCGATATTTCTTTTCAATTGTTCCAGTTGCCAGGAGGCCTGAACCTTTTTGCCACCATTGAGTAAGCTGAAAAAGAACTGCTCCTGAGGTGAACCAGAAAAGCGGATCTCCTTTTTACCTACTACTACTTTTTTCTTAGGATTTACTGTTTCACCAAACTTGTCAGGGTTTAATTCAAATGGAAATTTCAGCACGTATCCCTCATCGATCTCCTCGCCGGAAATACCCAGAAAATTATGTGTGTATTCGTTCGTAACTATCGTTTTGACTCCCGTATTCTTTAAAAGATATTTTATGGTCAGATGGTTGTTGTGAACATGGAATTCTTTTTTCAACTTATAGCTATAACCATTAAGTATTTCAGAACTACACTCTATTGTTATTCTGTCGATCTGGATATCAACTCTAAAGTCAGCAGGCCTTATTTCATAAGGGTAGTTAAAACGGTAAGATGAAGCCTGTTTTCTAAGCGCACCCACCCCAATTTTATGAAACCATTTGCCTCTTTTAGTTTCTTGATATCCCAATGCAGCATCTAACCCAAACTCATTATATAGCCCCCTTCCAAAATGGTTTCTATTTGTGTTGTCTGTCCTTTCTGTGGTGGAAACCGGAATACCCTGAAACCTTACCATGGCGATCTTCCCTGTCCAGTCGAACCTGGAGAAATTATATCCTTCATGAGGCTTGTCGATGCGGATTTCAAGGTCCCCGCCTTGCAAGAGATGAGGCATGTTCGGCTCAGATTTAAGAGTTAGGTTCTTTATTCGTTCAAAAGCTCAATGGTCTTCGGTAAAATAGCATCCACCCAGGCCCGGTATTGTTCACCGCTGGGGTGTAAATTGTCCGGGGCAAGAGCGCCCGGCGAATCGCCGAGTTGCCGTGAAATTTCTGTGATATTGATAAAGCTAATACCACTAGCCAGACAGCGGTCGGAAATATATTGGTTATACTGATCAATTGATTCGCCGATTTGTTGAGCATTGGAGCTTCCAAAAGGCGTTACCCCATAATCCGGGATGGATACCACAAATACTCTGTCTTTGTTTCCGACAATTTGTACAGCCTTTTCTAAAAGCTCGTCAAATTCTTCGGTAAAGATGCTAAAATCTTGATTTTGGAATTGATTATTCACACCAATCAGGAGGGACACCAGATTGTATTCCGCTAATGCTTCGGCCTCCAGGGCAGCGATCAGATTTCCTGTCGTCCAGCCGGTCTGAGCGATTATTTTAGAACGCTCCACCTCAAAATCGTTTTCCTCAATTCGTACGATTAACTGGTTGGGCCATCTTTGCTCGGGCGATACTCCCTGTCCAATCGTATATGAATCGCCAAGTGCCAAATAATTGATTGTTCTTGGTAGCTGATCTTGCTCTACTTCCTGTTGGTTCTCCCGTTCAGAACAGAAGGCCATCGAAATGATAAAGAAAATAAAGAAGAGTCTTTTCATGGGGCGTTTAAATCTTAGTTTTAGAACAGAGTTCATCAATGACCTTAAAATTATTGTGACTATTGTCAATACTACTAAAAGTGCGTTTAATTCTAAATTCGTCCAGGGAAATAAGCTGGATAATTCTGAAAATTAAAAGTGAAACTTTTTTCTAGTTCTGATGATTCATTTATCCTTTAAGACGACAAAAATCTTATTGGTGATTTTCCATTCCTGATTTATTTTTTGCAGGGACAAGATATCGATATAAGTGGTTTCACCTACTTTCATGCTGATTTTTGCCGAACTTATTTCGCCATCTACAATATCGATCGCAAGGATATTAAGCTCGCTTTCCGATAGTACTGCCTCTGGTAGTTTCTCCCTGGAAGCCCATTTGGGAATCAGCTCTTTGAAATAGTTGTTTTCAACGGTTTGCATTCCCTGCTCATTCGTGACGGGCACCTTCATCGCCCCATTTTCCATATCAAAAGCTTTGTGCAAAAGATCAGCGTCGCGCTGAATATAGCCGTAAAAATAATTTTCAATCGTACTAGTGATCAAGGCGGTATCCTCGCTTTTTTGCTGTGCATTCATCGATATTGAAAAAGTGAAAATAGTCAGGCAAAGGATTTTTTTCAGCATGTTTCTATTTCTTAGAAGAAAGGATTTTTTGAAGTTTTGGATCTCTAAGCCAGAGGCTAAGCCACACCAGGATCCCAAAGACCACGGGGAATAATGTCAAGGTTAGTGGATCGCTGTGGATAACATGAGTTGCTACAGCGCCACCGAGCCAGGCGGTCAACAATATGGCGTCGATAAATTTTGTTTTAGGTACAGCAAATAAAATAGTCGACAGTAGCAAGACAATTCCGAGATAAAGGATTGAAGATTCCGGATAACCCATATCAACAGCAGCATTCACAGCCGATTCCGTCTGCAATATGTTATTTACGGCTCCCAATATAAACATAAGTACAACGAGGCCTTGAAGGATATAAGAGGTCCATAAGCCTCCTTTGGATATTTTGTGTGTTGTTTCCATTAGTTTATATTTTAGTTGTTTGCAAATTAACTGTTTTGTGTTTGTTGTTTATCTCCCATTTCCACTTCGCGCATTCTTTATGGCGATGGATGTATGTAACACAAAACATGAATAGTAGAATGATGCGTAATAGGAAATGATTTTGTAAACGAACGATCCATGGGTTGGTGGTTTCTGGTTTGTTGAAGATAATAATTAATGATTAAGAGCTGATAACTAGAGTATATCAATCCCATTTATCCAACTCCCTATCGATCAGCTCAATCACATTTTCAATTTCATTTTTCGCTGGGATAATTTTTTGATCCAGATAAAAGTTGTTGTAGTCCTTTAGTGTTCTCAGCATATATGCATATTCCTCGTCTTCAAGAAGCTTTTTTACATCCCTCGGAACCATAGCGTTGAAAGTTTCCCCGTAAAAATGACGAGGTCCGTATGTAAAGATAAGCGTAGATTGTATATCGTAATAAATCCTGCCGGCATCTATATAGTCATGCAGAACCATATCATACAGGCGTTGTATACGCAAGCGAAGGTTGTTATCAGTGATGATGCGCATTCCCTTTTGTTTGATGGTCTCGTAGGGGCCCTCATTAAAGAGAAAGGTGGTTCCTTTTGTGACATAGGAGAAATGTTTATATAATGAATCCTGCATGGGCGTCTGGCTTTCCAGCCATTCCAACACAATTCCCTGGCTGTACAGGTATTGCTGATGGGCTTTGAGGTTATAGGTAATATCGGATAGATCTCCCTCCAAACCCGATTTCAACTCCCTGAGCATTTCAAATTCTACCTGCCTCTCTTGTTTTCTTACATTCCAGTTGTTGATCTGAAGGGCGATCAATATCCCAATTACCACAAGAACAATTTCCCCTACGGCATAGACCAGATAGCCACTTAATTTATTTCTCTCGAGCAACTGCTTCCGGATTTTTCTAAAAAACTTTATCATTGTTCAATGGGTCTCGTATGCCCTACCCATGCTAGAAAATAACAAAAAAAACTCATTAAGGCTATTTTTACATATAATAGAGGTCGAGCCCGGGACCCCAGTAATCTTTTTCTGTAAGTTGGAGTTTGTAACCGAATTTTTCAAAAAACCCGTACACCAATTGTGAAGTCCTCACGCTCAGTTTTTCGAGTTTTGGATTAGCCTCTAAAATAGCTAAACAGTGTTCCATGGCCTGTTTACCCAATCCCTGGCCCGAGTAATCCGGGTCGAAGAAGATCCAGGTTATTTGCCCGGAATTATCACGCTGATCAAAATAATGCCCGATCCCGCCTACGATCTTGTTTTCGACCTCCATGGTCCAGTAGGTGTCGGGATGCTTGTCAAGGTAATGGTTAGAAAGAATTTCTTCCTTCGGATCAAAAAAGGAGGGAACGTTCTCACGGAAGACTTCCAAAAGTTTCTCTTTGTCCGATGTGATATATTTTCGGATCATTCTTCGATTAATTTAAGTGCATGACTGGTGGTCAGAATTAAACTAATCCTTGGAGAATTCTATGAAGTACTTCATCCTTTATTGAATTTATTTTATTAATTCAGGCGCTAACATCAATTCAAACTTATACTGTCGATCAGCAACTGAAAGGATTCTGCTTTTTTATTACCAATCAGGAAAGCGATTTCCTCGATCTGGTAATGTGAGAAGTTGGGCTGATTGAGTTTTCTACCCCTGAAAGTAGGCACCATATCTTTCAAAGCAATCTCCACTTCTTCCCATTTTCCGGAGGATTCGAAATAAGCTACATAGGAATAATATTCTCCCACTGCGTTTTTTACCCTGAACTGATATCTTTTTCCATCTCCCTTAAGCCTGATTTTTATCGTACTGTTTTGTTCCACTTCCATTTTGTCAAATCGGTAGCGGACCGAAGAAAACCCGCCATTATTTTCCAGCGAGACCGTTCCCTTGAACAAACCATGACCCTCAGGCGAAAGCCCCATACTTCCTTTAGACCTGCCGCCCATAACCCCATCATCAACCACGATCCAACGCTCAATGCTGGAAGTTTCAGTAAAATCATAAATAATTTGTTCGTTCATGGCCGTCACTAAAATAAGATATACAAATAAGATCTTCATGTTCTGGAAAAGTTAATTATAGTCTCCTGCACGGCCACTTGGCCCTTGCGTTATTCAGTCAGGCCATTACTTCTTCATATTGTTCGAGTGGCCCTATATTCATGCCGAGCTAATCTATGTTTATTCTGAGACGGATTCGACCACATCACAATCATAATATGGAAAGCTGCCATCCTCAAGGACTACTTCAAGATTTTCTCCGTTCCTGCCCATGCGCGCAAGCCTGTCAAATCCGCCACAAACCGATAGGCTGAAATAGATCTGTTTTGAATCATCGGTCCATCTGGCCAGTCCGTTTATATTGTCATCTTTAAGGACATCCATGGTCTGTTGTGTGTCGAAATTGTATTTTCTGATGGCCCACTCACCTAATATAAACAATCCAAAATACTCCATTTGCTTTCGAACGCGATTTCTTTTCCATCCGGAGACCAATATGGGTCGTAGTTTTGATAGGCATCATCATCGGTCAGCTGGATCTCGTTGGTGCCATCTTCATTTTAGGGATTATAAACCACCTATTTTTGATGGGAATATGCATAATAAAAACAGCGATTTGATTCAAACTCAAATCGCCGCTCCAGTTTATTTAGCCGTAGCTCCTATTGTACTTAGTTAAATCGATTTGGCATATGCCTCCTTGATCCATTCTTTTAATTCATCGTCTATGTCGCTCATATCCGATATTTTCACCCGATGTGTGCACATGGTTCCAAATGGTCCCGAGTTTTCAAGCCTTTCTGTAGTGGGTTTGTCTTTGAGTTTAAAGCCCAGGTCGATCCTGGTTTTGGTGGCGGGTTTGATCAGTACAAATTGTCTTTTCCTGATGATACTTACACTTGTTTTCTTGGGTGTTACAGTAATATCTGAACCCAGTGTTTTTATAAAGGAAATCAACTTTTCATAAATTGGCAAAAGAGCTTCCTTGCCGTTGTATTGTTCCAAGACAAGATTTTTGGCTGAAGTGTCCTCTTTTTTAGAAAGCGTCACTATGGTGTTGGCAAATCCATGGGTCACCCCATGCTCGGCCTTTAGGAAGCTGACGGCCTCCGAATGTTTAGAAAATGATTTTTCTTTTAAGATGCGTGTCCATTCTTCCAATGATTTCCCTGTTTTCGAGGGCATGTTATCGATCATTGTTTGAAGCGCTTTTTCCATGGTGATGTTATTTTAATTGCGTTAAGTACCTCTACGGTACCGTGCCATTTACCAATTACTAATTATTGATCGGATTTCGACAAAAAGTATCATACTCTAAAATAAGAAAACTTCCTCTGACCAAGCAACTGTTATTGAGCAATGGGGGGCTATGTTTAAATCAGTAATCTTAAGATTAAATATTTTCATTTTTTACAGAGGGCTAATAATTTAGTCCACCGTATAATTGAAATATCCAATCATTTCAGATTTCGAAGTATTACTTTCTTTTGCTGGAAATTATCGAGGTAATAATAAGTCCTATGCCTAATCCTGCAAGTATCGAACCAACAAAGGCCATTGCAGGCGAGGATTGCAGAAAAAAGAATCCAACGCCGATACCCAATAGAACGCCTCCTCCGATAGCCCATGTACTCTTATCATTTTTATTATCTGTCATAGTTGAAATTATAAATTAGTTAATTTTTTAAATCTGGCAACAGCACTTCGCAGAGAATCTCTAACCCCGGTTGCTGACTTCCTGTCCAACAAGCCACTAGAAAAATGGCTATTGGCATAATTTTCATGTTTGTTGCAAAAGGCCTGGCCCATAGGTCAGCTCTAATATCGTTAATCCATTATTAGCTCTGGTTGGTACTTGTTAAAATGCTTCAATACCCGCCTTGCTCTTAGTGTATTCCATCGACTTGGTTTTCCGGCTTTTTCCATTATAAAGTGCAGCTGTCCCGGATGGGCTGCCTGCATATTCCATGTGCCATCCTTATTTCTCTTTTTTCGTATCACATTTATGGCTTCCCTCATTCGGTCATCCCACTTCCTTCCCAAATACTGAAAATAGTCTAATGCCCTTAGGATATCGTATTTCCATCTGCTGGGATAAGCAAGTTTCAGGAATTCTTTTTTGATTATTTGACCGGTATGATCGGAAAGGAAAAGACGATGTAACAAAATAAACTCCTCAGCACTCCTGCCCGCATTTAGAATATCACTTTTTCGATAGGTATAGCCGGCCTTTAGAAATTCAACCAATCCTTCAAGAACCGAAATTGTGGTATGCAATGAACTATGGGTAGCGCCACTTCTTGTCGTCCTGCAGTTAAAACCGCCATCAGGCATTTTTTCATTTAAAATACTATCTACTATCGGGACTAATCTTGGCTCATCTATTTTAAAGTAGGAGGCATAATTTAAAAACATCCCATTTACACAAACATCGCTGTAAATTGAGGTGGAAGGCCCTAAGCGAATGCCTCCGTCCTCTGCTTTTGAGGTATTCAACGTTAGCTCAATGGTCTCCTTGGCTATAGGATCATCCGGACTCAAACATAAATTCCGCAGATCGAGCAGGGTATAATGTGTGGATATCCATTTGGGTAGATAAAATCTTTCCCCCCAATGTCCCAATGCGGATCGCTTCGATAGGAATTGCTTTCCCCAGCCTTCGAAGGCGATCCTCTTCTGAAGATCCTCCCTGTGGTTTCCCAATAAATCTCTGTGAACCTGATATTGTATTGAAACATCACCTTCAAGCAACCATGTTATGATCTGTTGTTCATTCATACATTCTACAGACGATGTTGAGTAATGTTTTCCTTTTTTTATTTATCTGACCAAATCGCCAGTTCATTTCCACTGGGATCTTTAAAGTGAAATCTTTTTCCCCCGGGAAAGGAGAAAATATCCTTTACGATTTCTCCACCAATTTTGTCGATATTGGATTTTAGAGTCTCAAGGTCTTCATGATACAATACGATCAGTGCACCATTGGCAATGGTATCCTCTGTTTTTTCGAATCCACCTGCAATTCCGCTTTCTGAAAAGGAGCAATAGGTGGGGCCGTAATCGGTGAACTTCCACCCAAAAAGGTTTTTGTAAAAGTCCTTTGTGATTTCGAGATCCTTCGCTTTGAATTCTATATAGTCTATATGGTTGTTTTTCATATTATTCCGGTATTAATTAAATTATTAAAAAGTTAATTCGGTACCCTTTACCAAGCGGCAAAATGATTAGATTATTATCACTTAAAATAAATTAGTCCGGCACTTCGATCTTTGGTCCCTTAATCAAAAGCCAAAACATAAAGATCAATTCTCCCCAACCCAAATACAAGCTAAACTTAACGCTATAGTCCGCAAAAATAATCACGCCCAGGTAATCGATTAGGTAGCTTATGCCCGCAAGTACCAGCAGTAGGCTTATAATTTTTGGGATATAGTCTGATTTTAGGGCTAAATAGCCCAATAGAGCGAGATGAAAACCAAAAAAAATAAGTCCGAAATTCCAGTCATTTTGAAAGGAATCGATCGACAACATTATATCGGTAATTAAATTTTCTCCTCCATAACCCGCTATATAATCCGCCTTGCTGATAAGTTGTAAAATGTCGGTATAATTCAGTATTGCAATTCCTAAAATAACAGAATATACCAGTCTTAACCAGGCGGTGAGCAAGGAGAGGTAATGATTGACGGGCTTGAGAAAAATAAAAAGCGCCCAGGCGACCAGTATATCACATAAAAGGACGATCAACAGGCCCAGAATACCAGCACGGAACAGTATTTCGTTTGTCTTAATATTACTTACGGTTCGAGCGATATTATCTGATTCGATAAGTTCCCTGAAAACCAGGTAATCGGAAAGCAACCATGACAAAGTCATGATGAGCAGTCCTAAACCAGCGACCAATGAGGCTTTTTTGAGTGACATGTTTATTTCTTTCTTCTGTAATGATTTTGGGTTAGCTGATTCAAAAATATTTTAGATTCAACAAGCTCAAATGCCAACTCTTGCGGGAGGGCTGAAAATAGGGGATAGCCCCCGCCCAGTAAAATGGGGATGATGGTTACGATCAGTTCGTCAATCCTGTCTTCTTTGAGGAAGTTTTGAATCGTGGCACCACCATCGATATAAAGTCGGTGATATCCTTTTCCATAAATATCTTCCAGTATTTCAGTTGCGGAACCCTTGACCAGGAAAGTTTTTTCTTTATGGCTTTGAGGTATTTCGTCGAGAGTGTTGCTCAATACAAATACCGGTATTTTGTAAGGCCAGTCCATATCAAAAGCACGGACCGTTTCAAAGGTTTTACGACCCATCACCAGGGCATCGATATTCTGGATAAAATCAGCATATCCCATATCTTCATTATCCGGATTGGGTACTGAATGAAGCCAATCAATACCACCATTCCTGTCGGCGATATAGCCATCCAGACTCGTAGCGATGAATACGCTATTTTTCTGCTTCATTGTCGATTACTTTTTGCTTAGTACCAATGAGAATAGCCATGTAATATGGACTTTATTAATATAGATTAGTCGGGATATGATGAATTTACGGTCAACATCTTGATCCTGTCGATATATTCTTTGGTATGATCTTCAATTCCATGAATATGCTCACCATCGATTTCCCAAAAATATTTAGGCGAGTTGGCGTTGGCATATAGTTTCCGGCCCATTTTGATGGGAACCGTGGTGTCTTCAGAGCTATGGATAATGAGCACAGGGACACCTTTTATTTCCCTGATCAAATTTTTGGATTTGTAATGGGAAGTGGTAAGCAGCCCGAGGAAGGGTTTCAATATCAAGGGAACCTGATATACCACTTCCTCATTAAAGGTGGTAAAAGTTCCCTCAATCACCAGGGCATCGACTTTATCCTGAAATCTGGAGGTCAAATTAATAGCGATTTGACCACCATATGACTGCCCTAAAACAAGAACTTTTTTCCCTTTTACCGCTTCCAGGTTCGTCATTTTGATGAATGAAATTTGGGCATCCTTCAATACATTTTTATGAGTGGCCTTACCTGAGGCAGCACCGAATCCTCTATATTCCATCATAAATACCTGATACCCCTCTTTGACAAATGGCCGGGCCCAACCAGACCAGCTCGCTACATTGTCACCGCTTCCCTGTAAAAAGAATATGGTCCCTTGCGCCTTCTCATCGGAGTTGAAGAAGGTGCAATACACCTCAGTCCCATCATCGGACTTTGAATAAAACTCTTCATACTCCAGATCCGTTATTTTCGAATTCAGATCCTGCTTTTCAACAGCAAAAAAGACTGAATTAAAGGCACATGAGGCGGTAAGCAGAGCACTCAAAATCAGCAGCAAAGCGGTACTTTTAGTCATCTGTTGCCAGGATTTATAGAGTAATTACGATGGACGATTTCCCAAGTATAAATCAGGTTGGTAATCCAAAGAATTCTGAAGAGATGGTTTTTTAATCCTCTCCGATATGTTTTTTATAAAATTTCCACACTTCCCGTGCCACATCTCTTCCCAGTTCCAATCCGGCTATATTATCCGCTTGAATATGATAGCCTCCCAAAACCCTTGAGATCCCCGCCATTTCAGCTGTTTCTGTAAATGTTGGAAATTTTAAGGTAATCGTATCGCCTAAATTATCAGGCTCGGTCAAAGCACCCGCAATCAATTCGGCTTCCGAGCCAAATTCGTCATTTCCTGTCCACAATTTTAAGGCTTCTCCACAGCCACCGCTAATGGTACTATGTCCCGATACATAGCTGGGAAAAGGCGGGCATAAAAATGTCTCAGGAGAATAAGGTCTCCATTGTCTTCCCTCCATTTCAATCATACCTTTGCCTTCTCCACCCCAGGCGTTGATCTTCTGTTGATCATAATATTCATGTACCAGGGCATATGGCCTGGCATAATCATAGAACATTTTTGAATCCCAGGAAGCGATAAAGCCGTCCATGGCCACCACCTGATTGTAGAAATACATTTTTACATCCTGATCCAGCGTGTGCTGATCCCTGCGGGAGACATCCTGCGCGAATTTCAACCAATGTCCGGCTTGCTGTACCGATTGTGGTCCGTCGCGCATAAACTCAACCAAGGCTTTTTGGTAATCTGTTAGGTTTGCCTGTAGGTCAATAACTTCTTTAACCTCTTTTTCCAACTGTTCTGAGCCTATCATCGGTGGAGGTCCCGGACGAAATTGGTCGGCAGACTTCAAGGCGATCGGTTTTACTTTATCCCAATAAGGGGTTAAACATCCCGGAGCAAATTTTCCGCCTTTTCCATCCGAAAAATATTTAGGCTGCCAACGATTTGGATCAACATTTTTGTCGGCTGAATTTACCGGTTCGTACCCCACATAATTGAAATAGGGTTCAGCATTAGAACCGGCTTCTTCCCCATACTGATTAGCGCCGTCTCCTCTACGAGCTTCAATGACCGCTTTTGCTGCTAAGTTCCCGATACCCTCTGGTGTACTGGGATCCAATGTTTTATTAGTGGGATCTAAACCCAATTCTTTCATAAAATTCGAGAACAACTCTTTATCTGTATAATAGTATTCGTTCATCGCCCTAAAGGCAGCGTAACTGATGGCGATCTCTTTATTCTTTATCGTGTGTTCATCAGTCGGTCTTCTTTCAATTCCTTTCAGATATACAGGGATGGCTTTTTCATCATATCTGGACCAGGCATCAAAAACAGAAACAAATATCAATCCCAGGTACCGGGAAGTAATAGTAGGTCTGGGCGCAAACTTTTCAGTATCATTGGCCGTGGCCGTCAAAGCCATTTGCCCCCACTTGTACGCGATATTTTCGATTCCTTTAGGTTCCGTTGTTCCAATCGAAATATTCTGTTCCTCTGCTTTTGGCACCTCTTTACAAGCAACGAATATCAAAGCGATTAATAAGACAAGACTGATTCTTTTCATTTTGAATTGATTTTTATATCTATGAGGACATGATAATTCCTGCTTTGATTCCCGACCAGCAAGGTTAACAGGCAGGGTTTATGAACACAGAGGTTCGTTAAGAGCAGGGCAGTATTGCCTCCTTCAACTTCAGTTAACTAATGGTGTGAGAGAAAGACAAATTTAATCATTTTGTCTGGCCTTTTAAATATATCGAGAGGTAAAAAAGAGGTTTTACAAGTAGCAAAGAGCACCCTTTTTTGTAT
>JAHEJJ010000050.1:16270-18249 GCA_024638915.1 Robiginitalea sp.
ATAGTCATTGATTGGCCGACTTAAATTCCTTTTCCATCATGACTGACTTTTGCAGCTGGCGAATATAACCCTGCATTATCAACGGGTCTGACAGATCTTGGGCGATCTATGTATTATTATTACATCCTTTATAACGATGATGACCATAAAATCCAGGGTGTCGCCAGAAGGAAGATTACCGTATTTAATACGGTGATGATGGCCCCTTGTTTATAGATATCCTTTGAGGGTAAAAACCCACTTCCTGCAAATAAAACATTCGAACTGGAAGCCTGGGGAGTGACTACAGCAAAATAATTGGTGGCAAAAGACAGCATAAAAGCCATTAGCGCGGCAGGTACCTGAGCGTCTACAGCTACTTGCAAAAAAACGGCATATAGTGCCAGCAAATGTGCAGTCTGACTCACAAAAAGGTAGTGAATCACTACATACAAAACCGTGAGTAGGATATAGACCGTAACCCAGCTATAATCACTGATATAGATCGCTATTTGGGCCCCCAGGGTTTTCATAAAGCCCATGTCATTCAGTGCGGTACTCATCATATATAAAATAGCAAACCAAACATAGGTCTCGAGTGCATCGCCTGCACCTTGCCGGATATCTTTGAGGGTGTATACATTGGCTAATATCAGTATAGATAACCCCAGAAAGGCAACAATAGCCAGGTTGATATTCAATAGTGGCGAAAAAGCCCAAAGAAGAACCATTCCAAAAAAAGTAATCCCCATAATCCATTCCTGCCGGCTCATTGGCCCCATTTTATGCAAGGCCTTTCTGGCCATTTCGGGAGCTTCCGGAGTGTATTTATTATCCGGGGGAAAGAGTTTATACAACGCGATAGGTATTAATATCAAGGCAATTATACAGGGCACCGATGCCACAAAGACCCAATTCCCAAAATTCATATTTACTCCAAACTGAGCGGCAATTCCCGCACCCACCGGGTTAGCGGCCATACCGGTAAACCATAGGGCCGAACTAATGGTGTGTCCGGATATAGCGGTCATCATAAGATAACTTCCTGTTTTCTTTCTGCCTTCCGGAGTAGGCTTGGATCCGGTGTCTAAAGCTAAGGCATGGGTAATAGGATAGAGAATTCCCGACCTCGCTGTATTACTTGGAATGGCAGGTCCCAAAAGCGTATCGGTGGCCACAATACAATATCCCAGATTTAGGGTGGATTTTCCAAACCGGCGAATAAGCAAGAAAGCGATTCGTCTTCCCAGGCCCGATTTAATCACTCCTTTTGCGACTAAAAATGCGGCTAAGATTAGCAGTATAAAGCTTTCGGAGAATCCTGAAAATGCTTGCTCAGGGGTAAGGACCCTCAACAATACTACGGCTACCAGTGCGAGAACCGATGCTGTAAAAATGGAAAGGGCTTCGATTAAAACTCCGATGATGGCGGTTATAAAAATGGCAAACAAATGCCAGACATCCGGTGATAAGTCCCAGGGAATGGGTAGATGCCAGATAGCTATACCGCTCAAAAGGGTAATAATTCTCTTGGTCCAAAGTAATTTCTGGTTGTTAGGGGTTTGTGCTTCCACTAAATTTTGGTTCATTTGGTTTGATTAAAATACCATTTATAATTCCAAACTAACTTTTCCATTCACAGATCTAATTTATCCCGATATCAAAATTCTTCTTCTAATCGGCCGTGCTTCAAACAGGATTGCTATGTTTAGGTACTCTTTCTGTACTTCCCGATATGCTGATCAATGGCGCGCTCCAGTTCGGAGTAGTTTGTTTGAATCAGCCAATGACCGGAATCCAATTCCAAAAACTCATAATCGTTTTTCATGTACTGATGACTATTTTTAACGGCGGCTGAACCGATTGCCATGTCCTTATTTCCCCAAATAAACAAGGTTGGCACATCGATGTCTCCTAGAATCTGTACATGGGCAGCCTTTTTCAGGCTCCTGTAATTGCTTCGATAATAATTGAGTGCAGCGGTAAGTTGTCTGCGTTTG
>JAHEJJ010000075.1 GCA_024638915.1 Robiginitalea sp.
ACTAACACGAGGATAAAAAATGAAAACCATCTTGCAAATTGTACTTTGGATCGTCTGTATAGGTTTGGGATACCTGATCTACAAGTCAGTGACCGGCCCTATCGAGTTCAAAAAGGTGAAGCAGGCCCGTTTCGCCGATGTGATATCCAAGCTCAAGGATATCAGAGATTCCCAGGAAGCCTACAGGACTGTCAACGGGGAATTCGCTAAAGATTTTAATAATCTCATCGCTTTTGTGGATACCGGGCAGTACACCATTACCCAGCGGCGTGACTCCTCCTACATGGAATTCGATAAAACCTATGGTATCGATTTATTGAAGGAAGTCCTTATTATTGATACCCTTGGATTTGTTAAGGTAAAGGACTCCATATTTAAAGGCGATGCGCGGTACAAAAACATGATGAGTGTACCTCATGCTCAGAATAATGAGCAATTCGTGATGAAGGCTGATATTTTGGACAAGAGTGGATACAGGGCTCCTGTATTTGAAGTCAAAGTGAAAAAGGACATTGTGCTGTATGATCAGCCAAAAGACCTGGTAGATAGGGAAAATGCCCATATCAGTGTGGAAGAAGTAAACGGGACTGAAATTATTGTGGGTTCACTGAACGAAGTGAGCACCAATGGTAACTGGCCGCCTATATATGACAAAAAACAATAATAAGAGCGCGGAGAAGAGCTCAGAAAATTTCTATAAATTGTCCATTCAGGTTAGCTTGAATGGACTTTCTTTTTGCGTGGCAGACACGCTTAAAAATGCCATTCTGATTGGGGAACATGTGAATTTTGGGAAGGAACTATCACCCTATGAAGTACAGCGCGAGCTGAAAGATGTGCTCAGTGAGCACAATATCCATGAGATGGATATATCAGACGTGGTGGTAATTCACCGCAATCCTCTGTTCAGCCTGGTACCCAAAGCGCTTTTTGACAAAAATGAACTGGCCAACTATCTTAAATTCAACGCTAAAATTCTCGCCACAGACCTCATAGCGTACGACGAGATCGAAAGCCACGAAATGGTAAATGTTTATGTGCCTTATATGAACATCAACAATTTTGTTTTTGATCTCTTCGGGGAGTTCGAATTTGTTCATAATGGCACTGTTTTGCTGCAATCATTGCTCAAATCTGCAGGCAATACTTCAGAAGCTGTTTGTTATGTCAACGTTGGATACCGTCAGATGGACATGATTATTCTTTCCAAGAAACAATTGCATTTTTACAATAGTTTCAACTTCTACACCAAAGAAGATTTCATCTACTACCTCCTCTTTACCTTTGAGCAACTCGATCTCGACCCTGAAAGCATCCCCTTGAGATTATTCGGCTTTATCGGAGAGGGAGACGAACTCTATAATATCTGTTACGAATTTGTAAGGAATATCTCGATCTACATTCAGGATAATATGTATTCAATAGGTGGTGATCAGAAAGATACAGAATTGGATTTTACTGTTCTAAACGCACTTTGATGCGGATAATCTCCGGAACTCACAAGGGGAAACGTATTCATGCCCCAAAACAACTATCTGCCCGGCCCACAACCGATATGGCCAAAGAAGCCCTGTTCAATATTCTTAATAACCATTACTATCTGAGTGAAATAAAGGTATTAGACCTCTTTTCAGGTACAGGGAATATCAGTTTTGAATTTGCTTCCCGCGGTACCCCTGAGATTATCGCAGTAGATAAAGATCCAAAAAGCGCAAGCTTTATATCCAAAACCGCCCAAGCGCTGGGATTCCCGATTTCTGTTTTCAAATCAGATGCTCAAACATTTCTTCGGAAAACCAGTGAAACTTTCGACATTATTTTTGCTGATCCTCCTTACCGGCAGACAGTGCAGGAATTCATGAAGATCCCTAAATTGGTATTTGAACAGAAGCTGCTAAAGGAGGGTGGCACTTTGATCATAGAACACAGTAGGCATACCGCTCTTGATCAATTCGAGTACTTTGATGAATCGCGAAAATACGGAGGTAGTGTTTTCAGTTTTTTTAGACAACCCAGTTGAAAATAAAAGATCCCTGCCATTCCCGAAAACCGGTATAGCAGGGATCTCAATAAAAACGGTGTATAAGCCGGATTCTGTAAATATGGCAATCTTACGATCACATACCCCTTATCATTTATCTTGACCCCTGGTTACCCAGAAGTTCTATCCGCCTACCCACCAATTCGGGCGTGCTACCCTCAAACACTGGTTTACATGGCGTTTCACCGCATAGAGTTTACCTGATTTCACTACAGCATTACCTGTACTTGCTTTCTGTTGCACTTGTCCTCTCCTGACGATGTACGCCAGGATGACGGGTGTTACCCGCTATGCTGCACTGTGGTGTCCGGACTTTCCTCACTGACGCTAAAGGTCAGCACGATAAGGCTACCGCATCGTACAAAGATACTACAATTGTTGATAAGTAATGGTTAATCCGAGCCAATTGCAATCCTCTTATATCGGTCTATTTTTATATTTGTAATACTAGTCAAAAGAAGTCTAACGCCAAAAAAAAAGCTGTATTGGAGCCTTTTATTGTTTCTGCGAGAAAATACAGGCCACAAACTTTTAAAGATGTGGTAGGCCAGGAGGCGATCACCAATACGCTTGTCAATGCGATTGAAAATGATCATCTGGCCCAGGCCCTGCTTTTCTGCGGACCAAGGGGTGTTGGCAAGACCACCTGTGCTCGCATATTGGCCAAACAGATCAACCAGGATGGAACTTCTAAAGAAGACGAAGACTTCGCATTCAACATTTTCGAATTAGATGCCGCCTCCAATAATTCTGTAGACGATATAAGAAGCCTTATAGATCAGGTAAGGATACCACCACAGGTGGGTAAATACAAGGTTTATATAATAGACGAGGTTCATATGTTATCCCAGTCTGCATTTAATGCCTTCCTAAAAACGCTCGAAGAGCCCCCAAAGCATGCGATTTTTATCCTAGCCACCACCGAGAAACACAAGATTATCCCTACGATCTTATCGCGTTGCCAGATCTTCGATTTTAAAAGGATTACCGTTAAGGACACGGCCGCTTATCTAAAACATATAGCAGAACAACAGGGTGTGGAGGCAGAAGAAGATGCCCTGCATATCATCGCTCAAAAATCTGACGGAGCCTTGCGCGATGCCCTATCCATTTTTGACAGGGTGGTTAGTTTTTCCGGAAAGAAGCTTACGCGAAAAGCGGTGACTGAAAATCTTAATGTCCTCGACTACGATACCTACTTCAAAACGACAGAACTTCTGCTGGAGCACAATGTTCCTGAACTCCTATTGCTCTTCAATTCCATATTGTCGAAAGGGTTTGAAGGCCATCATTTCATCAATGGCCTGGCTTCTCACTTCAGGGACCTGCTTGTCTGCCAGCATGAGGCCACTATCGATCTTTTGGAAGTTGGTGATAGTGCCAAGGACCAATATCTCAAACAATCAAAGAAGACGTCCGAGGCGTTTCTCATGAAAGCTATCGATATCGCCAATACCTGTGATATCAATTATAAGACGAGTAAAAATCATCGTTTGCTGGTAGAACTAAGTCTGATGAAGATGGCTTCTATCGGGTTTGAGGCCGAAAAAAAAAACGCTGACCACAGCTACAGCTTTGAAGACCATAGCTTCCAGCTGATCCCGGCATCGTTTTTTAAAATAAGGCCGCCGGAAAGTAAGGAAACTCCACCCGAAATCACTCAACAGGCTTTAAATCGATCTATAGCAGAAGAAGAAATGGTCGTGATGGCCAAAGAAGAAGAGCCGATCGTTGAGGCTGTAATTACTGAAAACGCCCCACCAAGTGCGCATGCTCCTAAAATCAATATCAAAGAGCGCGCAAAACGGGTTTCGGGTCTTTCCATCTCCAGTCTTAAGGCCAAAAAAGCTCATGAACTTGCGAAAATTGAAGTGGTCATAGATGAGAACGACCTGCCTCATGACCCTTTTACCGAAAAAGAGATGCAGGACTCATGGGGACAGTACGTTCGCAAACTAGATAATTCCGGACGTAAGATCCTCGCCTCCAATCTGAGTATCGACCAGCCAAAGCTAGAAGGCAAAAACACCCTTTGCATCCAATTGCCCAATCACACTATGAAGAAAGAGATTGAGCGTGAAAAATCGGGTTTGATAGATTTTTTAAAAGCCGAGTTGAATAACTTTGAAATTCAGCTTAAGATCTCTGTACTGGAGGACCATGCCAAGCAGTTTATCTATACCCCGGAGGAAAAGTATGAGAAGCTCAGGGAAAAAAATCCTGCAATAGACCTGCTGCGTAAAGAATTTGATTTAGACTTATAGAACTACTTTGTCAATCGTTGTCGAACGGCATAGACGAGCATAACAAGGCCGGTGATGAGCATCCCCAAGGCTTCTCTTGCATGCTCAACATTAACAATATCTCCTCCTCCTATGGTAAGACCATCCCACTTTTCAGGCCAGAGGATAACCGTCCCGGAAATATATAGCAATCCTAGTATGATCGCTACTATAAAGCTGAGGCGGCCGAGAAAAAAAAGAACCGAAGCCA
>JAHEJJ010000076.1 GCA_024638915.1 Robiginitalea sp.
ATAAAAGGCTGATGATAATGTCTTCTTCCTGTTGCTTTGTACAAAGCATTGGCCAGCGCCCCCATAACAGGGGGGAAGGGCGGTTCACCCAGGCCTGTAGGGTCTTTGCCGTTATCCACAAAGTGGACATCGATGGATTTTGGCGCTTCCGAGTGGCGGATCAGTCGATATCGGTCAAAGTTAGTTTGTTCTGGAATTCCGTCCCGAAAAGTTATAGCACTGTACATGGCCTGGCCAATACCGTCTACTGTACCGCCTTCCGCCATATTGATGGCCGCATCCGGATTCACCACAATACCGCAATCAATCGCTACACAAACGTTCTCTACCTTAGGCTGGTCCTTTTCCATTACAATATCCAGTACCTGGGCTACATAAGAATTATGACAGAAATAGGCAGAAACACCCCGACTTTTTTGTCCGTCGTCCTGTCCCCAGGCCGATTTTTCCCGAACCAGCTCCAGCACGCCGGCGTAGCGTTCCGCCTCATAATCATTGTCTTCACCCACAGGATCTTTCACAGCCCTTTTTAGCAGATCTAATCGGAAATCGATAGGGTCTTTGCCCATTTCTTCCGCAAGTTCATCGAGGAAAGACTGTTCGGCCCCGGCCATAAAATTAGAACGCGGCGCCCGAAAGGCTCCTGTAGTGATGTTCGAATCGATAGTCCAGTCTTCAGCCAGGTAATTATCAATAGCACCTGCCGGAAAGCGGTTGGCAAAGAGCGGACTCTCCGGTATACCGCCCGCCTTCACATGAAAAGCGATTAAATTTTTGTCGGAATCCAATGCCGCGCGGTAGGTTGCATAATAGGTTGGGCGGTACATGCCCTGAGACATATCGTCTTCCCGGGAATAGACCAGTTTCACAGGGGCTTTCACCCGTTGAGAAATAACTGCCACTTCCACCATAAAATGGCCATAGAGTCGGCGGCCGAAGCCTCCGCCTTGCCGGGTCATCATGATATCCACTTTTTCCAAAGGCAGACCGAGACGCTCGGCTATGGCGGGTTCCATCCATTCCGGTGTCTGGGTTGGACCCAGCAGTTCTGCGTGCTCTTCGGTAACATTCGCGAAGAAATTCATGGGCTCCATGGTATTGTGGGCCAGGTAGGGACAACTGTAAGTCCTTTCAATTACGGTAGCAGCGTTATTGAATGCAGCCTCCGGGTTGCCATCCTTGCGGACAATCCTTCCGGGCCGGGCATTGAGTTCTTCCATTCGTTCCCGATGTGCTGCACTGCTTTCCTTGCCAGCCGGGTGATTTACAGTATTTTCATTACCAAAGAGGGTTATGCCAAATGAAACATCATCGGCCTCTTCCCACTCTACCCGTACTGCTTTCTTTGCTTCCATCGCCTGCCAGGTGGTTTCACCCAGAACGATGACCAATTCGTTAAAAGCCGTATGATGAAAGGCCCCTCGTTTAAAATCGTCGTCGTAGAGTTTTATGGAAAATACATCCCTTATACCAGGCATTTGCCGGGCTGCTTGCGCATCGAAAGATTTTAGTTTCATACCGAAGGCCGGCGGATGGATTGGCGTAGCGATCAACATGCCTTCCCGTTGCACATCGAGACCGAACAAGGGTTGGCCGGTAACAATCTTTTTCCCATCTACGTTTTTGCGTGAGGTGCCAATAATGCTGAATTCCGATCGCTCTTTCAAGTCAACCTCTTCGGGTACTTCCAGTTGAGAAGCCCGGGATGCCATTTCGCCATAACCCGCAGAATTTCCGCTTTCCTCATGGCTGAGTACACCTTCTACCGCGCTTATTTCGGCTACAGGTACCTGCCAGGTCTTTGCGGCTGCCTCTTTTAGCATATGCCGTGCAGTGGCCCCGGCCATGCGCAGGCTTTGCCAGCCGTTGGCGATAGACCGGCTGCCCCCGGCTACCTGCCAGCTGTAAAGGCCGGTATTCAGTGGTGCCTGTTCCACGATAACATTATTCCAGTCTATGTCTAACTCGTCGGCTACGATCATAGGCATGGAGGTTTTTACGTTCTGTCCGATCTCCGGGTTGGGCGACATGATAGTCACCACCCCGTTATCCCCAATCTTCAGGTAGCCATTGATCTCGAACCATTCTTCGGGCATTTCAAGGGCCGCCATGGTTTTGGCCTGTTCGGGCTTACAGGAATTCAAGAAGCTGAATCCCAGCACAAGGCCACCACCAGCAAGACTGGTATTTCTGATAAAGGCACGTCTTCCGATTTTTGTCTTTATGAGTGTCATAGCTGTGTTTTTTAATTAGGATTTAGCAGCCAACTTAACGGCCTTTTTAATGCGTACATACGTACCACAACGGCAAATGTTGCCCGTCATAGCCATTTCAATTTCCGAATCCGTTGGATTGGGATTCTTCTCTAAAAGAGCAGCAGCGGTCATAATTTGTCCTGCCTGACAATAACCGCATTGAGGTACGTCTACTTCGAGCCATGCCTTTTGAACCGGGTGATCGCCATTTTCAGAAAGGCCTTCAATCGTGGTTACTTCCTGGTTTCCCACCATCGCTACTGTAACCATACAAGCTCTAACCGCTACGCCGTCCAGGTGGACGGTGCAACTGCCACATTGGGAGATACCGCAACCGTATTTGGTGCCGACCAATTTCAGGTTGTCACGCAGCACCCAAAGCATTGGAGTATTGGGATCCACGTCTACTTCTCGTGTTTTTCCGTTGATTTTTAGTGTAAATGTTGCCATGTCTTTAATAATTCGATATAAGTTAGAAATTATTAGTGAGATAGCAACCTCAAAAATTAACCTTTACAATCGTCTATCAATTTTTTGAGGTCCTGTTGCGACACCGAAAAGGAAAATCATATCTGTGGAATCTGATATGTCTGCCTTTTATTTTTAACGCTGAGGCTTTATAAGCCTATGGATACAGCGGTAAGTACCGCAACTACAGCCACCGCAAAGCATAGCAGTAAGGGTTTCCATACAAATTTTACCCATTTATCGAATGAAATGCCAGCCACGGCCAGGATAGCCATTAAGGCACCATTGGTGGGGACAATCATATCCATATTCACCGCTCCGTACTGGTATGCCAGCACACAAACCTGGCGGGAGACCCCTACCAGGTCCGAAAGCGGGATCAGCACCGGCATGGTCATCAATGCCTGAGCCGAATAGCTCATTATGGGGAAGTGCAACAGGGCCTGGCTCCCCATCATGCCCAAAGCTGATAAGCTGGGTGGAAGGCCTTCCATGGGTTTGAATGCCGCATGGATAACCGTATCGAGGATTTGTCCCTTTTCCAGCAGCAGCGGAATAGCGCTTGCCAGCCCGAGGATGATTACTGCATAGGTCATTTCCTTCATCCCTGCTACATATAGTAAGCAGGTGCGGTTGATACCCAGACGCGCCAACAGGCCAGCCACTATTCCCAATAGGAAAAAGCAAGCCGAAATTTCGTTGAACCCCCAATCCAGCAAAAGCAAGCCATATGTTACCACACCGAAGGTGATACCTACCAGGATCAGGATCAAGCCACTCCGCATGGATATAGCCGACCCGCTCTCTGTCATGGGTTTCTTTTCCACCGGATTGGCCCGGGCAAAGCGCCACAGAAAGAAGATATAAGCTATCAGTACAATTATGAGGAACACCAAACGGAATCCCGTACCCGAGAGTAATGGCAGCTCGGCTTCCTGCTGTGCAAGCACAACCGAAAATGGATTCATCGGACTGAAAGCCGCACCGAGCACAGCTGCTCCAAAACTCATACCGATAGCCACAAAGGCATTATAGCCCAAAGACCTGTTAAAGGCAATGAGTATTGGCGTTAGCGCTATAAATTCTTCCTGCATCCCGATGGTAACCCCTCCTGTGGCAAAAACAATAGATACGAAAACAAGCGCAACCCAATCCTGCCCACCCAGGCGGTCTACCACCCATTGCAACCCCTGCCCCAATGCCCCGGTTTGCTCGATGAGATAAAAACAACCGCCCAGGAGAAATATAAGTACGATAAGGTCTGCCCTGCCGATCAGGCCTTCGGGCACCACAAGCATCAGGTCAAAGAAATTTAAGGCTTCCCCTTCGATTTGCTGGTAAGAACCGTTCACAACCGAAGTTCGGCCACTATCGGGATCGACGATACGTGTATAGCTGCCCATGGGGATCACAAAAGTCGCGATCCAGGTCAGGCAGATTATTCCGAGCATCAGTGTAAATGCATTAGGAAGTTTTTTCATAAATGGGATGATAAATTGGTTATAGGAAGTAGTGTAGATTGGTTGGTGGTTCTTAAAAGTAGGGAAAATAAAATTCTCCATTTAACTAAACATCAATAGAAAACCTCAACTACGATTTGCAGCCAATATCGATTAAAACCCATGCATGTAGCATGGGTTTTTAATTAATGCGCCCAGTTTATGGGGTATAATTTATTATTTTAAGAAATTAATCATACCAGATATTACCATCGCCTAAGGTCAA
>JAHEJJ010000013.1 GCA_024638915.1 Robiginitalea sp.
CCCTGGCGGCGTCGTATACCTGATCTATGCTAGTTTTGGATATCAATATTGTGGGATTAGCAGAAGATAAAAATAGTAAAATCGTTATCCCTGTAAAAGTGTTTCCATTTTATAAATAATAAATATCCTTCATTCACTAAATTAGTCCTAAAATAATTAAGACTTGATCCTATTTCTGGGCATACGACCTTTACGACCGAAAGAGAAGCCACTCTATGGCGTTAAATGTCCGTTTTGCGGGCAAAAGGATACACTTACCGGTAGTTGGACCCCTCATTATTTCCACCTTTTTTGGTTAGCTGTTTTCCCGGTGTACACCTCAAAACAGGCCTCCTGCTCTCATTGTAAACGCGGATTCTTTAAAGAAGAATTTACACCGGAAATGGAAAAGGCCCTTTTGAAGTAGGGCCTTTTATTTCATTTTATGCTATCCTTTGTTTGTCTTAAATTTCGAATCTAAGACCAAAAAGTATATTTTTTTCCTGTATCTCGGTGTTTCTCAAAATAGTTTGAAGGTCGTACCTGACGTTAAATTGAACACATCCAATACCGATCCAACCGCTTAAACCATAAACAAATTGGTTCGAATCGAAGATATTGGCTGATTTCTCCTTCACCCGGTTTCCATCTACCCGGTACTTTAGTTTCTGTCTGGTGCCCATATTCACCCCACCGTAACCACCAAGACCAATACGCAATTGCTTTTCGATCGAATAACGAACCCTGGTCTCTGTTACGGTTTTTCTGGTGGGCCCAAATTCAAGGTGAAGGGGAACGATAAAATTATCGGTCCGCAATTTTGATTTGTCCAGGCTTACAGGAAATGCTTCCCGGATGACCATGTTGTTTTCGTCTGTGGTATAGTATAGATTCTTGTTATTCCTCAGACCGTTGAAGGTAAAAGAGAATCCGTAGTGAAGGCGCATGAAATTGCTATGATTAAAAACTCTCGTCCTCCAGGCCCAACCTATTTCGAAATACCGGCTGCGCCATGCGCTATAAGGTGAGTCGTTGAGATTACCCCCTTCCGGTATCGCATTGTTCAGTCCAAAGGCGATAATAAAATTAGAATAGGTACGGCGGTCGTACTTCGGGTATTTCTTTTTCGATTCAAAGGGTTCCCAGGTTTCATCGCCGATATTTACCGTCACCCCAACGCCTTCTTCCCAAATATCTGTATCGCTTTCTTCTGGCGTTACCGCTCCTTTATTTCGTTCGAGCAAAGCAATCTTATTGTCGATGATCGATTTGCGGTTCTCGATATTCATGGCTCTTTTTTCCGCGACAGCTTCTTTTTGAGATTTCGCCTCATCGGACGATATCTCACCCCCTTCGAGACGCTTATTAATGGTCTCTACTTCATTTTTTAAAGCCTCGCGTTCCTGTGTTTCAATTTGTTCCCGTTGTTCTTTCAATTGCCGGATCTCTTGCTGATAATCTTCCTGCGACCATGCTGACTGTATAGCAAATAGGAAAAGGAATACTAAGGCAAAACGACTGATTGTTCTCATAATGATTTTGATTTAAATGATTGATGAATTAACTCTACTTTTATTCGGAAAAAATAATTGCAAATTGCTAGTGTCTGATTAATTATTGCGATCTGCCACCGCGGTTCTAACCTTGATAAAACCATGTTTAAGTTTCTCAAAAACCCGTTCACGAAACGATTCTTCAAGTTCTCCTTCCACTTCGGCTAATAAAGATGCTCCGTTTGAACGGGTTTGCTCTTTAAATTCCTCATTGGCCAGCAAGTCTCTCTGGGCTGTCCTCAGGAGTGAATCTACCTCCGCTTCGGAAAAAACCTCTTCAGTCGCTTCGAGCTGACCAACCTGAGCCACTACCTCCGATATCCTTTCGTCGAGAAGCATGTCTATGGTAGCCTCTGGCTGCAAAACATCAGAGCGTTTAGACTCCTGGACCTCTGCAAACTCGGGCTCCTCTAACGGGGAGACTATTGTTTCATAAACCTGATGATCTGGTTTCACTTCTACTGATGAATTCGGGCTGATCTTCGCCTCCTTCACCGCTACAGGTACTGCTGATGGCTGGTTTAAAGGTTCTGGGGGGGGTTGCTGTTGCACCATAGGAGTTTCGTCCATAACAGGTTGGCCCGACTTTCTAACCGACCATCCTACCACAAAAATTATAAAGGCTATAGAGGCCGCAACCCAATAATGCCACGGGCGTAAACTTCTTTTTACAGGTGAAGACGCGAGTTGCGAAGCCACTTTTTCCCAGGCATCCCCTGAAGGCTCGATCTCCCTCGCATCAAAAATTTCCTTTATCTTTTTTTCAAATTTAATGGGTGCCATATCCTAAACTGTTTTTTTCTTTCAACCTCTTTTGCAGCCAACGCCTGGCCTTATATAATTGCGATTTGGAAGTGCTTTCGCTAATCCCCAGCATCTGGGCAATTTCCAGATGTTTATACCCCTCTACAGCGTAGAGAACGAAAACCATTTTATAACCTTCGGGCAAAGCATCGATAAGCTTCTGAAGTTGGTCGATATCGATCTCGTAAGATGAATTCACCTCAGCCAGCTCGTATTCGTTATAGGCATCATCGTCGAATACCACAAATTGCTTTTTTCTGAGAAAGCTGATAGATTCCCGGATCATGATCCGCCTGATCCATCCCTCGAAACTTCCCTCATGCCTGTAGGTATGGAGATGTTTAAAAACCTTTACAAAACCCCCGATCATCGTATCCTCGGCAAACTGAAGGTCTTTTATATATTGCCGGCAAATACTGAGCATTTTGGGCGCATGGGCTTCATAGATCAATCTCTGGGCCTCCTGATTGCCTTCGAGCGCCCGCTTGATGAGCGCCTTTTCGTTCCTGTAAAAAGAGATGATCTTCAATGCCTTCATATTAATGCCCTCATAGTAAAGACGAGTAATGCCGAAAGATAGTTGCCCGGGGATTTAAAATACATTCCAAACGAAGAGATATCGAAAGATACCCGATAATTATTTTTTTCGATTAACCACGTAATTCACCATGAGCTCCAGGGCTTCCTTGTATTGGGAATCAGGATAGCCTTTTAGTAAATCGAGCGCTTCCTGCTTGAATTTATGCATTTTGGCATGTGCATAGTCCAAGCCCCCTATTTCCTTTACAAAAGATATCACCTCCTTGACCCTTTTTTTGTCCTTATTGTAGTTCTTTACCGAATTGATCAACCATTTTTTTTCAGCAGCCGTACAATGGTTCAGCGCATGGATCAGGGGAAGGGTCATTTTTTGCTCTTTTATATCGATCCCGGTAGGCTTCCCTATCTTCTCTTCTCCATAATCGAACAGATCATCCTTAATCTGAAATGCCATACCACAGAGTTCCCCAAATTTTCTAAAAACCTCTACTTCTTCACTCTCCGGTCTAACCGAACAAACCCCTATAGAGCAACAAGCCGCAATAAGTGTTGCCGTCTTTTGCCTGATGATCTCATAATAAACCGATTCGTCTATGTCTAGGCGCCGTGCCTTTTCGATCTGTAAAAGTTCTCCTTCACTTATTTCCCTTATGGCAACTGAAATAATTCGAAGCAGGTCGAAATCTCCCTGCTCCACAGAAAGAAGCATCCCTTTTGATAGCAAATAGTCACCCACCAATACGGCAATCTTATTTTTCCAAAGTGCATTTATGGAGAAAAATCCACGCCTTTTGTTGCTGTCGTCCACCACATCATCGTGAACCAAAGAAGCGGTATGTATAAGCTCGATAACAGAAGCCCCCCTGAAAGTACGCTCATTGACCTGGCCATTATTAACCATTTTAGCCGATAGAAAGACGAACATCGGCCGCATTTGTTTTCCTTTCCGATTCACTATATAGTAGGTGATCCGGTTCAGCAGCGGCACTTTTGTAGACATAGATTCATAGAACTTGGATTCGAAAAGTTCCATTTCTTCCCGGATGGGTTCTGTTATTTGGGCTACAATTTTCAAATCGAGGTGTTAGTCCGTATGCTGAATCGTAAAATTAGGGAAAATAAAGGCGGCACGAAAAGCAGAAACCAGAATTAGAACAACCGTTGATATTTACATCGGATCAAGAAAAATAACGGACGGAGATGGGCTATCTGGGATATGATTCAATCCCGCTGCGCTTTGTTGGCCAGTTGTCCACAGGCCGCATCGATATCCTGGCCCCTGGAACGGCGTATGGTCACAGTAATACCAGCCGATTCCAACGCATTCACATACTGTCTGACAACCTGGGGTGAAGCCTGTTTGAAGCCGCCCTCATCGATCGGATTGTATTCGATCAGATTTACCTTGGCAGGAGCAAATCGGCAAAAATGGATCAAGGCCTCAATATCCTTTCCTTTATCATTGATTCCCTCCCAGACCACATATTCATAAGTGATCCTGCTTTTGGTTTTGGAATACCAGAATTCGAGCGAAGACCTAAGCTCTTTGAGATTGAGCTTTTCATTAAAGGGCATGATCCGGGTTCGGGTCGAATCGATAGCCGAGTGAAGTGAAACAGCCAGTTTGACCCCTAATCCTTCTTCGGCCAGTTGCCGTATCATTTTAGGGACCCCAGAGGTAGAAACCGTAATACGTTTGGGGGAAATTCCAAGTCCTTCTGGCGAACTAATTTTTTCGACTGCCTTTACCAAGTTTTTGTAATTCATCAAGGGTTCACCCATTCCCATGAAGACAATATTGCTTAGTGGCCGGTTAAAATACAGCCGACTTTCCTTGTTCAACGCTGCCACCTGGTCGTAGATCTCGTCCGGGTTCAGATTCCGCATCCGTTTTAGTCGGGCTGTAGCACAAAATTTACAATCGAGACTACATCCCACCTGGCTCGAAACACAGGCAGTGGTTCGGTTTTCGGTAGGGATCAACACAGACTCAACCACTAATCCGTCGTGAAGTCTTACGGCATTTTTAATCGTCCCATCTTCACTTCGTTGCATCTGGTCGACCTCGATATGGTTGATCACAAAATGGGCAGAAAGCAAATGTCTTAAATCCTGGCTCAGATTGGTCATATCCTCAAAACTGTACACCGACTTTTTCCAGAGCCATTCATATACCTGGTTTCCTCTAAAAGCTTTTTCCCCAAGAGATACAAAGAACTCACGGAGTTCGTCCTTAGACAGTATCCTTATGTCTTTTTTATCGACCTGCATAAAAATTAATTGTCAGACCAGTGCAGGCTAAGCGAGTTCCCGCCAAATGAATCTGGGAAAGCTTTTATAAAATGAGCATGGCATCCCCATAGGAGAAGAACCTATACCCTTCCAGTATGGCTTCTTTATAGGCCCGCTTGGTAAGTTCATGCCCTAAAAAGGCCGATACCATCATCAGCAAGGTCGACTTCGGCAGATGAAAATTGGTGACCATGGCATCTGCGATACTGAATTCATACGGAGGAAAGATAAACTTGTTGGTCCAACCATCAAATGTATTGAGCGTACTTTCAGAGGATACTGCACTTTCCAGCCCTCTCATAACCGTAGTCCCTACGGCACATACCCTTCTTTTGTTGCTTTTGGCGCTGTTTACGATTTCGGTGGCCTTTTCGTCTATCACCAGTTCCTCACTATCCATTTTGTGCTTTGAAAGATCCTCTACTTCAACCGGATTGAATGTACCCAGGCCAACGTGCAACGTAATCTCTCCAAATTCGATCCCTTTGATCTCCAGACGTTTTAAAAGGTGTCTGGAGAAGTGCAGCCCGGCGGTAGGCGCGGCTACTGCACCTTCGTGCTTGGCATAAATGGTCTGGTATCGTTTTTCATCCTCGGGTTCAACATCGCGCTTTATATATTTCGGCAGAGGCGTTTCCCCCAATTCCCGCAGTTTTCTTCTAAAATCGGTATAGGAACCATCATATAGGAATCTCAAGGTCCGCCCGCGGGAGGTAGTATTGTCGATAACCTCAGCTACCAGGCTTTCATCTTCGCCGAAGTAAAGCTTATTTCCGATCCTGATTTTTCGCGCCGGATCTACAAGGACATCCCATAGCCGCTGCTCTTCGTTCAGTTCCCTCAAAAGAAACACCTCTATCCGTGCACCGGTCTTTTCCTTATTACCGTAAAGACGGGCCGGGAAAACCTTGGTATTATTCAGTACCATAACATCTCCCTCATCGAAATAGTTGATCAGGTCCTTGAACATTTTATGTTCGATCTTTCCGGTCTCACGGTGGACTACCATAAGCTTTGCCTCGTCCCTGTTGTCTGCCGGGTATTCTGCCAATAGGTCTTTTGGTAACTCAAAATTGAAGTGAGATAATTTCATGCTGTATGAGGGTTAAGAAAATTTTAGCAGCGGCAAATATACGATCGCAGCATAGGCGTTGTCAAGTAAATAGCATAATTAATCACTATGAGGCCTCATTTATTTCGATCCCCAGTAATCTGATATCATCCCAAAAATCCGGGTAAGACTTGGAAACCACGCCGGCATCTTCTATATATATACCTGTCCTCATCGCCAGGGGAGCAAAGGCCATGGCCATCCGGTGATCGTGGTAAGTATTGATAACCACTCCTGCCTTGGGAACACTTTCCGGGGCCAGTATAAGGCGGTCATCGGTGGTTTCAATTGAGGCTCCCAGCTTGGTCAGCTCTGCCTGAAGGGCTTCCAGTCGGTCGGTTTCTTTGATTTTCAGCGTGTGAAGCCCTGTTAGATCACATCCGAGGCGAAGGCCAAAACAACTCACAGCAATGGTTTGGGCGAGGTCTGGAGCATCGGCCAAGTCATAGCTAAAAAGCTGCGGTTCGGGCTGTGATTCTTTTTTCAGCACGATACTATGGCCTTCAAAGGTCGTGTTAACTCCGAAGGCTTCATATATTTTGCTTAGAATGCTATCACCCTGTAAACTATCCTTCTTATAGGAAGACAGACGGATGCTGCTTCCAGGAGTAGCCAGGGCCGCAAAGCTGTAAAAATATGAGGCTGAACTCCAGTCAGATTCCACGGTAATTACCTGGTCTGGCATCTCATCGGCCCTTTCGACCGTTATGATGTTCTTATCGAAGGTGGTGGATATCCCCAGCTCATTGAGCAAACCACAGCTCATTTTAATATAAGGCATTGAAGTGATCTTGCCTTCCAATCTAAGCTTAAGTCCGTTTTGAAGTGAAGGTGCAATTAATAAAAGTGCTGAAATATACTGACTGCTGATATCAGACGGCAGGGTGGTATCGGACTTTGACAGTTTCTTCCCGAAGATCTTAAGCGGTGGATAGCCTTTCTTTCCCAGATATTCTATCTGAGCACCGAGATCCGTCAGCGCCTCCACGAGTATTTTTATAGGGCGATCTTTCATCCGTTCGGAACCGGTGAGCACCACCTCTATTCCATCCCTGCTGGCGAAAAAGGCCGTGAGAAAACGCATGGCAGTTCCGGCATGATGGATATCGACAAGGCCGCCTTTCGCGGAGAGTCCTTTTTGCATCAACCCTGTGTCATCTGAATTAGAGAGATTCCTGATTTGAACCTGCGGAAAGAGGGCCCTGAGCAACAACAAGCGGTTCGATTCGCTTTTGGAACCCGTGATCTGGACTTCTGAATTGAAATGATGTCTGGCAGGTGCCGATAGGAATAGCCTCAAGCTGTTGAAATTTAGAAGTTTACGCGATTAAACCTGACTCCCATCTGGAAATGGGAAGCTCAAAGATAGAACTATTTGAGCTTTTTATTATTTTGATGCCGATGGTGGTCGCGCCTGGCCTTTTCCTCTAACTTTCGGTCAAATGCTTCCTGAAGGTCCACTCCGGTTTGGTTGGCAAGGCAAAGCACCACGAATACCACGTCGGCTAGTTCCTCTCCCAGGTCTTTTTCCTTGTCCGATTCCTTTTCGCTTTGCTCTCCGTATCGCCTGGCAATAATGCGCGCCACCTCACCCACTTCCTCGGTGAGTTGGGCCATATTGGTGAGTTCATCAAAATAGCGAACTCCGTGTTTTTCAATCCAGGCATCAACAGACTTCTGTGCATTCTTCAATTCCATCATTCTTTATTTTTTGTATCAATAACTATTGTAACAGGTCCATCATTCAGAAGCTCGACCTTCATATCTGCTCCAAAAATCCCGGTCATCACCCCTCTTCCCAAATCATTTTCAAATTGGGCGATGAACTGTTCATATAGTGGAATGGCCTTCTCTGGCTTCGCTGCCCTAATATAGGATGGCCGGTTGCCCTTTCGGGTAGAAGCATGCAGGGTAAACTGGCTGATCACCAGGGCCTCACCTCCATCTTCAAGCAATGAGATATTCATAACGCCTTCAGAATCGTTAAAAATACGAAGGTTGCTGATCTTTTTACTCAGCCATTGAATATCATTCATATCATCTATTTCTTCTATACCGAGAAATACCACAAGACCGGGCCCGATCTTAGCTTCTATCTGGCCCGATATACTTACGGAAGCATGCTGTACCCTTTGTACCACTGCCCTCATATTTTTTCGATTTTTAGTTTTTGGTGCATAGATCTGTGCCATTGCCGTTTAAAACGAATCCATCCGGTAGGTATCCTCCTCTCCGGTAACCATCTGGACATAACTATTATACCTGCTTTCAGCAATATCATTTTGCTCAAGTGCATTTTTTACTGCACATTTGGGCTCATCGAGGTGCAGGCAATTATTGAATTTACAATCGGCTTTAAGCCGAAATAGTTCCGGAAAATAATCCCCTATTTCATCAGGATCCATATCGACAATACCAAATCCCTTAATCCCTGGCGTATCGATGATCCTGGCCCCAAAATCCAAATCATACATCTCGGCAAAAGTGGTGGTGTGCTGGCCCTGGCGGTGCTGTTCAGAAATCTCCGTGGTTTTGATATTTATATCCGGTGAGATCAGGTTGATCAGGGTTGATTTACCTACCCCGGAATGCCCGGCAAACATGCTGGTCTTGCCTTCCATAGAAGATTTAACCTCCCCGATTTTAGTACCGGTCCTGGCCGAAATACAATGGCAGGTATAACCTATTTCCCTATAGAGGGATACCATGTTCTCAATCTCCTTCAATTCCTCTTCATCATAGATATCCATTTTATTAAACAGCAATACGGCCGGGATATCGTAGGCTTCAGCCGTGGCCAGAAAACGGTCGATAAAAACAGTATAGGTCTTTGGATTGCGCAGCGTAACGATTAGAAAGACCTGGTCTATATTAGCGGCGATAATGTGGGTCTGAGCTGAAAGTTTAACCGACTTCCTGATGATATAATTCCGGCGGTCTTCAATCTCTTTTATTACACCAATGGTTTCATCGCCAACCTCTTCGATCTCAAAGACCACATTATCGCCCACGGCAACAGGATTGGTGCTCTTAATACCCTGAATACGAAACTTGCCTTTGATCCTGCACTCGAAAAAATCCCCTTTCTCAGATTTTACGGTGTACCAGGTGCCTGTCGACTTATAAACAATCCCGCGCATTTATTGTTTGTATTTCGTTACAAAGAAACGATTTTACTTCAAGATTGAAACCTACTTTTATCGCTCATAATCAATTAATAAATGAATACTATGAGTAAAATTGTTTTTATACTCGCTATCGTCCTAATGACAGCAATGGAGCTTAAGGCCCAGGAATTTAGGGTAATCACAAGCGTGGAATCTATTGTTCCTAATGGTGTGGGAAGGTCGCGGATCATAAATTCGCTTGAAGAAAGGGATTACAAAGACTTTACAAGCACTCAATCTGCCGAAAGCGGAGACAGGAATAAATCGGATCGGGGAGAAATTCGGGTAAAGGAGTATGAAGAAACAAAGTTGCTTAACTTTTATAATATCGGAGGGATCCGCTTCCAGAATATCGCGGCGAACGATACCATGATCAGTTCAATGATCAATACGATGATCGCCGATGGCTGGGAATTGGCGTTTGTTACCAGTGGAGTGGAAAGTTCCGGCGATAAGGACAACAATGGTATCTTTATCACCCGGTATATTTTCAAAAGATAATCAGGTCGATTATTCTCCTTGACGGTTAAGAGAAGCTGATCAGTCTCTAAAATGCACCCTGCCGCCTGCGAAAGTGTTTTTTTCCACTACCTGCGGATTGCCGTAGACGTATACATCACCGCCAGCGGTAACATCGATCTCGACTTCAGCACTGGCATGTAACTCAGCTTCTCCACCTGCTGAGATCTTTACGCTGCTTTTCTCGGTTTTAAGTTCCTGACCCCTGAACATCCCGCCGGTATTTAGGTTGATGGTTTGCTTTTTGGCCATCCCTGATGCTTCCACCATCCCACCGGTAACAGCTTTGATCCTGGCGAAATCAACATCGATTCCTGCCTTGATCCTGCCGCCTTCCTGGGCCTTGAGCTCAATTTCATCCTGTCGGATCATTTCGTTAAAAACAATTTTCGCTCCTTCGTTGCTGTCTACCACATCGAGATGGCGGTAATACACTTCGATCAGTGTCTTTTCCCCACTGAATTTCTTTTCCAATTGCATTTTGAGTTTCAAAACCCCATTTTTATTCGCCCATTTGATGTCGTAAACGTTTTCTCCTTTGATAAATATGCGATTCTGATCTGATTCAATAAGGTTGACCTCGATAAGATCATAAACCTTGATCTGATTAAAATCACCTACTTCCTTATCGATAATATCTTGAGAAAAGGCTGTGAGGGAAGTCAAACAAAGCAGGTAAATTGTTAATTTTTTCATCGTCTTGTGCTTTAATGGTTTGTAATCAGAATTGATCCACAGTGATTCAATAAGAATCAAAGCAGTATAATACAGCGCAGTGGAACCGATAAAGCAAAGACTAAGCCACTGAGAAAATGTTACAGTTTGGCCACAAAATTAACGGTGATGGCTAAGAATTGATGATCTTCTCCTGGTGGTTGATGGATTCCTGGTGAATAGCCTTGAACATTCTCAATACGAATTCTTCGCTCAGTCCTTTATGTTCGCCCTCGAGAATCATATTCCCAAGGATAGCATTCCAGCGATTGGTTTGAAGAACAGCTACATTCTTTTGTTTTTTGAGTTCTCCGATACCGTCAGACACTTTCATGCGCTTACCGAGGGTTTCGATCAGCTGATTGTCTATTATATCTATTTGAGCCCTCAAATTACTAAGCTTACTTTTGTATTCTGCCTCTTCATCGGTTTCCTTTCGTATTCTCAGATCTTCCATAATTCGTACCAGGGTTTTTGGGGTTACCTGCTGGGCGGCATCGCTCCAGGCGTTATCGGGATCACAGTGGGTTTCTATCATCAACCCGTCGAAATTCAAATCCAGTGCGGTTTGTGAAATGTCGAAAATCATATCACGCCGACCCGATATATGAGATGGATCGTTGATCAGTGGCAGGTCGGGGAATCGAGACTGCAAGTCGATCGCCAGCTGCCATTCGGGTATATTGCGGTACTTGGTTTTTTCATAGGTTGAAAAGCCTCTGTGGATCACACCGAGTTTTTTGATATTCGCAGAATGCAATCGCTCCACGGCGCCAAGCCAGAGGGAAAGATCTGGGTTTACAGGATTCTTAACCAACACGATCTTGTCTGTGCCTTCCAGTGCATCGGCTATTTCCTGTACAATAAACGGGCTCACCGTTGACCTTGCACCGATCCACAAAAGATCGATATCGTTCTCCAAAGCCAGGTCAACATGATTTTTGTTGGCTACTTCGATAGCCGTCTTTAATCCTGTTTCTTCTTTGACCTTTTGCAGCCAGCGCAGGCCTATAGCCCCAACGCCTTCAAAGTTGCCTGGCCGGGTCCTCGGCTTCCAAATACCGGCACGGAAATAGTTCACGTCTGTGTCTTTGAGTTCGTGTGCAATCTTTAGTACCTGCTCTTCGGTTTCTGCACTGCAAGGACCGGCGATGACCAGCGGGTGAGGCAGGGCCATGTCTTCAAGCCAGGAACGCAGTTCTATTGAGTTTTCCATTTTATTATAATTAAGTTTTGTTCAGGGGTATTCCTTTTAATATTTCCTTGATCTTATTGGTATTATCCATTTCATTATAGATGCCTTCATAATCGTCCTTCTTCAGTTTCGATTGGAACGCTTGAAGATTTTCGATATAGGCCTCCAGCACCTCCATAACATTATTCTTGTTCTGCTTAAAAATGGGGGTCCACATCGCCGGTGAGCTCTTGGCAAGCCTTACCGTACTCTCGAATCCACTACCCGCCATATCGAATATATCGCGCTCATTCTTTTCTTTTTCGATCACGGTCTTACCCAACATAAACGAGCTGATATGTGACAAATGAGATACATAGGCAATATGTTTGTCGTGTGCCACCGGATTCATATACCGGATCCGCATTCCCATTTTCCTAAAAATCTTGAGTCCTTTCTCCTGTAGTTTAAAAGCTGTTTTTTCGACCTCACAAATGATATTGGTCTTTTCCTCGAACAGGCCCCTCAAAGCCGCTGAAGGACCTGAGAATTCGGTTCCCGCGATAGGGTGACAGGCCATAAAATTCCTCCGGTTGGGGTGCTTTTCCACCATCTGGCAAACCAATGCCTTCGTAGAGCCGGCATCGATCACCAAGGTCTCCTCCCCAACTGTGTCTAGAACATTTGGTATTAATTGGAGCAAGGCATCAACCGGTATGCTGACAATGACGAGGTCGGCTTCCTTCAGCTCATCGATGGTTCCTTGCCTGTCGATCAGGCCAAGTGTTTTCGCCTGCTGAAGGTGATCCCCGTCAACGTCGATCCCGGAAATCTCTGATTCGGGATATAAAAATTTGATATCCTTTGCCATAGAACCACCGATCAAACCAATACCGATAACATAAACTTTCATATCTTAAATCTTTCTATGGCTTCAATGATCTTTTCTTTCTTAACACAAAGTGAAAAACGGATATAACCTTCACCATTTGACCCAAATACGGTGCCTGGGGCGATAAAAATATCTTTTTGATACAATAGCTCGTCGATATAGGATTCGGAATCCGGAGCACCATCTGGTAATCTTGCCCAGACAAACATCCCCACAGCGTTTTTATCATAACTACAACCCAGTCTGTCGGCGAGATCGTACATCAGACCACGACGTGTTTCGTAGATCGCATCGAGCTGTTCAAACCATTCTTTTCCGCTTTTTAAGGCAACGATCGCACCTTTCTGAATCCCATAGAACATACCCGAATCCATATTGCTCTTCACCTTTAATATAGCTTCAATATGCGCCTGATCCCCCAGAACCATTCCAACACGCCATCCGGCCATATTAAAGGTTTTGCTCAAGGAGTTCAACTCCAGTGCTGTGGATTTTGCTCCTTCGACAGCCAGTAGGCTTATCGGGTTCTTACTGAGAACAAAACTGTAGGGGTTATCATTCACCAAAAGGATATGATTTCGCCTGGCAAAATGAACCAGTTCTTTTAACTGGGATAGACTTGCCGTGGCCCCGGTAGGCATATGTGGATAGCTCACCCACATCAATTTAACCCGGCTGAGATCTTGCTCTTCGAGCGCTTTAAGATCCGGGAACCAATTATTGGAAGCTTTTAGATCGTAAAAATTCGGTTTACCTCCCACCAGTCTGGTTACGGCAGCATAGGTGGGATAGCCGGGATTTGGAATCAACACCTCATCACCGCTATTGAGAAAAGCCATACTGATGTGCATGATACCCTCCTTGGAACCCATTAGGGGAAGGATTTCACTATCGGAATTGGTCTCAACCCCAAATTTTGCCTTATAAAATGAGGAGATGGTCTGCCGAAGTTCGGGAAGGCCCTGATAGCTCTGATACTGATGAGCCCCGGCATCTCTTACCGAGTTCTGAAAAGATCTGATAACGGCATCTGACGGCGCCAGGTCGGGACTGCCGATACCCATATTGATAATAGGCCTGCCCTTTGCGATCAGGCCTCTTACTTCCCTTAATTTTTTGGAGAAGTAATATTCCTCAACAGTGTGCAATCTGTCTGCCGTATCGATCATAGACGCGCGTTTTTATATTCTCCCAGCACCTTGAAATCTTCCGTCATTATCTCCAGCAATGATTTCGATTTGGCAAATTGTTCATACTCATCAAAAGTAACATCGACAAAAAAGGCATATTTCCAGGGCGTTTTAATCACAGGGAGCGACTGGATCTTGGTCAGGTTGAGATTACAATCACTCATCACATTCAAAACCGTAGCTAAGCTCCCTCTTTTGTGATCGGTGATGAACCGCAAAGAAGCCTTATTGATCTCCTCTTTGGGAAGAGCCTTGTTTTTGGTCTTGATCACAATAAACCGGGTGGCGTTGTTCTTTATCGTTTGAATATCAGTAGCGATTATCTCCAATCCATAGAGCTCCGCAGCCGCCTTTGGTGCAATGGCCGCTATACCTTTTATCTGATTTTCCTGGATCTGTCGAGCCGTCTCTGCAGTGTCTACATCTTCAACCATTTTTATGTGCGACTGCTGTTTGAGGTACTCACGGCATTGAAGGAGAGCCATGGGATGCGAGCGGACTTCTTTTATTTCCGACAATCGCTGGCCATTGAGCACCATCAGGTGATGGTGGATATTGAGATAGTGTTCCCCTATAATATGGAGATTGTGCTCGTATAGCAAAGAATAGTTGGGAAGTATAGAACCGGCGATAGAATTCTCTATAGCCATAATCCCTTTATCCGCCCTTTTATCCAAAAGCTCGTCTACGAGCCCATGAAAAGACAAACATTCTACCAATTCGATATCAGAACCAAAAAACTCTTTAGCCACCTGATGATGGTTCGATCCTTTAATTCCCTGAATGGCAACTTTTAGTCCCATAAATAAAAATCAATTCAAAAAAAAAGTCCCGGTTTAAACGGGACTTCATTTTGATATCATTTGCGTAATTATCTAAAACAGTCCCGTACCCCTCTCAAAAAAGAAGTAAAAATAAAACCCATTCCAGAAATAATTACGAGTCATTATTCTCTATTAGACGGGGCTAAAGTAGCTATTAATTTTAAATGTGCCACAATCGGGCTTTCTTTTTTTGAATTTTCTGCGATCGAGGTTACTCCTTAAGGAAAAACTTTATACAGATAATGATTATTGAGAATAATGAATTATTTCTGACAATTGCAGATATTAAAAATTAAAATTACCCATATAGGATATAGATCAATGCTCCATTGATTATTTTTATACCTGGAAATATTTGAAATGTCTATTCACGTAGAAAAAATAACCAAGACTTTTGGTAGCCAAAAAGCATTGAACGAAATCTCCTTTTCTATAAATAAGGGAGAAATCACCGGATTTTTGGGACCTAATGGAGCGGGAAAAACAACTATGATGCGCATCCTGACCACATACAGTAACGCAGACAGTGGTCTTGCCTTGGTGAATAATTTTAATGTGCTGACTGAGAGCAAGAAGGCCAGAAGTAGCATTGGATATCTTCCGGAACACAATCCGCTGTATCTGGAAATGTACGTCGGGGAATACCTTTCTTTTCACGCTTCCCTATATCGAATAGCCAAAAGTCGAATTGACGAGGTGATAGATAAAACAGGCATGGTTCCCGAGGCTCATAAAAAAATCGGGCAACTGTCAAAAGGCTATCGGCAGCGTGTAGGACTGGCAGCAGCTTTATTGCATGATCCCGAAGTGCTCATCCTCGATGAACCCACCACAGGATTAGACCCCAATCAACTCATAGAAATAAGAAAATTGATCAGAACGATTGGAAAAGAAAAAACCGTATTGCTTTCTACTCATATTCTTAAGGAAGTAGAGGCCATGTGCGATCGGGTACTGATCATTAATAAAGGAGAACTGGTCGCCAACTCTACGCTGGCAGAGCTAAGGGCAGACAACGATCAGATCATCGAGGTAGAATTCGATTATCGGGTTGAAGAGGTGCTTCTCAATCGGCTCCCGCATGTAAAATCAGTACGAAATACCTCCGGCTTTGTTTATGAGATCGCCTTTGGTACCGGTCAGGATATGAGACCTGTTGTCTTCGATTTTGCACATGACAATGAATTAAAGACCTTGCAACTCAGCAGGAAAAATAAGAATCTCGAAACCCTTTTTCTCGAAGTAACTTCTTAAAGGACGGCCGGGCTTCTTCCCCCGAGCCAGATCGAAATAATATTGTCTAAAAGATGTTGTATATCAGGATCTGTGCAGTTGATCAGGATTGCCACTACCATTTCTTTGTCCGGATATATATAAAAGTTGCTGTAACCGCCAACACTATTTCCTGTATGCCCGTAATAAGGATGTCTATCCATATTCGTACTTACCTCCCATCCCAGACCATAATGAGTTGATTTTCCATCGACTACACGAGGTGTGAGGAACTGACTGCTTATAAGAGGATCCAGAAGTGTATGCTCCAGGTAGGATTGTCCGAGTCTTGTAAGATCGGCCGAAGTCGTCAAATAGCCTCCACCAGCCAATTTATAGCGGTTATCTACCTCAACTGCCTTCTTAAAGCCGGTTTTCCATTTGGTATAAAAACAAGCAATGTCCTTTTCCTCATTTCCCGGCAATTCGGGTTTTGTGTTTCTCATTCCCAGCGGTTGGAGTACTTTATTCTTCACATAGGTCTCGAAGGGCAGGCCGCTGGCTTCTTGCATCGCCAGCGAAACCATTACCCAATCGAAACTATTATACAAATAGGCTGTTCCCGGCCGGAACAATAAAGGATCGTCCTGGAAAACCACAAGACTTTCCTTAATGGAGTACGGCCTATTCTGTGCGTACTCCTTTGCCCTATAACCTCTGATACCAGCTGTGTGGGAAGCGAGTTGCCTGATGGTAAAATCGTATTCCTTTCTGGGGAAATAGGGAACATATTCATGAAAAGGGGCATCGAGGTCAATGATCCCCTCCTCCGTCATTCTTGCCAGGGCTGTTGCGGCTATAGGTTTAGACGCACTCGCTGCCCTGAAAAGCGTGGATTCAGGATCGACCCCTTGCTGGTTTTCTATTCGGGCGTAACCAAATCCTTTCTGATAAAAGGTCTTACCATTTTTTAGAACACTGATGGCCATGCCCGGGATTTGTTGTTCTCTCACCGAATGATTCAGCAGGGTTTCCGCCTTAACCCGGGCAGTGAGTGAGTTATCTTCACCCAAGATCCGAAATCGGGCCAATAGATCCCTTACAAATTTGCTAAGTGGTTTCAAAGCTTATAATGCATTCTAAATAAGTATATCAACACTTAATCCTCAAAAAGCAGTTGCCCCCTGAAAAGTATTTCCACATCAACACTATCCGGACGATTTACACTGATCACATCGCCGGTTCCCCTGATGACTCCTGTTAAGCTTTGTTGAGGGTTGATCCTGATATCATTCGAGCCGCGATGATCTAACGATACATTCCGGGCCGTCAAAGTCTCCGCTTCGATACGCGAATCTCCTGCCGCAATCACAATATCCAGATCATCGGTAATACCGCTGAGCTGGAAGTACGCTATCCCATTGACTACAATCCGAACGGATTCGGAATTCAGGTCCAGTACAAAAGAGCCATCCGTTGTCGCGGCCTCAGGTTCGAGGAAGCTTTCAGAAATCAACAGGATATCGGTATATGATAGGGTACTCGTACTGCGAATAGGGTAACCTGAAGCGCTTCTGATCTCTACCAGATCCGGGGAAGTAACATAAATCCTGGTGATCCCATAATCTCTGACAAAATTACAACTGATCCCGTTTCGTAATATCAGTCGTCCATCATCTACTTCAGCACTTACCTCTTTACGAAGAAATTCGCCGGTTTCGATCTCCACTTTCTGTTCCGGGCCCGGGATCAGGAACAATTCGATATTCTCGAAAACCGTGATCCGGTCGAATGATGGCAACATGACCTCCTCCCTGACTATTTTTCCTTCATTTCTAAAGCATTCCGGTGTGTTTTCTCCATTACAGGACGAGACCAGGCTTATACAGATCAAGAGCAGGGAAGATATTATTCCTTGATACGATACTATATATTTTAACGCGTTAATCAGTATGATCATCTTATAGTCTTACCCCAATTCCAAATTCCACCGCCTCGGCTGCGGCCGCATGCGATTTAAGTGTTATAGCACCGAACCATCTGTTGCCAAAATAGTGCTTTAGGCCCACGCGAATGTAAGTTCTTCCTTCAAAATCGAAAGGATAATAGGCATAATACCCCAGCTGGGTAATGATACTCAATCTGGAGATAAACAATTCATGACCTAAAAATACTCCTATCCTTTTATAATCAGTATCTCCCGCCACCTCAAGTTCGGGAAAGGAGACCGACTGATAGCGAATGAGTTCTTTTAAGAAATTAGAGAAGAAAATATCGGTTCCCAATTGTAATGCACTGGTGCGGCCAATACGCTTATCCGCGTAAAATGAAAAAATATAAAATGGAAACTGGCCTGAGTTCAAAACATCACTCTCATTAATTCCGGTCCGAAAAATCAAATTATACTTAATCGGTTCGGTTACTTTTGGGAGCTCTTGCCTCAAATATTCGGTATGTTCATCATCACACAGGTTATATATAAGCCCGGCATGAAAGGCAAGTGTATTGGTAGAGGTATTTGGCGCCTTTACATTGGCATTGGAATAGTGAATTATCGAAAGCCCTGCTTTAAACCCCAATCTTTTCATAATCCTCTCCTTGTTATAATTGAGCATAAAGAAGGTGGAACTCATTATGCTGGAACCGTAGGCATTGTTCCTAAAGTTTTCGTTCTTATCGTATGGGTTGGTGGTGTAGGCAAGACCCTGTCCAATCCTTAACTGGAGGTTTCGCTTTAAAAAATAAAAGTTGTAGTGCGCATAAAGGCTAAAATTTTGACCCAGGGTGGGGTTATTCATATCCTGGTATACGAATGTCAGGCCGGTATCGGGATATCCGTAGACCTGTTCCCATTCCCTATGTCCAAATCTCTTTCTGTTAAACCCGAGTATAAAGCCGGTAGGATGATCGGTGATCAGATGGGTAATATCGGCGTTATGGCGGATAATCGACCCGTAATATCCACTGGCTTCCAGCGTGTAGATTTTCGGGTACTCCTCCGATTGGGCAAAACAGAGCAACGACCAAAAGAGCAACCAATATATCAAGAGGGCTTTCATGGGGTGTAAAAGTAGCTAATTGAAGGAATTGTCAGTAGTTATCTCAAAGGAAAGGGTTAAACGAATATAGGATTAAAATATCGCTTCGGCAATCGCTTTAATATTATCTGACTTTCCCATTGAATAATAGTGCAACACGGGTACGCCCGCGGCCTTAAGCTCTTTTGACTGCTCTATGGCCCATTCGATGCCTACCTGACGTACCTGCTTATTGTTAGCACAGGATTCGACCTGATCGATCAGATCTTGTGGAAGGTCTATTCTAAAGATCTGAGGCAGGATATGAAGGTGTTTCTTAATCGCTATGGGTTTTACTCCTGGAATTATCGGCACATCAATGCCTTCCTTTCTGGCGGCTTCAACGAATTCGAAATACTTTTTGTTATCGAAAAACATCTGTGTCACCACATAGTCTGCCCCCAGGTTTATCTTATGTTTTAGCCATTTTAAATCCGTTTTCAATGAAGGAGCTTCCATGTGCTTTTCGGGATATCCCGCCACACCGATACAGAAATCGGCATTATGATCGGTTTCAATGACCTCGTGCAGGTATTTCCCACAGGTCAGATTTCTAATTTGCTGGACAAGGTCTGAGGCATATAGATGTCCTCCATCCGTAGGTTCGAAATATTGTTCCTCTTTCATAGCATCACCACGGAGCGCCATAATATTATCGATACCGAGATAGTGACAGTCTACCAAAAGGTATTCGGTCTCTTCCTTGGTAAAACCACCACAGAGTACATGTGGTATGCTATCCACATCAAATTTGTGTTTGATGGAGGCACAAATCCCCACGGTGCCTGGTCTCATACGGGTAAGTTTTTTATCGAGCAATCCATCCCTGTCTATATATACATACTCCTCCCTCGAAGTTGTGACATCGATAAAAGGCGGTTTAAATTCCATGAGGGGTGCAATATTTTCATGTAACTCGGTAATGCTGCGCCCTTTAATGGGCGGTATGATCTCAAAAGAGAACAGCGTTTCACCTTTGGCTCGTCTGATATGTTCAGTTACTTTCATTCCTTAGGTATTGACTATTTTGATAAACTTTGCAAATCGATTATTCAGACCGACGGATCATAATCATCATCGATCAACATCCATAATTACATATTATCGTTTAAAGTTGGTCCCAGCCATTTACGGGCTTCTTCCAGATCTATTCCTTTCCTATCTGCATAGTCTTTTAATTGATCCGTTTGTATCTTTCCAAGCCCGAAATAGCGGGCCTGAGGATGCGCAAAATAATATCCGCTCACGCTGGCTGCCGGCCACATCGCCAGATTTTCAGTTAGGGTCACCCCTATATTCTTTTCAACTTCAAGCACTTCCCAAAGCGTTAATTTCTCAAGGTGATCCGGACAGGCCGGATATCCAGGCGCCGGCCTGATACCCCGATATTTCTCTCCGATCAATTCCTCATTGCTGAATTGTTCTTTGGCGTCATAGCCCCAAAATTCGGTGCGTACCAATTTATGAAGGTATTCCGCAAATGCTTCGGCAAGACGATCGGACAGAGCCTTGATCATGATGGCACTATAATCGTCCATATTATTCTCATAAGCCTCGGCAAGTGCAGCTGTTCCAAATCCGGTAGTGACACAAAAACACCCTAAATAGTCTTTTTTGCCACTTCCTTTGGGGGCGATAAAATCGGCCAGTGCCAGATTGGGGATACCTGACTTCTTCTTGGACTGTTGGCGAAGGGTTCTAAATGTGAATTCTCTCCTGGAAAGTGCTACAACAATATCGTCTCCAACACTATTTGCCGGAAATATACCAAATACCGCCTTGGCCTGAAGTTTACCTTCATCAATTATCTCTGTCAGCATTTTACGCGCATCCTGAAATAATTCCCTTGCTTGATCGCCCACTACTTTATCTTCCAGAATCTTAGGAAACTTACCGTGTAGATCCCAGCTCCTGAAAAATGGTGTCCAATCGATATAATCGACCAAATTCTTCAGGTCAAAATTTTTAAGCAAATGCAAGCCCGGACTCTTAGGCATAGGTATGGGAGTGGCAGACCAATCGATTTGAAGTCTATTTTTTCTGGCTTCTTTTATGGTCAGAAATTCCTTCTGCCTTCTGCGCTCAAGAAACTTTTCCCTGAAAGACTCATAGTCGAGCTTAATTTCTTTTTTATACGCGTCTGCAGATTCCCGGTTAAGCAAATCGCCCACAACGGTGACCGCACGAGAGGCATCATTTACATGTACGACCGAGGCGCTGTACTCTGGATCGATCTTAACGGCGGTATGCGCCTTGCTGGTGGTGGCGCCACCGATCAACAGAGGTACCCGGAACTCTTGTCGCTCCATTTCCTTGGCCAGGAATACCATTTCGTCCAGAGAGGGCGTGATAAGTCCGCTTAGTCCAATGATATCTACCTGATGCTCCCGTGCGGCCGCGATGATTTTTTCTGGGGGCACCATAACGCCAAGATCCACTATGTGGTAGTTATTGCAACTAAGTACGACGCTGACGATGTTTTTACCTATATCGTGGACATCACCTTTTACTGTTGCCATCAGAATTTTGCCTACATGACTGGTATTTTTCTCTTTGGCCGCCTCTATAAATGGGGTGAGATGGGCTACTGCTTTTTTCATAACCCGTGCCGATTTAACCACCTGAGGTAAAAACATCTTGCCACTGCCGAAAAGATCTCCGACCACGTTCATTCCTGTCATCAGGTGAACTTCTATAACCTCAAGCGGCCTTGACACAGATTGCCTGGCCTCTTCTATATCTTCAACAATATATTTGTCGATTCCCTTAACCAAGGCCCTGGTAATCCGTTCCTGTAATGGATCTGATCTCCAGGCGAGATCCTCCTTTTTGTCCTTCCTGGATGATTCGACGGTTTGAGCAAAGTCCAATAACCGCTCTGTGGCATCATCTCTTCTGTTTAAGATGACATCCTCCACATATTCCAGCAAATCGTCTGGGATTTCATCGTAGACCTCTAACATGGCAGGATTGACGATGCCGATATTCATGCCCGCCTTTATAGCATGGTAGAGGAATACTGAATGCATGGCTTCCCTCACCGCGTTGTTACCTCTGAAACTGAATGAGACATTGCTAACGCCCCCACTGACACTGCAGTATGGCAGATTCTTTCTTACCCATGCGGTTGCTTCAATGAAATCCAGAGCATTCCGCCTGTGTTCTTCCATACCGGTGGCCACAGGAAAAATATTGAGATCGAAAATGATATCTTCAGGAGGGAATCCTACTTTGTTAATGAGCAAATCGTAGGAGCGCTGAGCGATCTCAATCCTTCTTTTATAATTATCGGCCTGACCAGTTTCATCGAACGCCATAACGATCACCGCCGCTCCATATCTTCTTATCTTTTTTGCCTGGTGGATGAATTCCTCCTCCCCTTCCTTTAAGCTGATGGAGTTCACCACACATTTCCCCTGAACGGCCTGCAGACCGGCTTCGAGTATTTCCCATTTGGAACTATCGATCATTATGGGCACTCTTGCTATATCGGGTTCTGCGACCAGCAGGCTTAGAAATTTAACCATAGCCTGTTTGCCATCGATCATGCCATCGTCCATATTGACATCGATGATCTGTGCACCTCCCTCTACCTGATGACGAGCTATTTCAAGGGCTTCTTCGTACTTCTCGTCTTTGATAAGCCTGAGGAATCTCAGGGAACCCGCTACATTGGTCCGCTCTCCAACATTGATGAAGTTGCTTTCGGGTGTCACCACCAGTGGTTCCAGGCCGGATAATTTCAGATGTCGTTCCCCTCTATTTTTATCTGAAGCATGCATAGTTCAAAGGGTGCCTAAAGGATTGACCAGAAAATGCGGAATAGATCTGGGTTTAAAATTTTTGACTAATTCAGCAATGGCTTTGATATGGGCAGGGGTGGTACCACAGCATCCCCCCACTATATTAACCAGTTGTTTTTCGAGGTAAGTTTGTATTTCGCCGGCCATTTGTTCTGGTGTCTGGTCATAATTCCCAAATGCATTCGGAAGACCTGCATTGGGGTGAGCAGAGACAGCAAATTCAGACTTAGCAGACAAGACCTCAAGATAAGGGGTCAACTGATCTGCTCCCAATGCACAATTAAACCCTATAGATAGCAACGGAATATGCGAAACAGAGACCATAAATGCTTCGGCTGTTTGGCCTGAAAGCGTTCGCCCTGAAGCGTCGGTGATGGTTCCACTTATCATTATGGGTACATCCAATTTCCTTTGCTCCTTAACTTCTTCAATCGCGAATAATGCTGCTTTAGCATTTAAGGTGTCGAATACGGTCTCGATGAGCAAAATATCAACACCCCCGTCGAGTAATCCCTCTACTTGTTCTTTATAGGCAAGGCTCAATTCTTCAAAGGTAATCGCGCGAAATCCCGGGTCATTCACATCGGGAGACATGCTGGCTGTTTTATTGGTCGGTCCAATACTACCGGCCACAAATCTTGGCTTTTCCGGTTCCTGTACGGTAAATTTAGCAGCTTCATTCTTCGCAATTCTGGCGGCTTCAAGATTGATCTCGTATACGAATTCTTCCATTTGGTAGTCCGACATCCCTACGCTGGTGCTGGAGAAAGTATTGGTCTCAACGATATCGGCCCCAGCTTCAAAATATTTGCGATGAATTGCTGCAATCGCCTCAGGTTGGGTAAGCGTCAGTAGATCGTTATTGCCCTGTAAGGACACAGGCCAATCTTTGAATCTGTTTCCACGAAAATCCTTTTCTGTAAAGCGATATTGCTGCAACATGGTACCCATGGCGCCATCGAGGACCAATATTTTATTTTCCAGTATATCTTTAATCGCTGACATATTTCTTATGGTGGCCATTTTGGCCTGTTATTGCAATGATCAAGAAAGGATTAGATGAGAAGTACCAACCTTTGTGGGTTATCTTCCCCTGGGTTTCAGGGATAGAATGTAGCACCTTCTTTATAGATAAAGGGTTGCTAAGGTTTCATCGGGTCTATTCCCTCCACCTTTCTTGATAACAATTCAGTGAAATAATGAACTCCCTGCAAAGAAAAGGCAGTTGTGATATAAAACCAAGATTTTGGGTGATTATTTGGTCGCGAAATAAAATAATAAAGTCCCGAAACCATCAAATCCCAGGGCCTTACTTTTCATTATAAACAAAAAGGCACTAATGGAATCATTTTAAATATCGTCCCTGCCGATTAAAATTTAGGTCATGCGAATCATTTTCTCTACTTTATATTCAAATCCTCCTTTGAGTTTGCTGCGGTATCGATTAAGGTTTTCCACCATGGTACGGATATCTTCTGGCAGGACTTCTTCGAAGAATTGTCGCAGACATTTTGCGGTAGTCGGTAATTTCCCGTTTGTTGAAATGGCCTTATTTTTCTCTCCAGTTCTATAATATCTTTTCGGACGATAGTATCCTCAATTTCAGATCTGAAACTTTTCATCTTTAGAATAGTGGAATTGAGTGACTATATTTCGGCTTAACCATCCTGTGGCTTCCATATGAAAACGGAGGATTTGGCTTTCGAGTTGGGAAATTTTTCAGGAGATCTTAGATGCGAATTCCGTTAAACATGCAATCCGCATTCCCGGTTTTCCAATACTTTGGTTGGGTCAAAGTAATTATGTTCATTAGGCAGCCCCATTTGCCGGAGGTAAATATCCATTTGGGTGTCGGTCCAGTGAAAAAACGGACTTACCTTTAGGATCCCATCATTGCTGAGACTGAGTATATTCAAGGTATCCCGGTGGGTCGTCTGGCCTTGTCTAAGGTTGGTAAACCAAATATCCGGTTTAAATTTGGCCATAGCCCTTTTGAAGGGTTCCAGCTTCACCTGCATGGTAAATTCTGCATGGCGGGGATCATCTATTTGTGGTATTCCCATTAAGGCATCGCGATGAGCCGCTGTTTGAAGCGGAACGAACAACTTAATATTCAGACCTAGTCTATCTATAAGTTCCTCGGCATGCTGATACGTATTAGGAGTATTATAACCTGTATCGCACCATATCACCGGTATATCGGGCTTTACTCCGGTTACTGCCGACAAGAGGACCACTTCATAAGGCCGAAAGTTGGTCGTCAATACCGGCGCAGCGGCATTTTCAACGGCCCAGGAAATGATCTGCTTGGGTGGAATCCCTCTGAATTGGTGATTCAGTCTATCGATTTGTTCTTTATTAAAAAACATAGAACATTCATTTATATTTTATCCTATAGATGTAATAGGATAATCAAATATAGATTAATAATTCATTCTTCGAACTTAAAAGAATCAAAATATTTATTTAGATCTATAGTTTTACTAGATTAATCGGAATGACCATCTAAAATTCAGATATTCCTAATCAGTAGCACTTAGATCTTATGATTTTATGGGTGCTTCTATTATGTCGGCAAGTGTGTTTTTACGATACACGCTTAAGGCACTATCCCGCACCTGGATCATAAGTCTATGCACGGCGCAAGTATTTTCATCAGGACAGTCATCGCACTTCTCATAGAAATTAAGACTTACGCAGGGGATCATGGCAATGGGTCCTTCCAGCACCCTGATAACACTGGTCATCTGTATTTCCGAAGGATCTTTTATCAGGTAGTAACCTCCTCCTTTACCCTTTTTCGATCCTAAAAAACCGGTTTTCCTAAGACTTAATAAAATGCTCTCAAGGAACTTCTGCGGAATATTCTCATGTGAGGCAATTTCTGCGATTTGAACCGGTTCACCCAACTCTGTGGTCGCAAGGTATGCCAATGCTTTTAATCCGTATTTCGTCTTTTTAGACAGCATCCTACGAAGATAGTTAAAATACTGCTTTCGGTAAATCAGTTACAACTTTCCAGGGCCTGTCTTAAATCAGTAATGATATCATCAACGTGCTCTAGTCCTACTGAAATGCGCACCATCCCATCTGTAATTCCCGTTTCGGCCCTTTCTGATAGACTTAATTTACTGTGTGTTGTTGAAGCGGGGTGCGTAACAATACTTCTGGCATCCCCCAGATTCGCAGATAGCGAAAGTGTATTGATAGCATCGAAGAAACCTCTGCCCGCCTCGAGTCCTCCTTTGATTTCAAAAGATACCACACATCCCCCTGCTTTCATTTGTTTTTTTGCAAGATCGTATTGTGGATGAGATTCCAGAAATGGATATTTGACCCATTCGACCGATGAGTGTGTTTCTAAAAATCTGGCCACCGCTAAAGCATTTTCACAATGCCGGTCGACCCTTACTGCTAAAGTCTCCAGGCTTTTCGAAAGCAGCCATGCATTAAATGGCGACAAAGACGGACCGGCTATACGGGAAAAACGGTAGATTTTGTCGATAAGCGCTCCATTTCCCACGGTGATACCCGCCAGTACCCTCCCCTGCCCGTCCATCAGCTTGGTTCCCGAGTGGATCACAAGATCGGCACCAAAGCGAATAGGTTGCTGCAGATAAGGAGTAGCAAAGCAATTATCGATCACCAACAGAATATTGTTTTTGCGAGCGATCCGACTTAGTTTGGCCAGGTCTAGAATATCTACCCCCGGATTGGTTGGCGACTCGGCATATATCATTTTTGTTTCGGGCCTGATGAGCTTCTCAATTTCCTCCGGTCTGTGGATCCTGAAATAACTATGAGCGATATTCCACCGCGGAAAAAATTGCGTGAAGAGACTATGGGTAGAACCGAAAATGCTCCTTGCTGATACAATGTGATCACCACTTTCCAGAAGTGCGGCGAAGGTAGAAAATACCGCAGCCATACCCGATGAAAACGCAAAGCCATCCTCGGCACCTTCCATTTTACATACTTTCTCGATAAACTCAGAGGAATTGGGATTGGAATACCGGCTGTAAATATTCCGCTTCTTTTCTTCCGCGAATGAGGCCCTCATATCCTCCGCATCTTCGAAAACGAAACTCGAAGTGAGATAGATAGGACTGGAATGCTCCTGGAATTCCGTTCTTTCTATCTGCGTTCTAATAGCTTCTGTTTCGAATTTCTTTTTCATTTTTCAGCTTTTGGGATCGTTTAATTTGCTACAATTTTTCTGCTATCCTTAGTACATCTCCGAAAACACCTCTAGCGGTTACTGCTGCACCGGCACCAGCACCCTGTATTACCAATGGGTGTTCGCCATAAGACTCCGTGTAAATCTCAATAATTGAATCGGATCCCTTTACCTGTCCCAGGGAGCTGTTCTCGGGTACCGATACCAGTTTTACTTCCAGTGATCCTTTTTCTTCCTGCAGGTTTCCGTGTAATGATCCTATATACCGCAGAACATGACCGGGCTCCTGCTCATCGCGGATCTGTTGATAATGTCGGTCTAGCTCATCGAGTCGCTCCATGAACTCCTCAAGATCCAAATCCTGTAATGGTTCTGGAATAAGGTTTTGAATGAGTATCTCGTCAAATTCATTATGCAGCTCTAATTCACGTGCCAGGATCAGCAACTTTCTGCCTACATCGTTACCCGATAAGTCTTCCCGGGGATCGGGCTCTGTATAACCCTTTAACATAGCTTCCTGCACAATAGTGGAAAAGACGGTTCCCTTTTCCGAATATGAATTGAAGATATAACTGAGTGATCCCGAAAAGACCCCTTTTATCCTGGTGATATTCTCTCCTGACAAATGAAGAAGCTTAATAGTATCTATAAGTGGCAGGCCGGCGCCGACATTTGTTTCATAGAGATAGGTTTTTTGATGCCTTGCAAGATCCTCTCTTAGTAAACGATAAAAGTCAAACCCCAAAGTATTGGCAATTTTGTTCGATGATACCAGATCAAAGCCATTTTGAACCAGATCAAAGTATTTGGCGGCCAGAGATTCACTAGCCGAATTATCAACTGCGATGAGATTTTCCAGGTGATGCTGCCGGGTGTATTGAAATATATCCTCCAATGAATAGGGGATCCCATTTTTTTGAATCTCCTTCTCCCATCCAGGCCCTATGCCGGAGGCGTTCAACAAGAGTTTTTTAGAATTTGCCAGGGCAAAGATATTTAGTTCGATCCCTTTTCTTTTCTCAATATTGGGCGCAGAGGTCAGTATCTGATCGATTAGCGTGTTCCCCACATTCCCATGACCAAAAATAGCCAGGTTTATCTTTTTATTGATGCCGAATATCTGACCATGCATCACATTCAAGGCTTTGTGAAGGTCAGTCTTTTTCACTACCAGGCTCACATTTTTGCCTGAAATCGTATTATTGAATAGCAACGGAATGATCTGGTTTTTAATCAGGGCATTATAGGGCTTGTGGAAGGAGCTTAGATCCTGACCCACGATTGAGATCACCGACACCTCATCGACTATACTGATCGAATTGATATCCCTACTGCGAAAATCGATCTCAAATTCTTCCTGAAGTGCCAATTTTGCTTTTTTTGCTTTTGACGCATTGACCACCAGGCCGATACCCCTTTCTGAAGAGCCTTGTGAAATAATGCTGACACTGATATTATTCTGACTCAGTGTTTTAAATATCCGCGCATCGATCCCTACCTTTCCCAATAGGCCCCGGCCTTCCAAATTGATAAGAGCCTCATGCTCCACAACAGATATGGATTTGATTCCTTCTGCGCTCGATTTCGAACTAATAAGCGTGCCCACGTCATCGGTGTTGAAGGTATTTAGGATCCTAAGAGGAATATTTTTTTCAATGAGCGGAATAATGGTTTTTGCATGTAGTATCGTTGCACCGAAATTTGCCAGTTCATTGGCCTCAGCATAAGATAAATGTGATATCCTCTTGGCATCAGGAACGAATTCCGGATTGGCTGTAAAGATTCCATTTACATGGGTATAGTTCTGCAATTCTGCCGCGTCGAGGAAATTGGCCAGCAATGATGCGGTATAATTACTTCCGTTCCTTCCCAATGTGGTCGTATCATTCTCAGCGGTCGAGGCGATAAATCCCGTAACCACCGGAACCTCTCCCGGTTGGAGCCTGGAAAACTCTTCCAGTACGTTTTTTCTGGATAACGCTTCCAGCACTTTGGCATCACCGTAAGTATCGTCTGTTTTGATCAGCTTTCTCGAGTCGAGCAACCTTGCATTCAGCCCAAGACCGATCAGCAATTTGGTTATCAATTTGCCAGCGATGAGCTCTCCGAACGCGAGAACCTGGTCCTTTGTTTTTAGGCTATAGTCTCCCAGCATCGCCACTCCTTCCAATAGTCGTACTAAGGCTTCAAAATCTTGCGAAAGATCTACATTCTTAAATGTATGGCGTTGATATGCCTCAAAGGCCCCAAAGTCTTCTTTGTAGCTTCTGCCTGAAGCTGCTTTATCGAGAATAGCTTCAAGCTGATCTGTGGCTTTCTCTCTGGCAGAGAGCACCACTACAGGGTTTTCACCTTGCACCACCTTATGCTTGACAATATCGAGCACCCTGCCGATGCCCTCCCCATTGGCAAGTGAACGACCGCCAAATTTTAGAATTTTAAACGGTGTTTTTTCCTCATCGGCATCAAAAATATTCTTAAGCAGTTTTTCTAATTGTTCATATTCCATCAAAAACGCATCATGCCCATGAACCGATTGAATCTCACTATAGGTAACATTGGTCTTGGTCTGGGCAAGCCGTTTAAAAGTCTCCCTGTTCTCGCTCGCAGTGAAAAAAAGATCGGAATCTACCCCGATGATATGGATATTTGTCCCGCTGTCTCTTAATTCGTCAAATTTGTGACTTCCTTCTCTGTTTATATCAATGGTCTTAAGCAACTGATTAGTCAGTTTATAGGCCGAAAGCTGAAACCTTTCCTGCAACTTCTTACCGTGGTGGGTGAGCCAACTCTCCACATTAAACACCTGCAATTCTTCGTTCGTGCTTCGTTGGAAACGTTGTTTAAAAGATTCCGGGGTTCTGTAACAAAGCATGGCATGCATTCGAGCATCATGGACAGGTTGTCTTGAATTCTTCAGGATCTGCTCCTGGATCTGACAATTGGCGATCAGCCAGTCGGTCGATTTCCAATCCGAAGCTATCGGGATCAAATGTTCGATAAAGTCCGGATCAAGTGAAGCCATTTCCCATGCGATACCTCCGCCAAGCGAGCCCCCTATGGTGGCAAAGACCTTGGTAATTCCTAATTTCTGTAGTCCCAGTACGAAGATTTTGGCAATATCACCTGCAACATAATCTTTGTAATCTTCGATCACAAAGCCATCGTAACCATTCCCTGGAATATTAAAGGCGATTACAGTATAGGTATCGGTGTCGATACATTTAGCTTTACCGATTAGGGCAGACCACCAGCCATTCTTGCCGGTTACGTTGGAGTTTCCGGTTAGCGCATGGTTCACCACTACCACAGGGGCAGTATGCAACTCCATGCCAAAGAGCTGATAGGTTAGCGATATACTTTGCGATTTCCCGCTATAGGTTGTATAGCGTTCCAATTCCAATCGTTGTAAAGCTGTTGTGGCCACTTCCATGCCTCCTGCTTAATAATTTATTCTAATTGCACCTATAAGATACCTGTTCATATTGATTTCTTACAGATCTGGTTACCGTTTTAATTTACTTCGCAACCCCGAGATCGATCTTTACGAATACCTGTTGCAGATCAGATTTGAGGTCTTCGAGATCCTCCAGCCCAACAGAAAGTCGGATAAGATCTTTTGTTACTCCGGTTAATTCCTGTTGCTCATCGGTTAATTGCTGGTGAGTAGTGCTGGCCGGATGAATAATCAGGGATTTTGTATCTCCGATATTTGCAAGGAGCGAAAAGATCTTGGTCTCGTCGGCGATCTTCTTAGCCGATTCAAAACCTCCCCTTACACCAAAGGTCACTATACCGCTCTGCCCTTTGGGCAAATAAGCTTCGGACTCCGCATGATATTTGCTGGACTTAAGCCCTGGATAATTAACCCATGTTACCACTTCCTGATCTTCGAGCCATTGTGCTAAGTGCAATGCATTCTCACTATGCTTTTTCATGCGTATCTCGAGGGTCTCCAGGCCCTGGATAATCTGAAAAGCATTGAATGGACTCAGGCATGCCCCGTGATCACGAAGCCCTTCGATACGAACCTTAGCGATAAAGGCTGCAGCGCCAAGGGCATCATGATAAACCAATCCGTGATAGCCTGGAGATGGTTCAGTAAATTCAGGAAATTTCCCATTTGCCCAATCGAAGCTGCCCGCATCGATGATTGCCCCTCCCAGAGCCGTTCCATTCCCATTGATATATTTCGTAAGAGAGTGAATCACAATGTTCGCACCGTGTTCAATCGGGTTTAATAGAGCTGGTGTAGGAACGGTGTTGTCTACTATAAATGGTATTTTAGCCGCCTTTGCTTCCGCAGAAATAGCTCTGAGGTCCAGTACATCGAGTTTTGGATTGCCCAAAGATTCCACAAAAATAACCTTTGTATTATCCTTGACAGCTTTCCCGAAATTGGCAGGGTCTGATGGATCTACAAAAGTTGTGGTTATACCCAACCTGGGCAGGGTTACATTAAATAGATTATAGGTCCCCCCGTACAGGCTATTGGAAGATACAATATGATCACCTGCCTTGAGCAATACCAGCAAGGCTGTATTTAAGGCAGCAGTACCGGAAGCGGTTACCACTGCTGCGATACCGCCTTCCACGGCTGCCAATCGTTGTTCGAGAATATCATTGGTAGGATTGTTAATCCTGGTATAAATATTTCCGAATTCGGCCAGGGAGAATAAGTTGGCAGCATGATCAGAATTATTGAAAACATAAGCTGTACTCTGGTAGATAGGAACCGCCCTGGTTCCTCCGTTTAAAGAGGGTTCGTGGCCTGCATGTAAGGCATCTGTAGAAAATTTGAATTCACTCATAATTATAATTTTTATTTTGATTTGAACATATCCTTTGCGCTACGGCCCGGGTGCCGGGTCGCATTATGATGTTAAAAAAGAAAGCGTGAATAATTACCTGATGTAATTGATCATGTTATCTGCCCTATTTATTTTAGGATAGAATGTAGCACCTTCTTTGATAAGAATACAAAGGGTTGCTAAGGCTTCACCGGGTCTATTCCCTCTACCTTTCTTGATAACAAAACAGTATTTGTCGGAACTTTAAAGGCCAAATATAGGTATGGATTTTCTTAATATCCTACTAAACGCGTAAATAATTTACAATCCAAAGGCGCCCTTGATCTCTTCTACCTTGTCTAATTTCTCCCAGGTAAAGAGTTCAACTTCTTTCTCTACCTTCCCATTATAGGGCGATTCGAAAGTCTTTTTTACCAGCCTCGGTTCTTTGCCCATATGGCCATAAGCTGCGGTCTCTCTATATATAGGATTCCGCAATTTTAAACGGTTTTCGATGGCAAATGGTCTCATATCGAATAATTCTGCCACTTTCTCAGCGATCTCCCCATCACTTAATTTAACCTTGGCAGTACCATAGGTATCCACAAATATAGATGTGGGCTGAGCCACTCCTATAGCATAGCTAACCTGGACCAAAATTTCATCGGCTACTCCTGCCGCTACGAGGTTTTTAGCAGCGTGCCTTGCGGCATAGGCCGCGGAGCGGTCCACCTTACTCGGATCCTTACCGCTAAAAGCACCACCGCCATGTGCTCCTTTTCCGCCATAGGTATCTACAATGATCTTTCTGCCGGTCAGGCCTGTATCTCCATGGGGGCCACCAATGACAAATTTTCCTGTCGGGTTGATGTGGTATTGTACATCCTCAGAAAACAATTGCCGGATCTTAGGTGGCAATTTCTTCACAACACGCGGGATGAGGATATGGACAATATCATTTTTGATCTTGGCAAGCATCCTAACATCATCATCATCAAAATTATCATGTTGGGTAGAGACTACAATGGTATTGATCCGTTGCGGTATATGGTCGTCCGAATATTCCAGGGTTACCTGGGCTTTGGCATCTGGCCGGAGATACGGCATATCTTTGGCTTCTCTCCTTAACAGCGCGAGCTCCTGCAGAATCTTGTGGGAAATATCTAGTGCTACAGGCATATAATTGGCACTTTCCACCGTGGCATAACCAAACATCATACCCTGGTCGCCAGCGCCCTGGTCCTCTTTAGTTTCTCTTTCCACCCCCTGGTTGATCTCCTTCGATTGTTCATGAATGAGAGATATAATACCACAGGATTCCCCGCTGAATTGATATTCTGCCTTGGTATAACCTATATCGTTGATCACCTCACGGGTAACAGCCTGTAGATCGAGATAAGTATTACTCTTTACCTCACCGGCAAGGATCACCTGCCCCGTCGTTACCATGGTCTCGCAGGCCACTTTGCTAGTGGGGTCGAAAGCAAGAAAATTGTCTAGGAGTGCATCGCTGATCTGGTCCGCCACCTTATCCGGATGACCCTCACTGACCGATTCTGATGTAAAGAGATACGCCATAAATTTTTTTTTTCAAATATCAATCGACTGAATAAACCTGGCTAAAGAAGAGACTACTCTTAAAGGGAAGCAATTGCTGCTTTAGCATTTTTTAAGAGGTTGCAATCAGTCAAATCCATCCTCTACAATGGGTCGTCAAAAATACATATTTACGAAAGAAATAAAAATTTCATATCGTTTTAATTATATGCTGTATTTCATCAACTATTTTTTCGCGGTGCGAAGATACTTTGTATATTGTGTATCCTTTAAAATTCTACACTAACCATTAAGGACCACTTTTTATGCACATAGCGGTTGCAGGGAATATTGGGGCCGGTAAAACCACCTTAACAGAGCTGCTTGCCAAACATTACAGATGGGAAGCTCATTATGAAGATGTTGTGGACAACCCCTATCTTGACGATTTCTATAATCAGATGGAGCGCTGGAGTTTTAATCTGCAGATCTACTTCCTCAATAGCCGCTACCGACAGATTCTTAAAATTCGGGAGACCGGCAAAAATGTCATCCAGGATCGTACCATATACGAGGATGCTCACATCTTTGCCCCGAATCTTCATGCCATGGGTTTGATGACCAATCGGGATTTTAGCAACTATACCGGTTTGTTCGAGCTAATGGAACAGTTAGTGCAACCCCCAGACCTGCTGATTTATCTGAGAAGTACAATCTCCAACCTGGTACAACAAATTCACAAAAGAGGGCGGGACTACGAAAACTCAATTTCAATCGACTACCTCAGTCGTTTAAATGAACGATACGAAGCCTGGGCCCATGGGTACGAAAAAGGGAATCTACTGATCATTGACGTAGATAAACTCGATTTTGTGGACAACCCTGAGCACCTGGGTGAGGTCATCAATAAAATCGATGCGGAAATCCACGGTCTTTTTTGAGCCTTAAAATAGGTTTCAAGTAGGGAAAGTCATTCTTACTCATCCAAAGTTGCTCTTCACTCATTATCGGTTTTAAATAGAGCTTTGATCGCATAGCTTTAGGTAACAATTCATCAATTCCACCTTCATTATTATTCGGAGTGGATTACTAATTCAATGTTTATGAAACCGAAAAAATATGCCAAGCACAACATCAATCGAAATTCATCACTGTATTTTAGTCTGGGACTGACCACTGTTCTGCTCATTACCTACATCGCTCTGGAATGGAAGAGCTATGGTACGCCAGTAGCGTGGGATCATAGCATCCTGGTTAAGGACGCGTATGATGAAGAAACACCCATCGTCATAAAAACACCTAAGAAATTTCCCCCTAGAAAGATTCAGACTCCTCCCTTGATCAAGATAAAAGAAGATGACGAGGATATCGAAGAGACTTTTATCGAATCTTTAGAAAGCGACCCGGATCTGATGGTGGTCCCGGTCGACAGCATATCAGTCTTGGAAGAGACCGAAGATGAGATCATTCCATTTATACTCATTGAAGAGGTTCCCGTATTCCCGGGATGTGAGGATAAGCAAGACAAAAGAAGATGTTTCCAGGCGATGATGATCAAACACGTCAACCAAAACTTTCGCTATCCGGAATCTGCCATTCAAATGGGTTTGGAAGGAAGGGTATTCGTCCAGTTTACCATAGAAAAAAACGGACGTATCGGCGATATCAAAATGCGCGGACCTGATAAGATTCTTGAAGCAGAAGCAGTGAGGATTATAGAAAAGCTGCCACAGATGACACCAGGTAAACAAAGGGGTAAAGAAGTTCGGGTCCCCTTTACGATGCCCATTATCTTCAAATTACAGTAGTCATAAAAAAACCCCGCTGTATTGGCGGGGTCTTTAAAACTTCAACTCTTCAACCTACCTCTTATCAGAGGAATTCATTTCGGGTTTAATTTTCGATACAGATGAACTGATCTCAGCCTCTATTTCAGAATCATTTGTATTTGATGTCGCTGCTTCATAATCAACATCTATAGCATCGTTTTGAGATACCCGATCGACATCTACCATTTCGACCTTATGGGTTTGTTCTTCAACCCGACTCTCATTGTAAGCAGTTATCGTATCAGATGAAAGTGCGATACTCGGAGCGATGACCAAAGCTACCACAGACATCAATTTAAGCAATATGTTCAATGAAGGACCTGAGGTATCTTTAAAAGGATCTCCCACGGTATCTCCTACTACTGCTGCTTTATGGGCATCTGTGCCTTTTCGTCCCTGTTCTTCTATCATTTTCTTGGCATTATCCCATGCACCTCCGGCATTCGATTGGAAAATAGCCATCAACACCCCGGCAGTGGTAACACCGGCCAAAAGACCACCCAGCATTTCTGCGCCTCCGATAAATCCTACTGCCACTGGAACGGCAAGGGCTAATAATCCGGGTAATACCATTTCTTTAATCGATGCCTTAGTTGAGATTTCAACACATTTCTGATACTCAGCTTTCCCATCAGCCGCTTCAAAGATCTTTCGGTCTTCTTCTGAGGCCTTGGTCATATCAGAATCGTACTTCTTCATCACAACCAAGGCATTTTTAAGTTCAGGGATATCCCTGAATTGCCTTCTTACTTCTTCTATCATCGCCATAGCTGCTCGCCCAACAGCACCCATTGAAAGCGCTGAAAAAACAAAGGGAAGCATTCCTCCTACCAGAAGACCGGCCATAATATCAGGTCGGGATACATCTATCGATTTTACGTTGGCGGTTTGCATAAACGCCGCAAACAGTGCTAATGCCGTTAAAGCTGCAGAACCGATGGCAAAACCTTTTCCAATAGCAGCGGTTGTGTTCCCAACAGCATCGAGTTTGTCGGTTCTTTCCCTTACCTCCTTTGGCAACTCAGCCATTTCCGCAATACCCCCTGCATTATCAGAGATGGGTCCATAGGCATCGACGGCCAATTGAATCCCGGTATTTGCCAGCATTCCCACGGCGGCAATGGCTATTCCATAAAGACCGGCGAAATAGTGAGAAATAAGAATGGCCGCTGCGATGAGTAAAATAGGAATAGCGGTAGACATCATGCCTACGCCCAGGCCGGCAATAATATTGGTAGCTGAACCGGTTTCAGATTGTCTTACGATTCCTTTCACGGGTTTAGTCCCTGTTCCCGTATAATATTCGGTTACCTTACCGATAAGTAAACCAGCTGCAAGTCCCGCAATAGTAGCCCAAAATACACCTAAGGAGGAATACTCATTCCCTGCGACGACCCAGGTCTCTGGCAGCATATTTCTAATCAGTAAATAAGAAGCGCCCACAGTCAGAATAGCGGAACCGAATTCCCCTACATTCAATGCCTTATGAGGCGAACCCCCATCTTTTACCTTTACGAAGAATGTACCTACTATAGACATGACGATTCCGGCAGCTGCAAGTGCCAGTGGCAACAATACCGCGCCCAGTCCGTCGAACGAACTGCTGAATTCCGGTAAGGCAACAAAAGCTGCGCCGAGAACCATAGTTCCGATTATAGAACCCACATACGATTCGAAAAGGTCTGCCCCCATACCAGCAACATCCCCCACATTGTCGCCCACGTTATCTGCGATGGTAGCAGGGTTTAGAGGATGGTCTTCAGGAATTCCAGCTTCTACTTTACCTACAAGATCGGCCCCTACGTCGGCAGCTTTTGTGTAAATCCCACCACCCACACGAGCGAACAGTGCTATGGATGAGGCTCCGAGTGAAAATCCTGAAAGTACATTGAGCACTTCACCTATACCCCAGCCCTGGCCACTGTAGATAAAAAACAAACCGCTAAGACCTAGAACGCCCAGGCCAACCACACCCATTCCCATAACGGAACCACCGGCAAAAGCTACTTCAAGTGCCTTGCCCAATGACGTTCTGGCCGCATTGGTGGTGCGTACATTTGCTTTTGTCGCGACCTTCATGCCTATAAAACCGGCAAGAGCAGAACAAATCGCCCCTACAATGAAAGAAACGGCAACAAGACCGTTGGAACCTTCTTCTGATGCACCTTTAAAATATAGCAATATAGCTACGGCAATTACAAATATGGAAAGTATTTTGTATTCTGCTTTTAAGAACGACATCGCTCCATCGGAGATATTTTTGGCTATTCTTGCCATTTTTTCATCTCCTACATCCTGTTTAGTTACCCAACTGTTTTTGAGCAGGACAAACAATAGTGCCAAAACACCAAATGCAGGTAAAAAGTTTATGAAAAGTTCCATATTTAAAAGTTTAATTAGGTTTTAAAAACGGCTGCAAAAGTAGTAAAATGCATTTAGAATCAAAAAGGTATTTTGCCTTCTGCTGTTCCCGATTAGTGCTTTAGTTCAGATTACCTTAGCTCACCGTCAGGAAATCATCGTATAGCTTTGAAAATCAAGATATTAAATGTTTTACAAAGCACTTGCAGCACTAGAAAGTAAATCCAAAAGTACCCTTAATACTAAAATCGCGGGTATTAGGATCATCGAGGTAGTTCCCACGGAAATTAAAATCGATTCTGAATATTTTAAAAATGTTCCCAATACCAAAGGAATATTCCCAATAGATTGCATCAGTTGGAGCCACCAGCGAAATATTTGTAGGCGCGTTTAGGAGCTTGTTCTCATCCGAGAGCTCGCCCCAGGCTCCTCTCAGACCGATGATCTCCCTGAGATTCAATTTACGGATACCCGGAATCCTTGAGAATAGCCTGCCATTAAAATTATGCTCCAAATGCAAAGTGACATAGGTATCGGTGACAAATTCGTAAAAATCGAGATTGGGAAAGGTATTGTAGATGGTCCAGATGGTTTGGTTACCAGGGATGACACTTAGCAATCCCAGGGGTACTGCGCCAAAGGTCTTACCCACTTCCAGTGTACTGTACAATCGCCCAAAACCGCCGATTTTCCAAGGTTGGTAGAAAGAGAATTGAATTTTCTCATAATCAAAATCACTCTCAAGAAACCCCTTGAGACCTTTGGTATAGTTGAGAACAAAAGTGCTGTAGTCTAAGTTGATATTCCGGCGTTCTACCCCGTAACCGATGGTTCTTTTATTTGGGGTATAGACAAGGGTGGTATTGATGTCGAACTGATTGATTTCAGATGAAATACCCGTGGGAGAATCCGGATCGAGATAATCCAGGCTGAAGGAATCGGGTAAAGCCGAACTCAAGCTCCGGAAGGAACCTCCAAAACGAATCCTGAGATTGGTCCAGGGTTCTACCTCTGCATGAAGCGTAGTCAGGTCTATATTGGTCAGCCTGTTGTTTGACCCAACGGTAAATAGTGCAGAGGAGGCAACGCTGCGTCCGAGTACATCGGTGGTCGAGGTCAGGTTGATACCCAACTGTTCAATATCCCGACGATTGCCACCAGACAGGATAAGTCTGATATCCTTGTCGAGAAGCCATTTTCCCGAGATCCCGTGCTTAAACTTTTTGTCCATAAACCCATAGGCAAGGTATCCCTCCAAACGCCAGGGATCGTTCTGACCAAAAAATGTTCTGGCACCGCCCCTTAACCGGAATCCTTCTGCTTCGTTATAGCCAACGGTACTGTAGAGATCGCCGATGTCGATATTCCATTTATCGATCTCTATATAGCCAGATTCCAATATACTCACCAGGTTGTAATAAGTATTGAATTTCGGGACTGTTTTTAAGGTGTCCAGCAATTTGTATATCCCCTGTTCATCCTGATTGAGTGTTTCCAGGCGGCTTCTGTTCCAGAAGGTGCTATCTCTTTCAAATACCCTTGGATCATAGGGATTGGCTTTTTGTTTATAAAAGGCCTTGGGTTTCGGCACATCGAATCTGTAGTTGTCATATACCGTGGTGCGTTTGCCATAAATTCCCTTTGATTCCTCTTTTTTGGTCAGGCTGAAATCGCTGAGCATATAATCCCTTTTCAAAAGGAACACAGAATCGTTTAACACTTCAAATTCCTGTTCGATATAAATCTCTTTCACCCAGTTGATATTGGCACTCTTGGTCACCTCCAGATTGATCTTTTTAATGGCATAGGTAGTGTCGTTGACCCAGAAGTCTCCTTTAAAGGTCAGTTCGCTTTTCCTTCTGGGATAATAGATTATATGATAGCACCATTTATTGTCGATCAAAGCGCTGTCGGTGAGGATATAATTATAGGTATCCACGCCGGTTTTTGAAAGTGGGCTGGTAAAGCTCTTGTCAAAAAATTTCAGATAATTATCATAGATATTGTAATCCGAATAGAGGTCTTTTACAAAACTGATTATCGCCTGGTTATTGCTAAATCCGGAATTCTTGTTACCCAATATGTCTTCCTTCTCCAGTTTTGTCATGTTATCGCCGTATACTTTGCTTGCCGTTTCGTTGAGGAATAAGGGCAGATATGTTTTCCCGGTGATCCTGGAAGTATCGAGGTCTTCAAAGACGAATTCAAGGCCTTTGAAAAGCCGGCTCTGCATCATAGCGCTGTCGATAGAGTTCAGATCGAACTGAACTTTCTCGTACTTGTCATATTCGTATTGGTTGAACATCCTTAACCCATTGATCCGTTTTCGGGCCCAGATTTTTTTGAGAAGATCCACCGCCGGGTTATTCTTTTTTGCTTGCTTGCCCACGTAGACCACTACTTCATCGAGCTGCTCACCGGGGTCGAGCATCACGTCCATATCGTAGGTAGCTCTGGAAATCAGCTCAATTTCACGGGTTTGATACCCGACAAATGAAACGGACAATACGGTATGACGGACCTCGGATTCGAGATAAAACAGGCCGTCCTCGTTAGTTACTGTCCCTTCGATGGAATTTTTAAAGAACACATTGGCAAAGGCAACCGGGTCGCCTTCCTGATCGATGACCTTGCCTCCAACTATTGTCTGGGAAAAGGCCGATACAGAAACCAGCAAAAAAATTATAAACCTGAGATGCTTCATGAATGTTTAACAAGACATCTTTGACGATGACCTCAGTCTGTTTCCAGTCAAAAATTTGGAGATCGGTAAAGAGTATTGGGTAATAGTAGGTCGTATGAAGGTCCTTTTAGACGTTTATCCCTTTGTCGGGATATAGATTATAGCTTTACAAAATACTACTGCTCCTGGTATAATACTTTTTTTGCCGCCTTGATCACGTCCTGGTAATTCGGCAGCCATTCTTGCAGCAAGACAGGCGAGTACGGGGCAGGAGTATCGGCGGTATTTATTTTAATTATCGGAGCATCAAGGTAGTCAAAGGCATGGGATTGAATTTGATAGGTAATCTCAGTAGCGATATTGCCAAATGGCCATGCTTCTTCAAGAATGACCAAACGATTGGTTTTTTTAACCGATTTTAGGATGGCCTCGTGATCCATCGGACGAATGGTTCGCAAATCTATGATCTCACAACTTATCCCTTCCTTCTCGAGTTCTTCTGCCGCTTTGTAGGCTTCCTTGATGATTTTCCCAAAGGAAACAATGGTTACATCCTTGCCTTCCCTTTTTATCTCAGCAACACCCAACGGAATGGTAAACTCGCCCTCAGGCACTTCGCCCTTATCCCCATACATCTGTTCCGATTCCATAAAGATCACCGGATCGTCGTCGCGAATGGAAGATTTCAGCAAGCCTTTAGCGTCCGCAGGGTTAGAAGGCACTACCACTTTTAATCCGGGACAATTGGCAAACCAGCTTTCAAAAGCCTGCGAGTGTGTTGCGGCGAGCTGTCCGGCAGAAGCTGTCGGACCTCTGAAAACAATAGGAATATTGAACTGACCCCCCGACATTTGACGCATCTTTGCGGCATTGTTGATGATCTGATCAATTCCAACCAAAGCGAAATTGAACGTCATAAACTCGATGATCGGGCGGTTTCCGATCATTGCCGACCCCACACCGATGCCCGCAAATCCTAATTCGGAAATAGGGGTGTCGAGGACCCGTTCAGGGCCAAACTCATCGAGCATACCCTTGGAGGCTTTATAGGCTCCATTGTACTCGGCAACCTCCTCTCCCATAAGATAGATCGAATCGTCTCTTCTCATTTCTTCAGACATCGCCTCGGCAATGGCCTCTCTAAACTGGATGGTTCTCATAATGAACTCTTAGGATAAGGGATTTGTTCAATGCAAAATGCCAACAAAAATAGAAAAATATTGGTCAATTCCCTGCCTAGAAGGCGCAAAATTAATTTAATAAATTTACTATGCATGCATAGTAAATTTGAAAATAATTAGCTATCTTAGCAGCCTTTAAAGGCGATCAGTAAAACTCATACCAGCATGAAAATATTAGTCTGTATCAGCAATGTCCCCGACACTACCTCGAAGATCAATTTTACCGAGGACGATACGAAGTTCGACACCAACGGGGTACAATTTGTTATCAATCCGAATGATGAATTCGGACTAACCCGTGCCATGTGGTTTAAGGAAAAGCAAGGCGCTGTGGTACATGTTGCAACCGTAGGTGAAATACAGGCAGAGCCCACCATGCGAAAGGCATTGGCGATCGGGGCTGATGAGGCCATCAGGGTAAACGCTCATCCGACCGACGGTTTTTTTGTAGCATCCCAACTGGCAGAAGTGGTCAGACAAGGTGGATATAATTTGGTGATTGCCGGTCGTGAATCTATCGACTACAACGGCGGGATGGTACCCGGTATCATGTCAGAACTTTTAGATATGAGTTTTGTAAACACCTGTATCGGCTTGGAAATCGAGGGCGAAAGTGCCACCGCATCGCGGGAGATCGACGGTGGCAAGGAAACCATTGAAGCCTCGTTACCCATGATTATAGGGGGGCAAAAAGGTCTTGTGGAGGAATCCGATCTACGTATACCCAATATGAGGGGAATAATGATGGCCCGCCAGAAAAAATTAACGGTCGTCGAACCCACAGAGGTGAGTCCGGCAACGCAAGACATCAAATTTGAAAAGCCTGCCCCAAAAGGCGATGTAAAATTGGTAGATGCGGGCAATATTGAAGAATTGGTTTCCCTACTGCATAGTGAGGCCAAGGTCATTTAATTCTTAACCCTATTTATTATCTGTAAATCTCAATAAGAAATGTCAGTTCTAGTCTACACAGAAACACTCAATGGAAAATTTAAAAAGAATGCTTTCGAAGCGGCATCTTATGCCTGCGACCTGGCACAAAAAATAGGTCAGCCGCTGGTGGCCATTGCCTTTAATGCTGAGGACTGCAATGCTCTTTTCAACTACGGCGTAGGCAATGTGATCCATATAAAAGACGAAAACCTATCGACTTTTAATGCCAAAGTCTTTGCCCAGGTTATAGCAGATATCGCGTTGAAACAAGCGGCTCATACCCTTGTTTTAAGTGCTACCACAGATGCCAAGTATATGGGAGGTATCCTGGCAGCGAAGCTGAAAGCGGGATTTGTACCTAATGTGGTGGCGCCTCCGCTAAGTACAGAACCCTTAGTGGTTAAACGCATGACGTTTAGCAATAAGGGATTTGCCCACACCCGTATCAATACCGATTTCAGGATCATCGGTGTCTCTAACAATTCCTTCGGTCTGGTGGAGAATAATGTGGATGGAGCAATTGAAGAAGTGAGCTCCGATATCAGTGAATCGGATTTTAATACTAAATCTGTAAATGTGGAAAGGGTAACCGGTAAAGTTACCATAGCCGATGCAGACATCGTAGTTTCTGGCGGTCGCGGGCTCAAAGGTCCTGAGAATTGGGATATGGTTGAGGATTTGGCCAATGTGCTCGGTGCAGCAACCGCCTGTTCAAAACCGGTTTCAGATATGGGTTGGAGACCACATAGTGAACACGTCGGACAGACCGGTAAACCCGTGGCCTGTAACCTATATGTTGCTATTGGAATTTCCGGCGCTATACAGCACCTGGCGGGGATCAACGCCTCGAAGGTAAAAGTGGTCATCAATACCGATCCGGAAGCCCCATTTTTCAAGGCCGCCGATTATGGTATCGTCGGGGATGCCTTTGATGTAGTACCCAAACTCACCGAAAAATTAAAAGAATTTAAGGCCCAAAACGCTTAATTTTTGTTAATTTGTGCCCTTAAGAGCAGCCTATTCCAGAGCAATTGCCTGTAGGGTCTGCACGGATTTTGAGGTATGAGCTTGGTAAGGTTAAAAATAAAGGGTATATCCTATAGTCAGACTCAGAATGGCGCCTATGCCCTGATCCTGAATGAAGTTGAAGGCGACCGAAAACTTCCTATTGTCATAGGCGCATTTGAAGCCCAGTCGATTGCGATCGCTCTCGAAAAGGAAATCAAGCCTCCAAGGCCACTTACTCACGATTTATTTAAAAATTTTGCCGACCGGTTTAACATCGTCGTAAAACAAGTGATCATTCACAAGCTGGTAGATGGGGTCTTTTACTCCAGTATTATTTGCGAAAGGGATAAGATAGAAGAGATCATCGACGCCAGAACAAGCGATGCCATAGCCTTAGCCCTTCGTTTTAACGCCCCTATATTCACTTATAAAACCATTCTGGATAAGGCCGGAATATTCCTGAAATTTTCCTCTAAGGAAAAGGAAAAAGAAGAGGGAGACGACAGCATAGTGGTTGATGAAATTCTGCAGGAAGGTGAAACCGTAGAAATTGATCCCGGATCCGGCACCCCTTATAAGGAGCTTAGCCTGGATGAGTTGCGCCAGGAACTGGAAAAAGCTGTGACCAATGAAGACTACGAAAAAGCTGCTAAAATCAGGGACGAAATTTCTAAGAGGAAGCGTTAATACAGTTCACTATCTATGACTATACGGCTTCGGATCCTTCTCACCTTTCTACTACTGCTTTCCCTAACCGTCGTCGCCCAGAATGCCCCATCAGGGGAAAGTGTGATTTCCGCCGTAGAAAACGTTACCATAAATGATCTGGAACAAAATTCCGGCATCCTCCCCAATGAAGGATTTTCTCTCAATACACTTCTAAGAGGTATCCTGGGGCTCTTCTCTCTGGTGGTCATTGCCTTTCTGTTCAGTGCCAACCGCAAAGCCATCAATTGGAAAACCGCTGGAATCGGACTGGGCATACAACTTGTACTGGCAGTCGGGATCCTTAAAGTCCCTGCCATTCAATGGTTTTTTAATTTACTGGGAGGTTTTTTCAACGAGATCCTCAATTTTACGTTAGCCGGAAGCGAGTTCCTCTTCGGAGGACTCCTGAACCTGGATAATCCCAATATCGGATATATTTTTGCCTTTCAGATCTTGCCGACGATTATCTTTTTCTCGGCACTTACCTCCGTCCTCTACTATCTGGGTATTATCCAGAAGCTTGTTAAAATCCTGGCTTGGCTGCTTACCAAGTTCCTGGGTATTTCAGGAGCGGAAAGCCTGAGTGTTTCAGGTAATATTTTTCTTGGCCAAACCGAAGCGCCATTGCTCATAAAAGCCTATCTGGAAAAAATGAATCGTTCCGAGATCCTGCTCGTGATGATCGGCGGAATGGCAACCGTTGCCGGAGGCGTCCTGGCAGCATATATTGGTTTCCTAGGAGGTAATGACGAGCAATTACGACTCGAATTTGCAAGACACCTGATCGCAGCCTCCGTTATGGCAGCCCCGGGGGCTATCGTTATGTCCAAAATACTTTACCCTCAGACCGAACCGGTTAATAAAGAGATCAAGATATCTTCTGAAAAGATTGGTTCCAACCTGCTCGATGCTATCGCCAACGGGACTACTGAGGGTCTGAAACTTGCCGTAAATGTAGGTGCTATGCTGCTGGTATTCGTCGCCTTTATAGCGATGATCAATGGAATATTGGGTTGGGTAGGTGATTTTTCCAGTCTTAACACCTGGATTGCCGAGAATTCCTATTACGACAAGCTCTCACTGGAAGCCATTCTAGGAGTCGTTTTTGCCCCGCTCATGTGGCTTATCGGTGTTAACTCTGCCGATATAATGATGATGGGACAATTATTGGGCATCAAACTGGCAGCCAGCGAATTTATTGGCTATATCCAGCTGGCAGACCTGAAAGATTTTACCATAAGTCCCCATTTTAGTTTTAACAAATCGGTGATCATGGCCACCTACATGCTGTGCGGTTTTGCCAATTTCGCATCCATCGGGATACAAATCGGTGGTATAGGATCTCTGGCCCCGGGCCAACGCAAGACATTATCCGAATTTGGATTGAGGGCTGTCCTTGGAGGCACCCTGGCTTCCTTACTCTCTGCCACGATGGCCGGTATGATCCTTGGCTGATCTTTGATCATGGACACCCGTTAATAAGTTTTGAAAAATCCCAAATCGTCAACTCTTCCAGTTTTGTTATTTTCGCTGGAGAAAGTATATGTTGTATGAAACAATATCACGACCTATTAAAAGAAGTGCTCAGCAATGGCAGCCAAAAGGAAGACCGGACTGGTACGGGTACCATCAGCATTTTTGGTTACCAGATGCGTTTTAACCTTCAGGAGGGCTTTCCGCTGGTGACTACCAAAAAGATCCACCTAAAGTCTATTATATACGAATTACTCTGGTTTCTCCGGGGAGACACCAATGTGAAGTATCTCCAGGAAAACGGCGTTAGGATATGGAACGAATGGGCCGATGCTGAGGGCAACCTTGGGCCCGTTTATGGTGAGCAATGGCGGAATTGGAATGGAGAGGGAATCGACCAGATTAAAAATGCTATCTACAATATTAAAAACAATCCAGACAGTCGCAGGATAATGATCACCGCCTGGAACCCAGGCGTCCTGCCCGATACATCTATGTCTTTTGCTGAGAATGTTGCTAATGGAAAAGCCGCACTCCCACCCTGTCATGCCTTTTTTCAATTCTATGTGACCGACGGCAAGCTCTCCTGTCAGCTCTATCAGCGCAGTGCAGATATATTTTTAGGAGTACCCTTCAATATTGCGTCATATGCCCTGTTAACCATGATGGTGGCACAGGTATGCGGATATGAAGCGGGGGATTTTGTACATACTTTTGGCGATGCACATATTTATAACAACCATCTTGAACAGATAGAATTGCAGCTTAGCAGGGACACCCGGTCCTTACCCAAAATGGTTTTGAATCCGGAGGTTAAGGACATTTTTGACTTTAAGTTCGAGGATTTTAGCTTGCTCAATTACGACCCGCATCCACACATCAAGGGCATTGTAGCTGTCTGATGTCATGTTGAAACGAGTCGCGTTCTATTCGATCATCCTGTTTTAGAGGCAAGTTCACCGTTGTTTTCTCAAAGTGAACTGCCACAAAAGGATAGAGTTCCCTTAATCCTGGAATAAAGGGCCACAACGATGAAAAACGACCTGAAATGTTTCCAAAAGCACATAAAAAAGCGCATTAGAGAGACTTTTCAATATCCTGATGAGGCCAAAGCGTAATTTATCGAAAGCGTGGTCTATCTAATAATGACAATCGAAGCAGACAGCACAATTGCCAACATACGAACCAAAAGACCCCATCCCCTTCTCGAGGCAAAAGCCGTCAGAATTATGGAACCTCTACCCAGATTACAGCCCGCAATACTTGAGGAAAAAACTATCGCCGTACCCTACTCGATTCCTATAACTTGTAAGCTATGGCCGCTCAAAATCCATGCTGTTGCCGATATCGGCTTAAGAAAAGGGAGAAAGCAACCCCGCCCCCAGCTCGTCGTTTTTAATTATCTTTAAACAAAAAGATCGCCATGACGACGACTGAAACACTATTGGATTATTTCATGGAAACCCGGCGGCAGACGGAGAACATATGCCGTCCATTGGAGATAGAAGACTATGTGGTGCAACCCGTGGTGGACGTTTCTCCTCCAAAATGGCATCTGGGCCATTCCAGCTGGTTTTATGAAGAATTCATCCTTAAACCACATGCGCCCGATTATGAACTATTCGATGAGGATTTCGCCTATGTTTTTAACAGTTATTACGAGGCAGTAGGCAAGCGCGTAGTGCGGGCCGATCGGGGGAATCTTTCCCGACCCTCCGTTCAGCAGGTATACGATTATCGACACTATGTTACGTTGGCGGTCAAAGAATTTTTCGAGAGGGAGCAAAGCAACTCCTTTTTGAGTTTATTGGAAATCGGAATTCATCATGAGAAGCAGCACCAGGAACTACTGCTGTCCGACATCAAATATATCTTAGGGAACAATCCCCTATTGCCGGTATATTCCCAGCAGTTCCCCGAAATAAAAACGCTTCAAGCGAACCAGTACTGGATCGCTATAGATGAAGGCCAATATGAGATCGGACATAATACATCAGAATTCTGTTATGACAATGAATTGGGAAGACATAGAGTCTATCTTGAAGCGTATCAGATCTCAGACCGCTTGGTTACGAACTGGGAATATCTTGAATTTATAGAAGCCGGAGGGTATCAGCAATTTGAGCTGTGGCATGCCGACGCCTGGGATTGGGTCTGCCAGAATGCTATTAGATCGCCATTATACTGGCATAAGATCGACGGGAAATGGCATTGTTATACTTTGGGCGGATTATCAGAAGTGAAGCCCGATGCCGCAGTTACCCATATCTCCTATTACGAAGCCTTCGCCTATGCGCAATGGAAGGGTTGCCGATTGCCTACCGAATTTGAATGGGAGGCCTCTCAGGATCACTTTAATTGGGGTGCCCGATGGGAATGGACAGAGAGTGCTTATCTGCCCTACCCTGGCTATAAAAAGGCAGAAGGAGCCCTTGGTGAATATAACGGCAAGTTTATGGTAAACCAAAAGGTACTGCGCGGTGGTTCCCTGGCCACGCCATCGGGCCATACCCGTCATACCTACCGCAATTTCTTTCAACCTCAGCTCCGCTGGCAATTTACAGGAATAAGGTTAGCCCGATAATCACGACTTAAGTTTTATGCAAGAAAAAAATATCACGACCATACGCAAAGAATTCGCGGAAGAAGTCTATGGCGGATTAACAGATTATCCCAAGCATTTATCTTCCAAATATTTTTATGATGAACGCGGTGACATGCTTTTTCAAAAGATCATGTCGATGCCCGAATACTATCTTACCAATGCGGAATTCGATATACTCTCATCCCATAAAGAGATAATTGTAGACCAGTTTGAAAAGGGTGCAGAACATATCAATCTGATAGAATTGGGTGCAGGGGATGGAAAAAAGACAAAAATTCTTTTGGAACATATGGCCAGGCGGAAAATATCTTTTAAATATACTCCTATCGATATTAGTCAAAATGTGCTGGACTCCCTGGAAAATTCCATTCAAACTGAACTGCCAGAAGTGATAGTCGCTCCAAGACAAGGTACTTATTTCGAAGTGTTAAAACATCTGAGTACCTTAAACGGCAGTAGGAAAGTGATCTTGTTCCTGGGCTCCAACATAGGTAATCTACTTCATCCCGATGCTGTTGATTTTCTATCCAGACTTCAGGAGGTCATGACAGATGAGGATTTGCTGTTTGTCGGGTTCGACCAAAAAAAAGATCCACAACAAATATTAGATGCTTACAACGATGCTAAAGGGATCACCGAGGCGTTCAATAAAAATATTCTTCTCAGGATCAATCGTGAACTTGGCGGCAATTTTAATCCTGATCACTTTAAACATTGGGAGGTCTACGATCCGGAAACAGGAACGGCTAAAAGCTATTTGGTTTCCAAGAAACAACAAAGTGTCGATATTGAATCACTCGGCTTGGAAGTAAGCTTCAAACCATGGGAAACCATCCATACGGAGATCTCGCAGAAATACGACGATGAGGTGGTATATTGGCTGGCAAGCGAAGCAGGATTATCTGTATCTGCCGTTTTCAGCAATCAGGACAAAGGATACAAAGATTATTTATTTAAAAAGAAACAAAATGAAAGCGATTTGGAATAATACAGTAGTCGCCGAAAGCGATGAGACCTTAGTGGTGGAAAACAATCACTATTTTCCGCCCGAGAGCATCAAGAAAGAATATTTTGAGGAAAGTGGTACTCATACCGTCTGCCCGTGGAAAGGGCAGGCATCTTATTACAACCTTGCGGTCAATGGTGAGGAGAACAAGGATGCGGCATGGTACTATCCAGAAACCAGTGATCTGGCCAGGCAGATAAAGGGATATGTTGCCTTTTGGAAAGGGGTCGAAGTTGTGGAATAAAAAAAGCCGGGATTAAAATCCCGGCTCAATTTCTTAGACCTCTAATACGGCGTTTTCAGAACCGGCGAAATCATTCCACTGGTAACGATCTGCCTGGGCATCGTTTACGTACTCACCATCAATAATGTACTTAAACTCAAAAGAGTTTTCCTTAGGTAAGTCAAAGGTTCCTTTAAAAGTACCGTTCTTGAGTTTCTTGAGGAGACTTCCTTTAGGATTCCAGTTATTAAAATCTCCTACTACTGCTACTTTTTTAGCTTCTTCAGCGGGCACCGTGAATGTTACTTTACACACAGGCTTTGTTTTCAAATATTGTTTAGCGATTGCCATTTTTTAAAATTTTAAAATTAACACTACAAAAAAAATCAATAAATCGCTATCCTACAACGGTCTACATTAAAATTGTCAATTTAATAATATAGACCACCCAAAGCATACACTTTGGTAAAATAAGCGCCTCGATTTTCAATTGTAAAGAATATTCATCTTCTGGATTTGATGATCTCCACAATTCGATCTATCTCTTCGTCAGTATTATAGAAGTGAAAACTCAGCCGAATACCGCCAGATCGCCAGGAACACCTCACGGCATGTTGCTTCAAATGCTCAAAAATGGATCTCTCGGCTACCAGCCTAAAAATGCTCCCATGCTCCTTCCGCTCCATCACCTCTTTCTGAAGCAGCCCCAAACCACCGAATGCTCGTCTGCCGTAGTTTGCCAAATTTCGGTTGTAGGTATCGATCTTTTCCATACCGATTCCGGTAAGAAAATCAAGGGCGTGCTTTAAGCTACCAAAATTCAGACTATCGAGATGTCCGGGTTCCAACCGCTTGTAAAATGGAAAGCGATCTCGCCGGTCGAGATCGCCTTCGGCTGAGTTAAAACCTGCTGATGGAATGGAGAAGGACGAGATCGCCGTTTTCCTGATGATCATAAAACCATTACCATATCCTCCCAACAACCACTTATATCCACTGGCTCCAAGGACATCGATACCCGATGAATCAAAATTGAGTGTAAAAGCCCCGCAGTACTGGGTTCCATCTGCAATGATCAGCAGCGAGGGATGCTTATCTTTTAACTCCTTTAAAAAACCAGGTCGAATACGGATTCCATTGAGCCACTGTACAAGACTTAAAGCCAGGATACCGATTTGTTCCGATGCTATTATCCGGCTTATATTTCTTTCGAGATCGAGATCGGGCTCTACAAAGGTCACATTGAAACTGCGGTTCTCTATCGGCCAGTTCACCGAAGGATAATCGTGATTCACCAGCAGTGCTTTTTGTTCAGGAGGCTGATTTTCGAGCAGCATGTTGAGACCGATAGAAAAATTAGGCACCAGCGCCACTTCTGCCTCCCCGGCCTTAAAAAAGCCTTTCAGGGCAACCCTGGTTTCCTCTAGTATTGCAATTTTATCGGCCCAGTTAGAACTACCGCTGATGAGTTGATCCTCGTCTTGTTGCCGGCGCCAATTTGCCAGATCATTATACATAAGCCCTGTTGCCGCCGTATCGGCATAAATACACTTTTGTAATCCGGGAAAAGACTTTCTATACGGTTGCAAGATGTGTTAAAGGCTTAGGATTTAATTCCATTATCTTTGTAGTTAAAGATAAGGATTCGAATGTTTTCTAAGAACTCAAGAGATACCGGCATGACCGCAGAACAGCATATGCAGCTCGAATATGCTCAAAAAAGGATCAGGCAAAAACGGCTGCTTTACGCCCATACGGTGGTATTTATTATGGGTTCTGCCTTTATGTTCCTCGCGAATAAGATCTTGAAATACAGAGCGGAACAAGATTGGTATTTATGGCTAATGCTAGGATGGGGATTCTTTATGACGCTGCATATTTTTAATGTTTTTATAACCAAAAAATTTATGGGGTCCGATTGGGAAAGAAAACAACGTGAAATCCTGGTGGCCAAGCAACGGGCAAGAATCGCTGAAATACAGAAGGAAATTGAAACCGAATTTCCATTGGGAAAGATCAATAAAAAAAAAGAGCCATGGGAACCATCACAATGATTGCCGCAGCAGGCGAAAACAACGAGTTGGGCAAGGATAATGATCTGCTATGGCACCTCCCGGACGATTTTAAAAGATTTAAAGAACTGACCAGTGGCCATAAGATCATTATGGGCCGAAAGACCTTCGAAAGTTTTCCTAAAACACTGCCCAACCGGACCCATATCATCATCACCCGCGATCATAACTACGAGCTTACTTATCCTCAATGCATGGTAGTTCATTCTCTGGAAGATGCGCTCAGGCGCATATCGGCCGGGGAAGACGCTTTTATTATAGGTGGGGGCGACATCTATGCGCTGGCACTCGATATTACAGATATTATTGAATTAACGAGAGTTCATGCATCCTTTGAGGCCGACACCTATTTCCCGGCTATAAATCCTGAACGGTGGGAATTGATATCTGAAGAATATCACCCTGCGGATGAAAAACACCGGCACGACTTCACCTATCAAACTTTTAGAAAGAAATAAGGCTTAAAAATCTTTATGATCGATTTGGTAAGCAACTTTAATGTCGGAAAGGAATTTCTGAAGCACAGAGGTATCTGCATTGGAATAAAAGGAATATTTACCTTGTCGTCCTCTTTCATTCAACAAGCCTTTCTCATTTAGCACTTTAAAAGCCTGTCGGGCAACCGCTTCCCCGCAGTCTACGATCTTCACCTCAGCGGGAAGCATCTCCGTTAATAAAGGTATCAGATATGGATAATGGGTACATCCCAATACCAATTGATCAATGCCGCCTTTTAACATCGGCTCGAGGTACTTTTGAAGAACAGAACGCATCTCCGGAGTATCTACTTTTCCTTCCTCGATGAGTGTTACCAGGCCTTCTCCAACCTGTTCCAGGATCTGGATATCGTCGGCATGCGTCTTTGAGGTCGTAAGAAAGAGTTGACTTCCGAGTGTTCCGCTTGTCGCCAATACCCCAACTTTCCCAGTGGTGGAATGCAAGGCCGCGGGTTTAATAGCCGGTTCAATCCCAATGAAAGGAACATCATAATTACGCCTCAGAAAATCGATGGCATTGGTGGTCGCTGTATTGCAGGCCACAATGATCATTTTGCAATCCTGTTCCAAAAGCCAATCGACATTTTTTTGGCTAAGAGCCATGATTTCCGACCTCGACTTTTTTCCATACGGAGCATTTTTGCTATCCGCGAGGTAGATGGTGTCTTCAGAGGGCAATAGCTTTTGAAGCTCTCTCCAGATGGAGGTCCCTCCCACACCTGAATCGAATATGCCTATGGGGCGATGGTTCATAAAAAATGGATTATCGCGATCTATGGATCGATCAAAAATAAAAAAACCGCCCTTTATGGAGACGGTTTTTTTAAAATTCAGATTTCATTCTTTAGAAGCCTAGTTCCTGTTTTACTTCAGGTAAAAGATCCTTGCCTTTGGACACGATCAGACCACCACCTTGAGTGGCGTCCATCACATAATCATATCCCTGAGCTGCGGCCACTTTCTCGATGGCAGCCTGGGCCTTCTCAGAAATAGGCTTAAATAATTCAGCTTGCTTTTTTTGCAATTCCTGCTGGGCAGCCTGCTGGGCTTCACCAATATTCTTCTCAAAG
>JAHEJJ010000014.1 GCA_024638915.1 Robiginitalea sp.
ACCGAGGGGATCGGTGAAGATATATTGCCCGAAAACGTAAATTTTGATGTCATTGACGGATTTACCAAGGTTACAGATAAAGATGCCGCGGTTTATACGAGGCGTCTGGCCCGTGAAGAAGGAATGTTTCTTGGCAATTCTGCGGGAGCGGCTATAAAAGGTGTTCTTCAATTGAAGGAACATTTCACCCCTGAGGATGTGGTGGTCGTTCTGTTCCACGATCACGGCAGTCGATATGTGGGAAAGGTTTTTAATGACGATTGGATGCGGGCCCAGGGATTCCTCTAGTGGCAGAACATTAAATATTATAAATTAATCTTATGCGGCCATATCTTTTACTATACCTCTTGTTTTGGACCTTCGGCTATACAGCCCTTTCCCAGAAAATCAACAGAACGGAACGTAAAATCATCAACACCGTTGAAAAAAATAATCAGGAGGCAATCGATTTCCTGGAAAATGTTGTAAATATCAATAGCGGCACGCTTAATCTTTCGGGGGTACGTGAGACAGCTGTGGTATTTTCGGATGCTTTTAGCGCTATTGGTTTTCAAACGCGTTGGATAGAAATGCCGGAGGAGATGAATAGGGCCGGCCATCTTTTTGCAGAGACCAATGGTTCAAAAGGTAACAGGTTATTGCTGATCGGCCATTTGGATACCGTATTTGAAGAAGACAGCCCCTTCCAGCGCTTTGAAAAAGTAAACGACAGTATAGCCAAAGCCCCCGGGGGAAACGATATGAAAGGAGGTAATGTGATCATCCTATATGCCCTTAAGGCATTGCAGGAACACGGACTTCTAAAAAATGCTCAGATCATTGTCGCATTCACCGGTGATGAGGAAAGCACTGGCAAACCCCTAGAACTCAGTAGAAAGGATTTGATCGATGCAGCCAAAAGAAGCGATATAGCCTTAGGCTTTGAGACTTCCACCGGATTTAACTATGCCACGGTGGCACGTAGAGGGGCATCCGGATGGCAACTCGAAATAGAGGGTAAAAGAGCACATTCATCAGGGATTTTTAGCGATCGGGTGGGAGCAGGAGCGGTTTTTGAAATGTCGAGAATTCTTCATGAATTTTACCGCCAGCTCAGTGAAGAAGATCTTCTGACCTTTAATCCGGGTCTGGTAATGGGGGGAACTTTTGTTGGTTTTGATGAAAAAACCTCCAGGGGTGATGTTTATGGTAAATCGAATGTAGTGGCCCAAACCGCTTTGGCAAAAGGTGGCCTTCGATTTATATCGGAAGCCCAAAAAGAGAATGCCAGAGCAAGGATGAGCGAAATCGTCGCGGCAAGTCTTCCGCACACTTCGGCCACAATAAGTTTTACGGACAGTTATCCTGCTATGCCCCCGAGTGAAGGGAATCTTGCGCTGCTGAATAAACTCAACCAGGTCAGTCTCGACCTTGACCAGGGTAAAGTGCTGGCCTATGACCCCGGTAAACGCGGTGCGGCAGATACTTCTTTTGTGGCAGCGTATGTGGATTGTCTTGATGGATTGGGCACTATGGGATCGGGGGCGCACACCCCTGAGGAGACCGTGAACCTCAAATCCTTTGAAGCCCTTACCAAAAGGGCAGCAGTATACATTTACCGTCTTATAAAAGAATAGACCATGCTGATCCTAAAAAATGAGACAATACAGGTTGAAATCGACAAGGGAGAATTGGTTGGTCTTCTGGTGGAGGATCACCAGTATATCCACCAAAAAGGAGCTCCCGGTTGGCAACACTCCGACACAGAAATGTTCCCGATTATAGGACCGACCGACGAAGCGGGATATCGGGTTCATGTTCCACGGGGTAATGCGATCTTAGATCAGCACGGCCATCTTAGGGAAATGGAGTATGAACTGGTTGAGCAATCCAATACCTCCGCGATATTTCGAAAAACCTATACCAAAGGCACTGTGCTGGGCAATAGTAAATTTCCCGAAAAGTCGACTGCACAGCGATTGCTTTGGCCTTTTGATTTTCAGTTTGAAAAGTGTTTTCAACTTACGAAAGAGGCATTGCTTATAGAATTTACAGTTGCCGGTGAAAGAGATATGCCATTTATGCTGGGATATCACCCTGCTTTTAAATTGCATTCGGTCAATCCCAGAATTGTTGAAAAAAACAGGGAAGTTGATCTTCAGGAAATATCAGATGCAGGTAACAAAGCCCTCGAATTGCCCGATTGTGAGCATCTTGTTTTAAGGGATAAGCGCGATCTGGAGATATCCACTTCAGGATTTGGGCAATTTATGCTCTGGACGCAAGTTCCCAATATGCTGTGTATTGAACCGATCACTTTCTATCCATATTCCCTCCCTCAATCGGAGTTGCATGAAGGCTTTATGCATTTAGAAGGTGAAGAAATGAAATTTGTCGTAACATTGAAACCCCAACAGCCTAAATCCTAAAAAATTGAAATCATGGTAAGGGATAAGCTCGAAACAAATTATGGTTACCTCTTCGAACCTGAATTATTGGACGAAATTGAGAAAGTCGGACAATCGGTAAAAGTGAGGCAGGGGGAAATGATGATGGACATCGGCCAGCAAATCAATGCCATGCCCCTTCTTTTTGAAGGTGCTATCAAGATTCTTACCGAAGATGAAGAAGGAGACGAATTGCTCTTGTATTTCATCGAGGTAGGTGATACCTGTGCGATGACCTTTTCATGTTGCATGGGAGCTGGTAAAAGTGAGATCCGCGCCATAGCCGAAACTGATTCTGAAATGCTGATGATCCCTATTGAGAAAATGGATGATTGGATGGCCCGATACCGCAGCTGGAGGTCTTTCATACTGGATAGTTATCATGAGCGGCTTTCCGAACTGCTCGAAACCATCGATACGCTCGCGTTTATGAATATGGACGACCGTTTGCTGAAATATTTACGCGATAAGGCCATGGTTACCCACGATGATATGATCTATACCACACATAGAGATATCGCCCAGGATCTGCATACCTCACGGGTAGTTGTATCCCGCCTGCTGAAAGGTATGGAAAGAGAAGGGAAGATAAAACTTCAGCGCAATCAGATCAAAGTGCTGGATCTTTAAATGCTCATAATATTAAATTCCAAGAGTAACAATTAAGGTATTTCAATGTCTTTTAATACAAGGAACTTATTTGGACTATTATGAAATACATTCTTTTCTCAATTCTGATATTTTCAGGAATACTTTCCAATGCACAAACCGAAACGATTTTTTATGATGTCGGAATGGGAGATAATCTGCAACAAGTAAAGACAAAGCTAATACCTCATTTGCGTTCTCATCTTGAAAAAAGAATAAGCGATCCCGTATTTCCGCTTGCTGAAAAGAGCGAAACACATCTGATTGGATTGAGTTGTGAAACGCCGAATGGCATCATTGAGGAGATAGCTTTTACATTTGCTGATGACAAGTTGAGCCTTATTCAGGCTAAGGGCAATGCATTAAAAGTAATTACTGAAGGGCGAAAAGATACGGCAGATATCTTCATGAACTATGAAGTATACTGGGACGATCTTATTATAGCTGACAGATCTAAGGACAAGGTCTGGATGCTCACGGAAGAGGGTACCCACCCAAATCTCTTCGCATGGGATAATCCATTGTTGCCCTCTGAAGGAGGAAAGGCAAAGCCCTATGAAGAATCCGGAGCTGTCCCTGATTTTATTGAAATGGGGGCTACATTGAATCAGATGCGACCTCTGCTTGAAAACGCATCGACCTTTACACACTTTCGAGAACTAGGGCCTGGAGATCCTAATGCTCAGGTTCAAATCGATTGCTTCGGCATTGAATATGCAGGCTTTCCCAGGAAGTTTGAGGCACGGTTTGGCGACGGAAAACTCAACATGGTTTGGATTCTAACGGCTAAAGCCGAGGAAACAAGGATACGCAAGAAACTGATTGCTGCCTACGGGAATCCCATTTTTAAAGATGATGCTTGGGAGGCGTTCAATAATTGGCAGGTTTTTCTCAGAAAGGATAAACCCGAAGTGCTCTTACTTACGCCCGAATTGGGATCATATTATAAAAGGGAATACTTCAAACAACAGTAGTACAAGACCAGAAAGATCGTCGCGCCGATATCCAGCGATACACAAAGATTGTGGATTAAATGCTACATTTGGGTAATGCGAAGATACTTGCCATTTGTACAATGGTTTGCGGATTATAGCTATAAGGATATACCCAAAGATGTCCTGGCCGGATTTACTGTTGGGATCGTGCTGGTCCCACAGGCCATGGCCTATGCTATGTTAGCGGGCTTGCCTCCGGAGATCGGACTCTATGCCTCGATGATCCCCTTACTTGTTTATGTGTTATTGGGGACATCCGGGTCACTGGCAATTGGTCCGGTTGCCATGGATTCGCTTTTAGTGGCCATCGGACTGGGAGCCTTAACCTTAGGTGACGGAGAATATGTAGCTATGGCCATATTTCTCGCTCTGATCGTAGGGGTTATACAACTTCTGATGGGTATTTTTCGAATGGGGTTCCTGGTCAATTTTATCTCCAAACCGGTTATCAGTGCTTTTACTTCTGGCGCAGCGCTAATTATTATGTTCAGCCAGCTGAAATACTTATTGGGCATAGAGATGGGACGAGCGAGTCGTTTACACGACTTAATCTGGCAAGCATTCGTAAAAGCCAGCTTTATCAATGTCGTGGATCTTATGATCGGTGTTCTGGGCATAGTCCTTATCGTACTCTTGAAGAGATGGAACCGACGATTTCCCGGTATCCTATTGGCCGTTGTCCTGGGAATACTCGCCGTGTACCTGTTCGAACTCGATACTTATAATGTAAATATAGTCGGCTCCATTCCCGCTGGTCTGCCTGCTATTAAGATACCGGCAATCAATTTAACCGCATTTGTGGAAATCTGGCCCTTTGCCATTACATTGGCTTTGGTAGGTTATCTGGAAGCTGTATCGATAGGCAAGGGAATAGAAGAAAAAACAGAGGAAGATCGCCTCGATCCCAATCAGGAATTCGTGGCACTTGGCACCTCCAATATTGCAGGGTCTCTATTTAGTGCTTATCCTGTTACGGCCAGTTTTTCACGTTCGGCCATTGCTTATGAAAGTGGGGCAAAGTCGAATTTTACGGGGCTTTTCGCGGCTTTACTGGTCCTGGTGACCCTGCTTTTTCTCACTCCGGTTTTTTATTTCTTGCCCAAATCTATTCTGGCGAGCATTATAGTGGTTTCGGTATTCGGACTTATAGATCTGGCCTACGCCAAAAGATTATGGAGGCTCAGGAAAGACGAATTTATCGTATGGATCATAACCTTCCTGGCTACCCTCTTTATAGGAATCGTAGAGGGAATCTTTATCGGTGTATTGCTGGCCCTGTTGTTGATGGTATACCGGACTTCGAAGCCGCATATCGCTATACTTGGCAGAATAAGGAATTCTGATTATTATAAGAATATTGACCGATTCAGTGAAGAGATTGAACTGCGCGAAGATCTTCTTATTATAAGATTCGATGCCCAGCTCTATTTTGGAAATACCAGTTATTTTAAGAATCAGCTTTATAGGATCATCGATGAAAATGAAAACAAAATAAAGGCCGTCATCCTCAATGCCGAAGCGATCAACTATATAGACTCTACCGCCGCTCATATGTTGAGGAAGGTTATTAATGATATCAAGTCGAAAGGAATACGATTCTATATTGCTCAGGCCAGTGGTCCTACGCGGGATATTTTGTTCAGCACTGGTATTTCTGATCTTGTGACAAGGGAATATCTCTTTGTCCAGGTTCGGGAGGCGGTAGAGCATTTCGATAATGTACGTAAGAGCTCTGAGCTTTCCGATAGGGTAGCCAGTCAGAGCAATAAAATAGGCCAAGCCAACAATGGTAATTAAGTGATAAAAAGGTAATTTTGACATAGAAAAACATAGATTATGATCATAGAACAAATGTATACGGGTTGCCTGGCTCAAGGTGCCTATTATATAGAAAGCGAAGGAGAAGTTGCGATCATCGATCCATTGAGGGAGGTTGATCCGTACGTGGAAAAAGCAAAAAAAAATGACGCCAGGATCAAATATATTTTTGAGACTCATTTTCATGCCGACTTTGTAAGCGGCCATGTTACCCTGGCCAAAAAAACCGGCGCGCCTATTGTTTATGGGCCTATGGCGAACCCGACATTCGAGGCGCTTATCGCGGAGGATGGGCAGGTATTTAAACTAGGTAAGATTACCATAAAAGCACTCCATACTCCCGGGCACACTATGGAAAGCACCACCTATCTGTTAAAAGATGAAGAGGGTAAGAATCATGCCATCTTTTCAGGAGACACCTTATTCCTCGGAGATGTTGGTAGACCCGATCTTGCCCAGAAAGCTGCGCATATGACACAGGAAGAACTGGCAGGAATGCTTTTCGACAGCCTTCGTAATAAGATTATGCCGCTCGAAGATCATGTGATCGTATATCCGGCACATGGGGCGGGTTCGGCCTGTGGGAAAAACATGATGAAGGAAACGGTTGATACGCTTGGCAACCAGAGGAAGGTGAACTACGCACTCAGAAAAGACATGTCAAGAGATGAATTTATTAAGGAAGTTACCGAGGGATTGTTACCACCCCCACAATATTTTCCGCTTAACGTTATGATGAATCGAGAAGGTTACGAAGATATAGGTGCGGTGATCGAAAGAGGCACCACTCAACTCAGCCCGGATGCATTTGAGACAGCGGCCAATGAAACCGGTGCGGTGGTCCTCGATGTCAGGCACCAGGATGAATTCGTAAAAGGACATGTGCCCCGGTCGATATTTATCGGTTTACATGGGGATTTTGCGCCCTGGGTCGGTGCCCTGATCGCAGATATTAAGCAGCCTATACTTTTGGTAACGCCGGAGGGAAAGGAAGAAGAAGCAATAACCAGGCTCAGCCGGGTAGGATTCGACAATACGATCGGATTTTTGAGGGGAGGATTCGATTCCTGGCTGAAAGCTGGAAAAGAAGTTGATACCGTTGATTCTAAATCAGTGCCTGCGCTAATGGACCGCTTAAAGTCTGATGGAACTCCCGTATTCGATGTACGTAAGCCAAGTGAATATGAGGCAGAACACCTTGTCAATGCCAACAATGCTCCACTTGATTTCATCAATGATCACCTGGCCGAGTTTCCAAAAAAAGAGACATTTTACCTCCACTGTGCTGGCGGTTACCGATCCGTGATTGCAGCATCTATTTTGAAGAGCAGAGGGATCCATAATTTGGTTGACATCGGCGGAGGTTTCGATGCACTAAAAGATAATGGGATGGATGTAACCGCTTATGTGTGCCCGAATTCATAGTAAATGACCTTTGTCATAGACAGAAAAGATGATCTGTGTTACCTTTATCGGCGTGTAATTCATCTTTAATGAGGGTTTTTAAAATAAATATTTACCCTCAATTAGTGGACTACAGCCTATAATTTCAGGCCAATGAAAAAAAACATAGGGGCTTTGGACAAGGTCTTGCGGTTTGCACTGGGTATTACCGGAGGTCTCCTTGTGTATTATGAGGTTATTACAGGTCCGGTTTCCTTTATTTTGCTTACGGCGGTGGCCGTTTTCTTGCTTACCGCACTAACCGGTTTCTGTCCGCTCTATGGTCTCCTGGGTATCCACACTTGCAGAACAAGACATTGAACTATCGACCAGTTTTGTTATCGCTCTAACTGATCATGATCGTGAGGTATCATTTTCGGACTTTATACTTTCATATATAGCCTTAAAATCCCCAATAATCCGTCATTCACCGATTTTTTTGGTCCTTTGCCTTGCATTTTATCGAAAATGTTAATAAAAACTTAAAAAAGCTTCGCTAACTTCTCTGTAAATCCATAATTTTAATCTGGAATACCCAACCAAGCATGTTTAAAAGATTTGTCGATAAGATCGGGATCATGAATTTTATCATGCTTCTGGTAGTGTTCTCAATTATAATTGTATCTGAAGTGATGTTTCTTCAGGGCAGAAAATTAGATGCGATTTTTATCGCGTTCTGGGCTCCGACCATTTTGGGGTTCATGATATTGTTCAACCAAAAGAATTGATGGATTTTATTCTTGCATACTCCATAATTGTCACGCTGATTTTTTTGATCTGGCTCGTATTCGTTATCCGGATGTACGGCAAGATCAGTGATTGATCATTCAATCGACATTCTAAAAACCTTTCTGATATTATAATTCCAGTCCGTCTAATTCAAGCACCTTTTCAGGGTTTTTCACCGTATAGGACAGTATTAAACGTTGGGTCTCCAGTGAATCCTTCTGCGGGATAAGATAGGCGATGGCATCATTCAACGTTCGGATTTCCTCGTTCTTGGAAATAAAACCATATCCGGCATATTTGCCATCTCGGATCAGTACGATCGCGTCTTCTTCAATATTACGCCCTTTTTCTTTGATAAGGTAGTTACTCCTTCCAGATTTCATAAAGGCAATGGCCTGTTCTACTTTTTTATTGTAAGCTGAGGCCGATTCTGAACCACGACACACACCTCCACATTGTGGGATCCTGAAATGGTTACATTGAGTTACATTCTCCTGCAGATGGCAATATTTTGGGCAGAGTTCGAATATGGTGCACAACTCTTCCAGATAGATCCGGCAATCGGTCGTCGAATAGAATGCCAGGTAGTGAGAAGGAAGTACTTTAAGCCTGTTGTATCCTAAGTGTAAAATACCATTTCGATCAGCATAAGAAAAGATACCATAGGCTGGTAGTTTCCTTTTTTGTGCCCTGTTATACTTGGGATAATAATGTTTAATCGCGGCTGATTCCATGAGTAAAGCTACAAGCTCGCTACCTGCTAATTCGAAATCGATCATGGTAGTCTCCTTGCATAGCTCGATTTCCCTGGTGCTTTTATCATAAAAATGTCCCAGTATTCTCTTCTTTATATTCTTGGCTTTTCCAACATAGATCACACTGCCTTTGCTGTTCTTGAAATAATAGACACCTGTTAAGGGTGGAAGCCGTTCATAAACCTCACGATCCAATGCGGGGGGTAAGGTTGCCTCCTGTGATCGCGCATTTAGGAAACTTGTGATCACCTGCTCTGCTTTTCCTGTTCTGATGATCTTGTGAAAAAGCAAAACCGTGGCGTGAGCGTCTCCCCTGGCACGGTGACGATCTTTTAGCGGAATGTCCAGGGAGGAGCATAACTTACCCAAACTATAGGATCGAAGTCCGGGGAATATCCTCCTTGAAAGTCGCACGGTGCAAAGTTTCTTTCGAACGAATGACAATCCGAGGGCCTTGAATTCATGTTTTATCACATTATAATCGAAATTAACACTGTGGGCCACAAAGATCATTTCTTTGGTAAAATCTGACACATGCTGCGCAACTTCCCTGAACGTGGGAGCATTTCGGACGGTATGATTGTCAATTCCCGTGAGTCCGGTAATAAAATAAGGGATCTCACATTCAGGGTTCACCAGTGTGGTATATTCATCCACGATCTCTTCGCCATTGAACTTGAAGATAGAAATTTCGGTTATCTTATTGCCAATAATCCCATTGCCGGTAGTTTCTATGTCGACTATACAGTACAAATTATATCTCTTCTGTCACGGAAAGCTAAAGTTAGAATTTTTTCCAACGACGATAGCATCCTAAAACATATTGCTCCTCAAATTATCATTTGACATATGCTTTTTCTGTACATTAGAGCTAGTTCTAAACTATTGTAAGAAATACAATATTTTGAGCCGAGATAATATGTTCTACGCGATATGAGATACGCCACGAATATCAAATTCAATACAAAATACCCGGCGATCGATGAATTGATCAAAAAAGCAAGGCAGCGAATCCCTGGTTTTGCATTTGAATATCTCGACGGTGGATGTAACGAGGAGGTAAACAAAGCAAAGAATACCACCGCCATACGCGAAATTGAACTAGGACCTCGCTATCTTCGGCAATTTAGCACTGCCCAATTATCAACCAAGATCCTGGGGATTCGCTATAAGGCGCCTTTCGGTATCGCCCCGCTGGGACTTCAGGGTTTAATTTGGCCAAATTCATCTGAGATCCTGGCCAAAGCAGCATTTGACAACCAGATACCCTTTATCCTCAGCACGGTTGCCACCAGTCCTATCGAAAAGATCGCCGAAATTACCGAAGGCCGGGCCTGGTTCCAACTCTATCATCCTGCGGATAACAGTATAAGAGACGACCTGATCAACAGGGCACAACACGCAGGATGTCCGGTCCTCGTACTCCTATGTGATACCCCTAGTTATGGTTTCAGACCCAGGGAGATCAGGGTGGGCTTGTCCATGCCACCCAAAATGAATGCGCGGAATATTTTACAAATGCTCGGTCGACCCAGGTGGACAATGCAGACCTTGCGCACCGGGATACCCAATTTTGCAAACCTCGAACCCTACATGCCAAAGAGGCTTAATCTGAGTCAATTAGGAGAATTTATGAACCAGGTATTCGATAAGCGAATGAATTATGATAAAATTGCGGCGATCAGAGATCGCTGGAAAGGCAAGCTAGTACTAAAAGGGGTCACCACCGAGGAGGATGCGGAATTGGCCATGCAATTGGGCTTGGATGGAATCATCGTTTCCAACCACGGGGGCCGGCAGCTAGATGCAGGCGAAGCCTCGGTGAAATCTTTGATACGGCTGGTGGAGCATTACGGCAGTAAGACGACGCTGATGCTCGACAGTGGTTTGCGGTCTGGTCCTGACATCGCCAGGGTAATGGCGGCAGGTGCACAATTCACGTTTTTTGGCCGAGCGTTTATGTATAGCGTGGCTGCTCTGGGATCGGCAGGTGGAGAACATATGATTGGCCTTTTGGAGGCCCAACTTAAACAGACGATGGAACAATTGGGCTGTGAACGCATAGAGGATTTGCCTGCACATTTTATTTCCGATTGAATAAATGCCTGATATCCTGGTTAATTAAGCATCCCACTACCGATTTTTTCGTAAAACGGTTCGCAGTTCCCTTTCTAAAGTCGCTACTGCCGCCGTACCAGACGTTTCTCCTCTTAAAACACGATTGAAACTTTTCGAGATCCTCGGTGCCATTTGTTGGTAAAAAGGAGTTATTGGCCGCACACGCGCATTTTCGAGAATTGATTTTCCTTCCTCAATGTAGGGCATTCCCTTGAGAACTTCAGGATCGTCATACAGCCTGCGATAAGTTGGCAGAAAACCTCCGTTGATCGCCATATATCTTTGTTGCTCCGGTGCGGTCATGAATCGAATGAATTTCCAGGCAGCTTCCTTTTTGCGATCACTTGTATATTCATTAATCATCAGGTTCCATCCACCCTGACAGCTATATGATTTGTTTGAGGAGGACAGTGTAGGAATGGAAGCAATACCAACCTGTTCACTTGACAGATTATTTGATCCTGGATCTCCCAGGCTTCCAAAGGCCCAGGGCCAGTTTCGCATGAAAACTGCGTTGCCACTCGCAAACTCCTGCCAGCTTTCTCGCTCGCTGTAACTGGCCACCCCCTTGGGGGTTACCCCTTGCTTAATAAGGTTTCGTGCAGCCATGAGTCCGCTGGCAGCATTAGCACTGTTCACCGTGATTACATTCGGATCGATCACCCGTTGCCCGAAAGAACCCGCTACAGAAATATTACCTGTAAGTACTCTTCCACCAGCATTCCAGATATATTCCAGTGCATTTGCCACGCCACCTTCATACTCAGCACCCTGGAATACAAACCCATTCCGAATCTGTGAATTCGATTTAATTTTTTTAGCCATGGAAGTGAGTTCACTCCAGGTTTTAGGCGGACTTGAGAACCCATTTTTATCGAGCAGATCTCGCCGGTAAAATAACAGACCGATATCCGTATACCAGGGTACTCCCCACATGCGGTAGTTGTAGTAGGTAGATTTCAGTGTATTGGTCAGAAAGTCTTCCGGTGTATAGTCCCGATAAAATTGCTTCGTGATTTCCTTAATCCAATTTCGGGTCGAGAATTCTGCAGTCCAGGGCACGTCTGCACTGAATACCTCTACTTCACCAGATTCCACGTTAAAGTCCGATACCAATTGATTGTGCATGGCGTTTGACAATCGGTTCATCACTTTCCAGCGAACACTGATTTCACCCTTGTGCTTTTCATTAAATTGATCGATAATAGCTTGGATTGTGCCCGAATCATCTGGTCCATGACCGAAGGTAAGGCGTATGGGTGTCCCCTGAATTTTGACGGGCATAGCATTTAGGAGGGTAGATCCTGCTATTCCGGCGCCCGATAGACTAATAAACTTTCTTCTTTTCATTCTTTTATCAACATAATAAATTACCTACCAGAACCAGCCGACAATAACTGCCGTTGTAACTATTAATAATACAGACCAATACCTGTAATTGTTCCAAATAGATACGGTCTTTAGTTCTTCGGTTTCTTCCTTCCATAATTTAGGCGTCCATATAAGTCCTTCTGTTTTTTCCGGAGCGTCTGCCTTGCCCAATTTACTGCCAATGATCAAAATGGTCAGACTAAATACTAACATGATAGCGGCGCTGTAAAGAAAATGAATATAGAAGAGCCCTATTACCTCAATGGCAGCAAACCCCATAATCCCCAGGATCAGACTGAGGATCAGTGAGGCAAAGGCCCCTTGTTTATTTGCGCCTTTCCAAAAAATACCACCTATAAACAAGGCTACTATGGGGGGTGTTGTATAGGCCAGCGTAGATTGAAAATAATCCCAGATCGAAGGAAAATACTGGATTTGGGGTGCCCAAAGCACCGCAATGATCATGACAGCCAATGTGGTAATACGCCCTACTTTCACCAACATACTATCTGAAGCGTTAGGCCAATACGGTTTTACAAAATCCATGGTAACCAGTGTTGAAGTTGAGTTCAGCACCGAATCTACCGAAGAAGTAATAGCAGCGACCAGTGCCGCGAGGATTACTCCTTTCAGGCCTACAGGAATGAGGTCGGCTACAAGGGTGGGAAATACAAGGTCGGGTGTCTGAAGATCTGGGTATAGTATAATGGCCATCACCCCGGGCAATACCATAATAAAGAGGATGGGTAGTTTTAAGAAACCTGCGAATATCGCACCTAGACGACCGTGATTTATGGTTTTTGCGCCCAATACGCGTTGTACCATGGCCTGGTCAGTTGCCCAGAAATAAATACCGATAAAAAGCAAACCGGTAAAGAGGCCCGGCCAGGGAAGGTCCGGGTCATCGGCCGGTTGAATAATGTGCAACGCTCCTTCGGGCGCAGCTGCTTCCAGCGCTTCCCAGGAGGGTATGGCATCTAGTGCATAAAAGAAGACAATGGCTCCACCTATAAAAAGAACAACAGCCTGAATGGTATCGCTGATGACAACTGCTTTTAGTCCACCGAAAATGGAAAGTACGCCGGCCAGAAGAGCCAGCACCAGCACACCAACCCACAAGGGGGTTCCTGGAAAAAGTATCAAAGCTACCAGAGCACCTGCATACAAGGCCCCGGCAGAACTTAAAAATGTGGCAAAGAATATTAGGATTACCGAGAAAATACGTCGAACCCTGTGGTCGTATCTTCGTTCCAGGAACTCTGGCATCGTAAAAACCCCTGATTTAATATAAAAGGGAAGCAGGAAAAAAATAAAAAACACAAGGATGATGGCAGCCATCCATTCATAACTGTATACCGCAATCCCTCCTGCATAGCCAGCGCCTGCAAGGCCGACAAAAGAAGATCCCGACATATTGGTCGCGAATAAAGAGAAACCGATCATCGGCCAGGTAAAACTTTTGCCACCCAGAAAATAACCAGACGAACTCGATTTCTTCTTCCTTGTTAACCATAATGGGATGAGCTTGCTGAGGATAAGATATCCTATCAGAATGCTAAGGTCGATTAGGGTGAATTCGAAAGTTTCGAACATGGGTTAAACGGTTTCCCAAAAAGACGGGAAGTCAAGATTCCCTAATGCCTTTTGAAATAGTTTGGTTAATCTGACTAGTAAGATAAGTCAAAATTCTTGAACAGCAATATGCCATAATAAGAGGATGGGTACCTCTAAACGACCAGGCCTTTTAAATATGACTCGGTAAAATATTTGCTCAAAAACGTCCGGGTATTCTCATAAAATACCATGTCTGTAATCTCTTTGGGGGAGAAGCCCTGCATTATGTCTAAAAGGGCTTGGTCGGTAAATGATATTTCCGAAGGAAGTGACAGGATTTTATACTTCTTCATATGATCAGCATTATTCCATTTCATGGATTCGGCTAACTTAATCCTGAATTCCCGTAACCTCTCTGCGGTGTTAAAATGATCGAATGGATCTACAATACCATCGTTATCCGTTCCCAGGGAGATGGTTTTCCAGGCCTCTCGCTCATCGATCGGCTGGCTGGGATTTTGCTGATTTAGCTTACGGATGTAAGCAAGGTTAACCTTGGCAATATGGAAGATATTGGTGAGGAACATCTGGGCGTGAACCCTCTTTTTTGCCTCTTTGGCTCTGAACATACCCGAAATCTTTTTAAAATATTTCTTGAACTTTCCCCCGGGCATTCGTCCATCGTGCATACAAACTCCAATAAGGCCATCGGTTTCCCAGATTTCTTCAATATCCTGATCCGTTAGATTGATGTCGAACTTACTCACATAAGAATCTTTTTCATAACGGTTGATATCCGGTTGGTTCGCTGCTGTTTCCCTGCTATCAAGTCCGTTAACTGCAGTATGGCTGCAGATAAGAGGGAACGGGTCTGAATTGGCTTTGTATGTTTTGGCGATCTCGAAAATATCATCCCTGGCTTTCAAAGACATATGCTTGGTATCGATCAGGATCCTTTGGCCGTTGTCACGACTTAACAAATGGTCCTTGATAAGTATTTTGCCAAAAGGACTGATACCCAGGTTTATCCCCTTTTTCTGATCGAAAACGTCTGCAAATCCCGGTTTGATTCGATTGGGTGCATCGGCGAAACTCTTCGCATGTCCGGCGAGGAGGTTGTTGAAGTGATGAGAAAAGGTGATAAAGAACGGAACGATGGGCATGACTGCAGATGATTTGATCTCCAGGATATGGTCTTTAAATTCCTTTTCCAGGGCAGATTTGTTTTGAGGATCCAATTCTCCAATAGTCTTTTTCCCAAAAAGGTCCTCTTTGCGGTAGCGGACTATTGCATGCATCCCCTCCACCGAGAGAATACCGCAGATTGTTTGTGGTGAGACGGATTTTTGCAGGTAGTCCTGATAGTTATGCACCAGCCGGAAATTCGGTTTGACGCTGAATTCTTCATTCTTGGATGTTGTTCCATCGCTTTGGAGCAGGAAATCGTATTCTTTTTTATAGTCTTTGTAGTAATCGATGATCCCGGACCGGTGTACTTCATCCAAATAGGCCTGTGCCGATTCTTTGGAAATACCGGTTAGGAGTTGAATGAGCTTTCTATCGACATGCTCCTTCACTTTTTTTCCAAAGATCATTTTGAGGATAAAGCGCTGCATCCCTGAAGAATTTGAAAAAGGACGATCAGGGGTTATAAAGGGGCGTTCAAAGGGATATATGGAACAGAATACCAATCGGTTAGTTCCTAGATAACAATTATCAAGATTCGATTGAGAATAGGTAGCCATAGGCTTAAGAATGCTCTTGATCATACCCCTTCGCGGACTGATGAGGCCCTTAAAGAATTCCTGTACACGCTTATTTTTTGTGCTCACCCAGATATCTTCTATGCTGGAATTCCCGTTGGGTTTTAAACTTGGATGGCAATGGAGATCGGAGATCGGTTTTTCCATGGTAACGAAGTTTTATGAAGGCGGAACCGGGTAATCGAAGCGGGAAACTGAAGATACGTATAATATAAAATTCCTACAAATATGGGAGCTTTTTATCAGGACCTTTTAGACATAATAAAATTGTAGATTGGCAAATGGCGCCTGCTTATGCAAATTTGTTAGGAAACCGATGGCATGGCTTTCTTTTTAGCGTAATGGCTTGTGATGAACAATATTCCCACAACAACGAAAGGGAGGGTAATAAATGCCAGAACTGCGATGCTCATCCAGACAGAATGGTTCATACCATAATTATGCATAAATACGAAAGGACTGGTTGCAAGTCCTATTAGGGTGAAGATGATACCGCCAATTAATTCTTTTTTCCAGGCCAGAACCAGTAATAATACTAAAATGAAGGAGGGGATCAGATGAATCAGAAAAGCACCTAATTGTTCCCAGATTGTCGATCCAGGTCCAAACGCATCAAGGGCAAATATGCTAATAAAGAGAATGGCAAGAATACACAGGATGCGCGGTAGCCAGTGGATGATTTTTATGGATCTTTTCATTTTGTACATGTTAAATAGTTTACTTACCAACGCTGCGTTTACTTCCTTCGATCAATCTGAATAACAAAGTTAAATACGGATAATGGTGGATAAAATGACCTGAGTCATCTTGATTAGTCCGTGCGTTTGAAGTCCTATATTTAATAGATGTAATGTGCAAGTGGATCCACACCACCGCCCGCGTGCCGCCGTAGCTTAAGCAGAGGCGCTAGCCCGAGGTCTGTAGCACTAAAAGCCTTCTGAAGATTAATCAAAAAGCCCATCGTCGCTCAGATAGTACTGAGCTAAGGAGGGCGAAGCTAGAGCTGGAGACAACCGGGCGCATATAAATGTGCAGTGGGCATTTCTAGCAAGGAGCAAGATGGCGCGTTGGATTTTGATTCGTCTGAGCGAAATCGACCAGGGAGATTTACTTTCGTATACTTGAATTCCTTAATCATCATAGCTTATCCGGTCTCGAATACCCCCACCAGCTCGGTGAATAATGACATCGGCCTTGTATTTTCTAGCTAAACTTTTGGCCTTGCGTATGGCTGTGCTCTGTTTTCGATGTTTGCTCGTTATACGCTTGTTACCTTCGCGACGCACTGCCCAACCATCCTCATAGGGGACCACATGCTGGTGCCAGGTTCGGCCCCGTTTGTTACGTTTTGAGCTGTTAAAAAAGACCTCCAGGAGTTCAATAAGGATGCGTAACCAGGATTTGCCTTTAGCCATTTACCTATTTTATTCGTTTCGAAGATACTGGTAATCCCCGACATTCCATTGATGAGGTAGGAGTGGTGTAACGTATAGATGAATGTACAGCGAACGTTTTTAGCGAGGAGCGAGTAGGTGTGCTGGCTTTCGAAAAAGGCGAATAAACATAATTACCAATGCCCTGTACCTGACTCTCCTTTAAATGGACCACAGAGGTCATCGGTTATCCACCCGGCATAAAAGCCACCCGGCTGAGGAATCACCTTTTCTCCATTTAAAAAGCAATCCAAATTTTGCGGATAAAATGCTACATGATCGCGTAGTGGTTCGTAGACCTCAAAAGGCGTGGGATATGACCAGGCGACGGCTTTGTTCGGGGCCTCTTTCAAGGCCCAATAGATCGCTTTTCCTTTCCACTCGCAGAGGGAGCTGCGCTTCGGCAGGGGGACCAATAGGTCAAAAACAATATCCTCCGGCGGCACATAATAGGTAGGGGGACTAGCCGTTTCCAAAAGCTCTAAGGCCTTGGAGGAACGCGCAAGCTGTACCCCGCTGCTGCGTACTTCCACTTCTTTGGGGGAATGCGCCAGGGCGGGGGGTCTGGGAAAATCCCAAACGGAGCGTTGCCCCGTTTTTGGTTGATCCGCAAAGGGTGGGCGCGTTTCTCCGGTGTACTGCCATTTCTCACGGGACTTTAAAATCCACTCGGGCACCATATTTCCCTTGTTGTTATTTGTCATTTCAGAACCAGCCTTGATCAAATGCCAGCAACACCAAGGAGAGAACCAGAAATGAAAATGCCGGAAAGGAGCTTCGAAGCGGATCGTTGATCTTGATGTGCATCGAAATCGCGCCGGCCATCAACACTGCCATAAGTGTAGCAGCAGGTAGAGTCAATACCGGCACCCAGATGGAAAGCAACAATGCCAGTGCACTAAGTACTTTTAAAGCGCCTACCAAGTACATCATCGTTTCCGATAAGCCGTAATTTTTAAATTCCTCCTTCATACTCAAGGCTTCACCGCCCCGCCAAGAAGTACTTTTGTTAAAGCGAACAAACCATACGTTGATGATGCTCACGAAAATGAAAATCTTAATGACTATAATTACATATTCCATAATTCAAAAGTTAAGTTATTTTAAGTTACTATTGTTGGTAAAGCGATTTAATGTCACCTATTTTTTTAAACATACTCATTGGGTTCTCTGCCCTTTCGTTCCTTTTTTTCGGATATGCCTGTTTGACTGCGCCATATATGGTGACGGAATTCAAAAGATATGGGTTAAGCCGATACAGAAAACTCAATGGTTACCTACAGCTGGCTGGTGGGGTTGCCCTAATCTGGGGATTCTTTTTTAAACCCTTGGCCTTGTTGGGCAGTGCCGGTTTGGGACTCCTGATGTTTTTAGGTCTCATCTTCCGTATTCGAATAAAAGACTCTGTGCTGCAATCGTCCCCTGCATTTTTCTACATGCTCCTCAACGGTTTCATATTTTGGATGCTTTGCCAAAATTAAAATGTTTAATTATTTTATAATAAAGAAACAATTTTTTTGTGTTTTTAGGAGCAGGACAGTAAAAAAATAGGAATATATTTCTTAAAAAATACTGCTAAAATTGAATATAGTGATGAAAAAAACCATTTTTTATGGTCAACAGAGCCCCGTTAGATGTACATACGGACTGGATATGGTTTGCCTCAAAAATAAAGCAAGGCGTACATCAGATCAAATGCTTCTTCATAAATACTTTTCCGGAGTCTCATTTTAAATAGCCTTCGAAGTCGTAAGCTAAACGTTTATCGAAAAAGAAAGATATATGCTCGAGCCTAACAGGTGATTTATCTTTTGCAAAAATTACTTTATCATTCTGATGTTCCTTGAATCTTCTCGATATTGAGGTTGTAACCGATATAACTTTCAATTCTTGCTTCAAGAATATATACTTTGGACCTCAGATACATTGCGATTGCTTTTTAAAGATGTAATCTAATCTGAGGCACTGTATGGCACTAGCGGTGTATTTATTTGTACACGGTTCAAAAGTGCAATATTTAATAGAAGCTTTGAGTAAGTGGATCTAAATTCACCGCAGCTCGCTGTAGAGAAGCACTAAAATTCCTCTGTAGATTAAGTAAAAAGCCCACCGTCGCTCAGTTAGCACTGAGCTATGGCGAGCGAAGGTGGAGCCGGGGAGAGATACCTGTGGTGTTCTCCAGTGGTTCCCGTCCTGTAAATGCAACTTTTCCGTCTTAGCAAGACAGGCGTATTAAAACTAAAAAATCCGATGAAGTAAACTTCTCGGATTTTTATTGTTTCAATCCGCAACAAAAGTTGCGCTTAATCGTGGAGCCGGGGAGAATCGAACTCCCGTCCAAACAAGCAATTACGGTGCTTTCTACATGCTTAGTCTTTGTTCGGTTTTCGATGTGTAACTGACCAAAAACCGCCTATTACACACTTAGCTTCTTAAGGTTTACATCGTTACCGAAGCCATAACAACGCTATGTTGACTTTTATGGTGCCCCTATAAAGATCGCCGTCAACAAGGGCTATCCAGGGACATCTCGCTTCTCTGCCTTGCAGAGACGAGGCTAAATCCTACTATAATTCAGATTAAGCGGCAAGAGCGTAGTTATTATCGCCATTTAAAAGTATGAGTCATGAGATTTACGAGCTGTATCCCAGCGCTCGACATGCTTACATCGCCATTGGTCTCGCTGTCAAAACCAGTCGGCCCCAGTGAACCAGATATGCTGTGCATATCGTTTGTGAACTGTCGTGAGGCGTTCGCTTTTTGGCGATCTGCTTCACGGCATTTTACTTTTTGTTCGTTTTCAAAGATCGTTTTCAGGGCGTTTCCTGACCGCTTATTTTTTTCGCTCAGGACCGGGCTTTCGGTAGTCGCTTCTTTCTTTTCCGCCGATGCGGTAAATCAAGAGAGCTCCAACAAAACCTCAATCCCTAACGCGACTGACAAAGGTACTCTAAAATTTGGTCTGGTCCTTCGAAATTTTGGCCCGAAACGATTTGCCCAGGATTTCAAATCCATGTATTTTCGAGCAAAATTTATACCAAATCCATCCTATGCATTTTGGAATTATCCAGGAGCGTAAAAACCCGCCAGACCGCCGTGTGGTGCTTTCTCCAAGAGCCTGTCAAACTGTCCTGAATTCCTTCAAAGAGGCTCAGATAAAAGTGGAACCGTCATTGATAAGGGTCTTTTCGGACAAGGAATACAGAGAGGCCGGAATACCTGTAGCGTCAGATATGGAGAATTGTGATGTTCTATTGGGAGTAAAGGAAGTACCGGTAGAAGCCCTCATTCCAAACAAAAAGTATTTTTTCTTTTCCCACACCATAAAAAAACAACCCCATAACCGCAATTTGCTCCGCGCTATACTGCAGAAGAATATCGAATTGTACGACCACGAAGTAATTACCAATCGCCAGGGTATACGTCTGGTTGCCTTCGGACGCTATGCAGGAATTGTCGGGGCATATAATGGCATTCGAGCTTTTGGTCTTAAATCGGGCCATTTTCTGTTGCCTAAAGCCAGTGAACTACACGACCGTGAAGCGCTTATAGACAGGCTTAGAAAAACCGATCTCCCGCCGATAAAGATTTTGCTCACCGGTAAGGGCAGAGTAGGAAACGGGGCTAAGGAAATGCTCGACGGAATGGGTCTTAAAGAAGTTGGGGTTGAAGATTATTTGAAAAAAAACTTCGAAGTGGCAGTCTATTGCCAGATCGATGTGCTGGACTACAATAGGCGTAAAGACGGAAAAATCCTGGATGAAATTGATTTTTTTCAAAATGCCCGGGACTACGAATCAACATTTATGCGCTTTGCAATGGTTACCGATCTCTACATGGCCGGACATTTCTACGGCCAGGGAGCGCCGTATTTATTTACACGTGCAGATGCCAAAAAATCAGAATTCAGAATCAAATTGGTGGCAGACATCAGTTGTGATGTGGACGGCCCGGTAGCTTCAACGATCAGGGCTTCATCTATTGAAAACCCGGTTTATGGTTATGATCCGATCAGCGAAACCGAAGTAGCGTTTGAAGACGCCCAGGCCATAGGGGTTATGGCGGTAGATAACCTGCCTGCCGAGCTCCCCAGGGATTCCAGCAGCGGATTTGGCCAAGCCTTTGTAAAGCACGTGATCCCCGCATTTTTTAACGGCGACAAGGACGGGATTCTGGAACGGGCACTGATGACAAGAAACGGTAAGCTCACCTCAAGATATACCTATTTACAAGAATATGTGGATGGGACTTGAAATACTGATAAAGCAGAACGACGGACATTAAATACCCCTATACCATCAAAATATCCAGCCTCTGGGGTATGGTCAATTGATTAAAAGTTTTTTGTATCTTCCCTTTCTGCCAACTGATCAAAAAACAATGAAATTCAATTGGAATTCGGCTAATGAAATAGACGAAAAGGTACAGAAGTTTTGTATCGATCTGGAATATAAACTCCGGCCGAAGATTACTTATTTCCTGATGGCGCATTTAGAAAAGGAATGTTGCGGAGATTTTTCCTGCTTTTACTTCGATGTAGACCTGGAAAAACTTTATGTGACCATTGCCCGTCCCACGCCATTAAAATTCAAAAGAAGAATCGCGTCTGAATTCGACAGGGTAATCAACCAGAACTTCATCAATGAACTGTTACCTGCATTGCAGGCACGATAACATGTGGGTTTGGCCCTCTTTCCATCAGCATCAAAGCACCATTCAGGGTTGTCTTGGATTTTCGATCTTAAATTTTAAAATAGGCCTGTAATCCATAAATACGGTCAGCAAGTGATATTTGTTCGTGAGTCTTTTCTTTAGTTTTATCACAGAGAAATAGGGCTGGTTTTTAGCCTTTATGATTTCCATCTTTTTCAAGTTCAGTGATCCGTCAATACTGTAATGCATGCTGTTGATCTCGGGTAATTCATCGAACATTATCATATACTCGTTGTATTCTGCCAGGCTGATGACCCCGCTGGTTTTTGGGGAAAGTTCTACGTCACGAAGAAAATATTCGGGGAAATAACTGGGTTGTTTTTTAAAGGTTACCGCTGCGACTGGGGTATCCAGCAACTGCCAGGCAGGATTGGCGGGCAGGTGACTTTTGATAAAATCCGCAGGGTCTGGAAAAAAGAACTGATCTATATAATTGCCAGACATGAACAGGAGGTTACTTCCAGTCTGACCCAGGGCCCAGGTAGGGTCTACCAGCTTCCATTCGCCTTTGATCTGAACCGCATTCCAGGAGTGATTTTTTAAATGGTATTCCCCGTTGTGATCCCGTATATCCGTTTTGGTGATCCCGATTATAATTTCGGATGGAATTTTAAACTGATTGCACAATTCTTTGAGGATCAGGGAATAATCCAGGCAAACCCCTAGACGCTCCCGGAACGAATGGTCTATTTTTTCCAGTTCGAGCTGCCGTAGCTGGTACCTGCGGCCAATCTCTGAATAATAGGGGAAATGCTTTTCGGCCTGAAAGATCACATCGAAGCTTCGGCCATAGTCCATGCGATTAACAATCCAGATAAATGCCGCCCGCACTCTTTCCTCATCGGTAGAGAAGTCGTTCATAATCCTTATTCCAAGGTGTTCCACAGATTTGAAATAAGGGTATTCTCTGACCCGTCGATCTAAATCCCCATAGTCATTACCATAGACCGTAACCACGGTAAATAGCAATAGCCAAAAGAATTTTCTCACCATCATAATTCACGATCTTTGTATTAAAGATATGAATCCTGCCGAAGAATACATACTAAGTCAGCACGAACCCTACAAAGTTATGTTGCTCTACCTGCAGACGGTCATCGAACAAATCGTACCAGGGGTAGAATTGAAGTTCAAGTATAAAATTCCATTTTACTATCTCGATGGAAAGCCCTTCTGCTATATGAATCAGGCCAAAAACTATGTAGACCTGGGCTTTTGGAATGCTGCACACTTGTCGGTACACCTCGATAAGATGGAAACAGCCGGAAGAAAAATAATGCGTTCTCTGCGATATAAAAGTCTGGAAGAAATAGATCTCGCTGTACTCCAGGAAGTATTGTTGGATGCAGAACGCGTAAAAAACAAAAATTTCTGGAGCTAAGCCTTTTACAATGAATTGACGGTTTTACGCAAACGCACAAGATCATTGAGAAGCTTTGAGAGCTGATCCAATGGCAACATATTGGCCCCATCGCTTTTGGCATTAGCCGGATCAAAATGCGTTTCAATAAAAATACCGTCTACACCTGCCGCTATTCCGGCCCGAGCCATAGTAGATATTAAAGCAGGGCGCCCACCGGTTACACCGGAGGCCTGGTTGGGTTGCTGAAGTGAGTGGGTTACATCGAGAACTACCGGGGCATATTGCTTCATCGTTGGGATCCCCCTAAAATCGACTACCATGTCCTGATACCCAAACATGGTACCGCGATCGGTGATCAACACCTGTTGATTTCCCGAGTCGGTCACCTTATTTACCGCATGCTTCATGCTTTCCGGACTCATAAACTGACCCTTTTTCAGATTTACCACTTTAGCGGTTTGTGCCGCCGCCACCACAAGGTCTGTCTGTCTTACCAGAAAGGCCGGGATCTGTAAGACATCCACGTATTCGGCCGCGAGGCTGGCATCTGAAATTTCATGAATATCGGTAACCGTGGGGACATCGAAACGTTCTGACACCTTTTTAAGGATCTTAAGTGCCTTCTCATCACCAATGCCGGTGAAAGAATCCACGCGACTTCTGTTGGCTTTCTTAAAACTACCTTTGAAAATATAGGGTATCTTGAGTTCCTCTGTTAGCCCGACAACCCGTTCGGCTATTCTCAGGGCCATATCCTCCCCTTCAATAGCGCAAGGCCCGGCAAGAAGGAAGAAATTGCCACTGCTGCTGTGTTTGATCTTGGGGATCAGCTCCAATTTCATAAGGTTCGTTTTAAGGCCTTAAAGATAGGGGTTTTTACCGCGATTTCACTTTTGATGGCTTGATGTAAGTTACCATATGTGAATTTAATGCTAATCCCGATCTACTCTCAGAAATACCCATTATCTTTGCGGGCTTAATTACGCAAGATGTCTGAAACCAAGAACATTGCAATTATTGCCCACGTTGACCATGGCAAAACTACATTGGTTGACAAGATCCTTCATTTTTGCGAGCTGTTCCGTGAAAATGAAAAGACCGGGGAACTAATTTTGGATAATAACGACCTGGAGCGGGAGCGTGGGATTACCATCGTTTCTAAAAACGTATCGGTAAGTTATAAGGACACAAAAATAAACATCATCGATACACCCGGACACGCTGATTTCGGTGGAGAGGTAGAGCGGGTACTCAATATGGCCGACGGGGTACTCTTGCTGGTCGACGCTTTTGAAGGTCCGATGCCGCAAACAAGATTCGTCCTTCAGAAGGCAATAGACCTCGGCTTAAAGCCCTGTGTGGTTATTAATAAGGTCGATAAAGAGAACTGCAAACCCGAAGAGGTCCATGAAAAAGTTTTTGATCTGATGTACGAGCTTGGCGCCGAAGAATGGCAACTCGATTTTCCTACTGTTTACGGTTCTGCTAAGCACAATTGGATGAGTGAGGACTGGCGACAGGAAACCGATTCTATCGAACCTCTTCTCGAGATGGTGATCGACCATGTACCCGGCTTTAAGGCCGAGCAGGGCAACACCCAATTGTTGGTAACCTCCCTTGATTATTCATCTTTCACCGGAAGGATCGCCATTGGTCGTTTGCAAAGAGGTGCCCTTAGCGAAGGGCAACAGGTGTCTTTGGTAAAAAGAGACGGGCGTATTGTGAAATCGAGGATCAAGGAACTCTTTACATTTGAAGGACTGGGGCGTAAAAAAGTGTCGCAGGTTGAGGCAGGGGATATTTGTGCATTGGTCGGACTGGAAGGATTTGATATCGGGGATACCATTGCCGATTTAGAAAATCCGGAGGGATTGAAGACCATAGCCATCGATGAACCTACTATGAGTATGCTCTTTACCATAAACGACAGCCCGTTTTTTGGAAAAGACGGAAAGTATGTGACCTCAAGACATATCAAGGAAAGACTGGATAAAGAACTCGAAAAGAATCTTGCGCTGAGGGTCGAGGAAACAGAAAGCGCTGAGAAATTTATGGTATTTGGCCGGGGGGTATTGCACCTGTCTGTCTTGATTGAAACCATGCGCAGAGAGGGATATGAACTCCAGATAGGCCAGCCACAGGTGATCACGAAAACCATAGAGGGCGTCAAATGCGAACCTGTTGAACATTTAACCATCGATTTGCCGGAGGAAGTTTCCGGAAAGGCGGTCGAAATGGTGAGTCTCAGAAAAGGTGTCATGACCAATATGGAAGTTCGGGGAACCCGCATGCTCTGTGAATTTGAGATTCCGTCCAGGGGTATTATCGGCCTGAGGAATCAATTGCTAACCGCAACAGCAGGGGAGGCGATAATGGCCCATCGTTTTATGGAATATCAGCCGATGAAAGGCGAAATCGCCCAACGTCAGAATGGATCCCTTGTTTCAATGGAAAATGGTAAGGCCATACCATATTCGATCGATAAGTTGCAGGAAAGAGGGCGCTTTTTTATCGATCCGGGGGAAGATATATACGAAGGCCAGGTAATCGGTGAAAACACCCGAAGCGACGATATGGTGGTGAATGTTACCAAAACGAAAAAACTTTCGAATGTGCGTTCTGCGGGGGCTGATGATAAGGCCAGAATTGTTCCTGCCATAAAGTTCTCATTGGAAGAAGCGCTGGAGTATATACAACGGGATGAATATGTAGAGGTTACGCCCAAGCATTTGCGTTTGCGTAAAATTCACCTCAAAGAAGTCGACAGAAAGCGTAATAAGGCATAAATAATTCAGGTGATCAGTGGTGCTTTAATCTATTCTTTGGGCGCTTCATGAAGGGCGGCCACGGCTGCACCGATAATCCCGGCATGGTTGCGGAACTCAGCGGGTACTACAGGCGTCTCGATCTTGATCCGGTGGCGATATTCATCAAAGTATTTTGAGGCCCCACCCCCAAGGATGATCATATCAGGACAGACGATCAGATCTACCAATTCCAGGAATTTATTAAAGCGTTTTCCCCATTTGTCATAGGTCAGATTTTCCTTTTCCCTGGCTGAGGAAGCGGCCCAGGATTCGATCTTTTTAAAATTCTTGTACGGGATCTGGCCGAGTTCAAAATTAGGGATCAGTTCGCCATTAAAAAATGCTCCACTGCCCAATCCGGTTCCGATCGTGATCATCAGAACAAAACCTTGAACGCCCTTCCCTATGCCATAGTTCATCACCGCATAGCCGGCCGCATCCGCATCGTTGATCACCGTTACCGGTAGTCCGGTTGCGTCGCTGAATAATTCCTTCACATTAACCCCTAACCACGATTCATGAAGGTTTCCTGGCGATTTGCACACCCCATGTTTTATGACGGTGGGGAAACCACAGCCTACCGGACCCTTATGATCAAAATGCTTTACAATCTCTTTTAAAACCTGGGCCATGGCCTCTGGTTTTCTCGATGCTGGGGTAGGGATCCGGAATCGTTCTGTGAGCAATTCCCCATCATGGGAATTAACCAGCGCTCCTTTCATGCCAGATCCTCCAATATCAATTCCAAGAACGATCATAAAAAATGGTCTGCTTATTTGATGGTGTTCATCAGATTTGGGCAAATGTAACAAAAATCTTTTTTCATGTTTCTCTACGCCAAGAAGGGTTTTGTCTTATGGATGCGACAATCTAAAATGAAACGATCGAATGCCATAACGCCTAGCTACTCTTAGGTCAAAGACCGTACAGAATGCCTAGTGGACCAGTGATCATCAATAGTTCGACGAAGAGCAGAAAGCGCAAAGCTCCGATCCGCGGGGTATTTTTATCTTACTTTTCCGATCGTTTTTTAGGATCATAATCAGCACCTAAACGGTATCATACGGCTTTTTGGATGACCTCAAATACCTTGCTGCCGTCGCATTTCAGGGTTTTGGATGGATATTTTAAAATCAGGGCATAGTCGTGAGTGGCCATCACTATAGTTCTACCGCTCTTGTTGATCTCCTGAAGTACTTTCATGACCTCTACACTGGTTTGGGGATCAAGGTTCCCGGTAGGTTCATCTGCAAGGATGAGCTCCGGATCATTAAGCAAGGCCCTGGCTATGGCCACCCGCTGCTGCTCTCCACCCGATAGCTCATGCGGGAACTTAAATCCTTTGGTCTTCATGCCCACTTTCTGAAGTACCTCTTCGATCTTTGCATCCATACTGGCCGGATCTTTCCAACCGGTAGCTTTAAGCACGAATAACAGGTTTTTATTCACATTTCTGTCGGGCAGGAGTTTGAAATCCTGAAAAACGATTCCAAGTTTTCGTCTGAGAAAGGGGATGTCTTTTTCCTGAAGCGTCTTTAAGTTAAAGCCAACGATACGGCCATGTCCCTCTCTTAAGGGCAGATCGGCGTATAGTGTTTTCATCAGGCTGCTTTTCCCACTTCCGGTCTTGCCGATAAGGTAGACGAATTCTCCTTTTTTTACCTCAAGGGACACCTCGTTGAGGATCATGTTTTCCTTTTGAAATACTGCTGCAGATTTAAGGGATAATACTGGTTCGGACATTTTGTAATTGTTGATATAAAAGTAATAAGTTCACCGATATCTCCAGCGGGGAGCCTTTAATTTTATTTTATTTCGGCATACCAAGCCGGCATATTTGACGTTAACTACAGAAATACGGTACTCGAGAACACATGAGAATTAAAAATACCGTGCTTTTTCTGGCACTCCTATTTGTGATATTCCGGGGATCCTCCCAGGGAACGGAAATCTTTACACATCCTCAAAAAAAATATCAGGACGCTCTTGAACTGTACCATAATAAGCAGTATCAGGCGGCCCAGGTTATATTCGATGAGGTCGCCATCCAAACCAAAGACGGTGAGATCAAGGCTAATTGTGCGTACTATGCCGCCAACGCTGCCATTCGTCTGAATCAGGTGGGTGCCGACATCCTTATGGAAGATTTTGTGGCTGAGTATCCCACCTCGACCAAAAGGAATTCGGCCTTCTTGGACGTGGCCGATTATTACTTCGAAAACGGCCGGTATCCCTATGCCCTTAAATGGTATAAAAAGGTAGACCAAAGTACGGTGACCCGGAATGAAAGGGAACGCTTTAACTTTAATATGGGATATTCCCTGTTCGCTTCGAAAAAAGCCAAAGAGGCGGAGCAATATCTTAAAAAGGTCTCTTCTTCAGGAACTTATGGATCGCAGGCAAAGTATTACCTGGGTTATATCGCATATCAACAAGACGATTACGAAGGGGCTAACGAGCGCTTCGACCAGATCACAAACCAGGAAGGCCTATCCGATAAGCTATCGTACTACCAGGCCGATATGAACTTCAAACTGGGTAATTTCAATGAGGCGATCGACATGGCCCAGAAGCAACTACCTCAATCAGACCGTCGGGAAGTTTCTGAACTCAATAAGATTATCGGAGAGAGCTACTTTAACCTGGCTAAGTACGCAGAGGCGATTCCTTATCTGGAGGCTTACAAGGGCAAACGTGGTAAATGGAGCAATACGGACTATTATTTGCTGGGATATTGTTATTATAAGCAAGGGGACTATGCCAATGCCATCCAGCAATTTAATAAGATCATTGGCGGGACCAACAGCGTTTCTCAAAATGCCTACTACCATCTCGCTGAGTGCTATTTGAAACTCGGTAAAAAGCAGGAAGCATTGAACGCCTTCAGAAATGCTTCACAAATGGAATATTCCGATAATATAACACAAGATGCCACTTTGAATTATGCCCGCCTGAGTTATGAAATTGGCAATGCCTATGAGCCGGTTCCCAGAGTTTTAAAGTCTTACCTGGAACGATATCCCGGGGACCAGTATCAAAAGGAAATCCAGGAACTGCTGGTAGATTCTTATATCACCTCCAAGAATTTTGAAGGAGCACTCGAATTGCTGGAAAAGAACAGAGACTATGCCAGCAAGGCTACCTTCCAGAAAGTGGCCTTCTACAGGGGGTTGGAGCTATTTGTTGACGATGACTTTTCTGGCTCCATCAGCATTTTGGAAAAGTCGCTGGCCTCAGCAGAAGACCTGCTTTATAAGGCAAGGGCCTTATATTGGAAAGCCGATGCCCAATACCGATTAAACCGCTTTGAAGATGCACTGAGCGATTTTCGGTCGTTCATGCAAATGCCGATCGCTCAGAATACTGCTGAATTCTCCGAATTGGAGTATAATCTCGGTTATGCGTATTTCAAATTGAAAGATTATAGTAAAGCTGCGGAAAGTTTTAAGTCTTTTAGCCGATCCGCGACCCCTTCTGAGAAGAAGAATGATGCTCATATGCGTTTGGGCGACAGTTATTTTGTAACGGGACAGTATCAGAATGCGATAGAAGCCTATAAGGATGTGGTTGAGAATCGCGGTGCTAAAAGGGATTATGCCTCATTTCAGATGGCCATGTCACAAGGTTTTATCGGTAACACCAGTGCGAAAATAGAAGAACTTAAGTCCTTTGTATCCCGTTATCCGAATTCAAAACTACAGGACGATGCACTCTTCGAACTTGGAAATACCTATGTAAGAGCGGAACAGGAAAACAATGGATTGTTGACCTTCGACAGGCTCATCGCCTCCCATACCAATAGCAAATTTGTACCACAGGCTTTAATGAGGCAGGGACTGGTACACTACAATGCCAATCGTAATGAAGAGGCATTATCCAAGTTAAGAACCGTAGTACGCGATTTTCCGGATAGTCAGGAAGCGATACAGGCAGTCTCAACCGCCAAACTGATCTATGTTGATCTCGGCCGGGTAGACGAGTATGCAGATTGGGTTAAAAATCTTGATTTCGTTGAAGTGAGCGACGCCGAACTCGACCAGGCCAGTTACGAATCGGCCGATAAAAAATATCAACAGGGGAATACCGCTTCGGCCTTGAAAGGATTTCAAAATTATTTAAAGGAATTTCCAAATGGGATACATGCTCTGGAAGCCAACTTCCGACTGGCGCAACTCCTTTTTGCCGGAGGTGATGCCGAACAGGCACTGACCTATTTCAAAAATGTATCGGAACGCGGCAATCACGAATACTCGGAACAGGCCCTGACGCGTATTTGTGAGATCTATGTATCTGCTGACCGGTATGACGAGGCTTTTCCCTACCTCCTGCGCCTTGAAGAAATGGCTGAAATACAGCAGAATATAACTTTTGCCAGGTCTAATTTGATGCAGGCATATTACCAGAAAAATAATGATCGGGAGACGATTGTATATGCGGAGAAAGTCCTTTCTACCGGGAATATAGATAACAGAATTAAGAGCGATGCCCAACTGATGATCGCCAGATCGGCGATTCGCACCGGTGATGAAGCCAAGGCTGAAATAGCCTATGCCGAAGTTCTTAAACTAGCACAGGGTAAATTGGCAGCGGAGGCCTTGTACTATGAGGCCTATTTTAAACATAAAAGATCTGCCTTTGAAGATTCTAATGGATCTGTCCAAAAACTGGTCAAGGATTATGCAGGATATAAAGAATGGAGTGCCAAAGGTTTGATATTGATGGCAAAGAATTTTTACGCCCTGGACGACGCCTTCCAGGCGACCTATATTTTAGAGAGTGTGATTTCGAACTTTGCAGATTTTCCGGACATCCTGAAAGAGGCCGAGATGGAACTGGATTTGATCAAAGCAAAGGAAGCGCAGCGAAACTCAGATGTCCAACCGAATCAAAACTAATAGGAGCTGGAGATGAAAAAATATTTGCTAGCAGTGATCGGGTGCCTGTTTTTTTTGAGTAGCTCCATGGCACAGGAAGACGAAAATATTGGGACAGAAACAGTGACGGTTGTGAAATCTTATTCACCAACAGTTTCGGATGCTTTTAAGATCAATGCGGTGCCCGTGGTTAATGACTCGGTAGTCCAGCAGAAAAAAGAAATTGAATACAGTATTTTTTCGGTCCCGGTGGCATCCACCTTCAGTCCGGAAAAGGGAAAGGCCACACCGGTTCAAAAGAAGAAGCCCGAAAAGCTCTTTAACAGTTCTGTCCGGGCGGCATTAGGCAATTTTAACAATGCCATATTTGATTTTCATACAAGCCGGGATTTCGATAGGGGCGACAAACGTTTCGCGCTGGCATTGAACCACCTCTCCTCCCGGGGAAATATCGACAGCACTCCACTTGATGCGGATTTTTATGATACCGATTTCAACGGTTCTTATTTGCAGAAACAAAGGGACTGGGAATGGTATGCCAAACTTGGCCTGCAACATAAATTATACAATTGGTACGGACTCCCGGAAGGAGTTTTTGATGAAACCACTATTGCCGGGATAGATGAAAAACAAAACTATTATAAGGCCCAGCTGTCCGGTGGGATCACTTTGGAAGATGGTGTGTTCAAAAATGCGGAGCTGCTTTACCGCCGATTTTGGGATGCCGTGGAATCCGCTGAGAACAGATTTGTGCTCAATTCTAATATTGAAGTGCCTTTAACCGATGCAGTGCTGGATGTGGATGCCAAATTGGATTATGTTGGAGGAAGTTTTCCTAATGCCTCGCTTAACAGCACCATCAATAGCCCGATGACCGATTATGGTCAGCTGCAATTTGCCCTTTCCCCAAGTGTGGAAATCCTCCGCGAAGACTGGGTGCTGCAACTCGGGGCCCATCTGGTTTACGGATTGGAAACCGAAAACAGCGATAGCAATTTTTATATCTACCCCTCTGTGAATGCATCCTATCGGATAAGCGAGGAATATGCTATTGCCTATGGTGGGATTGAAGGGACTTTGCGCCAGAATTCATATTATGACTTTGTTGGAGAAAATCCCTATGTTTCTCCAACACTAACTGTAGAGCCCACAGATGAACAATACAATGCTTTTTTTGGACTTCGCGGGCAGCTATTACCTTTTCTCAGTTATAATCTAAAAGCTTCCTATGCCGCTGAAAACAGGAGACCGCTTTATATTCTAAATCCGATCAATACTTTCAGGACCGATGAAAAAGGCTATAACTTTGGCAATTCTTTCCAGGTTTTTTATGACGATATCAGAACCATCGGGTTTTTTGCAGAACTGAATATAGATGTGAATCGTAGTTTTTCGATGCGTATCAATGGTGAATTTAATGACTACAACACCGAAACCGATAATCCTGCATGGAATTTACCAGAATTACAAGGCTCGCTTTTTCTCGACTATCAGATAAACGACCAGTGGTCTATTGGGGCGAATCTCTTTTATGTAGGAGAGCGGGAAGATTTCTCTTCTGTTGCCCTTGAAGATACAGATCCGGTTGATTTCCCCGCCACGCTCTTGTCATTAGATAGCTATTTCGATGCCAATCTTCAATTGGGCTATAAGATGAACAGGCAATTGTCGCTTTTTGTAAGGGGAAATAACCTGGCGAACAATCAATATGAACGTTGGGCCAATTTCCGGGTACAGGGATTTCAGTTGCTGGCCGGGCTGACCTATAAATTCGATATGTAATAAAACAATGGTGAACAGGCGATTTTTGCTCCGGAAAAGGCACGTCTATATACAGGTCTGAAGTACTTATAGACCTATTTTTTTGCCTTTAAACGTCCGGTTTACAGAAGCTTGCAATATTTGTTTAATTTGGCCATTATAGTATAAGGAGCAGCTTATGCGAAAAATATACCTACATAGTATTTTGTTTTCTTTCTTGCTGATCACCTTTACTTCCAGGTCACAGGACCTTATCGCTAATGCCAGTTTTGAACGATGTAACCTTTGCCCGACCAAACTCGGCAGCTTTAATCAGGATGTTATTTTCTGGAGCGCCCCGACCCTGGGGTCAACCGATTATTTTAATAGTTGCAGTCCTTTGATGGGGACACCTGAAAATTTCAACGGGAAACAGCCAGCACAGAGTGGTACGGCTTATGCCGGCTTTTATCTCTATGCTCCTGACGATTACAGAGAATATTTACAGACCAGGTTAGGAGGGGCCCTGATAAAGGATAAGGAGTACCACCTCACTTTTTATATCAGCCGTGCTGAGGGCTCAGATTTTGCCATCCGCGAGATCGGTGTACTTCTGGCCGATAGAGAATTGAATGTAGAGACTAAAAAGACCTTATCTAAAAAACATTGGTTTGCTTCGGGGGTAAGGGATTATAACTATTTCGAGATCAATAAAAACGGTTTTTGGGAACAGACCAGAAAATGGGTAAAACTCGAGCTAAGGTTTCGTGCAAAAGGCAACGAGGAATACCTGATTGTGGGTAATTTTAAGCCCAATGTTAAAACACGTGTGCATGAAACCATCAGGACTGCAAAAAAAGGAGCGTATTATTATATCGACAGTTTTAGTCTGGTTCCTGTTAAAGAAGAGGTGGTGGCCACCAGTACAACTTCTGACCCAAAGATTACCGAATCGCTGGCGCTGAATACGACACATCGCTTTGAGAATGTTTTATTTGAATTTGATCGATTTGTTTTACTGGATACAGCTAAGTCCGATATCCGTAAGGTGTATGACTATATGAGCAAACAGCCCGATCTGCATATTCATATCGATGGTCATACCGACAATGTGGGTGCTCCTGCCTATAATACTGCGCTCTCTGGTTATCGATGTAAAGCCGTGGTACAATACCTGGTTCAGCTTGGCCTAAAGCAGGAGCGAATTTCATGGCAGGCACATGGAGGTAAAACTCCGATCGCCGACAACAGTACCGATGTAGGTAGAAAGCTCAACCGGAGGGTCGAATTTGTACTTAATCAACAGAATCCACCCAATGGTAAAAATAAATAGTTTTAGAGTCCAACAGAGAATAAAATATAAAATGGATGCAGAAACGGTTTAACCCTGTATATCGAAATCCGTTTAAAAGGTGGTTTAAGGTTTAAATGAATAAAAAACCATTACCTTAAGCAGCAGAAGTATCAAATCTACAATTCCCTAAAATCATTGAATCAAAACCGCGATGGCTATGAAAAGGTCATGAAATAAGAGCCTTTCATTAAGGATGAACAGAATAAATGATGATTTTGTCGCCCTTATTTAGGGTACATCAAAAACCAACCTAAATACATGAAGAACATTGTAATTGTTCTGATACTACTATTAGTCAGTTGTGAGGAACCAAAGGAAAAAGCAGATCTCATTGTTATCAATGCCAATATTTATACGGTAGATCAGGAATTTTCGAAGGCTACGGCATTTGCTATACGAGACAACAAATTTCTTGCCATCGAAACCGATTCTATATTGCTGAATACCTATGATGCAGATCTGGTTATCGATGTTGAAGGGAAGACGATAGTTCCCGGACTGATCGATGCTCATTGTCACTTTTATGAATTAGGCCTTACAGAACAGTTTGTAGACCTTAACGGGACAAGAAGTTTTGAAGAGATATTAAACAGGCTTAAAAACTATACAGATAAAAATACTCCACAGGTGATCCGTGGTCGTGGCTGGGATCAGAACGACTGGGAGATCAAGGAATTCCCGACTCGTCAAAAGCTCGACTCGCTTTATCCCAACACCCCTGTGGTTTTGGAACGAATAGATGGCCATGCCTTTCTGGTCAATGGTAAAATGCTTGAAATGGCGGGGATTGATGGGGACACAGAAGTATCAGGCGGTGAGATCATCAAGGAATCGGACATCCCAACAGGATTGCTGGTGGATGGTCCTATGGGAATGGTCACAACCGCTTTGCCCAAGCCCGATCTCCAAACCAGGATAAGGGCTCTTAAGGAGGCGGAAAGGATCTGCTTTAACAACGGACTTACCACGGTTAATGATGCAGGCTTACCCTGGGAGATCATCAGCCTGATCGACAGCCTTCAGCGTGCAGGAGAACTCAGTATTCGAATTTATGGTATGGTCAGCGGTAATTCTGAAAATCTGAATTACCTCTCCCGAGGCCCTGTTAAAACCGACCGTCTCAATGTAAGGTCGGTAAAAGTATATGCCGATGGTGCCTTGGGGTCACGTGGTGCGGCTCTAAAGAAGGAGTATTCGGACCTGGCCGGCCATTTTGGAGCCATGGTTACTCCTGTTTCCGATATTGAAGCGATGGCGATGCGTATTAAGGATTCTGAGTTTCAAATGAATACCCATGCCATAGGAGATTCTGCCAATACCGTGGTGCTTAGGGCCTATAAGAGAGCGCTTAAGGGAACAAAAGACAGAAGATGGAAAATAGAGCATGCACAGATAATAGACCCGGCTGATTTCGATTCATTCGAAGGGGGAATAATACCTTCGGTACAACCTACCCATGCTACCAGCGATATGTACTGGGCGGAAGACCGGCTTGGCCCTGAAAGGATCAAAGGGGCTTACGCCTTTAAAACATTGTTGGATCGTTCCGGAATTGTTGCCTTAGGCACCGATTTTCCGGTCGAGAAAGTCAGTCCTTTCCATACTTTTTACGCTGCCACCGCTCGCAAGGATTTAGACCAGTTTCCGGAAGGAGGGTATCGAATGGCAGAAGCCCTGAGCAGAGAAGAGGCATTAAGGGGAATGACGATATGGGCGGCCTACTCAAATTTTGAAGATAATGAAAAAGGCAGTATTGAAGTGGGAAAATGGGCCGATTTTGTGGTCCTGAACAAAGACCTCATGACCATACCGGAAGAAGAGATCCTGACGCTTCAGGCCGAACATGTCTATCTCTCTGGGCAAATCGCCGAATGATGCATCGATAAACCATAAAAAAACCGGCAGTTATGACTGCCGGTCTGTTTTCTTTCGAAACGAATGGCTACTTCCTCATGGGAACGGCCACTCTTACATTGCCCCAACCCATAATCATGTGAACACCGTTGTCTACTTCCTTAAAGGCGACAGAAAAAGCTTCAAGCGCCTCACTTCCTTGGCTTGTTGCCGCCGTTACCCGGGCAACATCGGAAGACTGGTCATAGGAATACGATCCCCATTGATTCAGATTTGAATTGAGTATAACGGTCCACTCGCTATCTCCGGGAATGGTAAACAAGGAATACGTCCCTGCTTTTACCGTTGTATCTCCTACATTCATGTCTTGATAAAACGTTATCTCAACTGCTTCATTGGCTCCGGTGCGCCAGACTTTACCGGAGGGCGCCAATTCTGATATTGACCGACCTTTTAACTGTGGCCGGCTGTAAATTACACGGACCAACTTTTCGGATACCCTGTAACTGGATGGATACGTCGCCATATCCATAGGACTCTTATCTAGTCCGCTAAAATCCTGCGCGGACATATTCGTTGAAAAAATTAAGGCAATGGCCAAAGCACAAAGTGCAAAATAGTGTTTCATAGTGATTGATTTTAAAGCGGTAAAACTAAGTAGTAATACCCAGCAGCTATGATAAAAAGTCGTTAAAATTTGCCTGGCTTACAATTCGTGCTAAATTTGGCCTTCTTTAGACTAAATACTTTTAAATAAAGTCATTAAGATAAAATTGTATTATAATTCGTAATCTAAATTGCTCATCTTATTTAATATTCATATATAAAGTGGCATATTTGTTTTAAAATTGTAATTTATAAGATCATGTGTGGAATTGTTTGTGCATTCGATATAAAGGAAAGCAAAGAAAAACTACGACCCCAGTTGCTTGAGATGTCAAAAAAGGTTCGTCACCGCGGGCCGGACTGGAGCGGTATCTATGCCGATGAATATGCTGTGATAACCCACGAACGCCTTGCGATTGTCGATCCGGCTTCAGGCAAACAGCCGCTCTTCAGTGAAGATGGGAAACTGGTATTGGCTGCCAATGGAGAAATATATAATCATCGAGAACTCAGGAAGCCTTTTGAGGGTAAGTATGCCTTTAAGACCCAATCCGACTGTGAGGTCATCCTCGCCCTATACAAAGAGAAAGGTCCGGATTTTCTGGATGACATGAATGGGATCTTCGGTTTTGCACTATACGATTCTGAAAAGAAGGAATATTTTGTAGCCAGAGACCATATGGGCATAATTCCCCTTTATATCGGTTGGGACAAGATGGGCACTTTTTATGTGGCATCGGAACTAAAGGCCCTTGAAGGCATTTGTAATAAGATCGAAGTATTCCCTCCCGGTCATTACCTCCATTCTTCAGATGGTGAAACCAGGCGCTGGTATAGTCGTGATTGGATGGAATACGATGCGGTAAAGGACAATGAAACCCATATTGAGGAAATCAGGGATGCGCTGGATGCTGCAGTACACAGGCAGTTGATGTCCGATGTTCCCTATGGAGTGTTGCTTTCGGGAGGGCTCGACTCATCGGTTACTTCCGCCATTGCAAAAAAATACTCTCAAATGCGCATTGAGAGCGATGACACCAAAGAGGCCTGGTGGCCACAATTGCATTCTTTCTCAGTGGGATTGGAAGGTTCACCCGACTTAGAGGCCGCGCAAAAGGTGGCCAAACATATCGGTACCATTCATCATGAGATCAAATTTACCATCCAGGAAGGGCTCGATGCGATAAAAGACGTGATCTATAACCTTGAAACTTATGATATCACCACCATTCGGGCATCGACTCCGATGTATCTGATGGCTAGAGTGATCAAATCGATGGGTATTAAAATGGTATTGTCCGGTGAGGGTGCGGATGAATTGTTCGGAGGTTATTTATATTTCCACAAGGCACCCAGTGCCAGGGATTTTCATGATGAAACCGTTCGCAAGCTGATTAAGCTGCATCAGTATGACTGCCTGAGGGCGAACAAGTCGCTGGCAGCCTGGGGAATTGAAGGCAGGGTCCCGTTCCTCGACAAGGAATTTATCGATGTGGCGATGAGGATCAACCCGAGGGATAAAATGATCAATGGTGAGCGTATGGAAAAATGGGTGGTCCGTAAGGCCTTTGAATCCTATCTGCCGGAATCGGTGGCCTGGCGTCAGAAAGAACAGTTTTCCGACGGGGTGGGCTATAGCTGGATCGATACCCTAAAGGAACTTGTGGATAAGGAGATTTCCGATGAGCAGCTGGCCAATGCCCGATTCAGGTTTCCGATTCAAACCCCGACCTCTAAGGAAGAGTACTATTACAGGAGCATATTCGAGGGCCATTTTCCTTCGGATGCAGCAGCCCTAAGCGTTCCTCAGGAACCATCGGTAGCCTGCAGTACCAAAATAGCTCTCGAGTGGGATGAAGCCTTTAAAAACATGAATGATCCATCCGGACGTGCTGTAGCCAACGTCCATGAAGAAGCCTACACGCAATAGAAAACGTAGATGGGCAGTTTGTCCCGGAAGGATAATTCTATGGATTATCCTGCTGAAGCCAAATTGAAAACCCAAACCAGGCCAAATACGAACATGGTAATCATGATCGGGCCCAGCAACCCGGCAAATGTACCGCCGAAGCGGAAATCCCTCTGTTCCAGTTTACCCGTACTGAAGGCTATCGCATTGGGTGGAGTAGAAATGGGCAGGAATAAAGCTGTAGAAGCGCTCAAGCCGATGACCAAAGGCAATATTATCGGATTAGCGAAAGCCAGGATCAGGCTGATCGGAATCAGGATAGTTGCGGTAGCTGTATTACTCATGATGTTCGACATGATCACCGTTAGAAAGGCAAAGCCGATAACGATCAGGTAAAAATTCAGATCAAAACCGGCAAGCTTTTCCACATAATAACTAGCCAGACCGGTATCTTTTATGGCCAATCCGAGTGTAAGTCCGCCGGCGACTAACATCAGGGTATCCCAGGGTAGTTTGCGAACATCATCACCGTTGATTATGCCAGACATGGTCAATAAAATGATTGGGAGAAAAGACACCATCGAAGCAGGAATCCCATGAATTTTCTCGGTAAGCCAAAGCAATAGGGTAAGACCAAGTACGCTTAGCACCACTCTTCTTTTAATCCTTTCAAAGCGATAATTCGGGTCGGAGGGTTTTAGAGACACATCTTCTAATTCGATGTTCATCGGCTTTTCCTTGGGAATGTATTTTCGCGACAAGGCAAACCAGAACAATAGGGTTAGGATGATCGCGATGGGAAATCCCACCATCATCCATTCCAGGAATCCAATTTCATAACCATGGTTATTAAGGGCTTCCACGGCAATGGCGTTTGGCGGGGAACCGATTAATGTGCCCATGCCACCTATCGATGCAGCTCCCGATATCCCGATAAGAATGGCCTTGGAAAAAGAAGAATTGCTCTCCAGTGTATTGATAAAAGGTAAGACAGAAGCGATCATCATAGCGGTGGTGGCTGTGTTCGACATGATCATCGAAAACACGGCCGTGGTGAGCATTAAGCCCAGCAGAATAAACTTGGGTTTGTTACCGAACCTGGATAAGGACATCTGGAAGACAGTACGGTCAAGGTTGGTCTTACTCATGGCTTCGGCGATAAAAAAACCTCCCAACATTAGCCATATTACGCTACTCGACCAGGAATTAATATACTCGATATAATGAGATTCAACATTCTCCGGGTCGATCTCAAAGTAGTATTTCGTCATGGAGAAAATAAGTCCCCCAAAGACCATAAGGCCTACCGCAAAAGGGGGTATGGCCTCAGAGACCCAAAGTCCTATGGCCAAAATCAACACGAATAATACAGTGAGTTGCGCCCTGTCCATCGCGGGTTCAAAAAGAAGGTATGTTAGAGCCCCGGCGGCGATAATACTAAGCAGGAAGTAGATGATCTTACTTTGAATGTCTACCACTTTCTGTATCTCGGATAAGATCTTAAAAGATGCGGTTCTGGAATCGGCCATTGAGAAAAGATATTTAGTATACCGCCTAAAACGGCAAATCTGGTCCGCAAATATAGCCAACAAATTTCATCTTATCTCAAAGAATGATTGCGCGCTTAAAGGAAGCATAAATTGTTGTTAAATTGTTGATAACTTGGGCTTCCTGAAGGGTTATAAACACTATGTTCAATAGGGTATTCCGTATATTTGTAAGATTGCGAATTTAATATTACATAGAGCTATATTATTATATGAGCGAAGCCGAAAATAAGAAACAATATTCCGCAGATAGTATCCAGGCCCTCGAGGGTATTGAACATGTGCGAAAACGCCCTTCAATGTATATTGGAGATGTGGGGGTAAGAGGGTTACATCACCTGGTTTACGAGGTGGTCGATAACTCTATCGATGAAGCTATGGGCGGGCATTGTGATGCCATCAGTGTCACCATCAATGAAGACAACTCTGTGACCGTTAAGGATAATGGTCGTGGTATCCCGGTAGATATCCATAAGAAGGAAGGGGTATCTGCCCTTGAGGTTGTTATGACCAAAATCGGCGCCGGGGGTAAATTCGACAAGGATTCCTATAAAGTTTCCGGAGGATTGCATGGGGTAGGTGTCTCGGTGGTGAACGCGCTTTCCGACCATCTTAAAGCCAGTGTCCACAGAGACGGAAAGGTCTGGGAACAGGAATATCAGAGGGGAAAGACCCTCTATCCGGTGAAAAGTACCGGAACCTCCGACATAAGGGGAACTATAGTTACATTTCACCCGGATGAGGAGATTTTCACCCAAACTATTGAATATAGCTATGAAACCCTGTCCAACCGTATGCGGGAACTTTCATACCTCAACAAGGGAGTAAATATTTCGATTACGGATCAGCGCCAAAAAGATGAGGAGGGCGGTTTTCTGTCCGAGACTTTCGTCTCCGAAGAGGGACTAAAAGAATTTATCAGATTTCTCGACAGTAACCGGGAACCACTGATTCAGGGGGTGATCGCCATGGAAGGTGAAAAGAACAGTATCCCTGTGGAAGTAGCGATGATCTACAACAACAGCTATACGGAGAACCTGCATTCCTATGTAAACAATATCAACACGCATGAGGGGGGAACTCATCTTTCGGGTTTCAGGAGAGGACTTACCACTACGCTGAAGAAATACGCAGACAGCTCGGGGATGCTCGATAAATTGAAATTCGAGGTTTCTGGCGACGATTTTCGTGAAGGCCTCACTGCGATAGTATCTGTTAAAGTTGCCGAGCCGCAATTTGAAGGTCAGACAAAGACCAAATTGGGTAATCGTGAGGTTTCATCGGCAGTAAGTCAGGCTGTCTCCGAGATGCTGACCAATTATCTGGAAGAACACCCGGACGATGCTAAAACGATCGTTCAGAAGGTCATCCTTGCTGCACAGGCTCGTCATGCCGCTACCAAGGCACGTGAGATGGTTCAGCGTAAAAATGTGATGTCGGGTGGAGGATTGCCCGGGAAGCTTTCGGATTGTTCAGAACAAGATCCGGCCCTATGTGAAGTATTCCTGGTAGAGGGTGATTCCGCAGGCGGTACTGCAAAACAAGGCAGGGACAGGAATTTTCAGGCTATCCTTCCTTTGAGGGGAAAGATCCTCAATGTAGAAAAGGCCATGCAGCACAAGGTTTTTGAGAATGAGGAGATTAAAAATATCTATACGGCATTGGGGGTCACTATTGGGACTGAAGAAGATAGCAAGGCCCTAAATCTCGAGAAACTCCGATATCACAAGGTGATCATTATGTGCGATGCGGATGTAGACGGCAGCCATATCGAGACGTTGATCCTAACATTCTTCTTCCGATATATGAGGGAGCTTATAGAGCAAGGTCATGTTTACATCGCCACACCGCCTTTGTACCTTGTGAAAAAGGGCAGCAAGAAGCTTTATGCCTGGGATGATGCCGAAAGGGACACCATCGCTGAAGAGTTCGGCGGCGGGGTGGGCATTCAGCGCTATAAAGGGTTGGGTGAAATGAACGCAGAACAATTATGGGATACCACCATGAATCCTCAGTTCCGCACTTTAAGGCAGGTAACCATAGAAAATGCAACCGAATCCGACAGGATATTCTCTATGTTGATGGGCGATGAAGTACCACCCAGACGGGAATTTATCGAGAAAAATGCCGTCTATGCGAACATTGATGCATAAGAAACGCCATTTCACAACAAAATCCTGACATTCATGTCGGGGTTTTTTAGTTTTAGGCAAATTATTAGCGATGAAACGTATATTATTTGCCTTATTTTTTACCTGTCTGGGAACAGTTTCTGCACAGTCCGGCATCGACGACCTGCTTCTGGCAGGAATAGAGGACGCCCAGAGATTTACCGGCGATTACCTTGCACCGGCCTCCGAAGGAATTATCTATGGAGTATCTGGTAGCTGGTACAATACAGCCGATGCCAAACCGCTTGGAGGTTTCGAGATTTCCCTCATCGGTAACCTAACTTATTATAAAAACAAGGAAGACAAAAAGCAGTTTGTGCTCAACACAGGAGATTATGAAAATCTGCAATTTGTAGACGGCAGTACATCGAAACCGGTATCCTCTGCTCTGGGAGATATCGAAGGGGTATTGGTTTTTGTTGAGGATGAAACCGGACTGCTTCGTGAGGAATTTGAACTGCCATCAGGATTGGCCAGCGAAGGTTTGAATTTTCTTCCTTCGGGCTATATTCAGGCCAGCGTAGGACTCATCAAAGCCACCGAAGTAAAAGTGAGGTTTTTGCCCCCTATCAATACAAATGAAGCGCGGGTTTCGTTTTATGGTTTCGGACTCCAGCATGAATTTACAAAGCACTTACCCGCCGATAAGGTATTACCCATAGCGATCTCAGGAGTGATAGGCTATACCCATTTTGATGGAAAATACGACCTCACCGATTCAAGCTTTATCGCTGGATCAGATCAACGATTCGAAATGGATATCAATTCGTGGGTGTTCCAGGCTGTGGTCTCTACACGACTGCCCGTGATCAATTTTTATGGCGGACTTGGATACCTTAGCGGAAAGTCGGACACCGATGTGTTGGGAACATACACGGTGCAATCCGGTCCTTTTCAGGAAACCTATGTTGACCCCTTTAGTTTAAGTACAAAGGCGAGCGGTGTTGTTGCCAATATCGGCGCAAAACTAAAACTCGGTTTCTTCAGGCTCCATGCCGACTATTCCCTGGGAGAATTCAATAACCTTTCGTTCGGAATTAATTTCGGTTTTAGATAAAATAAGGATCGTCATATAAAAAAAAGCAGCCTTTGTTACAAAGGCTGCTTTTAACAATATATGGAAAAATTAAGGGGCTACTCACGCTGGGCAAGGATCTTCCCTTGATTATCTTCCAGAACTTCAACGCTTTGATCTGTCTTCATGCTCACCATATCATCAGACATTTCAGTTCCGGGATAGGAAATGGTATATAAACCCTTTTCCTGAGACCAGCTAAAATCGGTTTTTATCTCCAGGCTATTATTGATGTAAAGATGGTACCTTCCAAGATAGGCGTCGTTAAAGATCCATTCCTGGTGGGTGACATCCTCTTCAGCATTTAGTTCGATATGATTCCAGATACCGATAATCGGATCGTTATTCTCAGGGATCCTCGAACAGTTACTCGCTGAAATAATGCCAATAATTGCCAATAAACAAAAGAACTTTTTCAATTTTGGTAATTTTTGATTTGGGTATTGTCTTTAACGCTATCTCATACCGAACTATTGCCAATTTTCGATGTACTGCACTTATTGCATTAAATCTTCGTTGAAGTGCATTCTTTTTTAACATTTTGTCATCGGCAAGCGACATGATTTTTAAAGATTATATACACCAAAACAGCCGCTATTTCCCCTAAAATTCAGTAATTTTATCGGGCTAATCCATCATTAAAATAAAGAGATACAATATGAAAATTACTGTAGTTGGGGCGGGTGCTGTAGGTGCCAGTTGTGCAGAGTACATCGCCATCAAAGATTTTGCTTCTGAAGTGGTTTTATTGGACATCAAAGAGGGTTTTGCCGAGGGCAAGGCCATGGACCTGATGCAAACAGCTTCATTAAACAGTTTTGACACTAAAATAACCGGTACCACGGGAGACTATTCCAAAACCGCCAATAGCGATATTGCGGTGATCACTTCAGGTATTCCCAGAAAACCGGGAATGACCAGGGAAGAACTCATAGGGATCAATGCTGGTATTGTTAAGAGTGTGGCCGAAAACCTATTGAAGCATTCTCCTGATACGATCTTAATTGTGGTAAGCAACCCGATGGACACTATGACCTATCTGGTTCATAAGATCACCGACCTCCCCAAGAACAGAATTATCGGTATGGGCGGGGCCTTAGACAGCGCCCGTTTCAAATACCGTCTGGCGGAGGCACTGGAAGCCCCGATTTCAGATGTCGATGGAATGGTCGTGGGTGCGCATAGCGATACCGGGATGATCCCTTTAGCCAAACACGCTACACGTAACAGTGTAAAAGTTTCTGAATTCCTTTCTGGTGAGCGCCTTCAACAAGTGGTGGAAGATACTAAGGTGGGAGGGGCAACGCTGACAAAATTACTGGGTACAAGTGCCTGGTATGCGCCCGGAGCTGCCGTTTCAGCGCTGGTTCAGGCTATTGCCTGTGACCTTAAAAAGATGTTTCCATGCTCTGTAATGTTGGATGGAGAATATGGCTTAAAAGACATTTGCCTGGGGGTACCCGTTATCTTGGGTAAAAATGGTATAGAGCGTGTCGTGAACATCGAACTCGATGAAAGCGAAAATGCTAAAATGCAGGAAAGTGCCGGAGCAGTGCGTAATGTAAATGCCTTGCTCGACAATTGATTTCCAGCATAATAACTTTATTTCCAACCTAACCGCAGATAAGAGTACCACCTGGCAGATGGCTAAATTTGCCAGGTGGTTTTACCACTAAGAATACAGGACAAATGCCGCAAATAAATTGTCTGTTCCTGAGGGAAATGATATATTTGCACGCTATTTGCGAATACCTTCAAAAAATTTGGTAACCTATGCAGAATAAAGGACTTATAAAGCTTTTTGCTTTGTTGTTCGGTCTGGTCAGTATTTATCAACTATCCTACACCTTTATAACAAGTAAAATAGAGAAGGATGCTGAAGCCTTTGCTTCAGCGTCCATCGATGCTACAGAGGAAGACTATGTGGCGAAAAGAGAGGTTTTGGAAGCCCAGTACCTGGATTCTATCGGCAAGAACCCCATCCTTGGGTTTACTTCCTATGAGGATTCTAAGAAAAAGGAGTTAAATAAAGGACTCGATTTGAAAGGGGGGATCAATGTGACCCTGCAAATCTCTGTCAAGGATATTCTTAAAGGACTGGCCAACAATACTAAAAATCCGGTCTTCAACAAAGCATTGGCCGATGCAGATGTTGCTTCTCAGGACAGTGACGACACCTACCTCAACCTATTCTTTGATTCGTTCGACAATATCAAAGGCGACACCAAGCTGGCTTCCCCCGATATCTTTGCCAACAAAGGCTTAAGCGATGAGATAAATTTCCAGATGACCGATGATGAGGTAAAGCCCATCATACGGAGGAAGATCGACGAATCCGTAGTGTCTGCTTTTGAGGTGCTTCGCGAACGTATTGACGGTTTCGGAGTTACCCAGCCCAATATTCAGCGTGAAGGAAGCTCGGGGCGTATTCTGGTTGAACTACCAGGTGCCCGCGATATTGCCCGTGCTCAAGACCTGCTGTCGAGTACGGCACAACTCGAATTCTGGGAGACCTATGAGCCCGGCAATCAAAGCCTGATCAGTTTCTTTGTAGGAGCTAATAACGAGCTTAAAAATATTGTCGGAGAACCGGAAGAAGAGGTAAAGGAAGAATCAGAGATCGATTCGTTGCTTTCAGATGTAACTCAGGATTCACTCGACCTTACTCAGGAACGCAACCCGCTCTTTGAAAAATTACAGCTGAATGGTCCCGGGTTTGCCGTAGGTATAGCCGCGATTAAAGATACCTCGGAAATTGGTGCATGGTTGAGGATGCCAGAAATAAAGCGGCTTTTGCCCAACGAAGTACAATTCACCAAATTCTTGTGGGAACGCCCGACTGCAGATTCTGAAGTTGCTGCGCTTTATGCGTTGAAATCTAATAGAGAAAATAAGCCCAGGATCAGCGGGGACGTGGTAAGCGATGCCCGTGATCAGTTCGACCAGTTTAACAGGCCTGCCGTGGGTATGGATATGAACGTTAAAGGGGCCAAGGAATGGGAGAAACTGACCAATGAGGCTAATCTGAACAACACAGGGATCGCCATTGTTCTTGATAACAAAGTGTACACAGCACCCGGAGTATCCCAACCTGGCGGTATTTCCGGTGGAAGTTCTGAAATCACAGGTACCTTTACCGTCAATGAGACTAAGGATATCGCCAATGTTCTGCGGGCGGGTAAGCTTCCAGCCTCGGCGGAAATTATCGACTCGTTCGTTGTAGGGCCATCCCTGGGACAGGAAGCGATCGATAGTGGATTTATATCCTTTATAATCGCCATGGTGTTTGTATTGATATGGATGATATTCTACTACGGAAAGGCAGGTATTTTTGCTGATATCGCCCTGGTGTTCAACATCGTTCTGATTTTTGGAGTACTGGCCAGCCTCGGGGCTGTACTAACACTGCCAGGAATTGCAGGTATCGTGCTTACCATAGGTATGTCGGTCGACGCCAATGTCCTTATTTTTGAACGTATTAAGGAAGAGATTGTAAAAGGTAAAGGAAAAGGGCAGGCCATTTCCGATGGTTTTGCCAACGCGCTGTCTTCCATTCTCGATGCCAATATCACTACCGGACTAACCGCATTGATCCTTCTGGTATTCGGTTCTGGGCCGATAAAAGGTTTTGCTACGACCTTGATCATCGGTATCCTTACATCGCTGTTTACCGCCATCTTTATTACCAGACTGCTGGTCGACTGGTATGTTTCAAAACGGGGAAGAACGTTGCAGTTTTCTACCAAAATCACCAAAAATTTATTTACAAATCTCGATATCCGTTTCCTAGGGAAACGTAAAATCGCTTATGTGATCTCCGGGATATTGGTCAGTGTAGGTGTGTTTTCTCTGTTGACCCAAGGCCTGGACCAGGGTGTGGACTTTGTAGGGGGAAGAAATTATCAGATCCGCTTTGTAAACCCTGTTAATCCTTCAGAAATTACCAATGAACTCACCGATGCCCTGGGCAGTGCCAGTGCCAAGACCTTTGGCGATGCCAACCAGATCATGGTGACCACTAAATATAAGGTAGATGTGCAGGGTACTGAAGTAGACGATGAGATACTTGGTATCTTGTTTACTTCACTTCAAAAGTATCTGCCCGATGGCACTACCTATGAAGAATTTATTCCGGGAGGTTCCACCGGAGATATAGGAGTTTTAAAGTACAGAAAAGTCGGGCCTACCATCGCAGACGACATTAAAAAGAATGCGGTGTGGGCCATTGTGGGTTCACTGGCAGTTGTCTTTTTATATATCCTGTTGAGATTCCGTAAATGGCAGTTCTCACTGGGTGCCGTTGCTGCTGTGTTCCACGATGTTCTGTTTGTACTCGGGATTTTTTCGCTTACCAGCAAGATCATGCCGTTCAGCATGGAGATCGACCAGGCATTTATCGCGGCTATTCTTACCGTTATTGGTTATTCCCTTAACGATACGGTGGTTGTATTCGACCGTATACGTGAAATGGTGGGTGATAAAGGCTGGAAAGGCGGCCAGAACATCAATAATGCACTTAATAGCACACTCAGTCGTACGCTGAATACCTCGCTGACCACCTTGGTGGTACTCTTGTCTATCTTCATCTTTGGAGGAGAGTCTTTAAGAGGATTTATGTTTGCCATGATCGTTGGAGTGATCGTAGGTACCTATTCTTCATTGTTCATCGCAACACCGGTAATGTTCGATACCTTAAAGAAAAAGATACTGGCCACGGCCACAGCCTAGGCAGATATATTTACCCATATTTTAACCGCCTGCAGTTTATGCAGGCGGTTTTTTAATAATCCTATATAATCTTCTTCTGGCTGAGGTTATCTCTTTTTCTGAATCAACTGCCCAGTGGAGCCTTGGCCACCTATGTTGAGCTGGTAGATATTTTCGGCCTCCAGGCCCGGCTCTTTACGGTGGGATACAAAAATTGTGGAGGTCCGGCTTTCATCAGCCATCTTATTTACAAGCGATATGATCAATTCGCTACTGGCGTCGTCGAGTCCGGCTGTAGGTTCATCCAGGATCACAAGCAGCGGATGTTTTATCATGGCCCGGATACACATGATAAGCCTTTGCTCACCCGTGCTGAGTTTGTGAAAATAGCGGTCTTTTAAATGGGCCATTCCCACGAGTTCGAGCCATTCGCCCGCCAGGCGTTTTTGCGCCTCATTGGGTACGATATATAAACCGATAGAGTCCATTATACCCGATATCAGCATATTTTCAAGGCTGTGATATCCACGGAATCGGTCGATCATCGCCGGGGTAAAGTAGCCGATCTTCTTTTTAATGTCCCAAATACTCTCACCACTCCCTTTCCTTTTTCCAAAAAGGTAAAGTTCTTGTCCATAGCCTTTAGGATTATCGCCGGTAATCATCGATAAGATGGTCGTTTTACCACTACCGTTCTTACCGGACAATTCCCAGAATTCACCGGGCTTTATATCCCAGTTGATTTGATGAAGTACTTTCTTTTTACCGTAGCTCACATTCACATTTCTAAGACGTATGAGATACTCTTCTTTATATGAATTGGATTCGAGGGGTGATGGGATCTTGGCATCAGCATCGATTGGTAAATCCTTCGTGAAGTCTCTTAGATTATCTACCGAAGCAGCCCAATGTATCCCAAGGGGCAAAAGAATACCCATTTTGCCGATAAATGGCAGAAAGTCGCCCGCTCTGCTGGCGAGTTGTATCATATGGGTACGATCCGATAACTCGACTAGCATATCCCAAAACTCGACCTGCGTTGGGCGATCAAGATGATCAAATGGATTGTCTAGTATCAAAAATTCTGGATTAGACTTCATCAGATATCGAAAAAGAGCTTTTTTGCGTTCACCGCTTGAAAAAGTTTGCAAACTCTGCCCGGTATGGGAAGTCAGCAGTTTTTTGTCGTGTTTTACTTCTTCCTCCATGAGCTTGTCTAACTCCATTTTTGAAAACAATGCACCTCTTTTACCCTGGAGTATTTCAAAGCCTGATGGTTTCTCCCGATTCGGGGATATCACATTTCGGATCAGTGATTTCTTATCCGATTGGTTGGTAACCAGGATACCCCAATGTTTTATGGCGGAGTTGTTCATTTTATTCCGGTGCATACAGCGAGGCCAGCTAATGGGAATTACAATGGCTCCCTGAGCTCTGAAAGATAGTACTAATCTCAGAAATAGAACCTAAATACAGCATTCGGGGTAATCCCCAAAGAGGTCTCTGTTATTTGCTCTGCTTCTCCCTGAGATGTTGGCCGGTAAAAAGTATTGATAGGATTTTTTCGATCCAGGACATTCCATACTGAGAGTCCGATCTGGCCTTTACTTTGCATCCCAAGAGGAAATTCGTACAGGCCCGAAAAGTCTACACGTAGATAATCCTCCAGGCGTACATTATTGGCGTTCTGGTAATTGATCTGATTATCGATGACGGGTTCAGCCAGATCAGGGGTGGTGTAGGGTTTCCCGGTTCTCCAATTCACCCCGGCAGATAATCCAAGAGGACCGGTATCATAGGCAATACCGGCGGTTATGGCATGAGTGATGTCAAAATTACTGGGGAAGCTCATTTCTTGAAGCGATTCAAAAGTATAATCGCTCGTCAGGAAGGAATAACTAAGCCAGGTGTGTAGTTGTTTTATCTGTTTCCTGATCAGCATGTCGATCCCCTTTGCACTGTAATTTCCTGCTGTCTTTATAAATTCGTACTGATTTTGAAACCCCTGGCTCTGGCTTGTAATACCTGTTACCTCCTTGACATATCCTACAACATTGAGCAACCAGCCACTATTCGAATAACTCATTCCTACCGAACCCTGTTTACTCTCAATCACGGGAATTTCCTGATTGTCCGACAATTGCCATCTTCTTTTTTCAATGCCGAGAAAATCGTTCTGGAAGTTGATGATCTGCGAAGTGCTCTGATTTTTAAATTCCCCAAGTAATTCTATATAAAGACCCTGAGCAATACGCTGGCTAAAACTGAGTCTGGGTTCCCATATAAACTTGCTGAATTTATCCAGATAGTTTAATCGTAGCCCAAGATTTAAACGGGTATTGCGGTCTGACGAACTCCAGTCAAGGGAGCTGAAGGGGGCATGAATCCGGAGTACTTCCGCAACCAGGTCCCTAAAAATGGGATTATCAACGTCATCGAGGTTTGAAACTTTTGTCTCGATGAACTGATAACCATTACTCCACTGCAGGTTGGGTTTGATCTGATACAGCGTATTGATCAGAATTCCAGTCTCAGACACCTTATTTTCCTGAAGAAACCTCTGGTCGTTAAGGATATTGGCATTGACAGCTTGTAGTTTATAATCGGTATTATAAACCTGAAGATGACTACTAAAAACTTCACTCCATTGTCTCTTATACTGTAGTCCTGCTGCAATGCTATTCTGTTCCAGATTGCTTTGCCGCGTCTGCGGTTCACCCTCAAATTCAGCATTTTCATCAAAGGCCAGTGCGTTATTGGCCAAAATGAAATTCAATTGTATCTCGTCCTTATCGGTAGGGGAGTACAACCACCTTAGGGAGGTGTCGTAAAAATCAAATTTAATATCGGAATTGACCACCTGGTCTATATTTGATTCCACTTCAGTTTCTTGTGAAATCCTGTCGAAATAGGCTGAATAGGTGGGCGTTTCCCAAAAATCACTGATCGATTTCCGGGCAGCCAGCTGAATAGAAGACCGATTTCCTATCGGGACATCGGCAAATCCATTGGCATCGATAAAATTTATACCCAGGTTACCACGGGCCTTGCTGGTGATCTCTTTCCCAGTTTCCATGATAATGCTCCCCGAGACACCATCGGTAAACGATGCTGGACTACCATTTTTTCTGAGGGTTACCTGTTGGGTGATCTGCGGATTATACATAGAGATAAGGCCAAAAAAATGCCCGGATTGATACATTTTTATACCGTCCCATGAGATAAAGTTCTGATCATGACTACCCCCTCGGATATTTATATTAGAAACCGTTTCATTGATGCTTTGAATCCCGGGAAATGCCTGAACGGACTGCAAAACATCGTTCTCGATAAGCCCAGGCAGGATTGTGAATTGCTCAAAATCTATGCTAAATGCACCGTTGTCGAGCTTGTCGATGCCGGGGGTGAGGTAACTGTAAAGGACTACCTCGGCAAGTTGTTGCTGTTTGGGGATTAAAAAGATTTCTCCACAGTTTTTCCGATCAAAGAAAACCAGGTCACGCTGCAGCATCTTATATCCGACATGGCGGATTTGAATTTCGGCAACTATTCCGAGTCCGGTGAGTTCAAAATATCCTTCAGCATCGCTAACCGTCGAGAGATTTCCCGCCCTTATGGTGGCATAAACAACGGCATCGCCGGTGTCTTTATCCCTTAAATATCCACATAAAGGCATCTCTGCCATAACAATGGTTATAATATTATTGGAAAGTCGGTCGAACGCCAGACCTGTTTCTTTTCGGATATAATTCAGGGTCTTTTCCAGGTCCCACTCTTGCTGTGGTGGTTTAAGGCGAATGTTTTCCAGGGTGTTATTCGCATAATTGAATTGAACGTCATAGGCCGTTTGTAATTCGCCCAAAATAGTGATCAATGGCCTTCCTGTATCCTGGGCGGTAACCACACTCCCCAAATGGAGAACAAGATAAAAACATATGAGTAGGCCGGTTTTAATTTTCACTAGGGTAGATGCTCACCTGATCGGCTGATTCGATTCTGAAGTTTAGGTTTAAAGGCTGTGTGATCGCTTTAAGAGCGTTTTCAAGATCCTGGTGTTCGAAACCACCGGTAAATAGCATATCGGCCTGAACCCCTTCAAGTTTAACCTTTATATCATACTGACGTTCCAGTTCCTCGATCACCAGGCTGAATGGAACCCTCTGAAAACTGCTTATATTCTCCATCCACTGGGGCTTTGTATACGTGTTTTTGCCAACCACCAGGCGTTCGCCCAATAAATTGAAGTGCTCCCCTGCCAACAGGGTATCCTTATATACCTCGGTGCTGACCTCCACCCGGCCCTCAAAACAAATCACCTGGAAGTGATTTGAACGCTGCCTGACATTGAATTCTGTACCCAGTACGGTAACGGAGCCGGTAGCGCTGACAACCTCGAATGAACTCCCTCTGCTCACATCGAAAAAGGCCTCGCCCTTCAAACTGATCTTCCGCTCTTCCTCCCAACGGTCTCGATCATAACTTATTTCTGAAGCAGCATTAAGCACTACAACAGAGGCATCGGGCAGTTCGATCTGCTTTTTTTCTCCTGCCATGGTCTCAATACGAATGATGTCATCATTAAATAGAAGATAAAACAAACCGATACCTACCAGCAATACCGCGGCAATCCTTAGTAATGGTTTAATCCATGTTGATCCTGACGATAAATTTCTTTTAGCTTCTAATTTTGATTTCAAGCTTTCGAAATCGTCAACTTTTGAAAAGCCAGATGCTTTGAACATATCGGCATGTTCCAAAATAGCCATCAGTTCCTCATAGTCGTCCCGCTTCCGGAGTGTTTCCATTTCCGAAGCGATGAGACCTTCATTTAACCATTTATCGATAAGGTGATCCTTCTCCATAATTCGTACTTCTTATCTTAATAACAACTCAATCCCTGTTTTTCCTGATTATTTTATCTTAAATCCTTCCAAACCCTCTTTTAAAGCGTTAAAAGCACTATAAATCCGG
>JAHEJJ010000051.1 GCA_024638915.1 Robiginitalea sp.
CTTTTCACCACTCTTTGAGTATGCTTCAGATTGTGGTATCGGTAGTCTGAGGGAAGCTTTTCAGATAGAAGTTCCGTTGTGAACTCCTGGGTTTTTTCCACTATTCCGGCCATCGTTCTGTTTTAGGTGTGACAAATTACAAAATTTTAAGGTTCATATTATCTTCTAATTTTAGTCGTTTGCTTGAACAATTAATTTCGTTGGTCCAGCTGAGGTGATGATGCTCCAAATTTTTATAAATTCGACATGTAGAAAAAGCGATTACTATTACAACGTTACCAAACCGTAATAAGATTCGAAACTTATATGACAGGCTGGAACCGATAAAGTATACTCTACTTTTGATCAGTAGTGTTTTATCGCTTATTTCTATTCCTCCTTGTAGCTAATGAAGGAATTGAACCAGGATCTTTTTCAGGATTGGAAAATCGGATTTCGGAAATAGACAATTTCCTTTACTTTAGTTTTATCTCCCTGTTGACCATTGGGTACGGTAATTTTGTCCCAATTACTCCACTGACCAAATCTCTTGTTGTAATTCTGAATTGATCGGTAATTTTTATACCGTAATGGTAACAGGCATCATCATCGGAAAATTCCCGTTAAAATATAAGCCAGGATCGGAAGACTAGATATGGCTTGATAGCTTTACTCTTTTTAGTTCCCCTTTTTGAATCAAAATCATTAACTTTTAATTAAATTAGAAATTCCAACTCTTTTTTGGACGACTAAATCACCAACCAATGAAAGCGACACCAAAATATGGATTTTTGGTAGTTCTGGTGCTTCTTTTGGGAAGTTCCTGCGCTACCTATAAGGCCCAGTACAAAGATCAACTTCAACAATCTTCGCTGCCCGATCTGGAAATCTCCCACAGTTTTTATCTGATAGGGGATGCAGGGGCCTCAGAATTGGGTAAGAAATCTATGGCTTTAACCGCTTTGGAAAGGGAACTTAAATCGGCCCCTGATAACAGCACCGTACTCTTTCTGGGAGACAATATATATCAGCGCGGTCTTGTGGCCGAGGACCATCCAAATTATCAGCTGGCAAAACATCAGCTCGATGCACAAACCAGTGTGGTTAAGAATTTCAAGGGCCGCAGTATTTTCATCCCCGGCAATCATGACTGGTACAGTGGTCTGGACGGGCTAAAGCGACAGGAACGTTATGTGGAAAATATATTGGGTAAAGACAGTTTTCTGCCTGAGAACGGCTGTCCGTTAGAAAAGGTAGAAATCGGAGAAGATATCGTTCTTCTGATCGTCGATTCGGAATGGTATATTACTAAATGGGACAAGCATCCACAGATCAACGATGAATGTGAATTTAGGACCAGAGCCAGGTTTTTTGAGGAATTTGAAAGTGAGATTAAAAAAGCGAGGGGTAAGACCACTATTGTAGCTATCCATCATCCGATGTTCACGAACGGCCCTCATGGAGGCCAGTATTCCTTTGGATCGCATATGTCGCCCCTACCGGGACTGGGGACCTTGAAAAATATGCTCCTTAAAATGGGCGGTGCCTCACCCGCCGATCTGCAGCACCATCGATACGATGAGCTCAAAAGCAGGATAGTTACCCTCTCCCAGGAAAACGACAAGGTGGTCTTTGTTTCAGGTCATGAGCACAGCCTGCAATACCTTATCGAAGAAAATCTCCACCAGATCGTCAGCGGTTCGGGTTCTAAAACAACGGCCACACGAAATGTATATGGTGGACAGTTTTCATACGGTTCACCTGGTTTTGCCAGGTTGGATGTCTATACCAACGGATCATCATATCTCAGGTTTTATTCCGCCTTGGATGAAAAGGTGGTATATGAAAGTCCTGTCCTCGAAGAAGATGAGAAAGTGGCCCAAACATTTGATGACAATTTCCCTTCCACCGTCAGGGCCTCTATCTATACCTCCTCGGAAACCGAAAAATCGAAGTTCTATAAATGGCTGTGGGGAGAGCGCTACCGGGATTTATTTAGTCGCGAAATAGAGGTGGCTGTGGTTAATCTGGATACGATTCATGGCGGACTAAAACCTGTGCGTAAGGGTGGCGGTCATCAGTCGGTATCCCTGCGCCTGGAGAATTCCAAAGGTCAGGAATATATTATGAGGGCACTCAGGAAAGATGCGGAACTCTATATTCAGTCGGTTGCCTTTAAAGAACAATATATCAGGGGAGAATTTGAAGGTACAAAGACCGCTTCCTTAGTAGGCGACGTCTTTACAGGATCACATCCTTATACCCCTTTTATCATCGGGGATCTCTCGGAGGCGGTTGGTGTATTTCATCTGAACCCTAAGATTTATTATATACCAAAACAGAATGCGCTGGGACGCTTCAACAACGAATTTGGAAATACCCTATATATGCTTGAGGAACGGGCAGGCGATAATCACGGAGACAAAGCTAGTTTTGGATTTGCCAACGAACTGATCAGTACCTATGATCTCTTTAATGAATTGAGAGAAGATGAAGAGAATCAGCTCGATGAAGCGGCATATGTAAGAGCAAGGGTTTTCGATATGCTTATCGGAGACTGGGACCGTCATCAGGATCAATGGCGATGGGCCGAATTCAAAAAGGATGGGAAAACGATATATAAGCCGATGCCCAGAGACCGTGATCAGGCCTTTTCTATAATGAACGATGGATTCATGCTGGGTACGGCCACGGCATTGGCGCAACCTACCCGTCTGCTGAATGCCTATGATGTCGATATAAAAGATATCAGATATAGCAATTTCAATCCTTATATCGTGGATGTCGCCCTGATACAGGAATCAGGGAGAGATACCTGGTTGGAACAGGCCGAATATGTTGCCACGAACATAACCGATGAGGTCATCGATAAAGCCTTTGCCGGCCTACCCCCGGAAGTGCAGGATGCATCGATGGAAGAGATCAAGCGGAAGTTAAAAGGGCGAAGGACCAACCTGAAAAAAATAGTTGAGGCCTATTATAAAGTGCTTAACAAACATTCGGTTATCACCGGAACGGATAAGGACGACTGGTTCGATATCGAAAGGATGCCCGATGGCGAAACCAAAATCACTGTCTATCGTATTAAGGATGATAAAAAGGCTGATCTGATCCATGAAAGGACCTATCATCGTGACGACACCAAGGAGATCTGGGTCTATGGTCTCGACGACGATGACTATTTCCACGTGTCAGGGACAGGGGATCGTATGATCAAAATACGCCTCGTAGGCGGCATGAACAACGATAGTTATGAGGTTAAGAATGGCTCCAAAATTCATATCTACGACTTTAGGACCAAGCCCAATACTTTTGTAACTCAAAAAGGACAGAAGCACCTGAGAAATGACTATGAAACCAATATCTATGATTATAAGAAGCCAGCTTATAACAGTAATATACTATTGCCCCTGATCGGTTTTAACCCAGACGATGGGTTACGGATTGGGATTATGGATACCTATACCGTCAACGGATTTGAACGCAATGAGTTTACGGCGAGTCATCGGATCGGAGCGTCAGTATATACGGCGACCGGAGGTTTCGACCTGGGCTATGCAGGCGAATTTGCCAATGTGGTGGGCCAATGGAACCTTGCCGTACGGGCTAAATTTACGAGCCCAAACTTTGCCATAAATTTCTTCGGTTTTGGTAATTCTACCCTTAACCTGGAATCAGAGGACTCCGATAATTTTAATCTCGATTATAATCGTGTCAAGATAGGCACCTTCGGGGGCTATGCCGGCCTGGTATGGAAAGGAGAGAACGGAGGCCGATTCGATGTGGGGATAGATTATGAGACATTCGAAGTGGAGGAGACAGAGACGCGCTTTATTGAGGATTATATCGCCGCCTTCCCTTTCGATACAGACAGCAAGTTTTTAAGTTCCAAGGCCAGGTATACCTATAAGCGTTTTGATACCCCGGCATTTCCGACCCTGGGATTACTTTTTTCCCTGGAAGGGGGTTATACCTTTAATCTGGAAAATTCCAATGCCTTTACCTATATGGTCCCAGAATTGAGCTTTTATCATAAAGTGGTTCCCAGTGGCCGACTGGTATTCCGCACCACCTCGAAAGCCCATCTTAACTTCGGTGATGATTTCGAATTTTACCAGGCCGCCAATATCGGTGGAAACGATGGATTGAGAGGCTACAGGAACCAGCGCTTTGCCGGTAAGAATTCCTTCTACCAAAGCTCAGACCTCCTGTTTAATTTCAGAAGGGTAAAGACCTCAATACTTCCGGTGGAAGTTGGCTTATTCGGAGGTTTTGATGTGGGCAGGGTGTGGATAGATAACAACCGTGTTCTGGATCCTTCCTTCAATGGCGGAGGATGGAATACCTCTGTTGGAGGTGGATTTTTTGTCAATGCTTCAGATTTATTGAGTGCCAATCTGGGCTTATTCAATTCAGACGATGGACCGAGATTCTATCTGGGCTTCCGGCTTGGGCTGTAGAGGGAGTTTGCCAAAAAACCAAATTTTGTTATCACAGGGCTAATAAGAAGTATTTAATTTTTTAGTAGCTTTCCGCCCTTTAATCAAACTTATAAAGGACACCATGCGAAATCAAATAACTATACTGTCTTCATTTTTACTTTTACTGACGATCTCTTCATGTTCCAGTGTAAAGGTATTAGATGCCTGGAGGGGCGAACCTGAAAGTATCGAGAAATTTAAGAATAAAAATGTTCTGGTCTTTACAAGGACAGCCGACAATAGTGCGCGAATCGCTTTCGAAGAAGCCATTGCCAACCAGTTGCGGACAGATGGTATCAAGTGCACCGAGAGTTTTAAGAAGTTTCCTAAGCTTCACATGGAAAGGGAAATGACTCCCGAACGCGAGAAGATGATCAGCAGTATTCTCGATAGCGAGGGATATAATGGGATTGTGGTTACTACAGTGAAAGACAAGGAACAAACTACCCGTACAGAAAATACGGGGGTTTACGTAGGCGCTTCTTACGGAATGGGTTACCCAGGCTACTACGGCGGATTTTATAATTACTACCGAACACCATACGCTTACGGTCCCTATTATAATTCCTTTGGCGGTTATATCCCGACTGGTACAACCACTAGAACATCAACCACATACGTATTGGAAACCGTAGGTTATAACCTTGATGAACCAGAGGAAAACCAGCTGGTTTTCGTGGTAACTACCAGCCTGGATAATCCTTCTGACGCCTACAAAACGGCGGGAAAATACATCCAAAAAATAGTTGAAGCATACGATAGATAAATGAAGGATCAAAAGACACAAATTACCCCGATTTTAAGGGTAGTTCTATTGCTTCTGATTCTGGCCTGGTGTTTTTATATTATTAAGCCTTTTATTATTATACTGGTTTGGGCAACAATACTCGGGGTGGCCCTGTATCCGGTTTATAAAAAACTAATCCTCTTTTTTGGCCAGAAAAAACGCAAAGGGGTGACCTTTCTTTTCACACTTATCGCTGTAGCTATTATTGTGGTGCCCAGTTATTTTCTGGCATCCTCTCTGGCACAAACCACTAAAGTCACGGCTGAGAAGATCCGTACAAACACCCTTAATATTCCCGCTCCCAAGGAGTCTGTTCGCGATTGGCCCTTGGTAGGTGAAGAGCTGTATGAGCAATGGAAAGGAATTTCCGATAATCTTGAAAGCTATATTCAGCAAAACCAGGATATTTTACTCGAAATAGGAGGGAAGTTACTGGGCGGTGTCACCGGAGTTTTAGCTGCGTTGGGAATTTTTATTATCGCCTTGCTTATATCCATAGTTTTCATGTACAACGCTGAGTTGAGCTACGAGGCGACAGTAAAATTTCACAGCAAAATCCTCGGTGTGCCCGGCAATGAAATCGTCGATATGTCGCGCGATACAATACGAAGTGTGGTTCGCGGTATTCTCCTTGTCGCCATCATACAGGCCTTATTGTCTTTGGTTGGCTTTGAAATTATCGGACTTCCCGGAGCCGGCTTATGGGCGCTTGCTGCCTTGTTGGCGGGTATAGTACAACTCCCTATGCTTCTTGTAATGATCCCCGCTATTCTGGTGGCATTTTCAATAGTCGATACTCCCTATGCCATCATATTTGCGGTGTATTGTGTACTGGTATCCATTTCGGACACTTTCTTAAAACCACTTCTTTTAGGCCAGGGTTTGAAAACTCCCATGATAGTTATTCTGGTTGGTGCCATTGGAGGCCTTTTCCTCCATGGTATTGTCGGTCTCTTTGTTGGTCCTGTGATACTGGCGGTGGTGTACCAGTTGTATATGTACTGGGTAGATTCGATTGAAGAGGAATAATTATTAAAGACTTAAAATTTCATGATTTTTGGATTCAATTAATATAGATTATCCTAAACAATAAAAATAAAGTCATAGGATGCCAATTAATAGTTATTTTTCAACGCTAACGTTTAGTAAAAAACTGCTATCAGCAATACTATTGCTACTGAGCATAAATATGGTCTTGTCACAGGAAAAAACACCTAAAGCAAATGGTCCTTCTGCTGAAGAACTCGCAAAATCCAATAATCCTCTGGCCGATCTTACAGCCTTTAATGTCCAATACTATTTCAGGCCCTCCCTGAATAAGGTCGATGGTGGGTCTGCGAATACCACCTGGTTCAGATTTGCCATGCCGACAGGAAGGGTTTTATGGCGTCTGTCGGTACCCCTCGAAAGCCGAGCTATAGTAAATCAGAACACCGATTTTAGCAAGTCCGGGCTCGGTGACATCGATATTTTTGCTGCTTATATCGCGGTTCAAAAGCCTAAACTAACCTTTGGTATTGGACCCTCGGCAAGCTTTAATACAGCTACTGATGAAACACTGGGCACCGGTAAAAACACCCTGGGCATAGCCGCAGTGGCTTTTGCAGTACCAAACCCAAAGATTCAGGTGGGTGGGCTTGTCATTTGGAGAACAGATGTAGGTGGGGATACGGCAAGGGCCGATGTCAATTTGCTCGCTATACAGCCCTTTTATTTTTGGCAACTTGGTAAAGGTCTTTATTTCAGAGGTGCACCGATAATGCCTTTTAACCTTCAAAGTGGTAATTATCACGTGCCCCTGGGGCTCGGCATGGGGAAAGTAGTAAAAATTGAAGGGGTGGTCTTCAATTTTTTCATTGAACCACAGCCCAGTATTCTGTCTAGAGGTACTGGTGAACCTAATTTCCAGGTTTTCGGGGGACTCAATATGCAATTTTAACTAACCAAAAACAATCGATATGGATTCTACCCCATTTGACAAAACCAGGATAAAAAAGGCGACCAAATCGATCATGACCATGGGAGGCCTGATCCTCTTATTAGGTATTTTAGCACTGATCTATCCGAATGGTTTCGGGAAATTTACCACTATTGTCATAGGAATATTGATCGTAATTAGTGGTTTTCTTCGATTACTGTTTGCCGTAACTGCTTCCTCAGTAGGTTCCACATGATCTTCCGGTATCTATTTGCGATTCTGATGATCATCGCAGGTCTGGCAATGGTTACGAACTCCGATATGGGACTCGAAGCGCTTACTTTGCTGATGGCGGTCTATTTTATTGTGGATGGGGTAGCCGAGCTTTTTTATGCCTATTCTTTGAGAAAATTAGGCCGTGGCAAATTCATGTTCATCGGTGGGATCGCATCATTGGTCCTCGGAATACTTGTGTATTCTAAATGGCCGGAATCCAGCCGATATGCCATAGGTCTCCTGCTTGGTGTTAAATTCCTGTTTGACGGTTTTTCTCTTACCACCATGGGATTTTTTTTGAAAAAATCCATAAGTCTTTTCGAACATAATGATCTTTAATAAAACCATCAGACGATTAGGTATGTTCGATAGGAACAGCCAATCTCGATGTGCGTAGTTTTGAACAGAATTTTGAGGTCAATCTGCTCATATACGATGAAAAGGTAACAATCGAAATGAAAGAACAAATGATCCATTTTGCGGAATCGAGCAGAGTACTTACAGTGGAGGAATACCGGGCCAGTCCTACTTTAGACAGAGTTAAGGAAAAATTAGCGCGTTTATCCAGCCCGCTGATGTAAACCACGACTTCTGAACATTTGAATTTAACACCCACGAGCTCGAAAATCGGTCTAATTGGCTTATTTTTATTGCCTTGTTCATAGTCCTAAAATTTAATAGATATGAAATTTAAATTCCTTGGAACGTTGGTCCTGATTGCTTTTTTTGTCGGATGTAATTCAAAGGAAGCCACAAAGAAATCAGCTGATGTTGGAGAGGATGCCAAAGACTGTTGCCCGCCCTCCGGGGGTAGGGCGGCCCTTTTAACGGAGTCCAATGCCGATGCTGTAGAAGGCGCACTGAAAGGGATGGTAAAAATACCGGAGGGTACTTATATGATGGGGGCTGAAGGCAAACTCGCTCTTCCCAGGGAGTACCCAAAACATCCGGTACATGTAAATGCATTTTATATCGACACCCATGAAGTTACCAATGCTGATTTCAGGAAGTTTGCCGAGGAAACCGGATATAAGACTATAGCAGAACGGCCTATCGACTGGGAAGAACTGAAGAAGCTACTTCCCCCCGGTACTTCAAAACCTCCGGATGAGAATTTACAACCTGGTTCAATGGTATTTACTCCACGGCCTGGAATAAAGGATCTTACTGATTTCTATCAGTGGTGGGATTATATCTATGGTGCCAACTGGCTTCACCCGGAAGGTCCTGACAGCGATATTGAAGGAAAGGATGACCATCCGGTGGTCCATATTTCAGTTGCAGATGCACAAGCTTATGCGAAATGGGCCGGCAAACGCTTACCTACGGAAGCGGAATGGGAATGGGCTGCACGCGGTGGACTTAAAGACAAAACATATCCATGGGGAGATAAAGATGTTAACGAAGCGCCCTATGAATGCAATTCCTGGCAAGGCACCTTTCCGAATACCAATACTGTGGCCGACGGATTTGAAAGGACCGCTCCGGTAGGAAGCTTTGCTCCGAACGGATACGGGCTGTACGATATGGGCGGGAACGTATGGGAGATCACCACAGACCTTTTCGATGTGAATTATTACAAGACCCTGTCTACAGAAGAATTATTAGATAATCCGAAGGGTTCGGTCAGGAGCTTTAATCCTCATGCTCCTTATGGTGAGCATACGGTAATAAAAGGAGGCTCCTTTTTGTGTAATGACAGCTATTGTGCCAGCTACAGGGTGTCTGCCCGGATGCCCCTGGAAAAAGACAGTGGAATGAACCATGTGGGCTTCCGTCTGGTCAAAGATATTCCATAAAAAAACCCTTTTGAACCAGCCAAAAGGGTTTGTTGCTCTTTGTTGTGAATTTATTTACTCTACGGGTACAAAGCTGAAGTGTTGCCCTCCAAGCGAGGCCTCAGCCATCAAACCACCTTTTACTCGGGTGAAGACCGCTACACCATCCTGGTAGGCCACGTCTACTGAAGCACCAGGAACTATGGCAACGGCAGAGGCCTGAGCATTGAATTTAAGATTGCCATTTTTGAATTTGTCGAAGGCTTCCTTGTGTTCAAAGAAAATTACCTCACTGTACTGTTGTCCTCCTGCCTGTAGCCCAAATGAGCCTTGTTTTAATTTTGACCTCCCCACCGGATTACCTCCTTGGCTAAAAACCATGCCTTCTCCGGCAGCACCTCCAATTACCAGTCCTGCTTTTGTGATTTTCGGATAGACGGCATAACCATAAGCCTGATCTTGATATACCTTGAGTTTTGGGGCATCAGCAATCATTTTGCTAAGTGCTTCCCTACTGTCTTTTTCCAGTTCTGGCTTCCAGCCCTGGCTGTAGGAGACACTAACCAGCATAAAGCTTAAAATGAAAAGCAGTAAATGTGACTTTTTAATCATTGGTGTTTTCATATAATATTTATTTGAATGTAATAAAGGCGAATCGTTTATTTTCTGATGGAACGTTAAAGATAGTGAATCTGTTTATTTTTAACATAGATCTGAGCGGTGATAATATCCCATTAATCACGATTGATCAAGGGTTTTTGCTATTGCCTTGGCATAACTCTTAGCCGTGGATAAGGCACCATCCGGGTTTTCAATCGAAGCCCTGAAGAGACCTACCATTTGTTCATCCTCCGGAAGGTCGAGATTAAAGGCGATGGAATCGAGCACATAAGACTTGGAGGTAATGGTGAATTCATCGGTTTGCTCTACCTCCACGTTTTCTGTGGAGTAGGCCAGTGGATGATAGAAATAGGTATAGAAACCCCAGCCGAGATAGGTAGGCCGATCGATATATCCGTAATTTACCGATGCTTCATAACCACCTTCAACAGCCGACCTCGTCTCTTCCTGCACATCTTTAAGCACAGTAAGTACCACGGCGTCATAACCATTATCGTCTAAAATCTTTTTGATCTCTCCTTTTTCTTTATCCGAGTATTTTTTTTCTGGATTGTAGTTTGGAAATTTAAGATAGCTGGCCGTAGCCTTCATACCTGCGTCGTTCAGGGTCTTGGTAATTTCCTTTTCAAACGCCTGCCTCACCTCTAGATTGGATGTTCTGGCCACCACGAGTATATTCTTTTCCTCTACACTTTCCCGGTCGTCGGCGCTCCAGTTGTACAATACTTTAAAACTTTTACAACTCCCCAATATAAGAAGTAGCGAGAGGGTTCCTAATACTTTGAATTTGTTCATAGTAAACTTGACTTTATAATTTGGTGAATTTTCCCTGCCCGATTTTCCCATTTCTGAGAATGGTCATGCTTATATCGTTTCCGGTATTGGTATTGGCAATTTTTTGTCTTATTGCGAAAATGGAATTCAGATCGGTTACCTGAATCCCTGCCATTTCCAATATGATATCGCCCCCCAGTAAAATATCTGCACCTTCAATAGTAGCCGGGATATACCCTCCTTGTAATCCTAACTGACCTGCGGCTCCTTTGGAAGATAATGCAGTGATCAGGAGAGCAGATTTCTGTGGTACATTTAAGGCAGACGCCAGATTTCCTTCTAATAACATTGATTCCATACCGCCCCATAAGACAGACTCATTCATTAGCAATTCATTTGCCACATTTGACGACATGGCAAAACCGATCCCTTCAAAACCACCGGAATTGGTATAGATCCTACTTGCAATGCCTACAACTTCACCCTTCATGTTAAACATAGGCCCGCCGGAATTACCCGGATTTATAGCGGCATCGGTCTGAAGAAACTCAATTTTAACAAAGTCATTGCTTAAATGCTCAGGTGAAAATCTACCACTTAGAATACCCCGTGATAAGGATTGTTTAAAACCATGAGGAGCGCCTAATACAAAAACATCTTCACCTACATCCAGGACATCCGAATCCCCAATCTTCCCTACGGCCTTGTTTTTTAACTGAAAGTCGCCTAAGATCTTCACCAGGGCCACATCGGCTTGTTCATTTGAGGTGATAACCTCGCCTTCATATATATCCCCATCTAAAAACTCTACCCGGACTTCTTCGGCCGATTGAACTACGTGGGCGGCGGTCCATATGAGTCCGTCTGGAGATATCAAAACTCCGGATCCCTGGGAAGCTTGCGCCACTAATTCAATTTGCTCTCCTGTGGCTTCGGGAGTTACACTTACGATATCGATCACCACTACTGAGGAGTTGATCTCCTTATAGAGATCGGCAAGGTTCTGAGCACAGAGGGACGCTGAACTAATTAGAATTATAAAAAACAGCGTTTTTTTCATGGTCATTATTAGTTTTTGCAAAAATAAAAAGGGCCGATATTTTAAAATGAATTTCTATCAGCCTTTGTTTAGCATTTTAAATATTTTCTAAACTGTACTTAAGGATTAATACTCTGAGCTAAAAGCTCATCGGCCAGTTCAGTAGAATACTTTTGTATTACGGTCATAAGATCAGATGGATTTTTCACCTTAAACCTACCTACCCATTGCAGGTTGTCTCCCTGGTCTATTGTAAGGTCGTACAGACAGCTTTCAAGCGTATATTCTATGCCGGTCTCCACCCTGTCCGGTTCCCAATAGGTAGTGGGATAATAGCTGTAATAACGACCAAACCTCCCATACCGGACCGGCATATAGCCCGTGGAAGTACTACCAGGAATCACATCCGTATATTCTTGTGCGTTGACTAGATTGGTAACTACAATACCCTTATAACCACTGGCTACCAAGTGATTTCTCAATTCATCCAGGTCTTTTTCCGTGAGTTCCTTGTCAAAACTTTCGGTCTTGATCACTTCAATAGAGGATTCGGCCCTGACTCCCCTGGCAGCCAGGTCACTTACCATCTGCTGCTCGGCTCTGATACGGGCTGTCTTATCCTTTGATCTGGAAACGATCAGGAGTTTATCATAGCTTTTTTTAACATTACTGATATTGGTCGATTGCTGAAGGTAGGTAGTCTTGCAACTGCTTAGAAATAGAAGCAGGAAACCCATGACTAAAAAGTTCTTTTTCATCATAAATGCATTCTGGTTCGAAATAAAATTTAGAACTGTGAAAGTATAATAAATTCAGTAATTGACAAAGGCTGTCGAGTTTTATTCTATGGTGATAAATTGACTTTTTTATTCTGTTTGTGGCTTTGAAATTTCGGCAGATATTATTGCTAATTGTTTAGTTTTATTAGTTTGATTCTCTTTATTAAAAGATTTATATTTATCATTTCTTACCGTTTATTATAGGATGCAGGCTTTAGCACCTAAATCAGGACTAATTATGAAAAATTTGCAACTGTTTTTTTGGTTACTCTTTATGCCGATTATGATTCTCGCGCAGAACAAACCCACATATGATATCGGTATTTTAATAGATATAGAGTTAGCTGAATTGGCCCCGATACTGGAAGAATTACAAGACGAAATCAGTGCAGTTGTTGGGGAAGATGCAATAATACGTTATCCGGAAGGCAGTTTATTGTCTAATGATTTCAATCTGGAAAAGGCAGCGGCCAATTACGAGGCCCTTGTACAATCTGAGGTTGATATAATCCTAGCTTTTGGGATCATTAATAATAAATACATCGCTACAAAGACAACTTTTTCAAAACCCACAATATTATTCGGTGCGGTAAACAAGGATTTTGTAAAAATTGAAGATGACAATCAGACATCAGGTATTGCGAATTTTACCTACCTGATCGCTTCGAGGTCCTATAGAGAAGATTTGACAACTTTCAAGGAGCTGACCAACTTCAAAAGGCTTGGTATTCTTATACACCGGCCCTTTATGGATGTATATCCCTACAAGACATTCTTCGACCAAGAGCTGGCAGGGCTGAATGCAGACTACAAACTTATTACCTATACGAGTTATGATGAGATATTACCACATCTAAACGATATTGATGCGCTGTATATCGCAGAAGCATTTTATCTAGCCGATGGAGATGTAGCTTCTCTGGCAAAGGAATGTATACGGCTCAAAATACCGTCCTTTACAGGAACGAATGTTGAGGATGTTCGTGCCGGTATTCTGGCTACCAACCAGGGGGATAGCAACATTACCCAATTCTTTAGAAGGATTGCGCTTACAGTGGAAGCCTATATTGGAGGCGAAGATCTGGCAGATCTTCCCATCTTTATAAGCTTTGATCCTAACCTGACTTTGAATTACAACACGGCCGAACAGATTGGTCTGCCCATCAAATACAGCCTGATTTCACGAACGGATTTTATCGGAGACTTCGACAAGAAAATTTCTGAAAAAAAATATAATCTGCTGGAAGCGATGAATCAGGTTTTAACCAATAATCTTTCCCTGCAAACCAGTCAAAAGGAGGTGGAATTAAGCGAAAAGGACCTTCAGGCTGCATGGACCAATTATATTCCAAATATCACAGCTGATGCAGGGGCTACTTATATAGACCCGGATCTCGCAGAGATCTCTTTGGGATTAAACCCCGAGTATTCCACAGATGGTACAATCACATTGTCACAAACCCTTTTCTCGGCAGATGCCAATACCAGCATCAATACTCAGAAAGACCTGCTCGGATCACAACAGGCACTTTATAATGCTGACAAACTCGATGCCATTTTTGAAGTTTCCAATGCTTATTTTAATGCTTTAATCTTCAAATCGAATCTGCAGATAAGTGCTACCAACCTGAATCTCACCAAAACAAACCTGGAAATTGCCCAAGATAATTACGAAGCCGGCCTGGCGGGTAAATCGGATGTATTGCGGTTTCGATCCGAGTTGGCTAATGATATGCAAGCAATGATAGAAGCCGCCAACTCCCTGGAACAGGCGTTCTTCGCCCTGAATCAGGTCTTGAACAATCCTATCGATTACAATATTGATGTAGATGAAGCCGAACTGGAAAATGGACTTTTTGAGCAGTACAACTACACACAGTTGAGGGAACTTCTAGATGATCCTCTATTGCGCAGACCCTTTGTTAAATTCCTGGTAGAAGAAGCAAAAAACAATGCTCCTGAACTAAAGTCTTTGGATTATGATATCTCGGCTACAGGCAGGCGCATCAGGTTGAATTCCGCCGGTCGATTCCTTCCTACTCTGGCACTTCAGGGTCAATACAATCACAATTTTAACCAATGGGGCGTCGGGGTGAATCCAAATATTATTGTCGATACTTACAGGGTAGGTCTTAACCTCAGCATACCCTTGGTAGATCAGAACAGAAAGAATGTCAACAGGCAGATCGCTTTGATTCAGAAAGAGCAGTTAGATTTGAGCAAAAACAATACGAGTCTTGCCATAGAAACCAATGTCAATAATGCAGTGGTGAATTTAATTAATGAAGTTTCTAATATAGAACTTTCCAGTGTATCTGAAATTGCGGCAAGGGAAGCCCTGGATCTCACCCAGACCTCTTACTCTGAAGGTGCAGTAACTATAGTACAATTGCTCGAAACTCAGAATAACTATGTCAATGCCAGTCTTGCACGGGCAACAGCTGTGTATAATTATTTGTTGTCCAGTTTGCAACTGGAGCGCTTTGTCGGTTATTACTTTTTATTGAACACCGCGGCACAGAATGATGAATTTATTAACAGGTTTACTACCTACCTTGAAAATACTAACGAATGACAAATCACCAATATCCCGTATAGTTATGGATTATAAAGGATTAATAGTATTTATAGGGTCAATGCTTTTAATTGGATCCTGTAAAGAAGAAGTAAAGGAACCGATACCTGTCCGCCCCGTATTATATCAGGAGGTGGGATACCTGGGTGGCGATGACCAACGTACATTTAGCGGTACGGCAAAAACAGAAAAAGTGATCAACCTGAGTTTTAGGAGCAGCGGAATTATCACCCTGTTTAACCTCAAGATAGGACAAGAAGTCAAAAAAGGAGAGCTATTAGCCAGGCTGGACAATGTTCAGGCGCGGTTGAATTACGAATCTGCCATTTCGGCTCAAAACAGTGCTGCTTCTCAAATGAATACCGCTAAATTAAGCCTTGAGCGCACCAGAATACTTTATGAAAAAGGCAGCCTGTCTTTAAGTGAATACGAAAGTGCAAAAAATTCCTATAAAACTGCCCAGGCCAGTTTTGAATCTGCACAGCGTAAGGTAGGTATAGAAGCCGAACAGATCAAATTCGGGTTTCTCTATGCCCCCGAAGATGGAACAATAGCCTCGGTTGATGCCGAGATTGAAGAGAACGTTAGCCCGGGTCAGAATATAGCGGTATTAAATGCTGGTACCGACATGGAGGTTTCACTGGGATTGCCTGAAAGTATTATCAATCGGGTTAATAGAAATATGAAAGTGACCATCCATTTTCCAGTATTGGAAAACAAGGCATTCTCAGGGGTGGTTACCGAGGTTTCTCCTTCCGTGGATATCAACACCGCTACCTATCCTATCCGGGTGGTTGTTTCCAATGCCACGGACGAGATACGATCTGGTATGGCTGTCAATGTCACCTTCGATTTTGGAACCGATACAACCAAAGCAAAACAGCTTGTGGTGCCGCCAATTTCCGTTGGTGAAGATGGAAAAGGCAGATTTGTGTTCCTGCTAAAAGAAGAAGATGATAAAACCACGGCTCATAAGCAATATATAGAAGTAGGTCAACTTTCTTCTGAAGGCTTTGCCATTAAAGATGGACTTTCGTTGGGCGATAAGATAGCCACAGCCGGATTGCAGACTCTGCTCGACGGGCAGGAAGTGAGGCTTCAGTAGATGGAAGTCCCAAGTCCGAAGTCCGAAGT
>JAHEJJ010000052.1 GCA_024638915.1 Robiginitalea sp.
TGGATTCATCGACACTGGCATGGCCCTTGGAGATAAATCCGTCAACCGGTATTTTTTGGCCCGGTTTTACACGCAGGATATCCCCTTTACGAATACTGCTTACAGGAACCGTCTGTTCTACGCCATTCTCCAGTCGAATCGCCATTTGAGGTGCGAGGGCTATCAATTCGCGAATGGCAGATGAAGTTTTCGTATGCGCCCTGGACTCGAGTACCTGCCCCATCAACACCAGGGTAAGAATTACAGTGGTGGCCTCGAAGTAGACATGAACGTCACCTGTCGCGGATTTAAACTGCTCCGGAAAGATCCCGGGAAATAAGAGCGCCGTCACACTAAAAGTCCATGCCACGCCGGCTCCGAGTCCTATCAATGTAAACATATTTAAATTCCATAACCGAATGCTTCTAAAGGCCCTTTCGAAAAACATCCAACAGGAGTAGAAAACCACAGGAATAGAAAGAAATAATTGGATCCAATTCCAAACTTGTTGAGGCCATATTCGATAAAGAGGATTCTCAGGTACCATTTCACTCATAGCGATCATAAAAATGGGTACCGTAAAAATCAACGCCCACCAAAATTTTTTCAGCAGTGCTTGATGAACATCAACTTCCGATGAATCCGCACCACTAAGAGGGACAAGGTCCATGCCACATACCGGGCAGTCACCTGGCCTCTTATAAGTCTTGTCTCCCTCGCATTGCATTGGGCAATAAAAAAGTGATTTTTGATGTGATGCAGATGTTATGGATGCAGATGGATGCCTGGTTTCTGCGGGAACTTCGATGGGGGTATCACTGATGGTATACCTCCCGGTCTTATCTTTTAATTGGGACTGAAGACTCTGCAATGGAACCGAGGACTCGAACTCAATTTCAGCAGTTGCTTCTTCAAGGTTCACGCTAACAGCGCTTACACCCTCGATTTCCGCTAAAGATCGCTCCACATGATTCCGGCAACCCTGGCAGCTCATACCTCCAATATAATAGGTATGCTTCATAGGATTAATTAGTAGGTCTTAGGTATCCTTATACTCATTTCAGTGCCGAGTTCAAGATGGTTTATATGTCCGGCCAGTGATCCATCTGCCGTTTTGAAATGCATATGAACAGGAATATTTTTAGAAGTAAAGCCACCGTTGTTTTCAGTGGAATACACCCCTACTATTTCTATGTATTTATCTGTGATGGTGCCATTCCCAGAGCTTATCGATTGGTCATCGATCAAAGGATCAGATTCTTCCAATGGCTCGGGTATTATGCACCATTCTAACTGTTCCACAATCCCTTCAATCAGAAAAACAAAAGGTCTGGTTGTATCCAGATTTAGGTCCTCATTGTACTCCAAAAAACCTACGAGCGCTTCCGTATTAGCGACAGATGCAGGTAAGGCAACCTGGCTCCATTCCGTCGTCTGGCTATGAACAAGCAATACCGCCGAATGGTCCAAACGGTTGTTTACCAACACACTATCTCCCTGAAGCAAGCCAGATATGGGCTGACCATTAAAGACCTGAAATACACCTTTCAGGCTATCCAGTAGCCCAAAAGCGTAACTGTTCTTTTTGCCAATAATGCTGTCCACATCGATTTTAAGCTCAAAATTACCTGCCAATACCTCCTCAGGGCGACCTTTGAAGATCACATTTCCCTGTTTATCCTCATTCCTGCCTGTGCGGCATCCAATGAGCAGAACCACAAGGAGAAAAACATAACTTATATGAATATTAAACTTCATTGTGATAAAGTTAAGCAATATGAGTACAGTTCCACGAATTCTATTTCGCTATCTCCTCCAAAATGCATTTATACCGGGTTTATTATTTAATCATCTGCGCAATCCGCAATACTTTAGCACCTTTAATTTTTTTGAATTTTAAAGCTGCAAGGACTTTATTGGCAGCTTCAATCGGAAACTCCTCAACGTGAGGTTTTATCTTTGCTTCGTCTGCCAATGTGAGAAATTCATTAACATCGATTGTAGTAATATTGGCCACGCTTTTAATTTCCTTTTCATTCCATAAATGATTCTTATAGGACAAATACTGGAGGTATGACTTATCCTGATCTTCTTTTCTAATGGCGTTGATCACCAACCGACCTGCTTTCTGCAGGTTCCTGAGCCCCTCGACCACAGGTTTCCAAGCCGGGGTCGTATCGATGATGGCATTTAACTTTTCAGGGGCATCATCTGTGATATCGCCCACCCAGAATGCCCCTAGTTCCTTAGCGAATCCGCGCTCTTCTTCTCTCCTTGCGAATACGAAAATTTTAGTTTCGGGTTGTTGATAACGTAACAACTTTACTATGATATGGGCTGAGGCCCCAAATCCGGTAAGCCCAATAAAGTCCCCATTAGTTACCTCAGCAAGTGAAAGAGCTCTGTAACCCACCGCCCCAGCACATAAAAGAGGTGCAGCTTCTGCATCGGTGAAAATATCGGGTATTTTATATACATTATCAATGGGTGCGCTCATGTATTCGGCATACCCTCCATTAGCATCCCTTCCTGTGGCCAGGAAGTTGTCGCAGAGATTTTCCATTCCGGTCTTACAGAAACCACATTCACCACAGGCAGAGAATATCCATGCCACGCCCACTCGTTCGCCGACCCGGTTAGAACTTACGCCTGAACCTGTTTTCACAATATTTCCCACCACCTGATGACCGGGTACCATAGGGAAGCGGGAAGGCGGTGTACGTCCTTCAATTTCATCCAACTCTGTATGACATACCCCGCAAACAGATATCCTTACAAGCACTTCATCGGACGAAGGCTCAGGTATTGGAATTTCAACAAGCCGAAGCGGCTTTCCTTTGGGTGTTATCTCTTGTACCCGATCGATTACCATGGCCTTCATCATAGCTGTATTCATTAAAATTCCAATATGATATCCTATTGCCCTTCCAGCCTTTCCAACCTTCTGCGTAAGATCCAGAGTTCTTCCCGGAGATCCTCCATTTTATTCAACAGATGAAATATAGAATGTATTCCTTCGATATTGATATCCAGTTCGCGATGTAATCGGAGGACTTTTTCGAGTTTGGGCAATTCTTTATAATGTAATTCAATCTGGCCCTGGCTTCGATGGAGACGTATCAGGTCGTTTTCCTCCAAATCAAACAGAAAAGACTCTTCTATCTCGTGATGTAGACAAATTTTATGAAGTGCTATATAGGTATATTTCTTCATCATGTTCATAATTGTGTCCTGGCGAGTTCTTCAAAAATATTTTGCTGTTCTGGGGTTAATTCTTTTGGCAGCTTTATACTGTAGGTAATTATCAAATCTCCATACTGACCTTCTTTTTTGTATTTGGGAAACCCTTTTCCCCTTAGTCTCACCCTGGTACCATTCTGGCTAAGTGGTTTTATTTTAAGTTTGACCTTACCACCAAGAGTATCTAACATTACTTCACCCCCCAGAACCGCGGTAGTGAGAGCTATTTGCAACGTCAGGTAAAGATTATCCCCATCACGCTTGAATTTCGTGTCATTGTCGATAAAGAACGTAATATAAAGATCACCTTTAGGACCCCCCTCAATACCCGGCCCGCCATAACCTTTGATCTTAATGGTCTGGCCGTGCTCAATGCCAGCAGGTATGGTTATACGGATGTTTTTACCATTGACCGCGATCGTATGTTTTCTGGTGATGTAGGCATCGCTCAGTTTTAGATGTAGTTCTGCCGAATAGTCCTGCCCCCGAAATTGTACACCTCTTCTGCCTCGTGTCCTTCCACCACCGAACATAGCCTCAAAAAAGTCGGAGAAATCTTCTGGTCCCCCGCTGGTATAGGTATAGCCTCCGAACTGCCCTTTGCCGGCTCCGGCCTTTTTGGCCTTTTCGATTTCTTCCGCATGCATCCAATCCTTGCCATATTCGTCATATTTTTTGCGTTTTTTTGGATCGCTGAGTACCTCATGGGCCTCATTTACCTGTTTAAACTTTCGTTCTGCTTCTTTGTCATTCGGATTAAGATCGGGGTGATATTTTCGTGCCAGTTTCCTATATGCATTTTTAACCTCCTTTTGAGGTGCACTTTTATCAATTCCCAAGACCTCGTAATAATCGATGAATTCCATAGTCCTTTGTCTTAGCTGCCAGGAGAATTTCCCCAAACCAGGTGAGGCTTCGCATCCATATAATCTACAAAACTATAATGTGTAACTCTTTAAATTTATGATGAATATCATGCTTCCAAAGGAAGCGAGTTGTTGCGAAATAATCCTTCACTCCAAATGATTGTTCTTCTTTATTGAGATCTGATAATTCATTTAAATTATGATATCCGGGGGGTTTTTAATTGTTTATGGTCGTACAGATGGAGAAAACAGTAGCTGGGCGGTTTACCTTAGATATTCGAGTTATTGATATCATATTCTGGATGCAATATGAGAAATAGCCTATTTCAAATGGCTGACTATTAACATTCTATTAACTTCCTTTTAGGGCCGTATGATTTAGTTTCGCACTGATGATCAAAATGCCCGACAGGAAGTTATTCTCTTTATTTTTCCTCGTTATTTTGCTCGGACTAAAAAGCCTGAGCTATCATCCTTTGGCGCATAATACCGACGAAGACCAACTCAATTGCGAAGTATGTGAGGCGGTTGTCATCAATGAATATACCCCTCTGCTATTGACTTCGAAAGCAAAGATTCCTGTCGTACACCACCTGACTGAAATTCCTTTGTTCAAGATCTCGGAAGCTAGGCCGATTCTTTCTTTAAATAATTATTATTACGGTCGTCCACCCCCCTCGAGCTAAAACTTTCTCAGATCCCTTCAAATGCTCGGTAAGACGAGTTACTTACAGTTGTATTCATCTAATTCAATATGCTTAAGAAACTAACAGCAGTTTTGTTTGTTTTATCCAATTCCATTCTATTTGGACAGGAATGTGACTATAACCTTACTGGTAAAGTGGTCGATTTTCATGACAATTCGCGTTTAGCTGGTGCCATTGTATATTTAAGAGGGGTTGAAAAAGGGATCCGCTCAGATGAAGATGGAAATTATTCCCTCGATGGATTGTGCAAAGGTCAGTTTGAACTCATCGTAAGTCACCCTGCCTGTGATCCTGTATTCCTTACCATAGAAATACAGGGAGATACAGTGAAAGACCTGATACTTGAACACCATGTAGAGGAGTTAGATGAGGTTCAACTTCTCGGAGAAACGGTAAAAAATAAAATGAATACCGCACAGGAACAACAGCTAACCACAGCTGTTATCGAGCGCTACAGCAGTGCTACCCTTGGAGATGCATTAAAGGAAATTGGAGGTGTGACAGGATTGAGTACCGGTGCAAATATTGTAAAACCGACCATCCATGGACTCAATGGGAGTCGGGTGTTGATGTTGAATGACGGTGTGAGAATGCAGGATATGGAATGGGGAGAAGAGCATGCTCCGAATATCGATATCAATGCGGCAGGATCAATTTCAGTTATCAAAGGTGCCTCCGCTCTTCAATACGGCGGAGATGCTATCGGAGGAGTGATTGTCCTTGACCAGACTTTTAGGACCGCACAGGATACCCTTTATGGTAAAACTATTGTCAATGGGATGACAAACGGTCGGGGTGGCAATATATCCACAGAACTAACAAAAGTCTTTGATGAAGGCTGGTTCCTAAAAGGACAGGCCTCATATAAACGCCTGGGAGACCGGGAGGCGCCCGATTATGTGCTTTCTAATACGGGCATAGAGGAAACCGGGCTTTCGATTAGGTTTGGCAAAAAGAATTTTTCCTGGGGATGGGATGCCTGGTATTCCTATTACGATGCCGATATAGCCATCCTCCGGGCCTCACATATTGGTAACATCGACGATTTGATCAGGAGTATCAACAGTGGGCAGCCACAAGTGATCGAACCCTTTACCTATGATATCAGCAATCCCCGGCAGGAGGTAACCCACCACCTTGGCAAACTAAATATTTACAAACGGTTTGAAGGAACAGGGAAGTGGAACCTTCGCTATGACTTCCAGAATAACAGACGTTTTGAATATGATCTGAGGCTCGGAGAAGTCCGTGATATCCCTGCCATTGACCTGGAGTTACAAACCCATACTATAAATACTGATTTCCTTTGGGATGCCAATTCCACAATACAAGTCCGAACGGGTTTACTCGGCCGGTATCAGAATAATTTTGCCAATCCTGATACAGGTGTGCGCAGGCTTATACCTGACTATGATAAATACGATCTGGGCATCTTTGCCATTGGAGAATATCGATTTTCGGAGCAGTGGTTACTGGAAGCTGGTGCGCGATACGATTTGACCCGAATAGATGCCTTGAAATACTACAGAACATCAAGATGGGTCGAACGCGGCTATGACCAGGATTTCTCAGAGTTCGTAGTGGAAGATTTCGGAAATCAGTTACTGACCAATCCGGTATTCGACTACCATAACTTTTCGGGAACCGCCGGATTGCATTATAAGGTAAACGGCACCGTTGATTTTCGGTTCAACTATACACTGGCACAGCGCGCCCCGAATCCATCAGAGCTTTTCAGCGACGGTCTGCATCACTCTGCGGCCCGACTCGAATTAGGTGATCTGAGAATCGGAAGTGAAACCTCGCATAAAATAGCGTTATCGTATCAAAGGTCTTTTAATTCCTGGAGTTTTCTTGTGGAACCCTATGCTAATTTTATTTCAGATTTTATACTGCTGGAGCCGACGGGTACAGAGTTTACTATTCGCGGAGCATTTCCCCTTTGGACATACAGGCAAACCAATGCCCGTTTGCTGGGCGCAGATCTGGCAGCATTCGTAAACTGGACTCCTGAATGGAAAACCGAACATCGGTTTTCGATTGTTAAGGGAAAGGATACCGAAACCAACATCGCTCTGATCAATATCCCGGCGGCGAACATTACGAATAAAATCACATTCGAAAAATCCGAATGGAAAAATCTCAGAACAGGACTGGAGAGTCTTTACGTATTTAGACAGAATGAGTATCCGCCCGACATAACTGTCTTCTCTCCTGAACAACAACAGGAGGTTCTGCTTGAGATTAACACTCCCCCTGAACCCTACCATCTGCTAAAATTCTATGCCGATGTAGAGTTTGAGTTGGGAAGTCGGACCAGGCTTGGTGTTGGGGTCACCGTCGATAATCTATTGAACACAAATTACAGGGATTACCTGAATCGTCTGCGTTATTTTGCAGACGACCTCGGGCGAAATATCATTTTACAACTAAATCTTAAATACTAATATGGTATCAGCTATCAAATCATTAAAAACCATTATAACTTTGGCCACCGGAATATTAATTATCGCCTGTGGCAACGATGACGAAATACCTGAAATCGTAAATGAAGAAGAAGTCATTACAACGGTAAACCTCACACTTACCCCTCAGGGCGGTGGCACGAGCATCATCGTTCAATCTCAGGATCTCGATGGTGACGGCCCTAACCCACCTGTGATTTCAGTCTCCGGGAATTTAACTTCCTTTACCACTTATGAGGGAAGTATTTTGATTTTGAATGAAACAGAAAATCCAGCCGAAAACATCACTGAAGAAGTAGAAGAAGAGGATGAAGAGCATCAGTTTTTTTATACCTCAACAGGAAGTATCGAAAATATTGTTTATAACGATATGGATAGCGATGGCAACCCCGTTGGCTTGTCCTTTCTGCTGACAACCGGAGAACCGGGTTCAGCCACACTCGCCGTTACCTTAAGACACGAACCGGTGAAGCCGAACGACGGAAGTTTGACCAATGCCGGAGGAGAAACCGACATCGCTCAAACTTTTAATATTACGGTTGATTAATCGGGTAGCTTATTTGCTCCCGAGTGCCTTATCCAATATCTCAATCAAATCCTCTGGATCATCCAGCTCGAATCGGTTTTCTTTTATGTACTTTTTTAAAGATTTTGCCTGGCCCGGAAAAAGTTTAAGGAAAAAGTTGAGTCGGGTAGGTAGTTCTATAAGGTAGGGTGTCTTCTCCCATAGATCTGTAATGAAGTATAATTCCTCAGCCTTTTTAAAGCTAGGAGGTTGTGCATCTTTATAAGCTTCGGGCTTAACTGCCTTAAAGTATTTGATCTTTTCCTGTGCATAAAGTTTAAAAGAGCTTGACTCGTGAATCAATTCGAAAAATGAGTTTTTTAAATCCCCTTTCGAATCGAAATAATTCTTTGTGTAGTATGTTTTGCCAGAACCATCTTTAAGTGTGATCAGATAATTCTCTGATTCAGCCAGAAGAACTATTTTGGTGGTTGACATCTTCACCTCCACCGTACCGTTATAGGCATTAAATCTTACCAGCTGGGTTTCTGTAATGTCGTTTATCCTACATGGGGTAAAGGCTTCTTCGAGATAAGGAGACCCTTCTGTCCCATAATACTCCCCCTTGTACATATTAACGTCATAATAAACATCACCAAGTTGAGTTCGCAATTCCTGGGCACAAGCAATGCTCAAAAATAGAAAGCCTTCAACAAGAAGAAAAAGTGACTTTACTTTATACATTGATATGACATCTTTTTAGAAATCTCCTTAACAGCTTTATAGCTTTTTTTGACAGCACTGAGTGATGATAGTTAATCTTCATCTTCTGAATCGAGCGTTTCAAGTCTAATGATCGTCAACACCTCCTTCTGGTAACGTACATCCTCCCTATCTGCCATGTTCTGCATAGCCGGCATATCAGTATAATCCAAAGTATACTCGAGCTCGAACTCCTCTCCAACCCACTCTTTTGAATTCAGGTCGAACTCTTGCATGACACCTGCCTCGGCCTTGATGAACTTGACGATATCACCGGTTTCAAGATTGGTGAAATAATAGCCTTCCTCAGAACCTCCGTTATATCGGGCGTTTATTAAAGCAGTATCCTGTAACTCATTATCGACCAGTGGCCACGCCTGACTAAAAACCAAACTAAAAAGAATTAAATATTTCATATTCAAGTTTTTGAAAAGGTAATTTATAAACTAACCCTCAAATTGCAGCAACGAATCGAAGAATTTTTTTGATAAACCTTAAAGGCATAAGAACTCTTCTATTGTCAATGCATTTGATCGATTGCAATGATTAAAAAGAAACAGTAATAATTACCGTAATAATATAAAAGATTGCGATTGGATTTTGCATATGAGGGTGGGTAAGTTATTCCATTCCTTTTTAATGAAAAACTATTACGGGTTTTTTGCGCATTGCTTTTACATTGAATATCGAGAGCCCAGAAAAAAAGCCTGAAAATCAAATACTTTCAGGCTTTTTGATCAAATTTGGAGTTTCCTAGTGATCGCGACAGGATTACCTTCGGTTTTCCTTTACCCTCAATGTTGCAAATAAAAAACCACAAAGCTGCGCTTTGGAGTTTTATATTTCTGTTCGCTTAGGAAAGCTTGGGCTCTACACACTTCCAGAAATGCAAAACCACGCAAGAATTGCGCGGTTTTTTGAGTGTCGTGATCGCGACAGGATTCGAACCTGTGACCGTCTGCTTAGAAGGCAGATGCTCTATCCAGCTGAGCTACGCGACCTTTATGTCGTGGAGCGAAGCTGCCTTTCCGCCGTAATGAAACGAAATAGGAAGCTATGGGACTCTCACTACTAATTTGATTTATTTTGATCTGAACAAGCTGAGCGCTACATCAGATCATATGCGGGTGCAAATATACAATTATCACCGCGATTCGTACAACGGTTAAATGGTATTTCCTTAGACGTTTGTTATAACCTCCTAAAATGAAAATCTTGCTTGGTCTGTAGACTATTTTCATTAAAAAACATAAAATTTATAAGGTTTTAGTCTATAAAGTAAATTACCATTCCTCCAGCATCTAATATATAACAACAGCTGATCGATAAACACCATATTTTATCGATGATCAGCACTCTTTAAAAGTTTGTTAAATTCAGATGAATAACCTATTTTCAAGAGCTAATTTTTATTAAAACCACCTCACTATGAAGAATAATTACTCTGTGAGTGGTAGTTTTTCGAGAACACTATCCCGTAAGAATTATCACTTTTTTACCGTTTTATTATTGTTGTTTTTTGGGGGGCTACAATCCTTGTATTCCCAAAAAATGGAAACGAAACCGGGTGTCCCGGTAGTATGTCCCGCTAAATTCGAGGACATGAACTCGCGGATGGCCATGAAACAACTGGCCGCGAGAAAAGCGATTTCTGCACAAAGGAATGCTACAGCAGAATTGATCATCACTTTCGGACCCGGTGCAGCCGACAATCCTGATGTTCAGGCCGCCTTCCAGGCCGCTTTGGATATCTGGTCGGAGGAGATTGTATCCAGTGTACCGATCAGGATCTTTGCAGACTTCGCCAACCTCGGTCCCGGGGTACTGGCATCTGCAGGTCCAACGTTATTGCTGAGCAATTTTCCAGGAGCACCACAGACAGATGTCTTTTATCCGGTTGCTCTTGCCAATTCCCTGGCAGGAGAAGATCTTGCTCCACAAGAGGAATTCGATCTCGTTGTGAACATCGGCAATGGAATCCCATGGTATTTCGGTACCGATGGGAATACTCCTGCAGGACAATTTGACTTCGTTACAGTTGCCCTGCATGAGGCCTGTCATGGCCTTGGCTTTGTTGACGGAGGATTTGTAAATGGTGCCGGTGTTGGAAGCATCAATGGAGGAGGCAATCCTTTTATTTTTGATACATTCCTTATTGATGGCGAGGGTAATTCAGTGCTTGATCTTCCCAATCCATCTGTAGAGCTTGGAGATTTCTTTACCAGCAATGATGTATTCTGTAATAGCCCTTTTGCCATTGCAGCCATTGGTACTCCACCACAAATGTGGGCGCCTAATCCTTTTCAGCCAGGTTCGAGTATCGCGCATTGGGATGAATTTGCATTCCCGGCCGGTGACCCGAATTCACTGATGAGTCCTCAAGTTGGTTCCGCCGAATCAAATTTTAATGTAGGCGACATCACCCGAGGCTTTTTCAGAGACATGGGTTGGGTACTTGCCGAGCAACCACCGGTTTCGGTAGCACCCGCGGGTCTTACCGACGAAGTATTTGTCGGGACGATCCTTACCCCTGAGTTCACGCTCACTAACGTTTCGGAAGACCCTGTAACGGTTTCCGCAGCAGCAAGCCCCGGATCAGTACTGATTGAATCACTCGATCCTGCCAGCCAGGATATCGCAGCCTCTTCAACCGGCACTCTTGCAGCGGTGATCAATACCACCGGACTGGCCAAAGGCCTGTATGAGGAAAGTATCGACCTGACCATCAGCGGTTTTGAAGAAATTGTCAGCATCCCGATCTCGATTCGTGTTCTCGATGGAACCGAAGCACCGATAATATCGGTAGATCCGGATTCTTTCACAGAAACATTACAACAACTCCAGGTAGAAACCCGTGATCTTGTTATAAGCAATACGGGAGATGCCGACCTGGATTTTACAATTACAATAAATGATAACGCACAAAACACATTTGCCAGTCGGGTAGACCAATCAAATGCGTCGATCGGCGCCAATGGTTTTACAAAAGAAAATTTCATTGGTAGTCAGGGCAGTGGAATTGCTGATATGATCCAGACCAGTGCCGGCTTCGAACGTGTGGTTACAAGTTTATATGCTACTGACTTCGAAGATTTCACCCCTGGTGATATTACCGGACAGCAAGGATGGTTTGCCCAATTTGCCAATAATTGGGCCATATCTACTGCTAATCCCGCTGACGGTGCACAGCACCTTAGCGCGGTATCAGACGGTCAGGGGCCCAATCAACCAGGTACCGTTCTGGCATTTTCCCCTACCGTAACGCCCGGAAGTGAACCATTTATGGTAAGCTCACTGGATGTCAACCTTCAAGGAAGCGGCGTGAGTTGGGAAATTATCCCACAATCACCTTCTGCTGGGTTTGTCGTTACACGACTGCGATTCAACGGAGATGGTACTATCGATATCCTTGATGGGTCTGCTTCGGCCTTCGTGCCCGTAAATGCAGAGGTTCCGGAAGGATATTTCAATGTCCGTATTGTGATCGATAAAGACGATCTGGGAATGACCGTATATTTTGATGATAACCTGGTCTTTTCCGGCACCGGTTTTACTCCGCTTATGGAGCAGCTGGTATTTTTGTCTGATATGGCGGTAACCGGTTCTACTATGGATATCGATAACCTCGAAATCACCGATGGTGATCCTGATGGATTCTTCCTTAGTGTGGCACCGATCTCCGGTACAGTACCTTTTGGATCTTCGACCACCGCTCAGGTAAAATTTGATGCCAGGGCACTCGATCCAGGATTGTACGAGGCTACGATTAATGTCGCAAGTAACGATACCAATAATCCGACTATCGATATTCCTGTGAGTCTGACCGTGGTAACACCACCGACCATCAGCGTCGATCCGGATAACCTAAGCGCGGCCGTAGACGTACAGGTGGATATCCCGCCAGTGAAGACGGAAAGCTTTACCATTACCAATAGTGGCCAAAGCCCGCTGGACTTTACAACCTCTCTTGGGCCAACTAATTTCACTGCTCCTTCAAGTGGTGGCGATGCCCTGTTGGCACAAATCGATATGACTAAATATGGTCTGGGGAATCCCAGTGGGGCAGAACTTAAAAAAGCAGGAATTAAAGGTTTGAAGGGTTTGAAAGTAAAATCGCTAGGCGCACCTCTGGAGTATAATACCGCTTTTACCGATTCGATCTGGTATGATTCCGGTATTGACTTCCCAGATGATTTTGCCGGACTTCAAGGACCTGCATGGGTTGCCGCGGTCAAATTCGACGCAGAGATAGATTTTGCATTAAGCGCTGTTAGAAATGCTTATCGAACAGAAACCGTTACTGATGCAATAGTCATTCTTGAGATTTACAGAGGAGGATCCACTCCTGCAGACGGAGAGTTGCTTACTTCACAGCTTATTACGACTACCAGTGAAGACGGTATATTTCTTGCAACCGTTCTCGACGAACCACAGAATTTCAATGCAGGCGAAACCTTCTGGGTAGTTCATAAATATCCTGAGGGAATCCTATTCGCTCAAGGGATTGATGAAACAGCAGCTTCGGTACGTCCCGACACTTATTTCTTTAGTTCGGACGGGGGGGAGACCTATACCAATCTGCCTGATTTCCTATTCCTGACACGCGCTTTAAGCGGAGGTGTAGACTCATATATTACCTTGGAGCCTTCCACAGGAACTGTGGCCCCTGGCCAATCAGTGGACGTAGACGTTACCTTTGATGGTTCGACCCTGGCCAACGGTACTTTCGAAACCGATATTCGTGTGAATAGCAATGATCCGGCCACACCTACAACCACCGTGGCAACCACTTTTAATGTTTCCGGTCAGGAATCTGAAATTGTGGTTTCCGATGAGGTATTGTTATTCAACGATGTATTTGTTGGGGCCGAAAGGAGTCGCACGCTAACGATATCCAATAACGGTCTGGCCGTGATCGATATCAGTAGTATTACATCAGATAATACTGACTTTACTGCTGATCCCAGCTCAGGACAGCTGGCGGCCGGTGAAGAACTGGAGGTTACGGTAACCTTTACCCCTTCGGCCACAGGCAGTATAAATGGTATTTTGTCTATCAACAGTAATGCCTCTAATTCGGCATTGGTTGAAGTAGTATTAAACGGTGTAGGTGTAGATCCACCTATCGCCGTACTCGATCCTCAGGAAGTCTCAGCTACTGCCGACGCGGGTACTACGGTTGACGCCAGTATTACCCTTAGGAACGATGGCAACTCACCACTTATATTTTCTTTCCCTGACCTGACGATGTCTGCCGCATTGGCTGATCCCGATGCCCAGTTTAGTAAGCCGGAATTGATTGAATTCGAAAACTTCAGCATGGAGCAGGAAAAAGGCTTTACCGACAACCGTATAGGTGCGCCTATTGAATTCAGTATGGGAACAGATAATGGTTTTGGCTATAGCTGGATCGACAGCGACGAGGCAGGAGGACCTGTGTATAGCTGGTTAGATATCAGTGGTTTTGGAACCGAGCTTAACGGCTTTACAAGTGGTGATGGCACAGCTTTGGTAACAATGCCTTTTGCCATGGAGTATTATGGGACTGTATACAATGAGTTATATATAAATGCCAACGGATGGGTCGCCTTTCAAGAGCCAACTTCCTTCGTTACCTGGGTCAATGGTCAAATACCTGTGAATGATAATGTCAATAATGTCATCGCCGGACTTTGGGCAGATCTGGAACCTCAAAACCTAAATGGCTCATTGACCATTGCAGGTAATGAAAGCCTCCTTATTATCCAGTGGACCGATACACCAGAATTCTTTGGTTCAGCAACCGAGACGGTAACTTTTCAGATCGTACTCTTTGCCGATGGCACGATTGAAGTGTATTACGAGGATGTTGAAACCGCGCCATTCAGGAATTTTTCAACAGTGGGTATTGAAAATGCCGATGGAAGCGATGGAGCGCAAGTGGCCTTCAACACACCATATGTGAAAGATGACCTTGTAGTACGCTTTGTTAAGCCAGATGTGGCGCTAACAGACTTTATCAGTAATGTCGATCCTTTGTCGGGGGTTGTTCCGGCCGGCGGTTCTAAAGAACTGACAGTTACACTGGATGCCACTTCACTGAACGACGGCACCTATTTCGACGAACTGACAGTGTCGAGCAATGCGCCAGACAAGGAAATGAGTACGGCCTTGTTCGAGCTTACGGTAATTGGTCAGCCTCAGATTGCGGTAGACCCGGAGCTTTTGGTCTTCGAACCAATATTTGTAGGCCTTGAAAGCACGAGTGCGATTTCAATCTCCAACACAGGAACCAAGGCGCTTCAGATTTCTGATATCTCAAATACAAATGAAGATTTCACAATCGAGAATGAGATACTGCCATTCAGTATTGAACCCGGCCAGACATCCGTTGCGTTTGTAACTTTTGCACCTTCTACAGTTGGACCTATTGAGGATGTGATTACCATCTCCAGTGATGATAGTTTTGGAAATGAATCTCTCGAAATACCATTGTCCGGAGTGGGCATTGATCCGCCTGTAGTATCAGTAGATCCTACGGCAATCGATGTAACATTACCAAAAGGTTCGTCTACAACAGAGACCCTTACAATTACCAATAATGGCGGTTCGACTATGAACTATTCTGTCGCACCACCAAATTTGGTACCTGCGGGATCTGAAGATGCCAGGATTGCACCTGCTCCGCGATATGAATATGATAGGATTTGGAGTAAGGAAGCTGCGGATAACCGCGTAGGACCACCGGTAGTGAATGCCAGTGGTGGACCAGGCTCTTTCGGATATACCTGGGTAGACAGCAACAGTGGTGGAGAAGCTTATGACTTTGTCGATATAAGTGGCAGTGGAACTCTGGCCAATGTTGGATTCGACGGTGATGAGACAGTACCATTACCGTTCAGTTTCCCATTCTACGGAGAGATTCAGAATGAAGTGACTATAGCTGCAAATGGATTCCTAACATTTGCTCCTCTGGTCGGAATCAACTTTTTCAATGATCCAATTCCAGATACGGGAAATCCAAATCTCTTTATTGCAGGTATGTGGGCCGATATTGAGCCGCCGAATGGCACAGGTGTGTTCTACGAAGGAACATCAGAGTACTTTATCGTTCAATACGAAAATGTTCCTGGTTTCCTTGGACCTGGGCCTGTAACCTTCCAGATCATCCTTTTCCCTGACGGTTCCTTTAAAATGCAGTACAAGAATGTGGATTCTGATTTGAGGATAGAGAGTACTGTAGGTATTGAAGGTCCCCAGGGCCTGACCGGATTACAGGTAGTTTTTAATAATGAATATCTTGAAGACGGATTGGCTATCAGCTGGACACCGCCTATCAGTGGAACTTTAGAACCAGGTGAAAGCGT
>JAHEJJ010000005.1 GCA_024638915.1 Robiginitalea sp.
TTTCCTGATGATGGTTTCATGCTATGAAGCACAACGCGATTGCGAGGCTTTTAAAGAAGGGACGTTCGAATTTACGGCCGAACTCGACGGAGAGATGATAACGACAACATTTGTGAGGCAAGGCGATATAGAAATCGACTATTTTCAGGGTAAAAGCGATACTTCGGAGGTTCGGTGGATCAACAACTGCGAATACATTGTCAGGAAGCTAAATCCAAAAAGCAGGTCGGAGGAGAAATCGATCCATATGAAAATCTTATCCACCACAGCTGATACTTATTCGTTTGAATACGGGATTGTAGGTAGTCCGAATAAATCGAAAGGCACTGCTGTAAAAATTAAATAATATGTTTGATATCCTAACCAGCCCCGATGCTTGGGTAGCTCTTCTCACACTTACCTTTCTGGAAATCGTACTCGGTATAGACAATATTGTCTTTATCTCCATCGCAGCCAACAAGCTTCCTGAAAAAGACCAGAAACGGGCGACAAATATCGGGCTGCTCCTCGCTATGATACAAAGGATAATATTGCTTTTCGCGGTTTCCTTTCTGATCGGCCTAAAAAACCCTTTTTATTACATCAACACCTCCTGGTTATCCATGGGTGTTAGCTGGCAAGCCATCATACTCTTTTTTGGCGGTCTGTTTCTTCTTTATAAAAGCACTTCGGAGATTCATGAGAAAGTCGAAATGCCGATGCACGATGAAGATAGCATCAAAGCCAAAAACCTCACCAGCCTGAGGAGGGCCATCGTCCAGATCATTATAATCGACTTTATTTTTTCCATAGATTCCATACTTACGGCAGTGGGTATGACCAACGGTATCGGTGAAAAGCCCATAGATGCCCTGGTCTTAATGGTTATTGCCGTAGTGGTGTCGATCATTATCATGATGGTATTTGCCAATGGTATCAGGGAATTTATCAATAAGCATCCCTCCATGCAATTATTGGCGCTTTCATTTCTTATCCTGATAGGGTTTATGCTGATCGCAGAAGCGGCACATCTCAGCCATACGCGTATCTTCGACACAGAGATCGGAGTGATCCCCAAGGGTTATCTTTATTTTGCTATCGCGTTTTCGCTTCTGGTGGAATTCCTCAATATGAAGATGAGGAAGAATGTACCGGCCGAAGATACTGATCAACAGGGCTAATCAAAGCTTCGTTCAATTCTTCCGGGAATTACGCAAAAGTTCGTTTTGCTCTTCCATAAGGTTTTTTAACTGATCGAGTAGTTCTATATCTTTTGGGGTGACCTCTTCAATGTCTTTGGGGTTTTCAGCCTTAGTCCTTAACTTGTTCATGGCTTTGATCACGATGAATATGGTAAAGGCGATAATGATAAAATCGATCACGACTTCGATAAATTGACCATAGCCAATGGCGATGGCTTCCCCGTTTTCACTCGCCGGCTGTAAAACCCATTCTTTCTCCGCGAAACTCCGATCACCGGTGATCAAAGCAAGCGGCGGCATAACTATTTTACGTACAAGTGTATTGACCACATTGTTGAAGGCTGTACCGATGATAATCCCCACGGCCATATCGATCATATTTCCCCTGACCGCAAAATTCTTGAATTCCTGAAACAGTTTTTTCATCTTTTAAGTATTCTAGAAAAGAGTGGTCTGACCTTCCGATGATTTCGATTCATCATCGTTTTTGGCACCCTTCTGCTTCGATTTTTTTTCGGTTTTCTTACCCGCTGCTTTATCCTCAGTTACTACACTTTCCTCATCGATCACTTCGATATCGCGGGGTTCATGAGTGGCTGGCTCCTCAAATGGTAAAGGTTCCAAAATATTGATATTTTTTACTTTATCGGAGGTGAGTTGATTGCCCAGTGCCCTGATTCCTTTTACCGCGATAAACTGTTCTATATCTATTTGCAGATTGGGCTTCGCATCCTTGCCCCTCGGTTTTACGAACTCGAGTTCCACCAATGGTCTCCAGTCTGTGGAAACCAGTTCCAGATAGGATTTGGCATGGTCGGTGATCACATTCTCAACCCGGTCTTCCTTCTCGATCAGGAATCTTTTAACGTAATAGCGCTCTTTATCCCCATCGTAATGAATAACCGAGATCGGTTTATTGGGCTTCCATTTTTCCAATACGATCATGTCGTCCTCAAAGCGCATAGTGACTTCGGGGATCGCTGTTCTCACCTCCCCTTTTTGATTGATGATCAAAAGCCGGTCCTGACCCGTAAATTCGCCTAGCAGCTCCCCTCTTTCATCTGTGTTGAGTCGTTGGACGGTGTCGTCGAACCAAAGTTTTCTGGGTTTAAGGGTAGAGATCCCTTTTTCCTTCAACTCGATCCGTTTTACCGAATACTTTGTAACGATATTCCCTTTAGACCCACGACCCTTAATCATCACGTCAGCAAAATCGAGCTCCCATTTCAGTTTCTTTATACTCCCAGACTGCCTTAGGTGCACGGTTACCACCTCGGCCTCACCGTTGGGGTTAGCAGAGAAATAGTGCACATCCGATCCTGATTTACCACCGCTGAGATCATAGACCTTATCGCGGGTTACCCCCGTAACATTGAACCGCTTTACATAACTGGAGCCACCGCGGCCGTCCTTGTAGATCATGTTATAAGTGGTTCGGGCATCTTTCTTTTTAAAAACCGCCACATGGATGATGTTCTTGCCGATAAAAGTTTTGGAATCGACCTTGGTCACCACCATCTGTCCGCTTTTGGTGAAGACGATGATGTCGTCGATATCACTGCAGTCCGTTACATATTCATCCTTCCTGAGTGAGGTCCCGATAAAGCCCTCCTCGCGATTCACATAGAGTTTGGTATTTCGGATCACCACCTTGGTGGCTTCGATGTCGTCGAAAATTCGTATCTCTGACTTCCGCTCACGCCCTTTGCCATATTTCTTCTTCAGATCTTTAAAATAGTCGATAGCATAGACCACCAGGTTTTCCAGATGGTGCCTGGTCTCTGCTATTTTTTCTTCCAGGCTTTCGATATGTTGCTGTGCTTTGTCCAGATCGAATTTGGAAATTCTTTTGATTCTGATTTCGGTGAGCCGCACAATATCTTCCCTGTTTACAGGCCTTTTCAGATGCTTAGTGTGTGGTTGCAAACCTTTTTCGATGGCACGGATCACCCCTTCCCAGGTCTCCTCTTCCTCGATATCCCTATAGATCCGGTTTTCTATAAAAATACGTTCAAGAGAGGCAAAATGCCATTGCTCCTCTAACTCGCTCAACTGGATCTCCAATTCGGCCTTGAGCAATTCAAGCGTATTATCAGTAGAGCGCACGAGCATTTCTTTTACCCCGATAAATAGCGGCTTATTATCTTCTATTACACAACCCAAAGGAGAAATGGAAGATTCACAGGCTGTAAAAGCATAGAGGGCATCGATCGTTTTGTCTGGTGAAAGGCCGGATGGTAAATGCACCAGGATCTCTACTTCCGCAGCGGTATTGTCCTCTATTTTCTTGATTTTGATCTTACCCTTATCGTTAGCTTTCAGGATAGAATCTATGAGCGAAGAAGTATTGGTGGTAAATGGGATCTCTTTGATCACCAGCGTGTTCTTATCCAGTTGATTGATGCGGGCGCGAACCCTGATCTTCCCCCCACGGTTCCCTTCGTTATAATTTGTCACATCGATGATTCCGGCGGTTGGGAAATCCGGGAATATTTTAAATCGCTGGCCTTTGAGATGTTTTATCGAGGCATCGATCAGTTCATTAAAATTATGGGGCAAGATTTTTGTGGACAGACCAACTGCAATCCCTTCGGCCCCCTGTGCCAGGAGTAAAGGAAACTTAACCGGCAAATTTACCGGTTCTTTTTTACGGCCATCATAGCTCAGTTGCCACTCTGTGATCTTCGGACTAAAAACTACTTCAAGGGCAAACTTTGATAAACGCGCCTCGATATAACGGGAGGCGGCAGCACTATCACCGGTAAGTATGTTTCCCCAGTTACCCTGGGTATCGATCAGCAGATCCTTCTGTCCGATCTGGACCATCGCATCGGCGATACTGGCATCTCCGTGAGGGTGATATTGCATGGTGTGCCCAACTACATTGGCCACTTTATTATAGCGACCATCATCGAGCTCCTTTAAGGCGTGCATAATCCTTCGCTGCACCGGCTTAAATCCATCCTCAATAGCAGGAACGGCCCGTTCCAGGATCACATAAGAGGCATAATCCAAGAACCAATCCTTGTACATCCCGGTTACCCTGGTGAGCGTCTCCGCATTGGCATTCTGGTCTTCTTCCCAATTTTCGTTCACTTCTCCATTCTCTTCCATTAGGAAAGACTTAATTTCTGATTTACAATTGGTTCTCTTCTATTAAATCAACTTCTACTTTAAGATTTTCGATGATGAATTCCTGTCGGTCAGGGGTGTTTTTTCCCATATAGAATTTAAGGAGTTCCTCTATAGACATCGCTTTGTCGAGCATCACAGGCTCCAGCCTGATATCGTCGCCGATAAAATGTTTGAATTCATCGGGAGAGATCTCTCCTAACCCCTTAAACCGGGTTATTTCAGGTTTGCCCTTGAGCTTCTTGATCGCTGCGGATTTTTCCTCCTGGTTATAACAATAGATCGTCTCTTTCTTGTCGCGTACCCTGAACAGAGGGGTTTGAAGGATATAAAGGTGGTTCTCCTTGATCAGTTCGGGGAAGAATTGCAGGAAAAAAGTAATGAGCAATAATCGGATATGCATCCCGTCCACATCGGCATCAGTAGCGATCACGATATTGTTATATCTGAGGTCTTCCATAGAATCCTCAATGTTCAATGCGGCCTGCAGCAGGTTGAACTCTTCATTTTCATACACGATCTTCTTGCTCATCCCGTAGGAGTTTAGCGGCTTACCCCTCAGGCTAAAGACCGCCTGGGTATTGACATCCCTCGATTTGGTGATCGAACCCGAAGCAGAATCCCCTTCAGTGATGAATAAGGTTGATTCGAGTCTTCTTTCATTTTTCATATCACCAAGGTGGATACGACAATCCCGAAGCTTTTTATTATGCAGGCTGGCTTTTTTAGCTCGTTCGCGGGCCAGTTTGCGGATCCCAGACAATTCCTTCCGTTCTTTTTCGGCCTGCATGATCTTTCGTTGTATGCTATCGGCCACCTCGGTGTTCTTATGCAAAAAATTATCGAGCTGCTTCCCGACGAAGTCATTGATATATGTACGAACGGTGGGCAGGCCATCCCCCATTTCTGTGGAACCCAGTTTGGTTTTGGTCTGGCTTTCGAAAACCGGCTCCATCACTTTGATAGAAATTGCAGCGATGATCGATTTGCGTATATCTGAAGCTTCGTAATTCTTACCGTAATAATCCCTGAGCGTTTTTACAATAGCTTCACGGAAAGCCGATTGATGGGTACCGCCCTGTGTGGTGTGTTGGCCGTTTACAAAGGCCTGGTATTCCTCGCTATACTGTGTCTTACTGTGTGTCATCGCCAGTTCGATGTCTTTACCTTTGAGATGAATGATGGGGTACAGCATATCATCGGCGCTGTTCTGGTCTTCCAGAAGGTCTTTTAAACCATTTTCAGAATAATACTTCTCACCGTTGAAAACAATAGTGAGTCCGGGATTGAGATAGACGTAGTTCTTAAGCATGCGTTCCACATACTCATTGCGGTACTTATATTTCTTAAAAATACCGATGTCTGGCGTGAAAGTGACCTTGGTACCCCTCCTGCGGGAGGTCTCCTCCAGATATTCCTCATCGATGAGTTCTCCCAAATTAAACTCTGCGGCTTTGGATTTACCATCCCGGGTGGATTCCACACGAAAATAGGCAGACAGCGCGTTAACCGCTTTTGTCCCAACCCCGTTTAACCCAACGGATTTCTTAAATGCGCGGGTATCGTACTTTCCTCCGGTATTCATCTTCGATACCACATCAACCACCTTACCCAGGGGTATGCCCCGGCCGTAATCGCGCACATTTACCTTATCGCCCTGAATGGAAATATCGATGGTTTTCCCGGCGCCCATTACGAATTCATCGATACAATTATCGATCACCTCTTTGAGGAGGATGTAGATTCCGTCGTCGTGTGAAGAGCCATCACCCAGCTTACCGATGTACATACCGGGCCTCATCCTGATGTGCTCTTTCCAGTCGAGCGAGCGGATATTTTCCTCTGTATATTGGGATTGCGCCATATAATTTGGGGATTATACTTGCTAATATAGAATTATAGCCCAGAAATCAAAATGTAGCCCGAAGAAAGTAATTAACAATAAAAGTACCGTAATTGTTGATATTTATAGGATCTCAGACCTCCTTTTTACTCCTAATTACGACTATACATTAAACCTAAAATGCATCACATCGCCGTCTTTTACCACATAATCTTTCCCTTCGATCCGCATTTTACCAGCTTCCTTTACCTTAGCCTCACTTCCGTATTTTTGGTAATCCGCCAAGGCGATCACCTCGGCCCGGATAAATCCTTTTTCAAAATCGGTATGGATAACCCCGGCGGCCTGAGGGGCGGTAACACCGATAGGGATGGTCCAGGCACGCACTTCCTTTGGTCCGGCTGTAAAGTACGTCTGTAAATGCAAAAGGTTGTATGCTGCCTGTATCAGCTTTGAGGACCCGGGCTCTTCCAGTCCCAGATCTTCGAGAAACATCTGGCGCTCCTCATAGGTCTCAAGTTCCATAATATCGGCCTCGGTACCAACGGCCAGCACCAATATCTCTGCTTCCTCTCCCTCCACCGCTTTGCGGACCTTGTCTACATAATGGTTTCCATCAACCGCAGAAGCCTCATCTACGTTGCAGACATAGAGAACCGGCTTATCCGTGATCAGCTGCAGCGTTTTTACGTATTCCTGTCGGTCTTCCTCAGCGATATTCAAGGCACGCACTGAAATTCCAGACTCCAGGCCATCTTTAAGTTCCGTGAGTACCGCAACCTCCTTCTGGGCTTCCTTATCCCCGGTTTTAGCCGCCCTGCCTACCCTGTCGAGCCTTTTCTCCACAGATTCCAGGTCTTTTAGCTGCAGCTCCATATCGATCGTTTCTTTATCCCGCACCGGATTAACCGAGCCGTCAACATGAACTACATTATCATGGTCAAAACAGCGCAATACGTGCAGGATGGCATCGGTTTCCCGAATGTTAGCCAGAAACTGGTTGCCAAGGCCTTCCCCTTTACTCGCGCCTTTAACCAGGCCAGCTATGTCTACTATTTCGACCGTGGCCGGGATCACCTTTTCCGGATTCACCAATTTATCAAGCTGCTCAAGCCTCGGGTCGGGCACATTAACCACACCTATATTGGGTTCAATCGTACAGAACGGGAAGTTTGCACTCTGTGCTTTCGCATTGGAAAGACAATTAAAGAGTGTAGATTTTCCAACATTAGGCAAGCCTACGATCCCTGCTTTCATAATCGATCTTGTTTAAGCGTGCAAATATAGTTTTTACTGGTATATTTAGCCTACAAGAATATGGTTGAATGCAAAAAATCGTACTTCAGGGCATCGCCTATGATGACAAGTCTTCATACCTGAGAGGAACCGCCAAGGCACCCCCGGTAATCAGGGAATCTTACCGTAGTATTTCTGCGAATTATTATGCCGAAAACGGCATGGAGATCCTACCTGAAATATTTGAAGATGTCGGTGATATTACTCCAAATCAATATTTTGACATAGAAGATTTTACAAAAAGTAATCTAAATAAAAAGTTTAGATTAATTACCCTCGGTGGGGATCACTCCATAACCTACCCGGTCTTCCGGGCTTTCCAAAACCAGAAAGGCCCCGTGGATATTTTGCATATCGATGCCCATGCTGACCTATACAACGAGTTCGGGGGTGATCCGTATAGTCATGCTTGCCCCTTTGCACGTATTATGGAAGAAGGCCTTGCCAGCCGACTTGTTCAGGTTGGGATCAGGACCATGACCCGTCATCAGCAGGAGCAGGCTGACAGATTTTCGTCAGAGGTGATACCCTCCGCCGGATTTTCGACCGCAGCCCTGCCCGAATTTAAAAATCCACTCTACTTAAGTCTCGATATGGATGCTCTGGATCCTGCATATGCACCCGGAATCTCCCACTATGAGCCAGGTGGATTAACGAGCCGGCAGGTTATCGATATCATACAGCACATTAATATGCCGCTGCTGGGAGCAGATATCGTAGAATACAATCCCACACGTGACATCAATCAAATGACCGGAATGCTGTGTGCCAAGTTTCTAAAAGAGATCAGCGCGAAAATGCTTGAGTTTGCTTGATGTCTATGATTCGGGATGCATAAACCGCTGCTTGGCCAGCAGTTCATCTTCGGTCTCCACGCGGTCTTCATCTGGAACACAGCAGTCTACAGGGCATACTGCAGCACACTGAGGCTCTTCGTGGAATCCCATGCATTCGGTGCATTTATCTGGTGCTATATAATAGAATTCATCACTTATTGGTTCCTGGATGACATCTGCATCTACCGCCTTGCCATCGGGCAGTACTACACCTCCCTTTAAAGAAGTACCATCGCTATAACGCCATTCATCGGCGCCTTCGTAAATCGCCGTATTTGGGCACTCGGGCTCACAGGCCCCGCAGTTAATGCATTCATCCGTAATTATAATCGCCATAATTTTCTTTTTCTAATGCTTATTTTTACGCAAAACTAATTCCAAAAGGTCTTGCAGACAAATATAATATCGGGTGTCGAGGAAAGATTACAAGCTTTTGTTAAACTTGGTCAGTGTTTTGTCGACTTCGTTCGGTGGAACGCAACAGAAGAGCAGCCGACTACTGGCGGGATGGAATGGCTGATAAAAATGAAGTCAACGGTCGAGCAGGCCGAATTACAGAATAGATGGTTTACCTCTGAAAATGTACTTTACGCCCTGGAAGGCTGGGGCGAGCTCCTGCAGGAAAATCGTTTGAGAGCCTGGCTTGCCCATTATACGCTCACTCAGATCCAGCCCAAGACTATTGCGGTTATCACTGCAGGGAATATTCCACTGGTGGGTTTTCACGATGTCCTTTGTACGCTTATCACCGGACATAAGGCCTTGATCAAGTGCTCTTCAAACGATAAGGTAATTTTGCCTTTTGTTGCAGATTTTTTGCAGTCTCAAGCCGATCAGTTCAGGGGTAAAATCGAGTTTAGCGAAGGTGTCCTGAAGGATTTTGATGCTGTGATCGCGACGGGGAGTAACAATACCGCCCGTTATTTTGAATATTATTTCGGCAAAAAACCACACATCATACGAAAGAACAGAAATTCCGTAGCCGTGCTCACCGGCCACGAAACCAAAGATGAGCTGGCACTACTTGGAGAAGATGTGTTCAGGTATTTCGGACTCGGCTGCCGTTCGGTATCCAAATTATTTGTGCCCCGGGGATATGACTTCGACAGCTTATTGCAGTCTATTTATAATTACGGTGCCTTATTGGAACATAATAAGTTCACAAACAATTACGATTATAACAAGGCGGTATACCTTATGAGTGAGTTCGATATTCTCGACAATGGATTTGTAATGCTCAAAGAAGATCCGCGATACGCCTCACCTATCGCAACACTCTTCTATGAATACTACGATTCTCCTGAAAATTTAAAACAGCGATTGAAGCAGGATGAAAATCAGATACAATGTGTGGTCGCCAGAGAATTTGTGGCCGATGAAGTTCCATTTGGACAAACACAACGTCCGGATTTAAACGACTACGCTGATCGGATAGATACTGTTGAATTCCTGTTGAGAAACCAATAGAAATTTCTATATTTTCACTCCGCTATTTCGTCATAATTTATGACCTTTGGGGCCTGGTGGAAAAGGCTGATAAAGATGAGCGTATTCCACATCCACCGGAGGATATCAAATGGTGCTAAAAACGCCGATAATTGAATCTCTTCTTATTAAAATTTTAAAAATGAAAAAGCACAATTTTAGCGCAGGACCCTGTATACTTCCTCAGGAGGTGATGAAAAAAGCTTCTGAAGCTGTTATTGAACTCAATGAAATCGGATTATCGCTTATTGAGATTTCCCATCGCAGCAAAGATTTTGTCGACATTATGGAACAGGCCAGGTCACTGGCGCTGGAATTGCTTGGTCTGGAGGGAAAAGGATACAAAGCCCTTTATCTTCAGGGGGGTGCCAGCCTGGAATTCCTGATGGTGGCCTATAATCTTCTCGAGACTAAAGCAGGATATGTGAATACCGGTACCTGGAGCGATAAGGCCATTAAGGAAGCAAGGCTCGTGGGTGAAGTACTTGAGATTGCCTCTTCAAAGGATAAAAATTTCAATTATATTCCTAGGGGTTATATGGTACCCAATGATTTGGACTATTTGCATCTTACCTCCAACAATACGATCTTCGGGACACAGATCAAGGAATTCCCCAAAACCAATGTTCCTTTGGTATGTGATATGAGTTCCGATATTTTTTCCCGCCAGATGGATTTTTCGCAATTCGATCTCATTTATGCCGGGGCTCAAAAAAATATGGGACCGGCCGGAACAACCCTTGTGGTCGTCAAGGAAGAGATACTGGGGCAGGTAAGTCGGAAAGTACCTTCTATGTTGAACTATCAGGTTCATATCAACAAGGATAGCATGTTCAATACTCCTGCCGTCTTTCCGGTCTATGTTTGTATGTTAACACTTCAGTGGCTTAAAGATATGGGGGGAATACCGGCCATTGAAGAGATCAATGAAAAAAAGGCCAAGTTGCTTTATTCGGAAATCGACCTAAATCCGCTCTTTAATGGTTTTGCCAAAACGGAAGATCGTTCGAATATGAATGCCACTTTTACCCTTGAGGATGAAACTTTAAAAGATACCTTTGATGCCATGTGGAAAGAGTCTGGGATCAACGGTTTGAACGGCCATCGATCGGTTGGCGGATACCGCGCTTCAATGTATAACGCTCTCCCGCTTGAAAGCGTTGGGGTTTTGGTCGATATCATGAGCGATTTGGAGCGTAAGGCATAGAAACAATAAAATTTAAAAGAGACTATATGAAGATCTTAGCAAATGACGGGATCTCGAACAAAGGGATCACTAATCTTCAAGAGGCAGGTTTTCAGGTGGAGACCACCAATGTGGCACAGGAACAACTGGCCCGATACATCAACGACAATAATGTAGTGGGGCTTTTAGTAAGGAGTGCTACGCAGGTAAGAAAGGAATTAATAGATGCCTGCCCTGGTCTAAAACTCATCGGTCGTGGAGGCGTGGGTATGGACAATATCGATGTGGAATATGCTCGTTCTAAAGGATTACATGTGATCAATACACCGGCTGCATCATCGGAGTCTGTGGCCGAATTGGTATTTGCCCATTTATTTGGTTCGGTGAGATTTTTGCATGATGCCAACCGGAATATGCCATTGGAGGGCGACAGCAATTTTAAAAAGCTTAAGAAACTCTATGCCAAGGGTACTGAGTTAAGGGGAAAAACGCTTGGAATCCTGGGCTTTGGTCGGATCGGACAGGCCACAGCCCGTATTGCCCTGGGAATTGGTATGAAAGTGCAGTACCACGATCCTTTTATTGATCAGGCGCAAATTGATCTGAACTTTTACGATGGGCAGAAGATAACTTTCAACTTTAAGAGCATTTCGAAGGAAGAACTGTTAAAATCGTCAGATCTGATTACGCTGCATGTTCCGGCCCAAGATCAATATGTTATTGGCAAAAAGGAATTCGACATCATGAAGGAAGGCGTTGGGATTATCAATGCTGCACGTGGTGGCGTGGTCGACGAAGAAGCACTCGTAGAAATGCTCGAAAGCGGTAAAGTAGCTTTCGCCGGCCTCGATGTTTTTGAAACTGAACCCTCGCCTCAAATAAAAATACTGATGCATCCGAAAGTTTCCTTGTCCCCTCATATTGGCGCGGCCACCGGGGAAGCCCAGGATCGAATTGGGGAAGAGCTTGCCAACCAGATAATATCGCTTCTAAAGTAGAATTACAGATATTAACGATTACGCCAGTTTATAGTGTAGTCTTCAAAAAGGATATTGATTTTTCCCTGGCGTTCATCGGCCTGAAGATTTTTCTGATCGATTTCAGCATTTTTAGCCAGAAACCTCAGAGGAACTCTGATATCGGATACTGAGAGGGTCACAACTACTTCAGATGGCAGGGCATCCACAGGAACGCCATAGAAATACTCAACGGTGAATTCCCCATTCTTCCTTGTACTAATTTCGGATCTTACAAGCCGTAACGCTTTAGGATCGATTGCGAGGGTAGCAATCGCAAAATCGGCTTTAGGGCTTTCCGGGATCACTCTGAAGACCTCACATTCTTGTCCTCCAATAGATATTTGACCCGTTCGTAGTGCAATGTAAGGGTAGCGAAATAATTCCTGGAGATTGAAATCCAGTCCTTTTTTCGGCACCATGATAAATGACTCGGAGTCGATCTTTATCTTCTTACCTTTTTCGAATTGTATCCTGGCTGTTTTAGAGGGCATGTTCACATGCTCAATATCCACATTGAGATGAACCGTTGCCTCGAAGGAATAAAGAGAATCGAGTTTTGTCTGCAGGGCTGTAAGAAGGCTGTCTTGCTTTTGGGCCGTAAGACTAATACTAAACAGGATAAAAATAAAGCTCCATCTCATGGCTTGATGTCTCGTTTGATAAAAACCCTAATCCCTGTCAGTGCAAAAATGATAGTATACCCCAACAAGACTGTATTCTTGATCCAAATGGTAGCATAGGGAATATCGTAATAGAAAAAATATTGCCAGCTATCGATGAGTTTTGGAAAAAAGTAATCATTTAAAAGTGGCCAACCAAAATCGTATTTTAAAAGCATAGTGGTTACGATAAGAAAGAAGGCGGAAACGATCCAGGTGATGGTGGCCTCGCGAAACAAGACCGCCAGGGTTAGTCCAGTAATAGCGTAAAAGAGCGCAATAATTATCCCCGAAAGGAAGGCACCGGCTAAACGTCTAAGCGCTTCTCCCGGTTCAAAAAAACTCAGTCCATCGAGAAAAATTACCAGGTCTCCACTTCCAAAAAAAACATAGGCAGCGCTGAATGTTACCAGCATCAGCACCAGTACGAGAACAATTGAAAAAATAGCCGTAGCCAGATATTTACTGGTAATAAACTTCCACCTTGGCACGGGGTGCAACAATATAGCCTCCACGGTTCGATCTTTGTATTCTGAGGTTAAAAACCCCGACACTACGATCATCAGGATCAGGGGGATATGAAACCACAGTGAGTTCAGCACCAAATAAATAATAAGATGGGCATTGAGCAGGTTTCCCTGGAATTCAAATGAATCCTGAATATTCTTCAGCATGATATCGAGAAAACCTCTTCCCTGAAAAAAAGCGCTGATCATAATAAACGCAACCAGGACGAGAACAGCGGCCAGACCATAGAATGTCTTACGTTGTTTGCCTATTTTAAAAAGCTCAACCGCCAGTAACTCTTTCATAGCTTTTCTTTTTGCAGTAAAAGTTCCAGGCTGGTTTGAGGTATACAGGCCGAAACGGAGCACCCTTCGTCTACGACACCTTTGATGACGGCTTCAATATCCCCTACACCGGGTATTACCAGAGCATTATCCGTAGAAATTTTAGCTCCCAGATGTTGCAGCGTCTTAGATTGTATAAGTGCCTCACCATAAATGCGATAACTTTTGGAAGCCATGCGAAACAGATCAGATGCATTGCCATGCCTAATGATCTCCCCTTTATTAATAATGTAAAGTTCATCACAGAGATCTCCTAGATCATAAAGATTGTGTGAAGCGATCAACACGGCAATATTTTTTGTCCGGGCCAATTCCCGGATCAGTTCTTGAAAGGACCGGTTTCCAAAAGGATCGAGCCCTGAAAAAGGTTCATCAAGAATTATACATTCGGGATCATTCATGAGCGAAACAGCCAATCCTAGGCGCTGTTTCATTCCTGTAGAATAGTATTTCACAGGATCGTGCCTCGAAGCATCGAGCCCCACCAATTCCATTAATTCACTATAGCGCTCAACTGTAAGATCCATTCTTTGCATCCGCGCGAAAATCCTTAGATTATCCCTGGCCGATAAATAGCCATAAAGAGCTGGTTTGTCAATAAAGCCGCCCAAAGGCTTTTTGCGCTTCGAATAGACCGAAACCGTACCAGAATCGGGGCGGATCAAATCGAAAATAATTCTGAAAAGTGTTGACTTCCCCGCGCCATTGGGGCCTATCAAGCCACTGACCCTGCCTTTATCGCAACTTAATGAGACCGAATTCAACACCTGCCTCGAGCCGAAGGATTTTTTTATTTCAGCAATTTGAAGGATCATGAAAGTTGCTCGAATTGAAGTCTCCTATAATCAATTTTAGATACATAATTCTTTGAGAGGAAAGTCCGTTCCCAGAATGCCTTTTTTGTCAGGAAAAAAGGATCCCGAACCATAAAATATGGAATATAGTGGTACCACTTCACCCCCTGGCTCCTAAAAAACTGTATGATTTCTTCTTTCATACCAAGCTCTTCTGCTGCAACAATCGCGGCGGAGCGCTGACACTTTGATCCTAAATAAAGAGAGGCAATACGAAGCGAAAACCCGTGGATAAAAAACATGTCTTTAGCTCTTTTATAGTCCTGAAATCTCGACCAGCCATCCATAAGAACCAATCCTATGTGTACAAAGGAGAAAGCAAAACAATAAGCCCAGAAAACGCTTGGAAATAAAGCTGCGGTCTCCAGTGACCTTATCAACAGATACCAATAGAAATATGACTCAAGTATAAAAAGCAGCAAAGACCAATGTAACAGCTTTCCTACTTTTAAATAGGAGACATACAGAGGTGGTTGCTCGGGCAGATAGAGGTTTTTCACACGCAAATATAAGAAGAATAGCCTCTTGACAATTCATTTTTGTCATTGGTCATATCTACAAACGATGGTTTCGATTATTAATTACGGCCTCATCATATTTCTATCGCTTTTTTTTTATCTTCCACACATAAACTATAAAAACACAACTATGTCAGGATTATTAGACTTACTAAACAGCCCTGCCGGCCAGCAAGTGATCAGCGGAGTGGCCAGCCAAACGGGTGAATCGGAAAACAAGACGGCCGATGTACTCAGTATGGCCATGCCCTTACTACTGGGAGCGATGAAAAAAAATGCATCCTCTCCCGGAGGAGCAGAAGGACTGATGAGCGCACTTTCTTCAAAGCATAGTGGAGGAATACTGGACAATCTAGGCGGACTTTTCGGCGGCGGAGTAGATGACTCGGTGATGGAAGATGGAGCAGGAATATTAGGACATGTCTTTGGCAACAAACAAAGCAATGTGGAAATGGCACTGAGTCAGAAATCAGGAGTCGACTCAAGTTCAATTAGCAAAATTCTGAAAATAGCGGCACCTATCGTAATGGGCTATCTAGGGCGTCAAAAAGCACAAAATAATATAAATGATGCTTCCGGAATGAACAGCTTGCTCGGAGGCCTGCTAGGTGGACAACCAGCCCAAAACCAAAGTCTTATTACCACGCTTCTCGATGCAGACGGTGACGGCAGCATACTCGACGATGTAGCAGGCATGGTCATGAACAGCGGCAAAAAGAAAGGCGGATTAGGTGGTTTGTTAGGAGGACTATTTAAAAAATAGGACGATCTGTCAAATAGCTTAACACTATTTAACACAACCGTCTGCTACAACAGGCGGTTTTTTTGTATCTTTTAAGTAAAAGCCATTATTATGAAATATTTCGTTCGCACTCTTTTCACATTGTCGATAGTATCGTTGGTTTTCATATCCTGCAGTAGTTCCAAGAAACAGGTCGATCTCAGCGCGGAGGAAAAACAGGTTTTTGAGAGTACCGATCAGGATACGGTTAAGATCGCTGATGCTGAAAGCGAATATGAAATACTGATCATAGAGCCTGGCTTTAACAATTGGCTAAACAGCATTGCACGTCAGAAAGGTTATTATTCACAACATTTTCTCGAAAACCGGAATGAACTTTTTGTACTCGAATGGAACCGACGGGTTTTATTGCCTACCCGGTATGATCCGCAGCTTTATCTGTGGCAGATTGACTATGACCGGACCATTGATTATGGTTATGATGTAAATTTTAAACTCTACAATTATTTCATTTACATACAAAGGAAGTATAAGCAGCGTTTAGGGCCCTATCTGCCTAGAATATAAATCCTATATTTGCTGCCGAAATATCTAATACATGGATAGATTGAAGCAGCGCTGGGGAATTGATTCCAATTTTCAGCTCATTATAATTTTCATCGTTTTTTCCATAACAGGGTCGGCCTCAGTTTATGTAGCCAAGCCATTTTTGGTATGGATCGGGTTGAATAAAACCAGTTTTCCTGAGGTATGGTGGGGCGATTGGCTGTACTGGCTGCTTAGGATTCTATTGATCTTCCCGATATACCAGGTACTACTTGTAGTCTTTGGTTGGCTTTTCGGTCAGTTTAGGTTTTTTTGGAATTTCGAAAAAAAGATGCTCAATCGAATGGGCTTAGGTTTTCTTTGGAAAGATAAGGCCTAAAATTATTCCTTTAGCTCTTTGAGCGACCCGGTTTCCTCTCTTTTAAATATGAAGGTATAGATCCACATCAGGGTAAACGAAGGGAACCAATCCAATCCCGGCACTAATTCTTCGATAAAGGCAACCACTCCCGCTATCTGACCAATCCTGCCCTTATACATGCGGGTCATCAACCAGCCTGCCACCGGCGCCCAGATCAGGTCGAAGAACTCACCGATTCCTGGCAGGAGAAAAGAAGACATTCCAATGGCGTCGAAAAAGAGGCCGAGCATTAGATATTTAATTTTCTTTTCCTTCATATATTTTTGAATCGGGCCATGTACCGCAAGTCAGTGTAAATTAGAACTGATCAGTTTTAGGAATTCGTTACGGGTTTCAATGGTTTCGAACTGACCTCTGAATCCCGACGTCGTAGTAACTGAATTCTGCTTTTGTACTCCGCGCATCATCATACAGAGGTGTGCTGCCTCGATTACTACCGCCACACCTTTAGGTCGGATCGTATTGTTTATGCACTCAAGGATATCCTGCGTAAGGCGTTCCTGGACTTGTAGGCGGCGTGCGAAAACATCTACAATTCTGGGAATCTTGCTCAACCCGACGATATATTTATCCGGGATATACGCTACATGAGCTTTGCCATAAAAAGGTAAAAGGTGATGCTCACAAAGCGAATACACTTCGATGTCCTTGATGAGTACCATTTCATCATAATTTTCTGCGAACATGGCACTTTTTAAGATCTCCACAGCATTTTGTTTATATCCCTGGGTGAGGAACAACATTGCTTTCGCCGCTCTTTCGGGCGTTTTGACCAGACCTTCCCGGTCCAGGTCTTCGCCAATCTCATCGATGATTTTAGAATACCTTTCCTTTACTTCGTTAGTGATATTAATATTGTATTCTTCCAGATTCTGATAGGGAGCCATAATGTATTTTATATAAAACGGTTTAAAGATAATGTATTCACTCTACAATCCACTTATTCGGGCTAAGTTCAATCTTAATCCTAAAACCTCAATCTGGCCAGATATCCTAAGGGAAGTATTTTGCAGAATAAGGGGGTATTGATTACTTTCACAGCCTAATCGAGGGGTGATGATCAAAGCGACGAATATCGAAAAATCATTTGGGAATCTCAAGGTATTAAAAGGGGTTGACCTTTATATCGAAAAGGGTGAAATCGTGTCGATAGTTGGTGCCTCTGGTGCTGGAAAAACCACTTTGCTGCAAATCCTGGGTACACTTGATACGCCTTCGAATAAAAAGAAAAGCAACCTGGAGATCAATGGGATCGACGTTACAACATTGTCAGATAAATCCATGGCCCGTTTTCGAAATAGAGAAGTTGGTTTTATCTTCCAATTCCATCAGTTACTCCCGGAGTTTTCGGCCATTGAAAACGTATGTATTCCTGCCTTTATTAAAAAAACGGCGGCGCAAGAAGCAGAAACCCGTGCATTGGAACTGCTCGATTTTTTGGGCTTGAAAGACCGGCAACATCATCGGCCTAATGAATTGTCGGGTGGGGAACAGCAACGGGTAGCGGTAGCCAGGGCGCTGATCAACAATCCCTCGATCGTGCTCGCCGATGAACCAAGCGGTAATCTCGATTCCGAAAGTGCCGACAATTTGCACAAGCTCTTCTTTCAACTAAGGGACGAATTTGGCCAGACCTTTGTTATCGTTACTCACAACGAGGAGTTAGCCGATATGGCCGACAGGAAACTCATCATGATAGACGGCCAGATTGTAGATGGAAACCTATAAGGATTTACTCCAATTCATCAAAAAACCAGTATACGACAATAGTGATGGTTGGGATCTGCAAGCCAGAATTTCAATTTTAGCAAAGTTGTTGGCTTTGTCGCTTATTCTCAGCTTTACCATAGGAGTGACACTGGCGATACTGGAAACCATTACCGATCTGGAATTGGGAGAACATGCTATAGATCAGCTATTTAATGATTACAGTCCTGTTTTTATACTTCTAGTTGTGGCCGTGCTGGCGCCGGTAATCGAGGAATTGATATTCCGGGGGCCGTTGTACTTATTCAGGGATAGTCGGTATTTCGGCATCATATTCTATCTGTTCACTTTGGTTTTCGGGTTTTATCATATCACGAATTTCGAAATCAGTCTGAATGTAATTTACTTCGCACCACTTCTGGTTTCCCCCCAGTTGTGCATTGGTTTAATACTGGGCTATGTTCGGGTTAAGCTAGGCCTTATCTGGGCAATAGTCTTGCATTCGATGTATAATCTGTTATTGACAGGTCCAATTATTTTGGCTCAAGTTCTTGAAATCCCACTACAATGAATTACAAAGAATTAAAGGACTTTTTAGAGCTAAAAGTTGAGCAGTACCATCAACCTGAATTTTTAATGGACGATCCGATTTGCATACCTCATCATTTCGATAAAAAAGAAGACATCGAGATCAGCGGGTTCCTTACTGCTACTATTGCATGGGGAAATAGAAAAAGTATAATCAAAAGCGCTACCCGTTTAATGGAGCTTATGGAATGGGAACCTTATAGTTTTATCATGGAATACCAACCTGATAAAGCCGAGACCTTGTCGGGCTTTGTCCATCGCACTTTTAATGGCGAAGACTTGTCGTACTTTATCAGAGCCTTGAAACACCTTTACACAACTTATGGCGGACTCGAACCTATCTTCGCCCGCTATGCAACCCTTAACAATCTTCAATGGGCTATAACAGCCTTTAAGCAGGATTTTTTTGAGCTGGATCATCCCCCGAGGAGCACCAAGCATATTTCAGATCCAGAAAAAGGTTCGGCAGCAAAACGTATTAACATGTTCCTCAGGTGGATGATCAGAGACAACACCAGGGGTGTCGATTTTGGTTTATGGAAAGGTGTTAAACCATCTCAACTCTCGTGTCCTTTGGATGTTCATTCGGGAAGAGTGGCGAGAAAATTAGGCCTTTTAACACGTAAACAGAACGATGCCAAAGCGGTAGCCGAATTAGATATGAATTTGCGGAAACTAGATCCAGAAGATCCGGTGAAATTCGATTTTGCATTATTTGGCCTTGGTGTATTCGAAAAATTCTGAATTAATCTATAATATACTTCTGATAAAATTCTGTTTTCACCAAATAAGCAATTATTATTCCTTAAGATTTCGAGAAAATAATAATATTTCATACTAAAAATAATAATATTCGAATTATTTTGATTTATTATTTACATTTTTAATAATAATTTTCTTAAAATAATTAAGTAATTAATATTATTTTTGTAATTTAATTCTGTCTTTACTTTCAAACAACCTTTTACCGGCTAATAACACAGATCGTCTTAAATACGAGGACGGATGTATACACGTTATTCCTTGCAGAAAAGAAAGGAATTTCTGGAGATGAATATTTCCGGAGACTATCAGTATTGGGACCTGGTGAAGTATCCAAAAATCATTCGTAATCAGTGCCTGAAAGCGGGAGTCTTTAAAATCCTGGTAGATTTAAAACAACTGGAAATTACGCGGATGCCCATCGTAGAACAGTTCTTTATAGGAGAACATATAGCCGAAGTACTCAAAGACCATATTAAAATCGCCATCGTTTGGAATGGTTTATATCACAGCAGGTTCTTCCAATCGGTTGCTACCAACAGGGCTGCTCTTTTACGGGTATTCAGGTCTGAAAAAAATGCTGAGATCTGGTTGTTGAGGGATAAAGAAAATGAGCCGATGTTCTATAATTCGAATCACTGATCCGTATGATTCAATCACCTGCAAGTCCTAATTGGCCTAAGTCGAGCGCAATTTTCTTCCCTCCCATTTCTATCGACTGGTAGATCGCCTCTACAATGATTATATCTCTTTTTCCCATTTCACCGGGTGCCCTGTTTGTCTTATCCTCGAGTATGTGCAGGGCGAAGTCGTCCATCTGCAGTTTTTGCTGTCTTTCATGTGGAAAATCTAAAATACCTGCAGACGTTTTTCCCTTCAAAGGACCATAACTTGAAGCGGGGGCTAATTCGAACCAACCATCGGTACAACTCGCCTTCAGGTTATTGGCCCATATATTGTGAGAGGTCATAATATTAGCCATCGCACCTCCTTCAAATTCAAATTGAGCGGTAATGGTCTCATCGGTATCCTTAAAATATTCAGGGCGCGTGCTGAATTCCTGGGCAGATACGGAAACAGGATTCTGTCCGGTACAATAAACCGCGCTTTGAATAGCATATACGCCCATATTCATCAGGGCCCCTCCACCCGATAGCGATTTATCGAGCCGCCATTGCCCTGGCGAACCTGTTGACCTGTAGGCCGCCTCAGCAGTAACATATAATGTCTTGCCAAAGGTCATCTCTCTAACATACTGCTTAATTCTACGGGTATAGGGCTCAGAGTGAAGCCGGTATCCTACCCCCAGTCGGACCCCCGCTTGCTGGCAGGCATTAATTATAGCATCGCACTCCTCTACGCTGGTGGCCATCGGTTTTTCACAGATGACATGTTTGCCCGCCCTTGCGGCGCGAATAGAAAATTCAGCGTGCATAGAATTGGGTAATACCACATAAACTATATCGACCTCACTATTGTTGGCAATTTCATCGAAATTCTGATAGTTAAAGATGTCCTTCTCAGTCAGGCCGTATTGAGTCGCCCATCTCTTTTCCTTGGCTGGTGTCCCGGTGACAATACCTGCAAGATGGCAATATTCTGTTTGTTGCAAGGCAGGTGCCAGCTGGTAAGTGCTATAACTCCCCAATCCGACCAAGGCAATACCCAACGACTTTTTCTGGACTTTTTTACCCTCCATGGCACAGGCCCATGGCATGGCTGAAGCAAGGGCAACACCTGTCATCCCGGTTGACAATCGATTGGCAAAGGATCTTCTTGAAATTTTTTCCATATCTCTAAACAAAATCAAACATATCTTTAAAGATAATAAACATTCACCTCCCCACTTCTTCCACAACCTTTCGTGCCTGTGATAATTTAAGATTAGATTGATTTACAGAAATTCCTATTTTTAGCTTTCAAAGTAAAATCCTATGAAACCTAATTTTTTACGACTCTTCATCCTGCTAACCTTTAGTGCAGGGATATCGGTATATGCCCAGGAGCGAAAACTTGTGATCGATACCGTAATCCGCACTCAACACAGTGTGACGGCCAACGGTGTCTCATTCAATTATACCGCTCATATAGGAACACAACCTGTATGGGACGAGTCGGGAAAACCGATTGCCTCACTGCACTATACATACTACACCAGAAACGATGTAAAAGACCGTACATCCAGGCCTTTACTGATCTCCTTTAACGGAGGTCCCGGATCGGGATCGGTTTGGATGCACCTGGCGTATTCAGGTCCGAGAGTACTGAATATAGACGATGAAGGATATCCGGTGCAACCCTATGGGGTTAGGGAAAATCCGTATTCGGTTCTCGATGTCACCGATATAGTATATGTAAACCCTGCCAATACCGGTTATTCCCGTACTATTCCAGAAACAGGAGATGAAGTAGATCGCAGTAAGTTCTTTGGGATCAATGCTGACACAAAATACCTGGCCGAATGGCTCAATACCTTTATTACCAGAAATAATCGTTGGCGTTCACCCAAGTATATTATCGGCGAAAGTTATGGAGGGACCCGTGTCATGGGTCTTTCTCTAGCATTGCAGAATCAACAGTGGATGTATCTTAACGGAGTCATTATGGTTTCTCCTGCAGATTATAAGGTCATCCGGGCAGGAGGCCCGGTCAGCAGCGCAATGAACCTCCCCTACTATACAGCCGCAGCCTGGCATCAAAAAGCACTGCCGGCGACATTGCAGTCTAAGGACCTGTTGGAAATATTACCAGAAGCTGAAGATTATACCATCAACACCCTCATTCCGGCCATTGCCAAAGGTGGGTTTATCGGCGAAACGGAAAAGAATACGGTTGCCGAAAAAATGGCCTACTATTCGGGGCTCTCCAAGAAAGAAATACTCGACCATAATCTGGTTGTACCTACCTCCTATTTCTGGAAGGCATTGTTGCGCGATAAAGGTGGATATACCATAGGCCGTCTCGATAGTCGCTATCTCGGAATCGACAAACAACTAGCGGGCGACAAACCGGATTACAATTCCGAGATCACTTCCTGGTTACACAGCTTCACCCCGGCAATCAACTACTACCTGCAGGAAGAACTTAAATTCAAAACCGATATCAAATACAATATGTTCGGTCCCGTTCGCCCATGGGACAACAAAGACGATAATACGAGAGATAACCTCAGGCAAGCCATGGCGCAGAATCCCTATCTGAATGTCTTGATACAAAGTGGTTATTACGACGGAGCCACTACTTATTTCAACGCGAAATACACCATGTGGCAAATCGATCCCAGTGGTCGAATGAAGGATCGTTTCGAATTTAAGGGGTATCGCAGCGGACATATGATGTACCTCAGAAGAGAGGATCTGGAGAAGGCCAATAATGATATACGCAATTTCATACGCCGGACCCTTCCTAAAGGCAAAAGTGCCAAATATTAAAAATCGCCATATATTAATTCAGCACGATTCTTAGTACTATGATTATATGAGGATTTGCTGATAAAATCATACTAATATACCTGGTAGTTCGTTAAAGGGTTAGATATAATCTTACTATAACCCTATCCGTTATGAAAAACTACAAAATTCATGGCCTTATAGCCGCTTTTCTTTTAGTATTCTTTATCTCCTGCGACAGCTCGGACGATCCCGGTTCAGACCTACAGGCGATTGCATTACCGTCATTCGAAACCATGGCGTATGACTTTGAGAGTTTTACCGCTGAACCCGGTTCAGCCCAGGGAATCGCTCAAAAGGCGGCGCCTAATGGCAACTGGGTCTTTTCCAGGCTTGTTGTCGGAATTTGGAATTCGGCCCTTTTTAATACGCTAGCCATACCGGTGGCATCCTTCCATGCTGCCATAAATCATGATCCTGAAGTGATCGGAGATCTGAAATGGCAATGGTCGTACTCTGTAAATGGCTTTACCAGTAATTATACCGCTAGGCTGACCGGAGAGATCTCCGGGGAGGAAGTCATTTGGGAAATGTACATCACTAAAGAAGGAATTGAAGGTTTCGATAATTTCCTATGGTTTACTGGTGTTTCAGACCTAGATGGAAATTCAGGCCATTGGTTACTGATTGAAAGCCCTGAACGCCCTAATCCGATCCTTCGCATCGATTGGGAAAAAGAAGGTGAAGATATCGGTAGCATTCGCTATACCTGGGTAAGGGAACTTGATGCCAACGAGAACGATGATCTTTTTAAGGATAGCTATCTGCAATATGGACTGCAGGAAGGTGACTTCGATGCCTATTTCGATGCGCATACCTATGATGAGGGTACTCAGGGTTTTGCCGATATCAGGATTGAATGGAATAGAGCCGACTATTTCGGGCGGGTACGTGCTCCCAGATACTTTGAAGATGAATTATGGCATTGCTGGGACGGTATGGGAGACGATGTTGTCTGCGAATAAGCGCACAATGTTCTAAATATACATTAGCCCTGCAGGTATTCTGCAGGGTTTTTTTGTCGTCCCTATGAAACACTGAATCAGAATATACACATTTTGTATCTTTCCGGTCAAAATCTTTCAGAGCGATGACGCATCGACGACTTGCACAAATATTCTTAATTGCCAGTATCGTGTATAATTCTGAAACTCAGGCCCAGGACTGGGCAGATTTGAAACATTTTGCCATGGCCAATGAAAAGCTCCAGCCGCCTGCTGAAGACGAAAATCGCGTAGTATTCATGGGTAACTCTATCACTATAGGATGGCTGGAACATTATCCGGAATTTTTTAAAAACAAGCCTTATCTGAACCGCGGCATCGGAGGGCAGACCACTCCACAGATGTTGCTGCGTTTCCGTCAGGACGTCGTGGCATTGAATCCTAAGGTGGTGGTGCTTCTGGCAGGAACTAATGATATCGCTGGAAATACAGGGCCCATGACCCTCGAGATGATTATGGATAATATTAAAGGGATGATCGAGATCGCAAAGGCGAATGACGTTAAAGTTGTCCTTGCTTCAGTCCTTCCCGCAGCCGATTACCCATGGAAACCGGGTTGTGACCCGCATCTTAAAATACCCAAACTCAACCAAATGCTTTTGGATTATGCCGATGAGCAAGATTTGGTGTTCCTTGACTATTATTCTGCCATGAAAGATGAGCTAAATGGAATGATAGAAGGATTGGCATATGACGGTGTTCATCCGAACAAAGAGGGATATCAGGTTATGGCTCCCTTAACCGAAGTGGCCATTAGAAAGGCCCTTAGACCATAAGAATATCAATCCATGAGCAGGAGCATCGCCCTAGTACTAGTCTTAATTTCCATCCAGATAAGCATGGCTCATAAATCCAAACTGCTCATAGACCCGGGTACGGAATTGAAATATCAGCATGAGGAGAAGCAGCAGGATGTACCGCTTCGCATCGGGGTTATCGGTTTGGTACATACCCATGTACACTGGATTCTCGGCAGAGAGGACCAGGCTGATATCGAGATCGTCGGAATTGTGGAACCCAACAGGGAATTGGCCGCTGAGTATTCCGAAAGACATGGGTTTTCTATGGATATTGTCTACGATACCATGGAAGAGATGGTCGGCAATACGAAACCCCGGGCGGTAACAGCATTCAATACGATTTATGGACACCTGGAAGTTGTGAAGTTCTGTGCCCCACGCGGCATCCATGTGATGGTAGAAAAACCACTTGCGGTGAACTGGGAACACGCTCAGGAAATGATCCAACTTGCAAAAAAGCACAAGATCCATTTGCTCACCAATTATGAAACCACCTGGTATGGCAGCAATCATGAAGCGTACAGGCGGATCTACCAGGAAAGGTCTATCGGTGAGATACGAAAAATAGTCTTCCACACCGGACATCCTGGGCCCATTGAGATTGGATGCAATCCGGAGTTCCTCGAATGGCTGACCGATCCAAAACTTAATGGAGGAGGTGCTTTAACCGATTTTGGCTGTTATGGTGCAAATCTCAGTACGTGGTTGATGGAAGGTGCAGTACCGCTTACCGTTTCCTGCACGGTTCAACAGATTAAACCCGACCTTTACCCGAAGGTAGAGGACGAAGCCACAATAATCCTTACTTATCCTAAAACTCAGGTCATTATCCAGGCCTCTTGGAACTGGCCGCATAATGTTAAGGATATGGAGGTCTATGGCAAGGAAGGATATATAATATGCAAAAACAGTACTGATATGCTTCAGTTCAATAGTAAGAATGAAAAATTAAACTCCTCTATAGCTCCAGAATTACCCCATGGCTTTCATGATCCTTTTGCGCTGCTTCATAAGGTAGTGCTCAAAGGATACCTTCTACCCGCTAACGATCTCTCCGGAACTGAAAACAACCAGATCGTTATGCAAATTTTAGAGGCTGCCCGACATTCCGCTGATACAGGCAAGACTATACTATGGAATGATTTCTTTAAAGATAAATCTCAGGAATGATATTTTTGATAAATGGCGCCTGAACAATCCCCTTCGAAAAATTCAATTCAATATTTTTTATCTTCCGGCGATAATCGTTTTATCGATGAGGAAATCGATAGATACGCATCTTTCAAAGAGGGGAATAGCTATAAAACTGAATTAAGGAATAGCGGAATTTCTTCACGGTTTTTTACAATTTTATACTGTATTGGGGGGCTTTGCCTATTGGTTGGCAGTTACGCTTATGCTCAGGGGCCAGAAAAAAAGAATCCATTCCACTTCTCTGCGGAGATCAATCTTGGCAAGACCATGGAAGCGAACACCAACTTCCCTGAAACCAAAATGCAAAAGAGCGCTTTTATCAGTATTGGGTGGCGTCAACAGAATTATGATCGCGAATGGGCAAAAAGGCTGAGAAGTCCACGAACAGGTCTTACCCTGGGTTATACCGATTTCGGAAATAGCGCAAGCATCGGCTACGCGCTTAGCCTTCTCCCCTATCTCGAGCTATTTCCTTTTTCAAAAGACGCTCAACGTTGGCGACTAAAAACCTCCCTTGGCATTTCCTATCTGAGCAAGCAATTCGACTCGGTCGCCAATCCGTTTAACCGGGCAGTCAGCACCAATTATAAATGGGCCTTCCGTACACTGCTCTACTATGACCTTTCCAAACGCAGAAGTACGACCTGGAGGATTGGCCTGGGTTATACTCATAATTCAAATGGTCATACCAGATTGCCCAATCAGGGGCTGAATTCGCTTGTAGCTACGGTAGAAGCTGAATTTATGAGCGATAAATCACTTCGGGCGCTAAAACCCTATATAAAAGATTCGGCTGCCGTGAAAACCAAAGAAAGATATTTGAACGTCAGGACGAGTATCGGACAGAATGTACTTTCTGAGGTATATAACGACAAAAAGGAAGTGTATTCTTTTGCCTTCTCCACCGGTAAGATCATCAATTCAACATTTAAGTTAGGGATTGGCATTTTTTACAGGTTATATGAGCATTATTATGACTACATAGACCAGGGCGAAACATTGGTGGAAGAATTCTATCCCCATTTTGCCGATAACCCTTTTGTTTATGCTTCAAATTTTGGCGTAATGGCCGAAGGAGAATTACTTTTAGGACATGTTGGTGCTGAATTTGGCATAGGATTCAATATTTACAAACCCGCTTATAAAATAGACTGGCAACTCAATGAGGGGGATACTTTTTCCAGTGGAGGCGAATTGGTAACCACCCTGGGTGAACTCGATTCATATTACGAGATCAAACGTTCCATACCAACGAGGTTGGGGCTTAAATGGTATTTTATAAGTACACGGAAATCACCTATCCATAATATCTACCTTGGCGCTCACATCAACGCCAATCTCGGACAGGCCGACTTTACAGGGTTAAGCCTGGGATATGAATATCGATTCAAGTCAAAGAATAAGTAGGCCGATTATACCATTGATTACTTTTATCATTTTGTTGTGATCATAAACAAGAAGGAACTGTTGGATATATTTGTTTTCTAGTGAGATGGGGTATTACATTTACTTTTTTAGCCGATGAGTTTTGACAAGATCAGCATCCTGATGCCTTTCAAAAATACGGCAGAATTCCTTCCGGAATGTTTAGACTCCATCCTCGATCAGACATATCTTAATTGGGAGCTCCTGGCGGTAAACGATCACAGTTCTGATCAGAGCAGCTCCATATTGACCCGATATGCCCAACAGGACAGCAGGATTACAGTAAAAGAGAATGAAGGCAGCGGCATTATTCGGGCACTTCGCACTGCATTTTCAGCCAGTAAAGGCACCTTGATCACGAGAATGGATTCTGATGATATAATGATCAAATCTAAGCTGGAGAAAATGGCAGCATCGCTGATTCAATCTGGACCCGGGCATATCGCCCTAGGACAGGTCAAGTATTTTTCCCAAACCGGGATCAGTGATGGATATGCCCGTTATGAAAAATGGATCAACCGCCTTACAGCCAGAGGAAACAATTACACTGAGATTTATAAGGAATGTGTCATCCCCTCTCCCGCATGGATGATATATCGAGAGGATCTAGTAAATGCTGGTGCTTTTGAACCCGAGCGATATCCCGAAGACTACGATCTTACATTCAGGTTTTACAAAAACCAGTTGCACTGTTTGGCCTGTAATGAGGTCCTTCATATGTGGAGAGACTACCCTTCGAGAACCTCCCGAACCAGTGAACACTATGCCCAAAACTACTTTCTGGATATCAAAGTTCATTATTTTCTAGGCCTGGATCTCGATCTAAACCGACCCCTGGCCCTATGGGGTGCCGGCACAAAGGGAAAGACCATAGCCCAACTATTGCTGCGTAAAAATGTGGAGTTTTACTGGTTATGCGACAATCCGAAGAAAATAGGCAAGAATATTTACGGTTGTGAGCTTCTTCCCTTTACTTTCTTAGAAAGACTTCAAAAACCACAAAGCATCATCAGCGTGGCCAATTCAGAGGCTCAGCAGGAGATAAGAGATTATTTGAACGGTCTTGGATTAAGTCCGACAGACTCCTTTTTCTTTTGTTAGTGCCAAATATAATCTTGACAACTTAATGACATTTAACTTTTAATTATCAGAATTATACCTCCATAGTTCGCCCCTTTAATTGTTATATTTGTCAAATCAAAGTTGGGAATGCAGTTTAAATATCCGGAACTTCTTTGGGCCCTATTGCTTCTCCTAATCCCGGTCCTGGTTCATCTTTTTCAACTTCGAAAATTTAAAAAAACCGCATTTACCAATGTTAGCCTGCTTAAGAAAGTAAGGGCTCAAACACGCAAAAGTCGAACGCTGAAAAAGTGGTTACTATTGGTGAGCAGGATATTGCTTTTTACAGCTGTGATCTTGTCTTTTGCACAACCCTATTGGGCTTCTGAAACAGCTCTAATACAAAGGGATACGGTTATTTATTTAGATGATTCATTTAGCATGCAGGCTCATTCAGAATCCTCAGATCTTTTACAGGCAGCCATTCAGGATCTGATCAAAGAGCTCCCTCCCAACCGCTATTTGAGTTTGTTTACCAATGAACACACTTTTAAGCAGGTAACCCCGGCAAGAATTCAAAATGAATTGCTAGGCCTAAAACACTCTTTCCGGCAGTTGAACCTGCAGGAGGTGGCGATCAAGGCCAGGTCTTTGTTTCACTCCACACCCGGCAGTAAAAAAGAACTCTGGATCATCTCAGACTTTCAGCAGTCGATGTACCAACTGAAAGACTCTATACCCGATACTGAGGTGCATTTAGTACATCTTCTTCCCCAGGCTCTTTCCAATATAAGCCTGGATTCTGTATTTGTGAACAATTCGACTCCAACTCAAGTGGAATTAAAGGTGCTTTTGAGCAGCAACGGAGAGATAGAAAGTACGCCAATCTCGATTTGGAATAAAGATCAACTGATCGCCAAGACTGCGGCTAAATTTGGTGAAAATGGGACGGCGGAAGTCGATTTTAGCCTGCCGAAGAACTCTGTGATTGACGGTAAAATTCAACTCAATGATACCGGTTTGACCTACGACAACCAATTGTACTTTAATATAAATGCAAAAAAGAAAGTTAAGATTCTTATCGTTGGTGATATATCCGCGGATTTTCTCAAGCGGATATTTGTTGAGAGTGAAACTGATCTTGCATCATATACCCTCAATAAACTGAATTATTCGACTATTGATCAACAGGACCTTATTGTCCTCAACCAATTGGAGCGCATACCAGCTTCACTTCAAAATGCTTTGGCATCCTTCAAGAATGAGGGTGGAAGCCTGGTGGTGATACCTGGCACAAATGCTGACCTTGAGAGCTACAACAGACTTATGGGCGATCGTTTCGGCACCTATTATGATACATATGTAGACACTGAACAATTGATAAGCACGATTGCATTCGATCATCCGCTTTACAAAAATGTATTTGAAACATCGGTAAGCAACTTCCAATACCCAAGAGTAGCCGGCTACCATAAAATAAGAAGCAGGGCGCCTGGTATATTGAGATTTCAAAACGGTGACCCTTTTTTATCGGGCGGCGATGGTCTGTATTTCTTTACAGCCCCAATCGATCGAAATAATTCGAATTTTAGGAATTCTCCTCTTATAGTTCCCAGTTTTTATAACATAGGCGCCTTCAGCCTTAATCTACCGTCACTTTATCATGTCCTTAGCTCCAGCACGCGGATCGACATTCCTGTTGCGCTGCAAAATGATGAAATTGCCAGGGTTGTTAAAAATGATTACGAGTTCATCCCTTTGCAAAGGTCTTTTTCGAATAAAACCACCCTCGATTTCGAAGAGTATCCATCGGAGGACGGTATCTTTAATATTGTTTTAAAGGATTCCATAGTAAGCAAGATCAGTTTTAACTACCCGAGAACGGAGAGCGACTTAACCTATGCCGATCTTGCCAACGCCCCTGTTAATAGCATAAATAAAGATATTCCTGAGCTGGTTTCAATTATGGAAGACAGCAATAAAGTAAAGGAGCTTTGGCAATGGTTTATTATTTTAGCCCTGCTCTTCGTACTGACAGAAGTTCTTGTGCAAAAATTTATTAAATGAACGTACTCATCAAATCTGCCGTCGTTGTAGATCATACCGATAAGAAAATCGATCAGAAGAAAAGGGATATTCTCATCAAAGGCGGTGTGATACAGAAAATTGCGGCAAGAATTGAAAATATAAAAGGTATCAAAATTGTAGAACGACCTAATTTACATGTGTCGAGGGGTTGGTTCGACAGCAGTGTGAGTTTTGGTGAACCCGGGTTTGAGGAAAGGGAGACCATATCCAATGGACTGACGGTGGCAGCAATGAGCGGTTTTACCGATATCGTTCTGAATCCCAATACCTATCCGGTTCCCGATAGCAGCGGTGATATCGCTTTTCTCACTAATCGCAACGGGGAGGGCCCTAGCAGATTGTACCCTCTTGGTTCTCTGACGTTTAAGAGTGAAGGTAAAGAGCTGGCCGAGCTCTACGATATGAAAAATACGGGTGCCGTAGGTTTCTATGATTACAAAAAGCCCCTGGAAAATGCCAACCTGCTAAAACTGGCTTTGCAATATAGTCAGGTTTTTAATGGTCTTATCTTATCATTCCCAATGGATTCCCAAATTGCAGGTACTGGGATGGTCAACGAGGGAAAAATTTCCACAGCACTGGGATTGAAAGGAATTCCTGCTCTGTCCGAGGAATTGCAGATCGCACGAGATCTTTTTATACTCGAATATACCGAAGGGTCGCTGCATATCCCAACTATATCAACTACAAGGTCTGTGCAACTCATCGCGGAGGCAAAGAAAAAAGGATTGGATGTCAGTTGTAGTGTTGCAGTGCATAACTTATGGCTGACGGACGAAGTTTTGGAGGGTTTTGACAGCAATACCAAAGTCCTGCCGCCCTTAAGAAGTTACAAAGACCTGAAATCCCTGAGGCGGGCCTTAAAAGACGGAATAATCGATTTTGTTACATCGGATCATACACCATTGGACATCGAGTTAAAGCGGCTCGAATTCGACAATGCTGCCTATGGAAGCATCGGATTGGAGACCTCTTTCGGGATTTTAAATCAAATTTACGACACACCTACCACCATTGAAATCCTTTCAAGGGGGCGGCATCGGTTTCAGGTTCCGCAATCTGCTATATCTGAGGGGCAAGAGGCAAATCTTACCTTATTCGACCCAACAGAGAGCTACATCCTTACTAAAGACGAGGTGCGTTCCACTTCAAAGAATAGCATTTTCCTTGGAACAAACCTTAAAGGAAAAATCTATGGGGTATGTGCGCACGGACATCTAAAACTAACAGAATAAACAAAACATGTCTGAACGCACAGAAGGTAAAACAACTGCTATTATCGCCTACCTCACCATGCTAGGGGCTTTAATCGCAATAACCATGAACCTGGAGCCTAAGCATGAGTTCGCCCGATTTCACACCCGCCAGGCCTTCGGTCTGCATCTGGTGTTTTTGGGGTTTGCCATATTCCTGAGTGTCTCCTTTAATAAATATGCCTGGTATGGATTATATGTTTTTTATATCGTTTTATGGTTCTACGGTTTTATAAGCGCCCTGAACAACACAAAAAAACCAGTACCCTTGCTGGGCAATTATTTTCAAAAATGGTTTACTTTTATCCAGTAAGTATACAAATGGGATACAACCTATCCTGATTTCTTTTATCCTGGGGCTGGATTATATTGGAGTATCATCTTACAAATACTGAACCTGCTTAACGAATTAGGACCAACCAGATGAATACCAAGGACTTATCGCTATATCACCTGATACGGCCGCCTGCCATTGATCTCCAGAACCCACCCGTTCTATTTCTGTTTCATGGTTATGGAAGCGACGAGGCAGATCTTTTTTCCTTTGCTTCCGAATTACCCGGAGAGTACTTTATTATTTCAGTACGGGCACCTTTTGCCCTGCAACCTTTTGGATATTGCTGGTACGCGATAAACTTTGGCGCCAGTTTTGGTAAATGGAGCGATATAGAACAGGCCAGCAAATCGAGAGATATGATCCTGGCTTTTATCGATGAAGCTGTTGATGCTTATAAACTTGACTCATCACGAGTAAATCTGCTCGGATTCAGTCAGGGTACCGTCTTGAGCTATGCAGTCGCACTGTCCTATCCGGAGAAGATAAGCAACGTGGTGGCGCTCAGTGGTTATATCGATGAAAATTTACTAATGCCAGATTATACAAAAAAAGACCATGGTCATCTGCACATATATTCTTCACACGGGCAGGTAGACCAGGTGATACCTCCTTCCTGGGCACAACAGATACCTGGTTTTCTGGAGAATTTAGGGGTAGATTTCGTCTATGAAGAATTTCCTTCAGGTCACGGTGTATCCCCTCAGAACTTTTATTCATTCAAAAAATGGATGGAGGAACATTCTTAATGACTTCTGGTATACAGAAGGTGGTCCATCAGTGTAAAATCGACACCTAAATTATCTTTTAGTTCATAACGGATCAGAAGCTCACCCCAATATTTACCGTCAGAAAAATCTGCGATTAGCCATTGGTGGTTGAGTAATTTTATTTTATTGATCTTGAAAGAATTCTCCATACCCTCATAAGGAATCAGAGGATTATCTCCTTTTTTCTCATTGGTTTCCAAAAGCTTATCGCTTATGTAACGGGATGGATCTTCCAACTCAAGGTGATCGTAATACGCCAGGGCATCATCGTTATTCTCAAGTGAAAAATACTGCATATCCAAATTCTGAAGTCTGACCTCCTGTACGGTATCCTGAAGATGGTCAATTCTTGCTTCGAGGCTCTTTACCTTACCCTGGTAGCTTTTTTCACGATTATTGCCGCTTACGGCCAGGTAAAGGGCGATAAGCGCTGAGAAAATAAAAAGATACAGGTAAATATTACGCTTCATAGGATCACAATTGATTTATAAACCGACATCGATCAACGGATTTTACAAGGTTTAGAAACTCTGGAAATTGCCTTGGTCCTCCATATATACGGATCTGTCAGGCTACAGAGACAACCAGGTTATCGTAAGCCAAATGTACGTTTTTCGGGAGACTCTTTTCCACCTCTTCATGAAATCCCAGATAATGGCTTATATGAGTAAAATAGGTTCTTTGAGGCTTTACTTTTTCAACGAACTCCAGGGCTTCTTCCAGATTGAAGTGAGAATGATGTGGATCTATTCTCAACGCATTGATTGATAATATTTTGACTCCTCTTATCTTATCTATTTCTTCATCTTTTATTGTCTTTACATCTGTCAGGTAAGCAAAATTTTCAATGCGGTAACCAAACACCTGTAGCCGATTGTGATATGCCTCTACCGGAATCACCTTTTTATCTCCTATCATGAAGAACGTACCCTTCAACACTTCATTGGTTTGCACCGCCGGTGCGCCGGGATAACGATTACTGTCCGCGAAAATATAGTCGAACCTTTTATTAAGATTATCAATCACCCGTTTATGGGCATATATGGGGATATCTCCCTGTCTGAAAAAATAAGGCCTTATATCATCTATTCCAGCGGTATGATCGGAATGTTCATGGGTAAACAGAACGCCGTCTAAGCGATTTACGGCATGGGTGAGCATTTGTTGTCTGAAATCAGGTCCGCAATCGATCACATAATTATAATCTTTCCAGGAAATCAGTACTGAAACCCGAAGTCTTCGATCGCGAGGGTCTTTACTCTGACACACCGGATGGTTGCTCCCAATCACGGGGATTCCCTGAGATGTCCCGGTACCCAAAAAAGTAATTTTCAACCCCTCATCTATTTAAATCAAATTTATAACTTATTTATTTAATAGATTTCTTAATAATCTTAACTTTGTGAATTCAAGCAGCTTATTAATGGCCTCTGTACTTAACAAGGAATCTGCATTTGAGAATATCCCTTCCCTGAAGGCTAAAGCTCTTAGAATTAATCTGAACCCGGATATTTATGGAACTTTTGCTGAGATCGGCGCTGGCCAGGAAACAGCACGACACTTTTTTCGTTCGGGTGGTGCTTCGGGGACTATAGCCAAAGCGATGAGTGCTTATGACAAGTCTTTCAGCGACGCGGTTTACGGTCCGGAATTAGACGGTCGTTATGTTACCCAAAACAGATTGAAGACAATGCTGGATCACGAAATGAACCTGATGGTGCAGCGAATAGACAGGAAGGAACACCCAGACCGGCTCTTTTTCACCTATGCCAATACCGTTGCCACTATCGATTTTTCAAAACGCTATAAAGGTCATGGATGGGTGGGAATCCGATTCCAATTAGATCCCAAACAGGAAGAGTTCGACGAGATCGTTCTCCATGTACGCTTTAAGCAAAATGAAGCAAGGCTTCAGCAGGAAACACTAGGCATAGTAGGAGTCAACCTCATTTATGGTGCTTTCTACAAATACAATAAACCAAGAAAGCTACTCAAATATCTCTACGACCACATCGACCGGGATACGATCGAGGTCGATATGGTCAATTTCTCCGGTCCCAACTTTAAGGACGTGGATAATCGGTTGATGAGCCTTCAACTTATCAGGAACGACATGACCGATGCCGTGATGTTTGGTCCGGATGGTAACAATCTGCTTCCTGCAGCCGCACTCTATAAAAAGAATATTCTGGCACTGCGAGGGAGTTTCAGACCTGTTACCAAGGTAAATATGGATATGTTTCAGAAATCCTATGAAATTTTTATCAGGGACCCTAATGTAGTAGAAGATAACACCATGGTGATTTTTGAGATCACTTTGGCAAATCTCAGAGCATCGGGTGAGATTGACGAAAGGGATTTTATGGACCGGGCCGAACTGCTTTGTAGCCTTGGGCATACGGTTATGATATCCAAATTCCAGGAATACTATAAGTTGGTGGAATATTTTAATAATTATACCAAGGCAAAGATCGCTTTAACTATGGGGGTCAATAATCTGGTAGATATTTTTGATGAAAAATATTACCGACATCTCAGTGGAGGTATCCTTGAAGCTTTTGGCAAATTGTTCTTTAAAGACCTTATCGTATATCTCTACCCTATGAAGAATAACGAGACCGGCCAGGTGATGACCAGCAATAATATTAAGGTTCATCCCAGAATGAAAGAACTCTATAAGTTCTTTAAATACAATGGCAAAGTGATGGATATCATCGATTACGATCCGGAGATCATGCATATTTTCTCGAGAGATGTCTTGAAAAAGATCCAAAATGGTGAAAATGGATGGGAGGAAATGCTACCGGAAGGAATTGCCGAAATCATCAAAGAAGAAAATCTATTCGCCAGTCAGGAAGAAAAAGTGGAAAAGCAACGGGTATGATCCTGAATGGCTAACTTATGTTAAAGGCCCATTTCTTTGTGAATGGGCCTTTTTTATTTCTATCAGAGGATCTGGGCAGCGTGATCCTTGGTTTTTACCTTGTCTATTACTTTTGTAATTATCCCCTGCTGATCCATAATAAAGGTTTTCCTGTGGATGCCATCGTATTCCCTGCCCATGAATTTTTTTGGCCCCCAGACCCCGAAGCCATCGATCAACTGATGGTCCTCATCTGCAATAAGGGCAAAAGGAAATTCGTATTTGTTTTTGAAATTCGATTGTTTTTTTTCAGAATCAGCACTGACCCCCAGCAGTTCATATCCCGCTTGCTGTAAATCTTTATAGTGATCTCTCAGATTACATGCTTCCGCTGTACAACCCGGTGTACTGGCTTTTGGATAGAAAAATACCACAAGTTTTTTACCTTCAAAATCGGAGAGTTTTACCGTATTCCCATCCTGGTCCTTTGCGGTGAAATTCGGTGCCTTGTCCCCTGCCTTCAATGTTTTCATAGTCAATTTTTAATTAAATTCGCGTTTGATTTTGTTCAAAAATAACAAAATGACCAAAGCAGAAAAAGTAAAATTCATTATTGATACTCTGGAAGAGCTTTACCCAAAAGTTCCCATTCCCCTTGAGCATAAAGACCCGTTCACACTTCTGATCGCCGTTCTTTTGTCGGCTCAGAGTACAGATGTAAAAGTGAACCAGATCACCCCATTGCTTTTTCAAAGGGCACGCACACCATTCGAAATGGTAAAACTCAGTATAGAGGAAATCAGGGAAATCATAAAACCAGTCGGTTTATCGCCTTCAAAAGCCAAGGCGATTCATGGGTTATCGGAAATTCTGATCAAAAAGTACGACGGTGAGGTGCCCCGGGAGTTAGACTTGCTAGAGGAATTACCCGGAGTCGGTCATAAAACAGCGAGCGTAGTTGTTTCCCAGGCCTTTGGAATTAATGCATTTCCGGTCGACACCCATATTCACAGACTTATGTATCGCTGGGGACTGAGCAATGGTAAAAATGTGGTTCAGACCGAAAGGGACGCCAAGAGATTATTTCCCGAAGAAAGCTGGAATAAACTACATCTGCAGATTATCTGGTATGGCAGACAATACTGCCCGGCCAGAGGCTGGGATCTAGAACGGGATATCATCACAAAAAAGGTGGGCAGGAAAACGGTTATTAGGAAATATTACAAAAAAAAGACCCGCTAAATGCGGGTCTGTGATTTTCTTAGTTCAAATTTGTTTCAAATTTGAGATCCCCATAATTTGTGCAGTGAAAAGATCGGGAAAAATCCATCAGAAACCTTATCGTTTCAGGGCTAACCTTAAATGATCTTCCAACACTTTTTTCTTGAGAGTAAATTTTTTCCATATGATTATAGTATCGTTATGTTAAAATAACGCCACTATTATGGAAATATTGCTTGGTTTTAGAACGAATTAAGAATTCGTCAGCACAATTTTATGTTTGTTGATAATCTTCCTAAGGTTGATCAGGGCATAGCGCATTCTTCCAAGGGCCGTATTAATGCTTACACCGGTATTTTCAGAGATTTCTTTAAAGCTCATATCACGGTATATCCTCATCAGGAGCACCTCTTTCTGATCGTCGGGCAATTCGTCGATCAACAGGCTAAGATCGCTATCTATCTGTTCTTTGATCAATTGCTTTTCCGCATTGAGTTTATCGTCGCCGATGACTGAGAATATATTAAAATCGTCATTTCCTTCGAATTTAGGCATACGCTTGTTTCTGCGAAAATGATCTATTATGAGGTTATGAGCAATACGCATTACCCAAGGCAAGAATTTACCTTCTTCGCTGTAGCGTCCTTTTTTTAAGGTTTTGATAACCTTTATAAATGTATCTTGAAAAATATCCTCAGTGATATCACGATCCAGGACTTTGGAATAAATAAAACTGGTGATCCGCTGATTGTGTTTTTTGACAAGAATTTCAAGGGCGGCTTCGTCCCCGCTGATGTAGTCCCTTACAAGTATTGAATCATCTAATTGCGTTTCCATATATAAAGTATTTTTTGGTTAATCGCTGCTCTTGTCTGAAAAGATCAGCGTCATTAGAATTGGTTATTTCTCTTATTATTCTGAGTCATGGAATAAAAGTAGAGAAATAGCCTCCTGCCAAAAAAACTATGTTGTGTAACCCACGATTTATGATGTCAAACACCGTTTTTAGGATTTCTGATACAATAAATCGGTTTATTTGGAGTTGAGCGGCCACTCAGCGCCAGGTTGAAGATCTTGCAAGATTATTCTGTCTGTAACCAAAAATCCCTCCGATTCGCTAATCAGAGGGATCTGTTGATGTATATAAGAACTATATTATCTTGCGGTTTTAATTAAGATTATTCTCGAAAGTGAACTTTTTATGTTTTACTATATTCAAAGACTGCGAGTATTTTAATAAAAACGATACCTTCTCAGGGCTGGTTTTAATAAGTTTACAGCGATCTTTATATTCCGGGTAGATTTTCTCCATCATGCTTTGTTGTTACCATAAATTAACGGAAGCAACAGCACAACCATTCGGATTAATCGACCTAAAACCTATTAATTCGTCAAAACTATATTATTCTTTTCGATGATTTTGCGCAAATTGATCAGGGCATAGCGCATACGCCCCAGGGCTGTGTTAATGCTAACACCCGTATTTTCAGATATTTCCTTAAAACTCATGTCGCGGTATATCCTCATCATCAGTACCTCTTTCTGATCATCGGGCAACTCCTCGATCAGCATAGTCAGATCGCTATCGATCTGATCTTTGATCAGTTGTTTCTCGGCATTGAGCTTATCATCGCCCAAAACAGAAAAAATATTGAAATCTTCCGAGCCTTCGAAACGCGGCATTCTTTTGTTTCTTCGGAAATGGTCGATAATAAGGTTATGAGCAATCCGCATAACCCAGGGCAAGAACTTACCCTCCTCACTATAATTTCCTTTTTTCAGGGTTTTAATGACCTTGATAAAAGTATCCTGGAAGATATCTTCAGTGATATCCCTGTTCAATACCTTGGAATAAATAAAACTGCTGAGGCGTTGATTATGTTTCAGGATCAGCTTCTCAAGCGCCATTTCGTCACCGCTGATATAATCTCTTACTAGAATAGAATCTTCGATCTGTAGTTCCATACACATTACTTTTTTGGTTAAATAAGGGGCCCTTTCAAGAAGCAGGGACTTCAGCTATTTAGGTTAAATCACAAAAAAGTAATGGTCTATGTATAGGCGATCTGTTACGAATTATTATAAATCAAATATAGAAAAAATATGAGTTGATAAAAAAACAATGTTGTGATTTGACGGTTTTTTGAGGTATAATAACACTTATTAGTTATTGAAAACCCCATGTTGTATCTTTGCAAATTCCATGAGTAAACCCATTTCCATTTCAGAGGCAGACCCCAAAGACAATATTATTATTAAGGGGGCTAAGCTACACAACCTGAAGAACATAGACGTTGTAATCCCACGTAACAAGTTGGTGGTGATCACAGGTTTATCGGGTTCGGGAAAGTCCACCCTGGCCTTCGATACCCTTTATGCCGAGGGTCAAAGACGCTATGTTGAGAGTTTGTCATCTTATGCCAGACAATTTTTGGGGAAACTCGACAAACCCAAGGTCGATTTTATAAAAGGGATCGCCCCGGCCATCGCTATCGAACAGAAAGTCAACTCCACCAACCCACGCTCCACGGTAGGTACTTCCACCGAGATATACGATTATTTAAAATTATTGTACGCGCGTATAGGTAAGACCTTTTCCCCGATTTCCGGAAAGCAGGTCAAGAAACACACCACCTCGGATGTTGTAAACCATTTAAAAGGATTCGAAGAGGGTACCCGGCTTCTGCTTCTGGCACCAATAGTTGTTCCCGAGGACAGGGATCCACAAAAGATATTGCAGGTTCTATCTAAACAAGGCTATGCCCGGATAAAATTCAAGAATAGTATACATCGGGTGGATGAATCTCTGCCAGGTCTCGGAAGAACTTTTGAGCTGGTGGTAGACCGGATCGTGATGAAAGATGATGAAGATTTTTTCTTTCGCCTGGCTAATGCTATCGATACCGCTTTTTTTGAAGGCAAGGGCGAATGTATGATCGAAGAGGTGGAAAATGGGAACCGTCATATTTTTAGTACCAAGTTCGAGCTCGACGGTATGATCTTCCCCGATCCCAACGTACACCTGTTCAGCTTTAACAATCCTTATGGGGCCTGTCCAAAATGTGAGGGCTATGGCGATGTCATCGGTATCGACCAAAAGCTTGTAGTACCTAACACGGGATTGTCGGTATATGAAAATGCCATATTTCCCTGGCGCGGTGAAAGCATGAGCTGGTATCGGGATCAATTGGTGAACAGTGCCTATAAGTTCAACTTTCCCATCCATAAACCCTGGTTTAAGCTCAGCGAAGCCGAAAAAGAGCTCGTATGGTCGGGCAATGAATATTTTATCGGCATCGATAACTTTTTTAAAAAACTGGAAGAGAAGAGCTACAAGATACAGAACCGGGTTATGCTCTCCAGATATAGGGGTAAGACCCGTTGTAGTTCCTGTAACGGAAGGCGTCTGAGAGAGGAGACCGACTACATTAAACTGGGTGGCAAGTCCATTTCAGACCTTGTAGAGCTTCCTATCGATAAGCTTATCAATTTTTTTGACACCCTTGAATTGAAGGCGCACGACAAAAAGATTTCTGGCCGGCTGCTCAAAGAAATCACTACCAGGCTGGGATTCCTGAATAAGGTAGGATTGAGCTATCTGACGCTGAATAGGAAATCCAATAGCTTATCGGGTGGTGAAAGTCAGCGTATTAATCTGGCCACTTCATTGGGCAGCAGCCTGGTAGGCTCTATGTACATCCTAGACGAACCGAGCATTGGCTTACATCCCAAGGACACCGAAAGCCTGATAGGCGTGCTGAAATCACTCAGAGATCTTGGAAATACAGTGATTGTTGTTGAGCACGATGAAGATATCATGCGTGCCGCCGATGAGGTGATCGATATTGGTCCTGAGGCAGGCACCCACGGCGGAGAAGTGGTCGCTCATGGTAATATCGATATAGTTTTGAGTTCTTCCTCTCTAACCGCAGGATATCTCAATGGAAAGCTTAAAATTATAACACCAGAAGCAAGACGTACATCTAAAAACTTCATCACTATCAAGGGAGCCAGGGAAAATAACCTCAAAAATATCGATGTGCTTTTTCCGCTCAATATGCTCACTGTGGTAACCGGTGTCTCAGGAAGTGGCAAAAGTACCCTTGTTAGAAAGCTTCTGTACCCCATCATACAAAAAGAGATCGGTGGTTATGGAGAACGTGCCGGTCAGTATACCGAATTCGAAGGGAAATTCCAGGCGATAAAAAATGTGGAGTTCGTGGATCAAAACCCGATAGGACGTTCTTCCAGATCAAATCCCGTAACCTATATAAAGGCATATGATGACATCCGAAATCTATTTGCTACGCAACGATTGAGTAAGATAAGGGGTTACCAGGCGAAGCATTTTTCATTTAATGTAGATGGCGGACGCTGTGAGAAATGCAAAGGTGAAGGCGAGATTACCGTCGAGATGCAGTTTATGGCCGATGTGCATCTGGAATGTGATACTTGCAAGGGAAAACGCTTTAAAAAAGAAGTCCTGGAAGTAAGGTTCGAAGAAGTCAACATAGACGATGTTCTTAATATGACCATCGATAACGCCGTAGAGTTCTTCGAAAATACCAACCAGAAACGGATCGTGGGAAAATTAAAATCCCTGCAAGATGTCGGTCTTGGTTATGTAACATTAGGACAGTCGTCTTCTACCCTCTCGGGAGGCGAAGCACAACGGATAAAACTGGCTTCCTTTCTGCTAAAAGGGAACGACAAGGATAAAACGCTGTTCATTTTTGATGAACCCACCACAGGGTTACATTTTCACGATATCAATAAATTACTCACGTCCTTCAATGCGCTAATCTCCAGGGGGCATTCGATAATTGTTATCGAACATAATATCGAGCTGATCAAATGCGCCGATTACATTATTGATCTCGGACCCGATGGTGGTGAAAAAGGTGGACAACTTATTGCCTCAGGGACACCGGAAGAACTGCTTAAATCCGAAGCATCGTATACCGCCAGATACTTGAGGGAAAAGCTCGATTAATATTGCCGCTTCCTGTACCTACCCAACTAAGCATAGAAATCTTATTGACAATTATTGATTTATATTATTGATAATCAATAATTTATATTTCTATAACAATTTATGGCACGCTAATTGAAAAGTATTAGTTGGATGTAAATAGTTACGTCTGGAACTAAAAACAAAATGTCATGAAAAGGTTAGTATTTTATTCCGTGATACTCCTGTTGGGCATCACCTATGTCCAGGCAGAAGTTGGAAAAGACAACTCAGCAACATATTTTAATAACTATGGGAAATCCTTCATTTTTGAAGAGAGCGGCACTACGTTTTCAGTGTATCCCGATGGTGAATTCGACTTTTACATCAATAACCGTCTCAATGCAGGCGCCTTTGTGAGTACAGGTTCGGCCAGTTTCACATTCAACTCTGGCTATAGCTACAACTCGTATGTTCAATATGATGATTACGGTGCCGTTATCCAGGTGGAAAATGTACCGATTTATTATGATTATTACGGGCGGGTAAGCCAGATCGGTAATGTCAATATTTGGTATCGCAACAATCGCGTCAGACGTATAGGTGGTTTAAATGTTTATTATAACAATAGAGGTTATTACGATTATTGTACAGGTTATGTCAATATATATAACAGACACTATGTTTACCGACCCTATCACCGATACTTTGTAAGACCTGTTGTTGGATTTTGTAATGTATGGACAACACCCTATCGTAGGTATTATTACCCTACACGATATACCTATTACAGCCCATACTACCATAATTACAGGAGGTCCTATGTGCAAGTAGGCAGGCCTTACCGCCACTATAATAAAGGACACCACAGGTCACGTATTTACAGGAATGACCGTAGAGTAGCCGTCAGGAAGAACCATGGCAGAAACGAATATGGCCATACCAGGGGTGAGGTTCGATATGCGAACAACCATAGAAACGGTACCAGGAATACTGTGCGAAAAAACAGTGCCGTAAGATCTTCCAGCGGGAACAGGAGCAGCCTGACCAGGTCTAAAGCTGTACGAAATTCAGACAATGGTAGGAATACTGTGCGCAGATCGGTGACCAATAGTGAGCGTCCCCAGACAAGGGGTGCCTCGAGAACGATAAAGCGAAGTGATGCATCTCCTAAGGCGAGAAATATCGTCAAAAACAGCCGGGCTGATAGTCCGAAGAGACAGGTCACATCGAGAAGCTCAAGGACTGTGGTCAAGCGCAGCACTAAGCCAGAGGGAAGAAGATCTTATGAAAGAAATACAAAATCGACTAAGACTTCAGTTGCGAGATCTGGAAACCGGGAGGTTAAACGCAGTACAAGCATAGCACAAAGAAGGCCTTCCGATAGGAGCAAATCTAGTAGTGCTAAGAAAAGTTCAAGATCTAATAAGAAAGGAACTTATAGCCGAAGCAGCAGAACAGTGCGATAAAGATAGTTTTTAGGTTGGTTAGTTGTTGAGCCCTGCGGTGGATTATTCCCCGTGGGGCTTTACCTTTTAAACCAATTAGAAAGCAATCCAAATATGTCCTCAGAAATCTTAAATCTATAGAGGATCCCTATATACATTAGGCTCATAAGCATACTCTTGAAGATAATATTCACGATGGGATGAAAAGTAAAATTGAAAAGGTAAAAGAGCGCCCCAACAAAGATCAATAGACCTAATACTTTGAATGTATCGGCAGTAAAGGGAGCCATATCGAATTTGCGTTTAACAAAAATCAACTTGGCAATATTATAGGAAGCGATGGCCATAAAACTTGCAACGGCAGCGCCATTTATTCCAAATCGGGGTATGAACCAAAGATTTAACAGGATTGTGAAAACCACCAGAAAAATACCCATTAGTAAAAATATCCTGTAGTGTTCGGAGTTGAACAATATAGCATTGTTATTTCCCATTAAGGCATCAAAAACCTTTGCCAATCCAATGAACAAGACAACGGTAAATCCTCCACGGTAATTAAGAGGCAATAGTTGATATAATTCTTCGAGATTGAGCAAAACAAGTAAAAAAATAAGTCCGGCTATGATAAAAAGCGTGAGTGAGCTCTTTTTATATAGTTCCTTTAATTCGGTGCCCGAGCCGTTATTCATAAGTTCTGCCGTCATAGGATAGGTGATCTGGTGCATCGCCCGGGAGGGAACCGCGATGACCGTTGCAATAAAGATGGAGACAGTATAGTACGCTACATTTTCTATGGCTATAAACTGATTGATCATAAATCTGTCGATCTCCAGCAAGATCACCGCCACTGAACCACCCAAAACGATAAATGTGCTATAAAGCAAAACTTCTCGTGTGTTGGAGGGCAATGAGAAAGAAATTTTCGGCAGGGACAGGCTATAGGCATACAATTTCATTATGAGCGTCCTCAACAGATATATACCCACCAGACATTTTAAAAATCCTTCCACCGATAGCCAGTCTAGGGAGACTAAAACCAGGGCTATACTAATACAAATCCTGGCGAATACCTCTTTCATGAAATTTCCGAATACCGACCTTAGGTAAACCTTTGACCAGGCATAAAAGACCTCAAAATACGCCATCGCCATACCGATGAGGAAAACATACCATACATAATTCCCGACAATATCGTTCTTCCTCGACAAAAAAGCGGCTATGGCATCGTAAGAGATCCAGCTCAATAAGGCTATGGGCAAAATAAACAACATTGGCAGTAATAGCATCATTGAAAGAAAGTGCTGTTGCTCTTGCCGCTCTTCATACCCACTAAAATACTTGACCAAAGTATTTGGTACTCCAAGTGCGAGTATGGGCATAAGAATTACCGAGGTAGACAGTATTACCCCAACCAATCCGAAATAAGCTTCTGATAGAAATCGGGTATACAGGAACAGTACATTGATCGCACCTATGCCGAAACCAAGATAGGTGACCACCGTATTTCGCATCGACTGTCTAAAAATTATTCCCATTTGAGCTCCTCTGCAAGTTTTTCTGTCAATGATCTTCTGCTATACATAGTAATGGTATCCGGACTCAAATGTAGCTTCCCTTTTTGAAACAACTCATACCATTCCAATATTTGCCTTTTTAATGTCTCTGAAGCTTTATGGGTAAAATAGACACCGGTTTGGGTATTTTCCACCATATGGCCGGCCTCCCAATCCACAGGTCCTATCGCCAGTATAGGTCTTTTAGCGGACATATATTCAAATAGTTTCCCGGGAATAATCCCTTTGCACTCGGAACGATCGATTTCCAGTAAAAGTAAAACCTGAGAAGATCTTTGATAGGCCCGAGCCTCCTGATGACTGACATAGGGGATAAGGGTGGTATGATCTTTCAGCCCATATTGATCGAGGCTCTTTAAAACATCTTCACCGATCAGGCCCACGATTTTAATATTAATTTGCTTGCTCAGGCCCGGATTTTCATCGATGAGTTCCGAGATGACTTTCCAAAGATTTGTTGGATTGCGGCCACTGAGCAAGGATCCAATATATGAAAGCGTGAACTCCTGGTCCAATGATATGTCTTCCATAGATGCACTGGACTCGTAGCCATTTGTGATTACCGTTATAGGCTTGGTTGTTATCCGGCAGAATTCATCGCGGGTCGTCTGGCTGGTGGTAATGATCTTATCGGCTTTGTTTAGTACTAGACTTTCGAGCCTTTTATGCTTTTTTTGGGCAGCAGAACCAAGATTTAGCTTTTGGTGGTATCCGATACTGGTCCATGGATCCCTGAAATCGGCAACCCACCTGATTTCTGTTTGCAGTTTAACCTCTAGGCCAATTAGATGTATGCTATGAGGCGGGCCTGTGGTAATTAATGTTTCAATTTGTTCATCCCGAATGATCTTCAATATTTTTTTACTGGCGGGCCCCACCCAAAACTTTCTGGCATCGGGAATAAACAGGTTTCCCCTTATCCATATCATGAGCCGTTCAGACCAGCTTTGTGATTCCTCTTTGATGATCCCAGAACTTATCGTGTCGGCTTTTTTTCCGAAGAGCGTCTTGGCCAGCGAATAAGGTTCAATTATTTTCTGTCTGTAAATGGGCAGACCTTCGGGGATATCATCTAACAAAGATTCATCTTTTATTGGATAATGCGGATCATCGGGTATGAAGACCACTGGCTGAAAACCGAATTCTGCCAAATATCTGGTGAAGCTCAACCATCGTTGTACTCCAGGCCCTCCTGCCGGTGGCCAGTAATAGGTTATCACCAAAACTTTAGGCATCGGGTTTAGCCTTTTTTCGTCCTTTAAAAATGGTATAAAATGCCCCACCCAACAATATAAGAAGAAGGAGGACTGAACTTGCCAGGGTAATCTGACTCCCGGTGGAAACGACCTCTGGTTCGAACTTAAACTCTATTTGATGCTGGCCAGGCGATAGTTTGATCGCGCGTAAAACATAATTTACCCTGAAATAAGGCTGAGGTCTACCATCTACATAAGCATTCCATCCCTTATCGTAATACATTTCCGAAAAAACCGCCAATCCTTCACTTGAATTGGTCGACACATACCTGAGCCGATTAGGTTGATAGTCTGTAAGTACAATAGCAGCACTCGAGTCGTTCTCGAACTCCTTGGCCTTTATTTCCGGAAACTTGCTCGTATTGACCAAAGCTTCGGATTGCACATCAAGGCTGTCGAGCCTGCTGATCTCTTCATCGGAGCTCTTCACCCCTATCAGTCTTGAAACAAACCAGGCATTGCCACATGCCCTGGGATTATAGGCTACACTTTTATTTCCCTCCTCATCATTCTGTATTACATATTTAACATTTAGCATATGAAGCACGGAGAGATTGTTCCTGTAGATATGAAAATCGAAAAGCTCCTGCATGCCGGCGGGTTTCGCGGCATGATATCCTCCAATCGAATTATGAAAATTCGAAGTTCTGGCTCCATTCAGGCCTTCGGTCTGATCAAAAACTCTAAAAATGGTAGTGTCGGTCATAATTTGCCGATCCACCTGGGTTTCGGCAAATGGTTCCTTAACCATACGTTGTTTCACGAACTGATCTTCACTGATATATCGTTTTGCAACGGAAACAAGGTCTATACTGATCAATAGAGCCAGTAAAAGGATACCAAAAACCGGTTTGAGCTTTCCTTTTAAATAAATTAAAAGGACCAATGCAGCAAGACCTACAAATATCAAGGACCTAATGGTATCGTTGCGATATACAATTTCACGATCCCTTCGAATCACCGCCAGCACTTCTTCACCAAAATATCGTTCATACATGGCATCATTCAGACCGGTGAAACTAAACATCCCCTGAAAAAGCAATAAGACGATACCCAAGCCTAAGACTGTAAAAAAACTAACTTTTAAGGCGCGTAGTTTTTGCTGATGATCGCCGTTGGCAGCAAAGACCTTTACAAGGCCCAGTATCATCAATAATGGGACGCATAGTTCGATGATCACCTGAATGGAAGAAACCGCCCTGAATTTATTGTACAGAGGGAAATAATCTATCATAAAATCGGTGAGCCAGGGAAAATTCTTTCCCCACGACAGCAGCAGTGCAAATAAACTACCCAATATCAACCACCATTTGTACTTACCCTTTACCAGGATCAATCCCAGAATGAACAGAAAAAATACCACTGCACCAAGATAAGCCGGACCCGAAGTACCCGGTTGATCTCCCCAATATAGGGGCAGTGCACTGCTAAATTCCAGAGCCCTGCTTCTGGCCAGACCTTGTTCGGTAAGATATTCATATGTCTTTGAATCTTTCCCCAGGTTTTCGGCATTGGCACCCCCAAATAACCTTGGGACAAACAGGTTTAGTGACTCTGCTATACCATAGCTGTACTGAGTGATATATTCTTTATCAAGGCCGTCGGTAGCCATTTTGGGTGAACCATCGGGCTGGATGGTCAATTCCGACGAGCCTCGGGTGCTCCAGTCGGCATACTGTTTCGTGGCCATGACACTGGTCGCATTTGCGCCTATAGCGAGAATAACGGCTAGGAGCAGTAGCCCCACGGATTTAAAATAATGGGGAAGTGTTTTTGTCCTGATAGCATCGACCATAAAAACGATGCCCAGCAATAAGATCAACAGCATGAAATAATACGTCATCTGGTAATGATTCGCCGCTATTTCGAGCCCCATGGCAACCGAGCTAAGTACAAAGCCCCACAGGTATTTTTTCCTGAAGACCAATAGTATGCCCGCCAGTAAAACCGGTAAATAGCCCAGAGCATGGGCCTTTGCATTATGCCCTACCCCAAGAATAATTATAAAATATGTTGAAAATCCGAAGGCCAGCGAGCCAAGTATGGCAAGTTTAAAATCGACCTTAAGACAGGTCAGAAGAATATAAAATCCTAAGAAATAAAGAAAAAGATAGTCAGCAGGTCTCGGCAAAAACCGAATGGCCCTGTCTAAATCCTTTACATAATGATGTGGGTAACGCGCCCCCAATTGAAAAGTTGGCATTCCCCCGAATGCGCTATTGGTCCAGTACGGTTCTTCTCCGGTCTGCTCACGGAATTCTGTTTGCTCCCGTGACATACCATTATACTGTTGAATATCGGATTGCAGTATTGTCTTTCCCTGCAAAACAGGATGAAAAAAGGCCAGGGCGACCACTACAAAAAAAACTAAGCTAAAAAAGTGGGTAAATAATGCTTTTACGCGGCTGTTCATAAAAGAAATAAGGGAATAGGTTATTCCAGTTCTTCAAAGTCTATATACTCTCCTACTTCCAAAGAGCGGCGATTATTCTTTGTTGATTTTTTTTCAATGGTTATATCACCTTCCGGTCTTTCCTGAGCATTTCCAAAGCTTTGAAAATCTCCGAATTGCTCTCTGAAACGCTCTTCGGTTTTCCTGGCAGCATAAACAAATAATTTTGGAGCAAACCATCTGGCCAGTAATCTTATAAGATAATAGACCAGTAAAATGACCAATATAGTCTTTAAAATTCCCATAATCTTTGAGATTGATATATCAAAAGTACAATTCCGACGTTGTATTTACTGTACAAAAGTCATAAAATATTAATAAAACAGACTTTATGGGGCAAGGTATCACATGGAAACTTTATGGAGGAATTCTCTTAATTCTATTGCTGAATACTCCATTTATAGCACGTTCTCAGTACACAGAGGTGATCAATTCCAACCGGCCGGGTGTTTCTGTAAGTGCCTATGCAGTGGGTAGAAATGTGGTTCAGGCCGAATTTGGAGGGTACTATGAACAAAGGGATCATTCCGATCTTCTTACAGATTCGAATATTATCGGTGGCGAGCTCGCACTGAGGTACGGACTACTTTTTGAATCTTTGGAAATTATATGGGAAGGGAGCTACCAAAATCAGGATATAAACTATATCGCGCTTGATTTCAATGAATCAAGGACCGGTTTTGCTGACAATCGTCTGGGAGTGAAATACTTGTTATTCGATCCTTATAAAAACCCTGAACGCAACAAACCCAATCTGCGCAGCTGGCGTGCAAACAATAAATTTCAATGGAAGAATCTTATCCCGGCGATTTCGATTTATGGCGGAGCCAATTTTGTATTGGGCGACAATCCATTTTATCCGGAAGACCCCACCATATCGCCCAGGGCCTTGCTGGCCACACAGAGCCAGCTGACCCCGAAGTCGGTTTTGATCCTGAATTTCATATATGACAGGATCGGTACGGATTTTCCGGAGATGAGCTATGTCATTTCCTTTTCTCATGCATTTAGAAATCCTAAATGGAGTGCTTTCATAGAGAATCAAGGGATAGACAGCGATCGGTATTCAGACATTTTGCTACGAACCGGAGTATCGCATTTGCTCAACCCTAATTTTCAAATTGATCTGAGCCTGGGTGGGAACTTCAAAACTTCACCAAGCAGATATTTTGCTGCCTTCGGGTTGTCCTACCGATTGGATTTTCACCAAGACCAGATTATTAATAAATCACAGACGCCAGGAGGGCCAATCAAGAAAAATTCGATGAAGAAGAATAGATCCTCAGAGATCGGCCCTTCTAAAAAAGAAATTCGAAATCAGCGTAAAAAAGCCAAAAAGAACAAAAAGAAGAAAGACGATTTCGACTTCTAAGATCTTACCAACCTTAGCGGGAGGTTCATAAACTTATCAAAAAATGGCTCCTGACGCTTCATTCCCTGTACAATATTGCCTAATATTGATCTTATGATTTACTCGTATGATCACCCTGAAAGAAATTTCGAGTCTTGCGGATCTCAGGTTATTTGTAAAATTTCCTTTTGAACTATACAGGGATTCAGAACAGTGGATTCCCCCGATAATAAGCGAAGAAATTGAAAGTTTCGATAAAAGGAAAAACCCAGTATTTCACAATGCCGATGCACGCTTCTTCCTCGCTTATAAAAGCGGAAAGATCGCAGGCAGAATTGTAGTGATCATCAATTGGCTTGAAGTAAAGGATCAGGGAATCGGTAAAATCCGTTTTGGATGGTTAGATTTTATTGATGATAAGGAGGTTTCGACAGCACTTTTAACCAAGGTTCATGAGATCGGCCTGCAAAACCAACTCGATTTCATGGAAGGTCCGCTCGGGTTTTCTAACCTTGATAAGGTAGGGGTGCTTACCGAGGGCTTTGAATCGCCTGGCAGCATGATCACCTGGTACAATTATCCCTATTATAAAGAACATTACGAAAGCTTCGGATTACAGGTTGAAAAAACCTATTTGGAAAGTCGTTTTACCCTATATCACACCGATCCTGATCATTATAAGCGAATACAAGACATAATTAAGGCGCGATATAAATTAAAGGCAGTGAATTTTAGTCGAACTAAAGACATTATGGACTGGGCAGACCGCATGTTCGAATTGTTCCAGGAGACCTATATAAAACTCTCCTCTTTTGTGCCTATTTCCAAGTCTCAGATCGAATATTTTAAGAAAAAGTACCTCAAGTTTATCAATCCGGAGTACATCAAGTTCGTGCTAGACGAACAAGATCAGCTCGTCGCCTTTGCCATTGTAATGCCTTCCTATTCTGAGGCCATGAAGAAGGCCAAGGGTAAATTATTTCCATTCGGGATTTTTCATTTGAATAAAGCCAGGAAGAAGAGCAAGAGTGTGCTGTTCTATCTCATCGGTATTCATCCCGAATTCCAGAACAAAGGGATAACCGCCATGATTATGCACGAATTCGGCCAAACTTTTCACAAAAAAGGTATTACACACTGCTTCCGCTCCCCGGAACTTGCAGATAATTTGGCCATACAGCAAATGTGGAAATATTTTAATCCTGAAGTCTACAAAAAGAGGTGTACCTATAAACTTGTGCTACTTAGAAAAAAGTAAGTCGGGTTTAGCTTAGACCGGTATTGTTCTATTCGCCCATCGCAGCAGCTACTGCAGAAGAAAGTCTCTTGTAGGTACCATTTTCCAACCGTTCGCGTATAGCGGAAAAGGCCTCAAGGGTCGCCTCAATATCTTCCATGGTATGGGTTGCTGTGGGAATCATCCTCAACAAAATCAGGCCTTTTGGTATAACCGGATACACCACAATAGAACAGAATATACCGTAGTTTTCACGAAGGTCTCTAACCAGGGCCATGGCTTCAGGGATACTACCGCTGAGATAGACCGGAGTAACACAACTGGAGGTAGTCCCAATATCAAAGCCCCGCTCCTTCAAACCATTTTGCAATGCGTCGACATTTTCCCAAAGTTTTTGCTTCAGTTCAGGCTGGGTACGAAGCATTTCCAATCGCTTTAACGCTCCTTTGACAAAGATCATCGGCAGTGATTTGGCAAACATCTGAGAGCGCAGATTATATTTCAAGTAATCGATGATCTCCTTATCCGCAGCCAAAAATGCCCCGATACCTGCCATCGATTTCGCAAAAGTGGCAAAATAGACATCAATATCGTCCTGAACACCCTGCTCTTCACCGGCACCGGCTCCTGTTTTACCTAATGTGCCAAAGCCATGAGCATCATCTACCAGCAGTCTGAAGTTAAACTCCTTCTTGAGCGCTGCTATTTCCTTGAGTTTCCCCTGCTCTCCTCTCATCCCGAAAACCCCTTCAGAGATCACCAATATGCCTCCGCCGGTCTGTTCGGCCATTTTAGTAGCCCGCTCCAGGTTTTTTTTCAGGCTTTCTATATCGTTATGCTTAAAAGTGAAGCGTTTCCCAACATGTAACCGAACCCCGTCGATGATACAAGCATGAGAATCTACGTCGTACACTATAATATCGTCCTTGGATACAAGCGCATCGATGGCCGACATGATACCCTGATAGCCGAAATTCAGTAAATAGGCTGATTCTTTGCTTACAAATTCGGCTAATTCCCGTTCCAGTTGCTCGTGGAAATCGGTATGGCCACTCATCATTCTCGCACCCATAGGATAAGCCGCTCCGTGTTCCATCGCAGCCTCGCCATCGACCTTCTTAATCTCAGGTAAATTGGACAGACCCAGATAGTCGTTGATGCTCCAGGTGATCACTTCTTTCCCCTGGAACTTCATTCGATTAGAGATTGGACCTTCTAATTTTGGAAAAACGAAATAGCCTTCAGCCTGTGAAGCCCACTTTCCTAAAGGACCTTTATTTTCTGTAATTCTGTCAAATAAATCTCTCATTTACTACAGTTTGGAATTGTCAGCAAAACTATGGAATTTTAGGCAGCAATCATAATAATATTGCCCGGTTATCTTACCTAAAATAGTTGATTCTAAGTTTGATTTGGTGCTAAAATAAGTTGTAAGATATTAAATATCAGTAAATTAATAAAAAAGGGCAATGATTATCATTGCCCTGATATATCAATGGGTATCCTTATTATTTTACGAACTCTACCCTTTGCTTATTCTCTGCGTTCTTATGGTCGAAAAATCCTTGATCGCTCATCCATTGATCGCTATAGATTTTACTCATATATCTCGATCCATGGTCTGGGAAAATCACCACAACCTGACTATTCTTATCAAATTCACCCTTCTGGTTCAGTTTTTTGATAGCCTGCATCACCGCACCACTGGTATAGCCCACAAAAATACCTTCGGTACGGGAAATTTCCCTCGCAGTATGAGCACTGTCTTCGTCCGAAACCTTGATAAACTGGTCAATTACGTCGAAATCAGTCGCATCGGGAATCAGATTCTTGCCCAGACCTTCTATCCGGTAGGGGTAAATCTCGTCACGATCGAATTCGCCGGTCTCATGGTATTTCTTAAGAACAGACCCGTAGGCGTCTACTCCGATGATCCTGATTTTTGGATTTTTTTCCTTAAGGTATCTAGCGGTACCTGATATGGTACCTCCCGTTCCGCTGCATGCCACCAAATGCGTGATATGACCGTTGGTTTGCTCCCAGATCTCAGGACCTGTAGTTCTATAATGCGCCTCAATATTGAGATTGTTGAAGTACTGGTTGATATAGATGGACCCTTGGATCTCATCACTCAGTCTTTTGGCCACCTGGTAATAGGAACGCGGGTCGTCTGCGCTGACATGTGCCGGACAAACATAAACTTTGGCTCCCATAGACCTCAACATGTCGATCTTATCCTTGGAAGATTTTGAACTCACGGCAAGGACACATTTGTAGCCTTTTACGATACTCACCATCGCTAAACTGAATCCGGTATTACCAGAAGTCGTTTCTATAATGGTGCTGTTCTCTTTTAATATCCCCCTACGCTCGGCTTCTTCAATAATATAGGCGGCTATTCTGTCCTTAGACGAATGGCCAGGATTAAAAGCCTCCACTTTAGCATAATAGTTTCCCGTTAAGGATTCTGTGATGCGATTGAGTTTGACAAGGGGGGTGTTTCCTATGAGATCTAGGATGTTGCTATAAGCGTTTATTTTACTTTCCATAAAGTTAGGTTAGCTCTATGTATCCCGCTTCCGGGAACAATAACGGTGTCAAAATTACTATTTTTTTTCCGACTTGGGAATTTTACCTTCTAAATCGAGTATAAAGGCATATTCTTTGGCCGTTTCTTTTAAGGCTTCAAATCGTCCAGATGCCCCGCCATGGCCCGTGCCCATGTTGGTGTCCAGATAGATTTGGTTATTATTGGTCTTGAGTTCCCTAAGCTTAGCCACCCACTTGGCGGGTTCCCAGTATTGCACCTGAGAATCATGTAAGCCTGTAGTTATCAGCATATTAGGGTATTCCCGTGCTCCTACATTGTCATAAGGCGAATAAGACTTGATGTAATTGTAAAACTCTTCTTCATCAGGATTCCCCCATTCGTCGTATTCACCCGTGGTTAAGGGGATAGTATGATCGAGCATTGTTGTGATGACATCTACAAAAGGAACAGCAGCAATCACCCCATTATATAATTCTGGCGCCATATTGATCACAGCCCCGATAAGCAGTCCACCTGCAGAAGCTCCGTAGGCGTAGAGGTGAGCCGGACTTGTATACTTTTTCTCGATCAGGAACTTCGAACAATCGATAAAATCGGTAAAAGTGTTCTTTTTAAACAACAGCCTGCCTTTTTCATACCAGCTACGCCCAAGGTATTCCCCTCCCCTTACATGGGCAATGGCATATATGAAACCGCGATCGAGAAGGCTTAAACGAACCGAAGAGAAATGAGGATCAACCGTACTTCCATACGCCCCATAGCCATAGAGCAATAAAGGACGGGTGCCATCGATCGGGCTATCTTTTCTATAGACCAGGGAGATTGGTATTTGTGCGCCATCTGCCGCCGTTGCCCAGAGCCTCTCAGCGATATAATCATCAGGTTCAAATTTTCCGCCTAAGACTTCCTGTACCTTCTGGACTTTAAGCTCTTTCGTTTCCATATTGAAATCAATTATGGAATAAGGCGTGGTCATAGCATTATAAACATAACGCAGCGTGTGGCTTACAAAATCCGGATTTATATAGGTGCCTGCCACATAAGTTTCGCTATCAAAGGGTATATAATAAGAATCGGTTCCATCCCAACGTACTATTTTTAGTTTATTGAGACCTTGTATTCTTTCAGAAAGAACATAAAACTCCTCAAAAATTTCAACATCTTCGAGAAGTACATCATCCCGATGTCCTATGAACTCCACCCAATGCTCCGCCGAGGTCTGCCCCTCATCTGCGCTCATGAGCTTAAAATTGGTCGCACCGTCCTTATTGGTGAGAATGTAAAACCGTTGTGCGTAATGGAAAATAGAGTACTCTAAGCCCCTGATCCTCGGAGAAAAGACCTCAAACTCTCCTTCAGGTTCATCTGATCTCAGAATACGGTATTCGGAGGTCAGGGTACTGCAGGAGCCAATGATTATGTATTCCCTGGACTTGGATTTATAAATAAAGGTAATATAGGTATCATCGGTCTCTTCATAGACCAATACATCTTCGGATGAAGGTGTTCCTAATTTATGTCTGAAAATTCTATTGGCCCTGAGCGTTTGCGGGTCTTTTGCGGTGTAAAAAATTGTCTTATTATCATCGGCCCAAACCGCTGTCCCCGTGGTATTATCAAGTTTATCGGAATATACCTGTCCATCTTCGAGGTTTTTAATGTAAAGAGTATACTGCCTTCGCGATAACGTATCTACACCAAAAGTCGCCATCTTGTTATCCGGACTTATGGAAATTCCTTTCAGGTGAAAATACTCATATCCCACAGCCATTTCATTACCATCGAACAAAATTTCTTCAACAGCCCGGTCATTTTCCATCCAACGGAAGTAAATAGGGTATTCCTGCTCGGTTTTATAACGGGTTTGATACCAGTACCCATGGTATTTATACGGTACCGTCTCATCATCCTCTTTAATTCTGGCTTTCATTTCCTTAAAGAGTTCTAGCCGGACCTCTTCAAGGTGCTGGGTTTTTTCCTGGTAGTATTTGTTTTCCTGTCGGAGATAATCCAACACCTGAGGATCTTCGCGTTGGTTTAGCCAGAAATAATTATCGATCCGTTCGTCTCCATGCCGGCTTAGTTTTTTTGGAATTTTAGGAGCGATTGGTTCCTTTATGGTATCTATATTTTTATTCTGATTTGGCATAAATGCGCAAAAATACTATTTAAAACCCAATTTTGGCATCCATTATTCAGTCCTTCGAGCCCACAACTATAGTCAAATCTGTATTTTTACCGTATTAATGAACTAATACTTAAATTATGTTTGGAGATTTAATGGGCATGATGGGAAAACTTAAGGAAACCCAGGAGAAAGTAAAAGCCACCAAGGAACGTTTACATACGGTGTTGTTAACCGAAAAATCTGAGGGGGATGCTATATCGGTCACGATCACAGCCAATCGCACAATTAAATCGATTGAAATAGACCAAAATCTGTTGACTGAGAATGAGCAACTTGAAGACCTTTTGGTTTTAACCCTCAACAGGGCGATTGAGCAGGCCACTGCAGTTCAGGAAGCCGAATTAGGAGCAGTAGCCAAAGAAGGGATGCCCAATATCCCGGGCATGGACTCTTTGTTCAAATAGCAAAATTATGCTGTAAAGAAACCAGGAAACATGGACCGGTCCATATCGCAGTTAGGAACCTAACCTATTCTTTGTTTTGTTGATTCAGCATGACTTACAACTATAAATTTCTGGTTATTTTTTAATATTTTCGAGGATATTAGGATGATTGAGATAAAACAGCAAAAAAACAATACGTACCAGTTTCGATTAAAAGCGGCTGGCGGTCAGACCCTGCTAAAAAGCATCGCTTTTAACAGTCGTGAAGAAATTGAACAAACCGTAAAGCAATTAGCTCCATTGACCAATGATTATAATATCATCGAAAGGAAAACCAACTACGAGGGGAATTTTATGTTCAACTTAAAAGACAGGAGCGGAAAAGTCATTGGAAATAGTCTCCTGTATAATTCGGAGGCGGGCATGGAAAACGGAATCTCGAACCTTAAACGCAGTATACGTTCGTTGGCTAAGCCTGGCCTATAGTACAGGTTTTCAATACTTCCAAAACCCTCTGGTGCATACTTTCAACATAATCCAGATGCGTTACCATACGAAGCTTCCCCTGTCCCATACCGATAAGATGAATATTATGATCGGCCAGATATGAGATGAACGCTTCCTGTCGGATAAGTGAAGTGTTTAGCTCAAATATGATGATATTGGTCTCGATAGGTTCTACCCTGCTGATATAGGGTAGATTTTCAAGCGTAGCTCCAATATCAATCGCTTTTTGATGATCTTCCGCCAATCGGTCTAAATGATGATCCAAAGCATAAATACCTGCTGCTGCCAGGTAACCGGCCTGTCTCATTCCCCCACCCAGTATCTTTCTGATCCGGAGCGCCCGGTGAATAAGTTCTTTATCGCCTACAAGTACCGAACCCACTGGACATCCAAGGCCTTTACTCAGACAGACACTTATAGAATCGAATAAGGTACCATACTGTTGGGGAGTTTCCTGACGGGCCACCATCGCATTCCAGATTCTCGCCCCATCGAGATGATAAGCTAAACCATTTTCATCACAAACTTCCCTGATCTTTTGCAGTTCCCTGAAATCCCAGCAGGCTCCTCCCCCTTTGTTTGTAGTATTTTCAACACATACCAAAGCGCTCAACGGGCTATGATAAAAATCTGGAGGGTTGATCGCCTCCAACACCTGTTCGGCGGTCATCATCCCTCTGGTTCCATCTACAAGCTTACAGCTAACGCCGCTATTGAAGCTAACGCCACCTCCTTCATAATTGTAGACATGGGCATATTTGTCACAAATCAATTGATTTCCTGGCGCTGTATGGAGTTTTATAGCCGTTTGGTTAGTCATGGTACCACTGGGGAAAAACAAGGCGGCTTCCATCCCAAACATACCGGCAACTTTATCCTCAAGTTCATTCACACTAGGGTCTGCCTTAAAAACATCGTCCCCTACTCTGGCGTTCATCATCGCTTCGAGCATCCCATTTGTGGGCCTGGTTACCGTATCGCTGATCAAGTTTATTTCTGTCATAGATCTTTAGAATTCACAATCCATCCCGATGGGTGATCCATCCGGGATCTTGGGGACAGAAATTGTTTTAAAGCTGGCGGGTTCTTTGAAGTAAGAATTGATCATTCTGATCATCTCCGCCCTATCGGTGGTTACTTCCTTCCCTGTCCATTTAGTAGTAATTTGCTTAAGTTTCAGATGGCAGATAGCGCGTACCTGAGGATTGGTGCTCTCGGTCGAGCCCAAAGATATCAAATGTTCTAAAACCCTATAATTTATCGCGCTTTGAACGCTTGAGAGATAATCATTCTGCTGTGATTTCATCAAAGTACGATCTAAAATCATGTCTATGACCTCTTGCAATCCGAGCTGGTTTGAAGACAAGCTTTTCTGCTGTATCAATCTCGAGGCCCGTTCAGGATGTAATATTAGTGCGAGGCTGAGATCGGCCGCGGTTTGGGCTGCTCCAATCGGGTCAAAAGCCGTTCCCGTATATCCTTTAAAAGACTCCCTGGTTCTCCCGTAACCGATAGCTCTTGGAGGAAAGAGCGAAAGCTTTTCAACAGGTATGGCCACCACGGATGCGTCTAAGGTCCTCAGCACGGCCTTAAGAGCTTCTTCTTGTTCCTTTCTGCTAACCATGGAATGATCCGGGAGATTATCGCCCTTTACAGAATAGTGATAATCCAAACCTCCGATAAGTTTTACGGCTGCCTCGGTCTGATAGCGGTGGAAAAGATAAAGCGGAACAAAAACATCTTCCAGTACCGCTCTAGGCTCATTAGCCCGAATATTATCAATAGAAAAATTCTCAATGGCCCTCTCTCTCACAGCAAGAACCCTGTTCAATTCCTCACTGGGACTGGCTCCATTATCCCAAAGGTGTGCCTTGGCATGTGCCCCACCCCTGGGTCTTGCGTCCTGATCTGACATATATTGAAGTCCCATTTCATACGCAGTTTCGAGAATGCTGTTCAAAGCTGCCCGTTCATCGGTGCCTTCCTGAAAATCTGAATATGAATAGGCTACACTCACTTTGTCCCATTGACCAATGCCGCTATCATAGGCATTGCTGAAATCGATCTGATTGCCATCTAATTCGATCTTTGGATGTGGGTAATCCATCACCGAAGCCCTGCTATTAGTGCTGGCCGCGAAGTTATGAGCAAATCCAAGCGTATGACCCACCTCGTGTGCCGACAATTGCCGGATGCGTGCTAATGCCAATTCCAGCATAACACTATCATTGTCATCTCTCTCCGAAAAAGGGGTATTTGAGAGTGCCTGGGCAATCAGGAAGTCTTGTCTGATTCGAAGGCTCCCAAGGCTAACATGGCCTTTTAGAATCTCGCCTGTTCGAGGATCTATTACACTGTTTCCGTAGCTCCATCCCCGGGTAGATCGGTGTACCCATTGAATTACATTGTAGCGTACATCAAGCGGATCGGCATCATCGGGCAAGATCTTTACCTGAAAAGCATTTTGATATCCATTTGCTTCAAAGGCCTGATTCCACCAACGGGCGCCTTCCAGTAATGCTGTGCGAACCGGTTCCGGGGTCCCATTGTCGAGATAATAAATAATAGGCGCTATCGCCTCACTGCGCTCCGCCGAGGGATCTTTCTTTTTAAGGCGGTGTCTGGTGATATATCTCTTCACAATGGGCTCCTGTACAGGGCTAGCGTAATCATAGTACGAATATGGATAGGAACCCGATCTTGGATCGAAATCTCGCTTTTCATAGGCCGCTTCAGGCAATGCGATAAAGGAATGATGCTGAGCTACAGTAATAAAACCAGGATTAGGCACAACAGACCGGATCATTTCCCCCTTGGGTTCTCCTTTGAAAGTTAGCCAAATATCAAATTCAATATTCTTTGGAAATGACTTAGTCCTCGACATATTAAACGCACTCCTGTTCTTATCTAATTCGTAAGACCCCTGTTCCATGCTTTTCAAACGTCTGGAAACCCCATGGGCATCGCGTAACAGAAAGTCGGTAATATCGATGAGGTACTGTCCGTTGTTTTCTTCAAGGATGGGTGCGCCAAAAAGCACCGATTTGGCAAAGGCTTGTTCCACCGACAATCGCTCCAGTGTATTTGCCGTCTCTGCCCGAAACTTCATATTGGGCTGGACCAGGAGGAGTTTATTGCCAGCCTTTTTAAATAACACAACTTGTTCATTTCCAATTTGCCCCCTGTCTAAACCTAAATCATTACTTCCAATACCACTGCTCAGAGAATACACATAGAGAAATTCCTCGTCCAGACGGTCTACTTCCAGGTATAGCTTATCTTTTTGATTATCGTAATAATAGTTGATGAAGCCTTCGGTTTTTATAAAGTTTTTTTTATCCAGCACTGTTTGTGCCTGGAGTGAAGCATAACAAAAGATCAGTGCTAGAGCGGTAAACAAGCTTTGTTTCATGGTTGGAGTATCAGGTCCTAAATTTATATAAAATTGGTTGCCCAACCATACTTAAGTATTATTTTTGCTCAAACGCTATTTTATGCTAAGCACAGATCAATACAAGGATCTTATTGAACGCCTGGGCGCGTTGAGGAGGTATCTTTGACATCGATACCAAACTTGTAGAAATAGAGAACGAGGAGGAAAAAACACTTGCTCCCGATTTTTGGGATAACCCGATTAAAGCACAGGCCGAGATGAAACAACTTCAGGCCAAGAAAAAATGGGTGACCGACTTTAATCAGGCTTCAGCCCTGCTCTCCGACCTGGAGGTCATGCTCGAGTTTCACAAAGAGGGCGAAGTTGGCGATCAGGAAATTGCAGAATTACATCAAAAAGCCATTGCACTGATCGAAGACCTGGAATTTCGAAACATGCTTTCCGAAGAAGGTGACGAGATGACCGCGGTATTGCAGATCACGGCAGGTGCCGGAGGTACTGAGAGCTGTGACTGGGCGGCTATGTTGATGCGCATGTATATGATGTGGAGCGAGAAGAACGGCTACAGGGTAAAAGAGTTAAATTATCAGGAAGGCGACGTGGCTGGCCTTAAAACCGTCACACTTGAAATAGAAGGAGATTTTGCCTTCGGCTGGTTAAAAGGAGAGAATGGCGTACACAGGTTGGTACGGATCTCTCCGTTCGACAGCAATGCCAAACGCCATACATCGTTTGCCTCTGTTTATGTTTATCCGCTGGTTGACGACGGTATAGAGATAGAAATCAATCCTTCCGACATAGAGATTACCACAGCGCGCTCCAGTGGTGCTGGTGGCCAGAATGTGAACAAAGTAGAAACCAAAGTACAGCTCGTACATAAACCCAGCGGGATACAGATCTCGTGTTCGGACTCCAGATCCCAGCACGACAACAGAGCTACTGCCATGAAAATGCTTAAGTCGCAGCTTTATGAAATAGAACTGCGAAAAAAACAAGAAGCAAGACAGGAAATAGAATCATCCAAACTTAAGATCGAATGGGGATCGCAGATCAGGAACTATGTCCTGCATCCATATAAGTTGGTGAAAGATGTTCGCAGCGGGGAGGAAACCGGCAATGTAGAAGCCGTACTCGATGGGGATATCAGCGCCTTCCTCAAGGCCTATTTAATGATGATGGGACAAAAAGAAGGCGGATAAAGCAACCGCTGGCTGTATGATAGCGCCCGATTAACAATTGACAATGATAGAGATATACCACAATCCAAGATGCAGGAAATCCAGAGAGGGGTTGGTGATTTTAGAAGAATCCGGACAAACCTTTAAAATAGTGGAATACCTGAAAGAAGTTCCTTCTAAAAAATACCTGTCGCAGCTTGTAAAAAAGCTGGGGATAAAGCCTGGGGAGTTATTGCGCAAGAATGAAGCGGTTTGGAAAGAACAGTACAAGGGCAAAGAACTTAGTGACGATGAAATACTGGAAGCCATGGTGAAGCATCCAAAACTTATCGAACGTCCCATTGTTATATCGGGAGATAGGGCGGTATTGGGAAGACCTCCGGAACTCATCGCTGAATTCATTTCCAAATAGATCCTAAGTATTTGGGAGACAGTGAAAACAATGGTTATATTTGTATCACCAAACTATAATTTAAAAATCTATAATGAACCATAGATTATTTGGAATTTGGTTGATCGCTTTCTTTCTGTTGTGTTTGTCAACATCAGAGGCACAATACCGAAACGGATACCCTTATTCCGGTCGGTCCAATAGCATTATTCCGCAATCGAACGATGAGAAGCCTGAGCCCAAGGCTCTAACTTCCGAAGAAATAGTTGAAAAGGAAATGCCCCGCATTACGGAAGCCGCACAGCTCAATGATTTTGAGCAGGCCGTTGTCTCCTCGATCCTTACCAAATATGTTCAGCAATCAATCGAGCTTAGAATACTCGATCTGGAACCCCAAAAGACCCGTGAAAAGCTCGAATTGATGAAGAAAAAGCAGAATGAAGAGCTCAAAGCAGGACTACCGGAAGACAAGTACAACATTATCGTTGAGATCCAGGAAAAAGGAGTTAGAAAAGTAAAGAGTCAGAAAAAGAAAGGAAAAAAGAAGAAAAAGGATAAAGATAATTAACGCTGAATAAATTCTTTAAGTAAATAAAAAGCCCGTAACCGGGCTTTATTTTTTAGATATCTTCTTTGGCTCTCCTGGCTTCACGCCTTTCCTTCCACATCTCCCTAAGGTTGCCTCCTACCCAGTAGGGAACGATAAAAAGCAACAACAGCATCATCAGCCAAAATCCAATGGTTACTATGGTCAGGAAGGCAAGAAATCCGAGGTATTGGTCAAACTCAAACATATAATCGCTTTTTATTCAAAAGCAAAGATAATCTTAAAACTATCAATTGTACAAATTGGGATTAAAAATATTATAGTAAAATAGCATATTTTACCTTAGAAAAAGACTTGCTTTTGAGCTACCTTTACTCTTATTAAATATTGTACTTATGAGTTACAGAGTTGAAAAAGACACCATGGGTGAAGTAAAGGTGCCTTCCGATAAATATTGGGGTGCACAGACAGAACGTTCACGGAATAACTTCAAAATAGGCCCTCCGGCATCCATGCCGCTCGAAATTGTCTACGGCTTCGCGTATCTGAAAAAAGCCGCAGCCTATACCAATTGCGATCTGGGCGTACTTTCTGAGGAGAAAAGAGATCTGATCGGAAGTGTTTGCGACGAAATTCTCACTGGGCAGCACGATGACCAATTTCCACTGGTGATCTGGCAGACAGGTTCCGGAACTCAGAGCAATATGAATGTAAACGAAGTGATCGCAAATCGGGCTCATGTATTGGCGGGAAAAAAAATAGGGGAAGGCGACAAAACATTACAGCCCAATGACGATGTCAATAAATCTCAGTCCTCGAACGATACATTCCCTACAGGAATGCATATTGCCGGATATAAAATGATCGTGGAAACCACGCTGCCTGGAGTAAGACAGCTTCGGAACACGCTGGATAAAAAAGCAAAAGAATTCAAAGATGTGGTTAAAATTGGCCGTACCCACCTGATGGACGCTACACCGCTTACATTAGGTCAGGAATTTTCTGGATATGTTTCTCAGCTCGATCACGGTATTAAAACAGTGGAGCGTTCCCTTGATCACCTTAGTGAATTGGCCCTGGGAGGTACAGCTGTCGGGACCGGACTCAATACTCCCCCCGGTTACGACGTATTGGTGGCCAAGTATATCGCTCAATTTACCGGTCTACCTTTTATTACTGCGGGGAACAAATTTGAGGCTCTTGCAGCCCACGACGCCTTTGTTGAAAGTCATGGTGCTCTCAAGCAACTTGCGGTATCGCTCAATAAAATTACCAATGATATACGCATGATGGCTTCCGGGCCACGCTCAGGTATTGGTGAAATCATTCTCCCGGCGAATGAGCCGGGCAGTTCAATCATGCCTGGAAAAGTAAATCCTACCCAATGTGAGGCACTGACAATGGTATGCGCTCAGGTCTTTGGCAATGATGTAGCCATTAGTGTAGCAGGTACACAAGGACATTATGAACTGAACGTTTTCAAGCCGGTAATGGCAGCTAATTTGCTTCAATCGGCCAGATTACTGGGAGAGGCCTGCGTGAGTTTCGATCAGAATTGCGCCATCGGAATCATGCCCAATCAGGAAGTTATTACCCGTCTGCTGAACAATTCCCTTATGCTTGTGACGGCCCTTAATACCAAAATTGGCTACTATAAGGCCGCTGAGATTGCCAACACGGCTCATCAAAATGGTACTACGCTGAGAGAAGAGGCAGTCCGACTTGGATATGTTACCGAGGAAGAATACGATCAATGGGTGCGACCAGAAGATATGGTTGGCGGTCTTAAATAGCACCACTGTCTTCATAAACACCTCATAATATGGAATAAAAAAAGGGGCCTTCAGATTGAAGGCCCCTTTTCATAGTAGGAAAGTGTTTATTACTTCAGGGTGAACTTATTCGTCCCCAGAAGCTTCAAGCCGTCGTCATAGACATTAACCATGTAATTTCCTTTCTGGAATTCACCTCCCGGTTTGTCGATGTAATCACAAACGTCGATATTTCCATTCTCATAGTAGAAGAAAGTTCCTTTGCTGTAGGTAACAGAAGCACCGCCTTCATTAGATTTAGAATTTCCACCGCTTATCACATTGCCTTGTGGGTCAAGTACTTCGAGTAGAAACTCTCTATCACCTGCTTCTGCGATAACATTATCGGCTACAGTAAAACAAATCTTAAGTTTGTCTGTCCTGTTGGCCCTCGTAGTTGACACCATTTTCCCGTTATTTCTAACACGAACAGCATCTACAGTGAATGCAGATAGGTTAAGAGCAGATCCCCTTTCGACCACATCGGCCAATTGAGTATTCTGAACTACAAGTGAGTCGTTGAAAACCGTTTGCTTTTCGAGCTCGACATAGGTGCTATCTCGCTGCATTGCAATCAAAGCATTAGACTGGGTCAAAGAATCCACTTTCTTGATCAGTTCTTCTCTTTCTTTCTTTAGAACACTTACTTGCCTTCTGTATCGTGAAAGTGTACCGATATCTGCTTTCATAGTTTGTACAGAATCGATGTACTTTGCAATACGATCCCGCGCTTCTACCAACTCTTCGTTAGTAGCGTTGCTTTCCAGGATCGCCTTGTCGTATTCAGATTTAAGGCTATTCAAGTCCTCTACTACCAGGTCTTTCTCCTGCGTAAGGGCCTGGGTGGTCTTTTTCTTATCCTGGTAAAGACTTACAGTATAAATGAGCGTACCGAGCAAAACCACACCCAGTAAACCGGCAATTACTTTTAAACTGTTGTTGTTACTTTTTGTTTCAGTCATGATGTAAAAATTAATTAACTTTTATTTTTTTAGTATTCGCATTAGTTCTGTCAGTCTATATACGGTACAAGTTTCGATTTAGATTTTTTCGGATGTCAAAAAATTAGAATTTTTATTAATCTATAGGTCCGTAAAGCACTATTTTTAGTAATTCAAGCATTTATTATCAAAGATGACGCCCAGGATAATTGCTTATAATCCCTCTTTAGCTCAGGTTTTCAAAACCTTGAATCTTGCCTGGTTGGAACGCTATTTCTATGTAGAATCAAAAGACAAAGCAATACTAGAAAAATGTGAATCTTATATTATTAAAAGAGGCGGACATATCTTTTTTGCCCTGTTAAACGACCACCCTGTTGGTTGTTTTGCATTGATGAAATTGGAGCAGGAGGTTTACGAATTGGGTAAGATGGCAGTCGATCCGTTCCATCAGGGTAAAAATATCGGGCAGGAAATGATGAAATTCGCAATCGAATTTGCACATGAGAGGAAATGGAAGAAGATCGTGCTATATTCACATACCAAACTTCAAGCTGCGATCCATGTCTATCGGAAATTCGGATTTCAAGAGATTGAGCTGGAACCTCATTCTCCTTACCTTAGAAGCAACATCAAAATGGAGATGATTTTACGAGCATAGCCAGTAAAAGTTAAATCGAACATCTAAACTAATTTCAATTTATACCCATGAAAAAGTACATTTATATCATTTTGATTTTCAGTAGTATAATGTCGTGTAAAGAGCAAAAGAAAGCAGGTCCTGCTAGCGATAGCACCCCGGAAGACAAGACTGAAAATACGCCTCCTCCGTCCGTATCAGCCATGGAAATGGAGTCGATACGGGTTATTCCAATCGAGCATGCCACGGCTGTATTAGAATGGGGAGAAGTTACCATTTATATAGATCCCGTCGGAGGTGCTGAAGCATTTAAGGGTCAAGCAGATCCTGATCTGATCCTTATCACCGATGTGCATGGCGATCACTTTAACCTTGAAACCTTACAGGGACTCAATACCGAAAAGGCTAAGATTATGATGCCAAGAGCTGTGGCTGATCTTATGCCAGAAGAATTCACGCCTCAAATCGATGTGCTCGACAACGGGTCTGTTAAACAGCGATACGGTGTAACGGTTGAAGCGGTTCCCATGTATAACCTGAGACCGGAGGCAAAAAAGTTTCATGAAAAAGGTCGCGGGAACGGATATGTTCTAAATATGGGTGATTCTCGCTTATATTTCTCCGGAGATACTGAGGATGTCCCGGAAATGAGGTCTTTAAAAAACATAGACAAAGCATTTGTCTGCATGAATCTGCCCTACACCATGACGGTTGAAAAAGCAGCAGAGGCCGTGCTGGAGTTTCAGCCCAAACAGGTTTATCCTTATCATTACAGGGGACGACCGGAAGTGAGCGATGTCGCTAGGTTCAGGGATCTGATCGAAGCCGGAAATACCGATATCGAGGTGGTACAATTAGATTGGTATCCCAAAAACGATTTCTAATGCCATAAAAAACTCCCGTATCAGCGGGAGTTTTGCCTTCTGCATCTGCTTGCTACCTGACTAATTTTTTATATTTGATACGTTTGGGCAATATATCAGCTCCAAGCCTTTTCTTTCTATTCTCTTCGTAATCACTAAAAGACCCTTCAAAGAAATAAACTTGCGAATCGCCTTCGAAGGCCAGTATATGCGTACATATTCTGTCCAGGAACCAGCGATCGTGAGAAATGATAACGGCACAACCCGCAAAATTCTCCAGACCTTCTTCGAGTGCTCTCAAGGTGTTGATGTCAAGGTCGTTGGTAGGCTCATCGAGTAAAAGCACATTACCTTCCTCCTTAAGGGTCATCGCCAGGTGTAATCGGTTCCGTTCGCCACCAGATAACATATTGACCTTTTTATTTTGCTCACTCCCCGAGAAATTAAATCGACTGAGGTAGGCCCTCGAATTCACTTGCCTGCCCCCCATCATCACCAATTCCTGGCCTTCGCTGAAATTTTGCCAGATACTCTTTTCAGGATCGATATCGGAATGGCTTTGATCTACATAGCCCATTTTTACGGTCTCCCCTACCTGAAAAGACCCTTTATCCGGTTGTTCTTCGCCCATGATCATTCTAAAAATCGTGGTTTTTCCGGCACCATTCGGTCCTATTATACCCACAATACCCGCCTGTGGAAGTTTGAAATTAAGATCCTCATATAGTAATTTATCCCCATACGACTTACTCACCCCAATAGCCTCGATCACATGAGTACCTAAGCGGGGTCCGTTAGGAATATAAATCTCCAGTTTCTCATCGAGCTGCTTCTGATCCTGATTGAGAAGTTTGTCATAATTCTTTAGTCGTGCTTTTTGTTTGGCCTGCCTTCCTTTAGCCCCTTGCCGGACCCATTCTAGCTCTCGCTCCAACGTCTTCTGACGCTTGGAGGCCTGTTTGCTTTCCTGAGCCAGACGTTTTGCTTTTTGATCGAGCCAGCTGCTGTAATTTCCCTTCCATGGAATACCCTCACCCCGGTCGAGCTCGAGAATCCAGCCCGCTACATTGTCCAGAAAATAACGGTCGTGCGTTACAGCGATCACAGTACCTTTATACTGGGCGAGGTGATGTTCCAGCCAATGCACCGATTCGGCATCAAGATGGTTAGTTGGCTCATCTAACAAAAGGATCTCCGGTTCCTGCAATAACAATCTGCATAGAGCGACACGTCTTCGTTCTCCACCAGACAACACCGAAATTTTCTGATCAGGCTCAGGGGTGCGCAGCGCATCCATCGCAATTTCGAGCTTGGTATCAAGTTCCCATGCATTAGAGGCATCGATCTGATCCTGAAGTGCCGCCTGTTTATCCATAAGCTTTTGCATCTTATCCGCATCCTCATATACTTCCGGTAGGGCGAACATGTCATTGATCTTGTTGTATTCGTCGAGAATGGCCACTGTTTCGGCCGCCCCTTCCCTGACCACTTCCAATACGGTCTTATCTTCATCAATTTTTGGATCCTGTTCCAAATATCCCACTTGGTAGCCCTGGGAAAAGACCACCTGTCCCTGATGGTTCGTATCCTGTCCGGCTATGATCCTCAATAAGGTTGATTTTCCCGACCCGTTAAGGCCTAATATCCCAATTTTAGCTCCATAGAAGAAGCTGAGATAAATGTTCTTTATAACCGGGGTATTGGCGTTTTTATAGGTCTTGGTCACGCCCGACATCGAAAAGATGACCTTTTTATCTTCAGACATAAGCAGTTCTCTTATCTAAAAGAATACATGAAATAGATTGACAAATCACAGCAAGTTTCAAAACAACGCCTCACGGATTTACACTCTTCCCTTAAGAGCATTAAATACCCATGCAATCGCAAAAAAGCCGATGCCTACTGACGCAAATCCCCAGCCTGCGATTTCGTCATAACGAAAAGCACCCAGGGCGATCAGACCAACCCCGACCGATATCATAATGAAGGTGGCCCAGGCGAGGACCGTATTTTTGTTCATTCCCATGCGAGTTAGTTTAGTTGGACTTCAAATATCGGAAATTTTATAAACAGCGTCTGAGAAATTAATAAAGATTAACCTTCGAAGGGAAAAACAACCTTGCTTTGAGCCCGTACCTCATCCATGAGTTCAAGCAAATCGAGGCTGTTCTGATGACTCCAAAGCAAACTTTGGGTTTTTCCCTTTGTGAGACAGTTATTGACCTCTTCAATTTCATAGGTATATCCCATGCCGATTGTTGGATGGTCAAAATGTTCGCGCTGTCCGTTGCTTTCCAAGGTATATCCCTGTGTTTCATGCCAACGCGGATCGAGAAAAATGGTGCCCTCTGAACCGGAAATTTCAGCTCTCATTTCCGACTTGGAATTCAGCCCGCTATAGAGTATTGCCTGAGCTTCCGGATACGAAAAAATCATCGACGTTTGAATCTCAGCACCGGTCTTATAGAAATTGGACACAGCCAAGACAGTGTCGGGCATCCCTAAAATAAGGTACGCCAGGAATATGGGATAAATACCGATATCGAGAATAGAGCCACCGGCAAGCTGCGGGTTTAACAGACGGCCCTCTTCTTTCCTATCGAGCGCATAGAAGGCAAAATCTGCCCTTAGATAGGCTAACTTACCGATAACTCCGCTATCAATCCGATCCAATACTTTTAGGATACTGGGATTGAAACGTGTCCATAGCGCCTCCATCAAAAATACTTTTCGGTCCATCGCCACCTTTATCATGCCAAGAGCCTCTTTCCGGTTAACCGCCAAAGGCTTCTCGCACAACACATGTTTTCCGGCATTCATAGCCTGTATACTGAGTTCAGCATGAGAGGTATGAGGTGTAGCGATATAGACCACATCTACCTCCTCACACTCAAATAATTCCTGGTAACTCCCAAAGTAAAATGGTGCATCATAGGACTGGGCAAATGAGCTTGCGTTTTCATAACTCCTGGACCCGACAGCAGTGAGCTGGCAGCCCGGTAATTCAATAAGCTCTTTTGCAAATTTGTGAGCGATATTACCCAATCCGGCGATCCCCCAACGAATTTCATTTTCCATAAAACTTCCCTTTATCAGCCCTAAAGTTAATCAATATTAGTCCTTATCTTTAGCCTTTATTAGGAAAGCAGGAATCGATATGGATATCACCTTTAACCAAAATGAGGATCACAATAAACTCAAGGTCTCAGAACTAAGGAATAAGCTGGCAAAGGTAAAGCTTGGCGGAGGTAAGGCCCGCATCGAAAAACAACACGCTCAAGGCAAGCTCACCGCCAGAGAACGTATCGATTATCTTGTTGATGATCCTAAAGACACCATTGAAATAGGAGCTTTTGCCGGTGATGGCATGTATGCCGAACACGGTGGCTGCCCGTCCGGCGGCGTTGTTGTAAAGATCGGCTATGTTCAAAAAAGGCTTTGTGTCGTGGTGGCCAATGATGCCACAGTAAAAGCAGGGGCCTGGTTTCCCATCACTGCCAAAAAGAATTTAAGGGCACAAGAGATCGCTATGGAAAATCGTCTGCCGATCATCTACCTGGTGGATAGTGCCGGGGTGTATTTGCCCATGCAGGATCAAATTTTCCCGGATAAAGAACACTTCGGCAGAATCTTTAGAAATAATGCCATTATGAGTAGTAGTGGTATTAGCCAGATCGCAGCGGTTATGGGTAGCTGTGTAGCGGGTGGTGCTTATCTGCCAATCATGAGCGATGAAGCACTGATTGTAGATAAAACCGGCAGTATCTTTCTTGCCGGAAGTTATTTGGTCAAAGCGGCTATTGGAGAGAATATCGATAATGAAAGCCTCGGTGGCGCCACCACTCATAGCGAAATCAGCGGCGTGACCGACTATAAATCCAAGGACGATAAAGAAGCCCTGAATACGATTAAAAAACTTGTTTCAAAATTAGGAGCCCCTGACAGTGCTGGTTATAACCGGGAAACACCTAAAAAACCTGCAGAAGATCCTTCTGAAATTCATGGGCTACTTCCTATCTCTAGAACGGATCCGTATAATATGCTCGACATCATTAAACGTCTGGTGGACAACAGCGAATTTCAGCAATACAAGGAAGGATATGGCAAAACAATCATCACCGGTTATGGCAGGATCGATGGCTGGGCGGTCGGCATTGTTGCTAACCAGCGAAAGGTCGTGAAAACCAAGAAAGGAGAAATGCAATTCGGAGGAGTGATCTATTCAGATTCTGCCGACAAAGCTACCCGGTTCATCGCCAATTGTAATCAAAAGAAAATCCCCCTTGTATTCCTTCAAGATGTTACGGGTTTTATGGTAGGCAGTAAAAGCGAGCATGGAGGGATCATCAAGGATGGAGCTAAAATGGTCAATGCCGTAAGTAATTCCGTGGTGCCTAAGTTTACCATCATTATTGGAAACAGTTATGGGGCAGGAAATTATGCCATGTGCGGGAAGGCTTACGACCCCAGATTTATCGTTTCATGGCCCAGTGCCGAATTAGCGGTAATGAGCGGAAATTCGGCCGCCAAGGTATTGTTGCAAATCGAAAAATCTTCTTTGGATAAAAAGGGAGAGAAGATCAGCAAAGAGGATGAAACAGCGCTTTTCCAGAAAATAAAGCAGCGCTACGACCAGCAGATTTCACCTTACTACGCTGCGGCACATCTATGGACCGATGCTATCATTGATCCGCTGGAAACACGCCAATGGATCTCAAAAGGGATTGAAGCCGCCAACAATGCACCACAGGAAAAGCCTTTTAATATGGGCGTGCTGCAAGTTTAATCGATCTTTAACTTAAGGAACTGCTCCTCTGCATCTTGTTCATGTAGTCTGGCCACATAGACTTTTTCCTTCTGGTCCGGCTTACCAAAATTAGAGTAAACTATACAATGTAAAAATGTCGGTGTCTGGTCCGAGCTGTTTGCATTGCCTATAAATTTTACATTGACAAGCCACTGGCCCTTGGTCTCCTGCCCAACAATTTCAAACTCCTCCCTGCTGAAGCCCTGCTCCCATTCCTGTTGCAAACGCCTGGAATTAGCAATGGAAGTATGTTCCCAGGTGAAGAAGCGTTTTTGAGGATTGACAAACTGAAGCTCAAATTCTGCATTGGGATAGCTCCACTCGAACGCCACACGAGCATCATAGGTAAGGTTGTTCCTGTATCCGGGTTTCACCTTAGAAAGATCGAGGTTTTTGGACTGCAGATGGATCAAATTCCTGATTTCAGTCTCAACGGTTTTCTTAAGACCCTCAAAGTTGAGTTCAGTACCTGTGTTACCCTCCGAGATACGGAGGAGTTGATTTAAACTCCCCTGGTATTGCTTGTTATGCTTAAGAGCCATGGCATAATCCAAATACGACTGACTATTTTCTGGAAAGCGCTCCAATATAGCTTTAGCTGTTTCCAGTTCCAGTGTTGGCATCTCTCTTTGGCGGCACTTAAAGAGCATGGCCCTGAGTGTATTGTATTTTGAATTTTTATCCTCCAGCACATTGGTCAGCACCCTCAATGCCAAGGGTCTGCTGGCCGACTGGAAATACTCAAAGACGTCGATATAAAAAGCTGGAAAAGTGGAATATTGGTCCCTTTCCTCGAGATAGATGGCATAGGCCTCCTGTAAATTTTTTCCCTTTTTTAGCGCCTTCAAATAAGGTGTAACCAGCATTTTTGAGGAGACATTAAGTTTACCCGTATAGATATTATCATCTATTAAGGCCAGGTCCTTTTTTTCAGCAGATTGATTGAAAATTGCGGTTTTGGTCCTTATCAGGACTACCCCATTGGACCCCATACTCCCAAAACGATTGGTTGCTGCAAGACCTTTTAAAACTGTTACATCAGCAATATTTTTAGGATCCAGAAACTCGGTACCAGCTACTACACCACCCCGTCCGGAAGTGGATTGCTGTAAAGGAATTCCGTCTACTACGATCAGTCCATAGTTATTCCCTAACACTGAATTGCTCGGCCGGATGATGATTTGGCTCAAGTCGTCGTTTTGACCCAACCTAACCCCTGAAAACTTTCCTTGCAGGGCATTATTAATGGTGGTAGACACATCGGAAATCTGATCCTCTGAAATAGTCTGGACCGCATAGCCTACCGCATCTTTATTTATTTTGCCATATCCGGTATTGGTTTGTTCTTCAGGCTCTTCTTTTTCGCTTGTCAGCACTACTTCTTCCAGTGCAATTTCGTCATCGGCTGACAGACGGATATCAATATTTTCGGTTTTTTCCAGAACTTTTTCCAGTCCATTTCCTGCGGAATCCGTCACGACAAGAATATCACCTTCTTTGGCCTGGATTGAATATGAACCGTCTTCAGCAGGACGCACGGTATTATTTTGGCTTCCCTTTATCGAAATTTGAACATCACGATTTGAAATTCCAATTCCTTGAAGGTTTCCATAATAACGCTTCAGCCCTGTTTCATCCCGATTCGATTTTTTTGCAAGATTAACAATAGATCCTCCGCTTAGGATAGCCAGTAGATTTAGATTGGCCTGATTGAAATCTGCCTTGCTGTTCACTACCAGAACATTGCCCTTAAAAGAGGGGCTTTCCGTATTGGTATTCTGGTAACCGTCTGTGAATATCAGGATATTTCTGCCTTTTGCATAATCGGACAATCCCTTAAACGATGTGCCTCCATCATAATCTACTTCTGACAAACGCTGTTTTAAAAGACCCCATCTGCCGGAGCGAATACTAAAATTTTCTCTCGCTTGTACGGCATTGCTAAAAAGAAGCAGGGTTACTTCGGTGTCTGGTTGAACAGCAAAATAGCTCTCTAAAAAAGAAAAATCTTTATCAATATCCCTGTCTTTCATCGAAAGGGAGGCGTCCCAGAGGAGGGTAGTTTCCACAATTGTATCCTCCTGGGCCAGTATATCGTTAAAAAGGCCCACACATGTCAATAGCAACAGAAAAAATCTGAGCGGAGTATTTTTCATCTTTGTTGATTTGGTTTAATTCTGGGTATCAACAGAAGTTCAGTTTGCCTGCCGTTGACATATCTGAATCCATTTTCTGAGAAAAATCCGGCTTCCTCGAGCATAATTCTAATATCCCGTTTCCATTCAGGGATGTATATAGTGGTATTGAGTTCTATGGCATAGACCGTGTTGAAATTCAAAGGATAATTCTCTCCATCGTCTTTCATTACACCATTTTGTGCGTCCCACATACCTATTGTTGTTCCTGCCGAATGCCCGTAAGAACCTAGCGGATGCGTATAAATAGCAGGTTTAAGTCCGACAGCCCGTGCTTCATTCAATGCACTGGCCAGGATCTCGTTGCCGGTGCGTCCTGCTTTCATGTTTTTGGTGAGATAATCCTGAACGGCATTCCCATCTTTGAGCCCGTTGATCAAAAAATCGGGAGCCTTGGATTCGCTTGGTTTTAATACATAAGCGAGTTCCTGACAGTCCGTATTCAAACGCAGATAGGTGATTCCAAAATCGCAATGCAGCAAGTCGCCTGGACGGATAACCATATCGCCAGGACGGCCCGAAAATGAATACAAATGACTTACCAGCTCTTCGCTGGTCCTTTGAACATCTACAGTTGGATGAAACCAGGTTTCCAGGCCCAGGTCGGTCACTTTTTGGCGCATCCACCACTCCACTTCAGTTGTTGTGGTGATACCCGCTGTGATCACTTTTTCAGAAAAAGCCTCTGCTATGATATCGTGGGTGATATCGACAAGCTGATTATAGAGCACCATTTCTCTTTCTGTCCGGGTTTCGATCCAACGAACCGCCAGCTGTTCGGCTGATACGATTCTGGAGCGAAACCTAGTTGGGAGGTATTCCATAAATTCCTCATAATCAGTCTTTACCAGGCCATCGGCTACATTGTGGTCCTCTGAATAATTCAATCCTATAGCCTTTGGATTGCGTTCTTCTATCAGCGTTACCAATCTGCGCCACTGATCTGGTTCTTTTTCTTTATCCCAGGCAGATCGGATCTGTTTTCCGATATCGTAGCGGGCCACGGCTAATTTTTCGATGGTATCCCGCGCAGTGTCCCGATAAAACAACAAAATGGTTCGCCGCCGGGCATTTAACCATGTGGCGGGCAACATAGTCCTGAGTACAGGGTCCTCATTGTATTCCCTGGAGATCAGGACCCACATATCTAGTCCGGCCTCATCCATCAAACGGGGAAGAAGGCTATTAAAACGTTCCTCAAGAATTTCATCAATCACTTCAGATCTCTGGCGCTCTGTTAAGATTTGCTGGCCCTGAACATAAGACAAGAGGAAACAGAAGGTTAAAAAAGCTAAAATTCTCATAGGGTAGTATTGAAATATGAAAATACTGTTTTTTAGCCAAAATATTTCATGCTAAAATCTAAAAATCTCGCATAAACATTAAAGATTTACGGCCCATTTATGGATCTCGGGCCGATTGACCTTCCCGTTCCCAGTTTCGGGAAATATTTCCATTTTCAGAATCTCTTTAGGAATCTCGTACTTCTTTATTGCTATGTTTTGTTTTATGGTGGTCATTAGCTTAGATTCATCTGAGATACCTTCAAGAACCAAAATCAGTCGTTGGCCCAATTCTTCATCTGGAAGGCCCATCAAAATAAACCTGTTGTCGATGAGTTCTGACAACTTTTGCTCAATCAATTCCGGATGTAATTTAACTCCCCCGGAGTTGATCACATTGTCGGCTCGTCCCAACCAATGAAATTGATGATCCCCCCTTAATTTTACAATATCATTCGTGTAAATGGTTTGGATCGGGTCCCAGGGTAATTTTATCACTAAACGATCCGTCTCATCCTGAGAGAGCATGATTCCGGGAAGTGCGATAAAGGGCACTACCCTATCTTCTCCCATATCCAGCCCATTTAACGGCTTTAATGCAATATGCGAGGCGGTCTCGGTCATACCATAGGATTCATAAATCTTTGTTTTGGCATTCCTGAGCGACATCACATCCTTTCTTGAAAAGGGAGCCCCGCCAACAATGAGGGTTTTGATCCTATCCAGATAAGAAAGGGAATTCCTGAGTTGAAGAGGGACCATCGCACAAAAATCGTACTCTCCTCTTGCTTCGAGAAGCGGACTGGAAGAGGGCGATATAATCTCGAGACTCCAGCCCAGTACCATGGCCCTGACCAACATCATTTTACCGGCAATATGCAAGGCTGACAAGCAAAGTAATGATTTGCAGCCTTGGTGAAGACCCAGGAATTCTGCTGTGGCCATGGCTGAGGCGGTCATGTACTTTTTCGAAAGCTCAATAGTCTTGGGCGGCCCGGTAGACCCGGATGTTTTTACAAGTATGGAGGGGCTGTCGGATAACCAATCGAGTAAAAAATCGCCGATTGGTCCTTCATACCCTTCCCCTTCCTTGATGTAACTATAGCCCACTTCAAGCAATGCCTCCCTGTCACAGGAAAGCCCATTAAGTTGGAATTCAGGATGAAGTTTACCGGTCATCGGGTCCATTTTCTATACGGCGGTCATCTCCCATAACAGGTTCTACTTCTCCCAGCAATCTTTCTTTCCAATTGTTCCAGCCATATCGTTTTGCGAAAGTGATAAGGAGAATGGGGTAAATGACCAAAACAGGCAAAAAAACGTCCCAGCCCAATCCTGGTTCTGAAATATCGCGAAAGAGGGAATTGGTTTGAAAGGCAGTCCAATCTGCCGTAACGAGGATAGCGGCGGTAAGGTTATTGGCTGCGTGGAAACCAAGGGCAAGTTCAATCCCGTCGTCCATCAATGTCATGATACCTAAAAATAAGCCGGTTCCCATATAAAAAAACATAATGCCGTATCCCAACTTGTCGACTTCAGGGTTAAAAATATGCAGGAGTCCAAATATCAGGGAGGTAAACAGCAGCGGAATCCATTTTTTACCAGACATAATACCGATACCTTGCATAAGATACGCCCTCATATAATATTCCTCAAAACTGGTTTGTAAAGGGATAAATAGCACTGCTATAATCAATAGGATCAGAAAAGGTGTGGCGTTAAAATTAAATTTGTAGTCATCGGGCGATAAATAGATATCCAGCAGAATAAAAAGAGCCGAAATAAAAGTCCAAAGTAAAAAGGCGAAGCCAATTCGTTTCCAGTCTATTCGTGGCCTGCTTGTCGTCAGGGAGGTAAATGACCGGCGGTGAAGCCATCTTACCGTCAGGGCAACTGCCAGCAGCCCTACGGCAAAACTAAATAACATCAAAAGCAAAAATAAATTCGATCCCAGCATTTCAGACATGGCGGTGATATCGGTAGGAAATTCACGGGTATCCACCATTTTAAATACCAAAGCTGCCATAAGAGGTATCGCTCCGATAAACTGCCAGGCACAGAAAATAAGAATCGTACCTAAAACATAGCGCCACCCATCATGCAACCCTTTAAAACCTTCTTCTATGAACATAAATCCCCAATTAAATTTGCAGGCCAATCCAGTCCGCGATTGTAATATAACATACCCTGCCGGATTTCGAGCGGGGAATCAAAATTATTAGTATAAAGACTACCGGTTCCTAAACCCTGATGCATCGTGGTGTTTAATGTATAGGTCCATTGGGCTATGGCATTCAATCCAATATTGCTCTCCAATGCACTGGTGATCCACCAATCGCAGTTGAATTCGTCGGCAAGGGCTATCCACTCCATACATGCGCCAAAACCACCAACCAGGCTTGGTTTTAAAATAATGTATTGCGGCCTGGTGATTTTCAATAATTCTCTCTTTTTGTTTTGGGAGAATAATCCGATCAATTCCTCATCGAGGGCTATAGGTAAAGGTGATCTTCTGCACAGATGGGCCATTTTATCCCATTGGCCTGTGCCTATAGGCTGTTCGATACTATGAATGTCGTATTGAGATAGCATTGTCAGTTTCTCCAATGCTTCTTCAGGGTCGAATGCCCCATTGGCATCGAGCCTGAGCTGGACCTCATTGGCAGAATACCGCTGCCTCAGGGATTTTAAAAACCGGACCTCAGTCTCAAAATCCAGCGCTCCCACTTTCATCTTTATACATTGAAAACCAGTGGCGATCTTTTCATCCAACTGATCATAGAGAAACGATTCATCACCCATCCAAATCAATCCATTAATTGGAATAGAAGATTTGCCTTCGGTGAACAAAGAAGGATATAGCACAAATGGATCCTGTGCTCCAAGAGAACGAAAGGCTTGTTCCATGCCAAACTGAATGCTGGGAAACCGATCCAGATTCTTATTCAGGGCTTTAAAGCCTTCTGAAACATGTTTACAGGCTTCGACCAATTTATCTTCATAATCGGTAACGTCGTCAACACTCAACCCTCTCAATAGGCCACACTCGCCCACTCCCACACGATCCTTTTCCCGGAGAATAATAAAATGGGTCTCCTTTGAAGTTAGTACACCTCTGGAGGTGCCACTCGGATTCTTAAACTCAAGTAGATATTTGCAATGCCGGGCCTCCATAATATTTTGGAAAATGATCAAAAGGATATAAAGCTCTCAAGAATGTCCTATGGGTTAATTTCAGGCGCAATGGTTTGGGTTCATAAAGAATGGTTTATACCCTTTAGAGGGATAGAGAGGCCCCGATATTGAGTAAATGGAGCTTTTTACCTGCCTTATCAAATGTTTCTGTTGCCCTTTGATGATCGATCTCTATATATCCGAAAGTATCGTAATGATATCCCAGAATCTGATCACACTCCAAGAATGTTGCAGCGATTACCGCATCGTCGATTCCCATGGTGAAATTATCTCCAATAGGTAAGATCGCCATATCTAAGGGGCCTTCAGCGGGAATGAGTTTCATATCCATCGTTAGAGCAGTATCCCCGGCAATATAAAGTCGTTTTCCATCGGCCTGCAAAACAAATCCTCCTGGCTGGCCTCCATAGGAACCATCTGGAAAGGAAGAGGTATGAATAGCCTGGGTATATTTTAATCGGCCAAAATCAAAGTTCCAGTTGCCGCCATGATTCATCGGGTGAGCTTTCAGCCCCTTGTTGCCATAATGGGTAGCTATTTCATAATTACTCACAATGGTGGCGCCTGTTCTTTTGGCAATGGCTTCCACATCGAGTATATGATCCTGATGGGCATGGGTTACCAAAATATAATCAGGGTCAAGGGTGTCAATGTCAATTTTCCCGCTGGCCATTTCATTTCCACTGATAAAGGGATCGATCAGCAGTTTGGTATCATTAAAATCGATACTCAGGGCTGCATGTCCCAGAAATGTGATTTTCATGTTGTGTAAGTTTCTACTTCAAATTTATTTAAAATTGAAGTAAAAACGCACTCCGTCGGAAGATTTATCGATGTTGAGTTTAGACTGTAGCTGGTTTACCAGACGGTTGATCAACCTGATACCCATGGAAGAATTAGCGCGCTCTTCGGAATCATCAGGCAGACCTATTCCATTATCAACATACTCAAAAAAGCCTTCCTGGCCGTTCTTCCGGAGATGGATATAGATCTTAGGGTTCGCATGATCATCGGGAAAGGCGTATTTGAATGAATTGGAAACGAGCTCATTGAGAATCAAACCAAAGGGTATCGCACGATCGATATCCAGTTCCACTCCTTCGGCGTCGATGGTGATATTGATATTGTGACCGCCTTTTTTGAAGACAGATTGCACACTATTGATAAGGCTTTCTATATAGCCCTGCATTTCAATTACAGAAAGATCCTCGTTCTGATAGAGCTTTTGATGGATTAGCGCCATTGCCTTAACCCTGCTTTTTCCTTCTTCAAGTGCTTCAATCGCCGCCTTGCTCCTGGTATTTTTAGTCTGTAAACTCAACAGGCTGGAAACCATTTGCAGGTTATTTTTAACCCGGTGATGGATCTCTTTCAGCAGCGAGTCTTTTTCCACCAGTGAGTTTTCTATTATATGCTTTTGTTCTGCGATAAGTCTTTGGTTCTTAATACTCTTGAGGTAGGCATATACCAGTCCGGCAAATCCCAGTAAGGTGAAAATCAAAGAAATAAAAACCAGGTTTATTTTTTCATCCTTGTTCTGAAGCTCACTGCGCGCCCTTTCCATCTCGAGTTTTTGCTGATCGATCATCCGCCTTGAATTATCGAGATCTTCCTGTGCCACTACCGCGACCAACTGCTGTTTTTTAATCGCAGATTCGTGTACGTTGAGGGAATCCTGGATCCTGATGTTCTTTTTTAGAAAAAAGGCCTCATTGCGGTGGTCCTCAATTCTTCCATAATACGCCGCCAGCAAACGGTTCTTTTTGAGTTGAAACGCGGGTTTGATGAGATTGAGGTCGGCATCGAGATATTGCTTTGCCTCGCTATAATTGCCAATTTTGATCTCACATTCGGCCAGGGCCAGTGTATTTTCGACTATATCCTGTGAATACCCGCCTCCATTGTTTTCCTGTATACTCTCGATACTCCTTTCGAGATAGGGAATCGCGTCTTCACACTGGTTGAGTTGTTCGTAGCTTTTGCCGATGTTGCCCTCAATTATAGCTTTTAAAACCAAGCCCTTACCAATCTCATTTTCAGTTTTTACCGTGCTTAAATCATTGAGATAAACATCAATAAATCCTTTGGCTTTTAATAAATTGGTTATGGCAGTTGAGGCTGATTTATCGAGTCGGAGATAATTCCCAACATTATTGTGGTATTGGGCCAGGCCATAGAAATCATTTTCGGGGATTCCCTTCTTGACCTCCATAATATATTCGTTCATAGCCCTTCTATGTAAGCCCAGATTGGAATAGATATCATAAAAGGCGACATTGTCGGTAAGCCCTAATTCGCGCTTCTCCTTTCTGATTTCGATCTGCCTGTCATAGAATTGTAGCTGGGCGTAGTTCTGATCCAGCAAATCCAGCATGATTTTCTTGAGTTCAATGTCGTACCTATCAATATTCTCACGCAAATCCTTGGCAATGGCGACACTCTTGTCATAATCGCCTAAGTCATAAAAGATCTGCGACTGCATAAATTTATAGTGATCCACCTCGACAGAATCGGCCAATCTTTGAGCATTCACCAGGGAGGCGTTGACCGCATCGAGCCAGTCATAAGCTGAATCGTCCTGGTATCGGTTAGCGATATTGAAAAAGAAATTTAATTGCTCTCTTGTATTTTCAGTTTCCTCAAATTTTTGCAGTTCTCTCTTTTCCTCAGGCTCTGATTCCTGGGCATTCAGGTAAGGAATTACCAGTAAACTGAGTATAAATAGTAATTTATGCATGACCCCCTGCCAGTCGTTTACGGACTGGATTTAAAAAATTGTGTTTTTCACCTGTGATCCTCCTGTTTTGATATAGGGTCACAGGACCCTCAAACATACCATTATTTAACGGCGCAGCGGAATTTTTGTTGTAAAGCGATGGTATCGTGTTGTATCCGATGAATTTCAATCTCATAGGCTAAAGTGTTCTTAAAAATTAAGTAGGTGTCAGTTCCAGCGACGTAAGACTATTATAGATCAGCAGCTATCGATGACAGGTTCTCATCTGTTACCAAAACAAAAAAAAGGCTATACACGAATGCACAGCCTTTTTCGGAGAACACTATAAATAATTGGTAAGATTTGGGAATCTCTTAATTATTTGATCCAAATGTAAGTTGTAGTTTCGAAGCTTCCGGAATATTGTTGTGTAGGTGCCAATTTCTGTTGTGAAATGGCGCTTTTAACATCATTTGTGCTGTTCGTCGAACTTTTAGACCATTTTATCTGTTTACCACTATAGGCCGCTGGTTCACCTCTCTGAATAACAGTATTCACAACATGGAGTTGTTGTTCGTATATTGAATAAATAATATGGAATTCTCAGCTTCAATGATGAAGCCATACCCTTAAAAGAATTTGCGAGGATTTATATTTTTACATTAAGAGTTCATCGCTGATAAGATGAATTCTTTAAAATCCTTGGAGATAGGGATCAGGGTGTTGTTGATCATGATATCCTTAGAATTCACCGCATCTATATGGTCTACATTAACGATATAAGATTTGTGGGCACGGTAAAACTTATTTCTGGGAAGTTTTTCCAAATAGTCTTTCAAGGGTGATCGGACCAGAAATTTTTTATCGATAGTATTGACTTCCAGATAAACGTTATCTGCCTTGATAAACTGGATATCGCCGAATGGAATTCGGTAATACAAATGTTGTTTTTTAACAAAGATCGAATCCTTCAAGACCGAATTTGGACTTGTTTTATCGTTCTGACTTTCCCCAGCGGCGCTTGTTCCTTTATTTTCATAATCAAAATTGGAAAGCGCAATTTCGATCGAGGTATAAAGATCCTGTTGTTCAAAAGGTTTTACCAAATAACCGTTGGGCTTAACGGTTTTGGCATTCTCTACCGTGGCACGGTCTGAGTTGGAGGTAACAAAAATGAACGGTATATTATAGTTATCCCGAATATGCTTACCGAGGTCTATTCCTGTTTTATCAGAAGCCAGGATAATATCTATAAGTACGAGGTCTACTTCTTTAGATTTAAGTACATCGACGGCTTGCTCATAAACAATTACATTATCTACGATCTCATAGCCAATTTCCTCGAGCATAGACTGCATATCATCTGCGATGATAACATTGTCTTCAACGATCAGAATCTTAATAGGTTGTTCCAAAGTAAGTGTGGTTTACAAGGTTATGTCCACTCAAATTTACAAAAAATAATATGTGAAATAAAATAGGAGTGCCAGAAGAAAGGTACTAAGTGCGATTTTCTTCAGTTCAGGATCGAGCTCGCCCGGGTGATTTACACGATAAATTCTGTTCAAATGAACCAGAAGGGGTAAGAACGCCACCAAAGGAATCCATTGCCAAAAAGAATGGGCATACATGCTCATGAAAGCTATAAGACAGACCGCGCTTCCCAGGATCAAAACCAAATGGTATACTCTGGCCATGGAAGCCCCAAGCATTACCGCCAGCGTAATCTTCCCAGCTTTTCGGTCTGTTTCCAGATCGCGCATATTGTTAAGATTTAGGACCGCGGTACTGAGCAGACCTATAGTTGCTGCTGGTAGCATTGCCTCTGGAAAAAGAAACTTACTAAAGAGAAAAAGCGACCCCAACACGCTGACCAATCCAAAAAAAACAAAGACAAAGATGTCTCCAAGCCCTCGATAACCATATGCATCAACACCCACGGTGTATTTAACCGCAGCCCAGATCGATAATAGTCCGAGGAACCCGAAAAGAAAAATGTATTCCGGGAAATCAAAGGCAAATGCCCTCACCAGTAGGAAGGCGACCAGGGTCAGATTGATAAATATCGAAACCAGAATACCTGTTTTGAGCTCTTTTCTTTTGAGAGTCCCACTCTGAAGGGCACGTTGAGGTCCTACTCTGTCTTCATTATCGGTACCTTTTACCCCATCACCATAATCATTGGCAAAATTAGAAGTGATCTGAAATCCAATGGTGGTCAGCAAGGCCAGTACAAAAATGATATGATCAGAAAATCCCTGTATGGCCGCAAGTGTAGTTCCGACTAAAATACCCGATACGGAAAGAGGAAGTGTTCTTAAGCGGGCTGCATGCAGCCAAGCCTTGGTTTTACTCACTAATAGGGATCTTCGATTTTAACTCGTTTTCCATCTTGGTAGGAAGCGACAAAAGCATCATCAAAACCCATTTTGACCAATTGGAATCTAAACGATTGTGCTTCTTCCAGGGTCTCAAAGTTACCCAGCGAATAGGAATAGAACGGATTTGTCTTTACAAAAAGCGTATTGGTAAGTGCTTCTGAGGCGAGCGTTACATTGTTGTCTACAAACGATTTAACCTGAACAGAATAAATCTTTTCTTTTTCTAAAAATTTCTTTGCCAGATAGAATTCCTTTACAAGACTGAGTTCGTCGTTTTGCTGCTCCAGATTGTCGATCCTCGATTTAATAGCATCGAGGCTATCTATGGAGACCAGCAGGTTCGTATCGTCGAATTCTTTAGAACTGCTCAATCCCGCAGTAAACGAAGTAAAGACCAGGGTGCTTATTAAAAACAAGGCCGTGATCCCGGCCAGTATATTTCTTTGAATCTTACTGCGCTTCAGCTCCTTGTTCTTGTACTTGATCTGATCCAAGAGACGCTCGTTGATAATTTGCGCCTTATCGATGTCCTTATGTAGTTCCAGCAGATCGCTTTCCTCTATAAATGGCATAGTTAGAATAGGTTAATAAATAGATCGAGATAAATGTAATTAAAATCCTTGTAATCAACAATTAAATAACTCTGTAGCTGTAAATATTATTGTTGTCCTTTCTAATTATTTTATTCCTCCAACACTTGCCAGGCGAACAACCCTCCTGCCTATGTTTTATAAATTCCGTCTGGTGCTATGGTAATTCTTCTCGCTTTATATAAAATGCCAATCGCCTTTTTAAAAGTTTTCTTGCTCATTTGAAGTTGATTCTTAATGTCTTGCGGGTCCGATCGGTCATGTAACTTTAACACACCTCCTTGCTCAATAAGTTTATCATACACCTTCTGTGCAGAACCCTCGAGCTTCTCATGTCCTAAAGATTGCAGGCTGATATCGATCTTTTGATCACTTCTGATCTTCTTAACATACCCGAGCAGTTTATCTCCTGGTGCTATTTGTTGATAAACCTCATCGGCATAAACCAGACCTTTATGTTTTCCATCGATGACCACCTCCCAGCCCAGATCGGTTTTTCGTGTCACTATAATCTGAACCTCCTGACCTTGTTCATAATCCGCATTGGAATTATCGAGAAAGCGTTCCAGCCTGCTCGAAGCGACTAATCGAAATGACTTCGAATCCAGGTAACAATGCACCACATACCATTTCCCTTCTTCCATAGTCAGCTGTTGTTCGCGAAAAGGTACCAACAGATGTTTCTCCAATCCCCAATCTAGAAAAGCCCCATACTCATTCACCTCAGCTACGCGAAGAAATCCAAATTCATTGCGCTTTACAAAGGGTTTTAAGGTGGTAGCAACAGGTCTTTCCTCATTATCCAAATAGCAAAAAATCTCAATCTCCTGCCCGGTTTCTGCATCTTCCGGCACATATTTTTTGGGAAGTAAAACCTCATTGCCTTCCTCATCAATCAGATAAAGTCCTATACCGACTTTCCTATTGATCTTCAATACGTTATAATTCCCAAGTTCAATCATTATTATAATTTATGGATGCAGAACAAGCCGGTGGGATATCGATTCCATTCAGGCTTTGATCAATTAATCATAAACATTTTCTCTGCCGAATGACTTTACCAGCATATAATATACTACCGCCCGGTATTTTGTGCGCTCAGACCTCCCATATCGATGCATCACATCATCGATGGTATCCATTAGGGCTGAAGACTCTTCAAGACCTAGCTTTTTGATCAGGAAGTTGTTTTTCACCGTAACCAGCTCGCTTTCCGATGATCCTGATACTGTTGCGGCATCCCTGTTATAAATAGCTGGTCCAAGACCATGAACCACCCGCTCAAGCAATTCATTATCTACCTCTACCTCGAACTTATCACGCAGATGTCTGGAATATTTTAAAATAAGATCTTCTTTCTTACTGCCCATGATATTGATTTAATGATTATCAGAATAGATAGCCGAAGATAAAAAATCGAAGTACCCCAGCAAAACACGATCATTCAGAGTGCGAGGGGTTTTGACCTCTAGAAGTTTTGGCCGTTCTCCTATTTCGAAAAACATGTCCAATTCGCCTTGCAGTTCTTCCTCACTGGAGGCAGATAGGAAGTCGACCCCATGTGCATCACATATCTTTTCGAAGTTTGCCTGGTGCGTTGTTTCAAAGTAACGTTCAAAATTCTCATTATCTTTTTTCCCGGGTAAGATCCTAAAAATACCTCCACCTTCATTGTTCATTACAATGATCCTAAAATCGCTCCGCACATAGTCGTTCCAAAGTGCATTGATATCATATAGAAAACTTAAATCTCCGCTAATCAACAATGTAGGGGTTTTATTATAAAGTGATGCTCCAATTGCTGTTGATGTACTTCCATCGATCCCGCTGGTACCTCTGTTGCAAAAGATGGTGAACGACGGATCGAGATCGAACAGCTGTGAATATCGGATTGTTGAGCTATTGGCCAGCTGGAGCTGATAGTGGGAAGGGATAGCTCGGAAAATAGCATCAAACGCTTTAAGATCGGAAAAGGGTATGCTATGTAAATATGACTTTCGAAGTGTCATCTGTTGGCGATCGGCATTCTGCCAAAGCGCTTTATAATTACTTTTAACCCCTCGTACTGCAGGATTGAAGCGGTGGAAGAAATCTGCCGGGTCTTCTTTGATGTGCTTGCTGAGAGCATTAAATGTGTTTAATGCCTTCTTTTCGTTTATATGCCAGTGATGATCGGGTTTCCAACGTCTTAGGAATGCCTTTATCTTTTTGGAAACTATGAGCCCGCCAATGGTGAGTAATAGTTCTGGTTTAATCTGGTCAAAAAAATCTGATTTTTGTTGAGCCAGCTCAGCAGGCGCAATGATACTATCAATGCTATTAATGAATTGTGGGTCTGCCAGATTCGATGTCGTTTCTGTCAATACAGCTATAGATGGGTCTTTTACCCAGCTATCTATGATCTCTTGGGGTAGTGATTTTGGAGATAAGACCCCGATAATTATCAATTTCTTCGCACTAGAATTCCAGGTTGCCGTCAATTCTTCCAGAGGCAACTTTGCTTCCCTTATTACTCCCTGAGCAGCAGATAATTCTGGGGAATAGCTCGCCTTATCCATCAGACCATATAGGGGTTCCTCAAAGGGCACATTGATATGAACAGGTTGGTTTTGCAGACTTGCCATCTCCAATGCCATGTTTAATTCGCGCTCATTAAACAGCTTTACCTCATTCTGTTTAATAGCTAAAGTATCAGGATCTATATCCTTACGGAGAATATCCCAAACCTTCAATTCTGAGGTAGCATGTATAAGATCTTGTTTTAACAGAGACGAATAACCAATATGCCGGTCAAAAACCCCATCCTGTCTTATGGTCTGTCCGTCTCCTATATCAATCTTATATGATGGCCTGTCTGCCGATATCACCACCAGAGGTATATCGCTATAGAATGCTTCGGCCACTGCCGGGTAGTAATTTAAAAGTGCACTTCCTGAGGTACAAAGCAACGCTACCGGACACTTTAACTGTTGAGCGATACCCAAGGCGAAAAAACCGGCGCTGCGTTCATCAACAATACTATAACACTTAAAAAATGGGTCCAACGTAAAGCCCAGAGTAAGGGGTGCATTTCTGGAACCGGGTGATATAACGATTTTATCGATCCCCTTGGCTTTGCAGTGATAGACCACCGCCTGGGCAGTTGGAATTTCAGAGTATTTCATAAGCGGTGCAAAAATACAATCCAGGAAGCAGCTGTCCCAATCATTCCTGATAATTAAACAGGGCATTAATAATGGTATGGCTCTTCTGTTCGGTTTCCAGCCATTCCTCCTTAGGAACCGATTGCTGGGTGATACCTCCGCCCACATAAACTCTGGCGATCCCCTTTTCCCAGGACATGCAGCGAAGGTTTACAAATAAATCGCACTCCCCCGATCCCTTTAAATTGAATTCTCCCAAATAACCGGTATAAAACCCACGATCGTAATCCTCGTTTTTCTGGAGAAAGGCGATGGCTTCCTTTTTTGGCGTACCACAAACAGCTGGAGTTGGATGAAGTTTCAATATAAGACGTCGAATGTTTTGCCCATTTATTTTAGCTTTAATTTCGGTCTTCAAATGCCAAAGTTGGCCGGCTTTTATTGATAATGTTTCTGATGGAATCGGTTCAAGTCCGGATGATCGCAGTTGTTCCAAAATGAAATCGGTAACATAGCGTTGCTCTTGCTTCTCCTTATCTGTCCATTCCGGTAAGCTATCATAATGTGCGACTTTCGTCCCGGCCAGGGCATAAGTCAAAATTTGATCTTTTTTCACCGATAAAAACAATTCCGGAGTGGCTCCGGTCCAAATTCCCGTAGCCGGATGATACCAGAAATAGCAAAACGCCCCAGAATGCTCAAGCAGCAAATTGTTGAATCGGTCTAAAGGATTTAGCTGTAAAGGAATATCAATTTTACGGGAAACAACCACCTTATTTAAAGCTCCGGATTTTATTTCCCGCAGAGCCCTTGAAATCAAATTTATATATTCCTTTCCTGCTTCCCGACTGCCAGCAAACGATATTTCCCGCTGATAAAACGGAGTTGGCTTGTATTGATCGGCGGTGAATAATTGGTCTGGTTTAAGATACAGCGGTGGTTGACTCGAATCGTATGGCGCCATAATGAATCCGCTTTCATCAAAAGAGGAAACGCTATTTACATCGGCGCCGGACTGAATTAAAAGCCTAAGCTTTTGCGAAAAGGGTTTTCTGTAAAGAACAAAAGGATTCAGGTGTTTAAACTGTTCCCTGGCTATATCGAACAGATCCTCAGCCATTTTCAGGATCTGGCTAGGGCAATAGTGGTTAATTTACAAAGCGATATCAAATTCTGTTCGGCATCGGTAATTCGTATCTCCCAAAGTTGTGTAGTTCGTCCTTTGTGCAAGATAGTGGCTCTTGCAAATACTTCCCCTTCCTTAATGCTGCGGACGTGGTTAGCGGCGATCTCAATGCCGCGTATAAAAAACTTTTGGGCATCAAGAAAAACGTATGAGGCTGCACTGCCCACACTTTCAGCTAGCGCGACAGTAGCACCACCATGCAGTACGCCATCGGGCTGAAATACTTTGGGGCCGACCGGCATTTTGGCAACAAGATAATTTTCACCAACGTCGGTATATTCAATATCGAGGGTCTCCATCAGGGTACCTTTACGGGTATCATTGCAGATTTTTAGTATTTTTTCTTTGAATTCATTCATATAAAAACATTTGTGCAAAAGTAAACAATATGCGTAAAGGTAACCCGGCTCATCAATCAGACCAACTCCTTCTCCATTTCTAAAATTCTTTCAGCTCCTTGGGATTAATGATTAACTTGTCCGTGTTCCAGATTTAAATCGTTTATAAATTGATAATTTGATACGTGTGGAAAACGAGGTGAGCTATAGCACGGTGAATACCTTCGACACCCTCAACACCTTAGGAGATACAACAAGGAATATCTGGTTTGTATTCCATGGTATGGGCTATCTCAGTCGATATTTTTTACAGAATTTTCAGGGACTGTCTAAGGACGAAAACTTTATCATTGCTCCTCAGGCACCATCCAAATACTACCTCGATGAGCGGTTTTCAAAAATCGGTGCTAGTTGGCTCACTCGTGAACGGACCGAAAGAGAAATTGAAAATATTTTATCGTACCTCGATGCTGTAGTCGACCACTTATCCATACCTAAGGATCTCAATAAAGTGGTATTTGGATTTTCGCAAGGTGTATCTATCGCCAGCCGGTGGGTGGCCAGAAGAAAAATCAACTGTCATAAATTGATACTTTACTCAGGCGGTCTTCCTGAAGAGATCTGCAGGGAGGATTTTGAATTTTTATCCCAGGACACGAAAGTTTTGATGGTACACGGTGACCAAGATCCATATTTGAACCCAGGGCGATTAGAACGTGAGGAAGAAAAATTCGACCAGGTTTTTCAGGATAAGGGTCAGAAAATCGTTTTTGAAGGCGGGCATACTCTAATTCCTTCCATCCTTAAAAATATCATAGCTTCTGGCGATGAAAATTCTTAACAACTCCATAGTAAGACTTGAACCATTAAACATGGAACATGCACCTTTGCTCTTGCCCATCGCTATGGAAGAAAATTTGGTTCAATATTCACCTTCCGACATAAACCGACCCGAATCTTTAAGGGATTATATCACCAAGGCGATCGGCGAACGGGCCAATGGCGAATCCATTCCCTATGCAGTATTCGATATGCTAAAGGCAACCTATGCGGGTTGTACCCGTTTCATGAATATCGATCGAACAAACAAGGTTTTAGAAATCGGTTCTACCTGGATAGGAAGAGCCTTCCAGGGCACAGGACTCAATACAGCCATGAAGCTCCTCATGCTGGAGTATGCCTTTGATGAGTTGGGATTTGAAAAAGTGGAATTCAAAATAGACGAAAGGAATATCAGATCGAGAAAAGCGGTGGAGAAGCTCGGGGCGGCATTGGAAGGGGTGCTTAGGGAAAATGTTTTCCTTTTAGACGGCTACAAAAGAAATACCTGTTGTTATGGGATCCTTAAAAAGGAATGGTCGTCAAATCCATAACCACTCTATCATATCTTTTAGCGTACTACGCGCAACTCCAAGGCGATCGATGAAATTTGTTATATTCAAATCCCCTGCGATGATCATTCCTCTTCCTGTCTGATGGGATCATAGTATTCGATCACTCTTGTGGTATAACTGTTTTCGGGAGTAATGATCTTCTTGACCCAGTTTCCCAGCTCATTACCATCGAATTGATAGAGGTATTGCACTGCAGCTTTTTCCTGACCAATCGTCGATATGACCGATTCGAGTTTTTCCTGTGTGTCATAGTTGAATTGCTTTTTCTCGAGCGGTACAAAAGACTTTTCCTTCGCACTATATACAAATTCGAGTGATGAAATGACCTGATCCTTTTCGTTGATAACCTGCTCGGTAGCTTTTTCCGGTATCCCTTCGATAAAGTTTTTGGTAAGTACTATTTTTGACCTCTCCCCTCCTTTTTGTTTTTTGAAGGATGTCCTGATGGTTTTCTGCAGAAGGCCATTGAGGAGGTAAGAAACCGTTTTCTCATCCTTATAGGTAGAATATTCTATAAGGGTCTCATCTACCCCGTCGGCATGTGATCGGAGCATTCTTATCAGTTGACCGTCGGTATTATAAAAGTATTCGTATTGCTCCTGAAAATCTTTACTGTATGAGAGTATTTTTTCTGTAATTCTCAGCTCGGGTAAGGAATCGTATTCGTAAAAATGAGCCATGGAGGTGATCTCATCGAAGCGCCCATCCTGGTATCGTTCATCCCTACGCTCTATCAGCCGGTTATCCTGATATTTATAATAACTAACGTCGTAATCGTTACCAGAATAGCTCGTTACCGACTTAGTAAGAAACCCCTCGTTATTAAATTCAAAGTCTTCCTTACCATAGTCGGTAATAACACGGCATGATTTTACCGGTCCGCTCAGGTCAAAATCAGAGCGCATAAAAATCTTCGGCTCCTGGGGTAAAACCGTTAAGGCCATCATCAGTGAGATAGCGACGGTGTTGATTTTCAAGAGGATAAGTAGGTAGTTTTTTATCATGGAAACAAAATTAGTTTATATTCTTCCAATAGGAAAACAAAAGATATGCCGAAATAAAAAAGGAGCAGATAAAAATATCTGCTCCCTTTTTTTTCCTCATCAAATATACGAATTATTTTACTTCCTCAAAATCAACATCTTCTACGTTATCTCCTTCCTTAGAATCTCCAGCCTCTGATTCCTGACCGTTAGCCGCGGCATCGGCCTGCTGGTTTTCTGCCTGTGCTTTGTACATTTCCTCAGAAGCTTGCTTCCAGGCCTCGTTGATTTTATCGAGTGCCGGACTGATGACAGCAAGATCTTTGGACTCATAGGCCTTTTTCAATTCATCAAGAGCATCCTCTATCGGTTTCTTCTTGTCGTCAGACAGCTTTTCGCCAAACTCCTTGAGTTGTTTCTCGGTTTGAAAGATCATACTATCTGCCTCGTTTAGTTTTTCAGCGGTTTCTTTTGCCTTCATATCCGCTTCGGCATTCGCTTCGGCATCTGCTTTCATTTTTGTGATCTCTTCGTCCGTTAGACCGGATGAGGCCTCGATACGGATATCCTGAGTCTTATTAGTCGCCTTGTCTGTGGCAGAAACTTTTATAATACCGTTGGCATCTATATCAAAGGTAACTTCGATTTGGGGTGTTCCTCTCGGTGCAGGTGGAATACCATCTAAATGGAAACGCCCGATAGTTTTATTATCTGTAGCCATTGGCCTTTCGCCTTGCAGGACGTGTATCTCAACAGAAGGCTGATTGTCTGCGGCCGTGGAAAAAATCTGAGACTTTTTAGTCGGGATCGTGGTATTGGCATCGATCAATTTGGTCATCACCCCACCCATGGTTTCGATACCCAATGATAGCGGAGTAACATCGAGAAGAAGTACATCTTTTACATCACCTGTAAGAACTCCACCCTGAATGGCTGCTCCGACGGCAACCACCTCATCGGGATTGACACCTTTGGAGGGCTTCTTACCAAAAAACTTTTGTACGGCTTCCTGTACTGCCGGGATCCTGGTAGATCCTCCTACAAGAATAATCTCATCGATATCGCTTTTAGACAGGCCAGCTGATTTTAAAGCGGTTTCACATGGCTCGATCGTACGCTTAACCAAGTCGGCTATTAATTGTTCAAATTTCGAACGAGACATAGACCTTACCAGGTGTTTGGGACCCGATTCGGTCGCCGTTACATATGGTAAATTGATTTCCGTTTGTGAAGAAGAGGAAAGCTCAATTTTAGCTTTCTCGGCCGCCTCTCTTAGACGTTGAAGCGCCATGGCATCCTTCCTAAGGTCGATACCCTCATCTTTTTTGAATTCTTCGGCCAGCCAATCAATGATCTTTTGGTCCACATCATCTCCTCCAAGGTGAGTGTCTCCATCGGTAGACAGCACCTCGAATACTCCGTCACCTAATTCCAAAATCGAAACATCATGTGTACCACCTCCAAAATCGAAAACGACGATCTTCTGGTCCGTATCTTTTTTGTCAAGCCCATAAGCCAGTGAGGCCGCCGTGGGTTCGTTAATAATTCGCTCCACTTTTAACCCGGCTATCTCTCCAGCTTCTTTGGTAGCCTGGCGTTGTGCATCGTTAAAATAAGCGGGAACGGTAATAACAGCCTGAGTAACGGTTTGTCCCAGGTAATCCTCGGCTGTCTTCTTCATTTTTTGAAGGATCATAGCAGAAAGCTCCTGGGGGGTATAGAGTCGCCCATCTATATCTACTCTGGGTGTATTGTTATCTCCTTTGACCACTTTATAGGGTACTCGCTCTGCCTCGGTCTTTGACTCTGAGAACTTATTTCCCATAAAGCGTTTTATTGAATATATAGTTTTGTGTGGATTTGTGACCGCTTGTCTCTTTGCGGGATCCCCTACTTTGATTTCACCCCCTTCAACGAATGCAATCACCGAAGGTGTGGTGCGCTTTCCTTCCGCATTAGGGATCACCACCGGTTCGTTACCTTCCATAACGGAAACACATGAATTGGTGGTTCCTAAATCTATTCCGATAATTTTGCTCATTGCGTATATTTTAATATTAGTGATTCCAGTTCAACTTCGCTCTCTTAATGACAAACAATATGCCAATACCAGAAACATGACAGGATGTCATTTTTTGACCGGTTCAACCACAGCGCGATAATCCGCTGAACGGTATATGGTAAACACATTACTACTATTTATAGCAGTCCTGCCGCCGCCGGGTATCGGCCAGGTGAATTATCAACCACCGACCATCGTCGTTGAAAAGTTGGAAAGAATTCACCCCGCAATGCCTCAATTGGTCACCGATCCAAAATTTATAAGGAGTCCAGGCATGTGCCATCGGTCCATCGACCTGTATATGAATATCCAATAATTCTTCCCTAAAGTTCAATGTATCGGAAATTTGCGTGAGAGAAGTCAGGAATTGCTGAAACGAAGTGGCTCTTATCTGGTTATTTCCATCCTCGCCTGTTCTTATCGTCTGCAACACCAGCTCCTCCTTCACGACACTTTTAATAACACTTGTGTCTTTGTTGTGAAAGGCTTCAAAAAATACTTCAATAGTTTTTTTCACATCTGATTCAACTGTCACTTGAGCGAAAGTTTTGCAGCAGGACAACAATAGAATAAGTATCAGACCATATTTTGTCAAGGACATAGACTTGGTTTTACAGGTGCCGAAAATACACAATAATCGGTGTTCGAAAGGCTGGTCCAATACAATCCAACAAAACTCCTTACATTTATCAAGCCAAACGAACCATAATGTCAGTTGCAAAAAAAGAATACAAAAGGGTCACTGTAAAGTCGTTGGTAGAGATGAAACAGAATGGGGAAAAGATCTCCATGCTTACCGCCTATGATTATTCGATGGCCATGATAGTGGATGCCGCCAATGTGGATGTAATCCTGGTAGGCGATTCCGCCAGCAATGTGATGGCAGGTCATGAGACTACATTGCCCATTACACTCGACCAAATGATCTATCATGCCTCTTCGGTGATACGAGCGGTAAAAAGAGCGCTGGTGGTCGTCGATATCCCATTTGGAAGCTACCAGAGCGACCCCAAAGAAGCCCTGCGATCGGCTATCCGAATCATGAAGGAAAGCGGGGCCCATGCCGTAAAGGTCGAAGGGGGTGTCGAAATCAAAGAATCGGTCAAAAGGATTTTAAATGCCGGTATTCCGGTGATGGGCCACCTGGGACTGACTCCTCAAGCCATCTACAAATTTGGATCCTATACCGTTCGAGCAAAAGCAAAGGATGAAGCCGAAAAACTTCTTGAAGATGCCTTACTGCTGGAGAGGCTCGGTTGTTTCGCTATTGTGTTGGAAAAAATACCCGCTTCGCTCACCAAAAAAGTTTCAGAGAAGCTTTCCATCCCTACCATCAGTATTGGTGGTGGCAGAGATGCCGATGGCCAGGTACTGGTAATCCACGATCTTCTGGGCATGACCCACGAATTCAATCCGCGTTTCCTTAGACGCTATATGAACCTCTATGAGGATATGGGCAATGCCATTTCCCAATATGTGAAGGACGTAAAAAGTATGGACTTCCCCAGTAAAGAAGAGCAATACTGATTGGTGTGCCCGTAAAGACGATTTCAACACCTCAGAACCTTCAGGTGCTACACGAAGACAATCACCTGATTGTAGTCAACAAACGCCCCGGAGATATCGTTCAGGGAGACGCCACCGGAGATATGCCGCTGAGCGAAGTGGTAAAGGCATATATCAAAAAGAAATATAACAAGCCAGGTGCTGTTTACCTGGGGGTCGTACATCGGCTAGACAGGCCTACTTCCGGAATAGTACTCTTTGCCAGAACCTCAAAAGCCCTGGCCCGCCTCAATAGAGCCCTGGCCCAAAGGCAAGCCCAGAAAATCTATTGGGCGGTGGTGCGCAATCTTCCGCCAGCAGAAAAAGCTACTTTGGTTCATTGGTTGCGAAAGAATCCCAAACAAAACAAATCCTATGCTGTTCAACAGGAAGCTACAGGCTCAAAAAAGGCAGAATTGGAATATTGTTTGCTAAAGAAACTGGATCATTATTACCTTTTGGAAATTGAATTGAAAACCGGGCGACATCATCAGATCAGGACACAATTGGCCGAAATCGGTTGTCCTATCAAAGGAGACCTGAAATATGGCGCGGAGCGAAGCAACAAGGATGGCAGTATTCATTTGCACGCCAGGTCGATCTGCCTTGAACATCCTGTCAGAAAAGAGCAGCTGAAGATCACAGCCCCGCCTCCGCAGGATCCGGCATGGAATGATTGTGCATAATTTTTCATTACATTTAGCTCCCAGGCCAGTAAAAAAATATTCTTTATAATGATTGGAAAAAATATAAAAAAGTGGACTTTGAGCTTGGCAATATTACTCCTGCTATCATGCAGCAGCAGTAATTCCATAGACCGATTCTACGAAATGCATAAAAATGACAACCAGGTCTTAGCCGTTAGAGTGCCTCAAAGCATGCTGAGCCTACTCGGCGGAATCTCTCCAGAATTAAGGAACATCATAGGAAATACCCGTGATATCCGCTTTATGCGGTTTTCAGGGCTCAGCACACCCAAAATCCAGTCGCTCAGCAATCAAATGAGCGATATAAGCTCGAGTTCTTTTATAGAGATTTATCGGAAGAATCAAGACGAAAAGAGAAATGTGGTCTCCATTAGGGAAAAAAGAAATCTGGTCAAAGAGATCCTGATCTTCAATCATGACGATTTCAATGCCAACCTTTTATATTTTAATGGAGATTTCGATCCCGCCAAGGTTCGTGATCTGGCTGAAAATGAACAGTTCAACGAAATGTCCGAAACGCTTTTTTCACAGTTCAGCGGGCCGGTTCCTATCGAGTAAGGGTAAGCGCTTTTTCACGGATCACTTCAGATACTGGCCGGTTTTGAAGGTGACTTTCCAACCAGGAAAGTATATCGAGATATAAAAAGGCCCTTTTTTCATAAGGGTGATCTTCATACTTTTTGAGTTCATCATAGAGTTTCTGGAATTCCCCTTTAAGCTCGTGAGGGTAAATATCTCCAAGTTTTCTGAGGAACTTGATCATCTCTTTTTGAACCTGATGCAGATCGTTCATTTTGAGCAGGAACTTATATGTGCTTTTAAGTTGTACCTCAAGGTGGTAGTCCATCCCCGCTTCATAATGCGCTACCAGGCTAAGGACCCTTGCAAAACACATAAGGTCTTCTCTCATTTTCAGAGATTTATTATCGATGATCTTTTTTAGGTAAGTGATACAGGTTTTATTATCACCCACCCCGAAGTAAAGGCAGGCAATTTTATAATAAAAGATCATGATATGGTGCTGATCGATGCGGTCTCGGTGTTTTACAATACCGTATTCGATAATCTTGACAAGGTACAGGCCTTTTTCGAAGGTTCCTTCCAGAAAATGCAGGTTGAGCTTGTTGGAATTGATGTATAGAAAAGCCAGAGACCCGATGTTGTCATTATTGGGAAATTCTGGCGTATTGACTATGGTTTCGAGTTTATCAAGCGTTGCCCGGAAAAGCGTACTATATTTTACAAAGAATAATGATTCGAGCAAATAATGGTTTCCTTTAAGGAAAAATACAGGGTTAAGGAAAATCATCGCCTCATTTTCATAAAAAAGATCTACCCACTTACTGGCATATTTATAGGAGGACAGAAAATCCTGGACCAAAAGACTATACCATAAGTGAGCCTTGTAAAGCCATAACTTCTCCCTAAAACCAAAATCCTCGAGATGGTATTCCGGAAGATGCATTTCAAAATACCGTGTTACCTTTTGGTAATCCTCATCGTTTCGAACATACCCAACTTTTAACATCATGCCATACAATTGCAAGGAAAGATTGGATAGCTTGCTGGTGATGACATTGAATTCTGAAAGTTCTTTGGCCTGTAGCGCCAGCTCATCGGCCCTGTCGGGTATACTACGGGTAATATACTGAGTCTCGATAATTTTTTCGAGCTCCACGATTTCGTAGGCGATATTTTTCTCCTCATTTTCAATGGCAATTCCCTTGGCCTTATCGAGTATTTTTAAACTCTGTTTATAGAGTCCTTTCTGATATAGGATAGTTGCAAAATCCAGTTGCTCGCGAATCTGAACCCGAATGTTCTGATTCCCCGGATTCAACCTAAGGCTAACCAGGATTTGCTTGTAAAGGTGGGCCTTCAAGTTCGATAATTGTGTCTTTTTAACAATGCCGCTGGCCAATATGGCAGACTCGTCATAAGTTTTTAATTTATCAAGTAAATTGAATAAGGCCAGGAACTTCGCCTCAGCATTCACTCCAAGGCGGCCAACATATAACTTGAATTGCCGTTTTTCCGATTTAGACAAGGCCTTAATCAGCACAAACAATGCGTCTTTATGAACATTCGTCATCGTAAAAAAAGCAATTTAAGTATTTGTTTTACAGGCAATTACTAATGGGTAAAAGTAAATTAACATTGTAAATGGTACGTAGGATCAATCTCTATAAACCCTGCTAATTCTATTTTCGTATTATTACGATAATTATACAAAAATAATGAGTAAAGATAAAGTACATATTTTTGATACTACTTTAAGAGATGGCGAACAGGTTCCGGGGTGCAAACTGGATACCGAACAAAAACTGGTGATCGCGGAGCGGCTCGATCAGCTTGGAGTCGATATTATTGAAGCCGGGTTCCCCATCTCGAGTCCGGGTGATTTCAAATCTGTACAGGGAATTGCAGAGGTAGTTAAGCATGCTACGGTATGCGGACTTACCCGATCTGTAAAGAAGGATATCGAAGTGGCGGCCGAGGCTCTAAAGAAAGCTAAACGACCGCGTATTCATACCGGAATAGGTACTTCAGACTCACATATAAAATACAAGTTCAGGTCTACCCAGGACAAAATACTAGAAAGAGCTGTTGAAGCCGTGGCCTACGCTAAAAAATATGTAGAAGATGTTGAATTCTATGCCGAAGACGCGGGAAGAACTGATAATGACTTCCTCGCCAGGGTTTGTGAGGCGGTTATTAAAGCAGGTGCTACCGTTTTGAATATCCCTGATACAACCGGTTATTGTTTGCCTGAGGAATACGGCGCCAAAATGAAATACCTAAAAGAAAATGTAAACGGGATCGAAAAGGCCGTATTGTCTTGTCACTGTCATAACGATCTGGGATTAGCCACAGCTAATTCGATCGCCGGAGTGATCAATGGTGCAAGACAAATAGAATGTACGATTAATGGTATTGGGGAAAGAGCAGGCAACACCTCGCTGGAAGAAGTAGTGATGATCCTTAGGCAGCATCCTTATTTGAATCTCGATACAGATATCAATAGCAAACTTTTATACAGCACCAGTCAGATGGTTTCCCACAAAATGGGAATGCCTGTGCAGCCCAATAAGGCCATCGTAGGTTCCAATGCTTTTGCCCACAGTTCGGGCATCCATCAGGATGGTGTGATCAAAAAGCGGGAAACCTATGAAATTATTGATCCGGAAGATGTTGGCGTGAATGAATCTTCTATTGTCCTCACCGCCAGAAGCGGTCGGGCCGCACTGGCCTATCGCGCAAAAAAAGTAGGCTATGAGCTGACCAAAGTGCAACTCGACCAGGTCTATGACGAATTCCTGCGTTTTGCTGATCGGAAAAAGGAGATCAAGGATGAAGATATTCACAAAATCGTCGAAGCGGCTAATATAAACATTGAAAGTCTTGCCTGATAATGGAGCTTAATATCGCCGTCTTAGGAGGAGATGGCATTGGACCTGAGGTCACAAAACAAGCTATAAAGATTCTTCAATCAGTCGAGGAGACTTTTGGCCACCAGTTTCATTTTACCGAAGCCCTTGTCGGGGCCGCGGCAATTGAAGAAACGGGGAATCCTCTACCCGATAAAACACTGGAGCTCTGCAAGGCCAGTCATGCCATATTGTTCGGTTCGATAGGTGATCCGAAATTTGATGACGATCCAAATGCTAAGGTTAGACCAGAGCAGGGATTGTTGCAGTTAAGAAAATCCCTGAGTCTTTACAGCAACATCCGCCCTGTAAAAGTATTCCCAACGCTGATCGAAAAATCCCCGCTCAAAAAAAAGGTTATTTCTGGAACCGATTTTGTGATTTATCGCGAACTGACCGGTGGTATCTATTTTGGCGAAAAAAAGGTAAATGCGGAACAAACCCGTGCTTCTGATCTCTGTGCATACACCGAAGAGGAGATCAGCCGGATCAGCCATATGGCATTCAAGGCAGCAAAGGGAAGGCGTAAAAAACTAACTTTGGTAGACAAGGCCAATGTACTGGAATCTTCAAAACTTTGGAGAAGGGTTGTAAAGAAAATATCGGCCAGTTACCCGGATGTAAATTTGGAGTTCATGTTTGTTGAAGTTGCGACCGTGCAACTCATATTGAATCCCAGGCAATTCGATGTTATCCTTACCGGAAATCTTTTCGGAGATATTCTATCGGATCAAGGTGGTGTGATAGGCGGCTCGATAGGATTGCTGCCCTCTTCATCCGTAGGCGACGATCATGCACTGTTTGAACCCGTCCATGGTTCGTTCCCTCAGTCCAAAGGCAAAGATATTGCCAACCCTATTGCTTCGATTTTATCGACAGCAATGCTGCTCGACCATTTCGGGCTTGATGAAGAATCGAGGGCAGTGGTTATCGCCGTATTAAAAGCGATGAAAAAAGAGATCGTAACCCCAGATCTGGATCTATCCAGCAAATATAGCACCAATGATGTTGGTGATTTTATCGCCGCGCAGGTACGCGATTCTGAAGAACATTTGACACTTAATCGCGAGAATATATGGTTAGGTAAATCGACCATTATCTAAAAGCGCAATGCGGTCATTAAAACCTCAATTTAAAAAATCTGTCATTTCAATCTGCGGGCTTTGAATGTCTTAGGTCATTGTTTTATCTTTGGTGGCTTAAAACCAACCGATGAAAATCTCCTACAACTGGTTAAAACAGTTTATAAATATTCAGTGGGAAGCCGATAAAACGGCCGAACTGCTCACCAATCTCGGTTTGGAAGTCGAGGGCATTCAGGAATATCAGTCGGTGCAAGGCGCACTTGAAGGCGTGGTGGTTGGCCATGTTTTGAAATGCGGTAAGCATCCCAATGCAGATAAACTCTTCCTCACCAGCGTAGATTTGGGCAATGGAGATCCTGTTCAAATTGTTTGTGGCGCCCCCAATGTGGCAGAAGGCCAGAAAGTAGCTGTAGCGACCATCGGAACCACACTATATAATGCTGAAGGTGAGCCCTGGAAAATCAAAAAAGGGAAAATTCGTGGAAAGGAAAGCCACGGAATGATCTGTGCCGAAGATGAACTGGGCCTGGGGGATAGTCATGATGGGATCATGCTACTTGCTGAAGATCTGAAAGCAGGCACCCCCTGTGCCAGCATTTTTGAAATTGAACGCGATCAGGTATTCGAGATTGGTTTAACTCCGAACCGGGCCGATGCGATGAGCCATTTTGGTGTGGCACGCGACCTTAAAGCGGGATTGATACAACATAAAGTACAGACTTCGCTTAACACTCCTTCGGTAAGCGGTTTCGCTGTGGATAACCGCTCATTGAAAATTGGTGTTACCGTAGAAAACAGCGATTTGGCACCAAGATATTGTGGCGTCACCATCAGAAATCTAATTGTAGAACCTTCTCCTAACTGGTTACAAAATCGCTTGAATGCAATAGGACTAAAACCTATCAACAATGTAGTGGATATCACAAACTATGTACTACATGAACTGGGGCAACCCCTGCATGCCTTCGACGCCAAAAGGATTCATAATAAGCAAATAGTAGTGAAAACCGTGGCTGGCGGATCGAAGTTCATGACCCTCGATGGTGAACAGCGTATACTACACGAGGAAGATCTCATGATTTGCGATGGTGAGAAACCGATGTGTATTGCCGGCATTTTTGGAGGTATCAATACCGGCGTTACCGAAGATACCACTTCCATCTTCCTGGAAAGTGCATACTTCGACCCTGTCAGCATTCGAAAGACGGCAAAAAGACACGGCCTCAGCACCGATGCTTCTTTCCGTTTCGAGAGAGGAGTAGACATCAATAATGTAGAATATGCCCTGAAACGTGCTGCCATCTTAATAAAGGAAATTGCCGGGGGTGAGATCAGTTCAGAAGTGGTGGATCTATACCCAAAGAGAAAAGAGGACTATCAGGTATTTCTATCCTTTGAAAAAGTAAACCGTTTGGTGGGACAGGAAATCCCTAAAGACACTATTAAGACCATCCTGGCCTCACTAGAGATCCAGGTAAAAAGTGTAACTGAAAGCGGTTTGGGGCTGCAGATCCCGTTTTACCGTGTTGATGTAATCAGGGAGGTAGATGTTATCGAAGAGATCTTAAGGGTCTATGGCTACAATAAAATTGAATTTGCCGAGAAGATAAATGCCTCAGTGGCCAAGAGTTCACGCTTCGAAGGCCATATCCTGCAGAATATTGCCGGAGACACTCTGGCTTCAATAGGTTTTTATGAACTGCTCTCCAACAGCCTGACACATCCAGACTACGACAAACTGATCGGGAGTAAAGGAAAAGATGTGGTTGAGATTCTGAACCCGTTGAGCACCGACTTGTCTGTGATGCGCAAGTCGCTCTTGTTTTCGGCCATGGAGGCTGTTGAATTTAATCTGAACAGAAAAAGACAGCGTCTCAGGTTTTTTGAATTTGGGAAGACCTATCAAAAAGCGGGGAAAAAATGGAGAGAAGAAAATATATTAGCTTTAACCATAAGCGGAGAACGGCATCCGAAGCACTGGCAAGCTGAGAAGGAGGATATGGGCTTTTTCTATTTGAAAGCAGTGGTATTACAGCTGATGGAAAGACTTGGCATCCAGATTACAGATAGCAAAATCGACGATAGTAATTTATACTCGGAAGGACTTGTGCTTTTCAGCAGGCGGGATAAAGTGGCGAGCTTTGGGGTCGTCTCAGCCTTGGTAAATCGTAATTTTGATGTTAAACAAGACATACTGCATGCCGAACTTAATTGGGATGAGATGGTCAAAAAGGCTTCAAAACAAGAAATCGTTTTTAAGGACATCGCCAAATATCCTGAGGTAAAGCGAGATTTTGCACTTTTAATATCGGATAATATCAAATTCGAGCAAGTAGAAAGCATCGCCTTTAAAACCGAAAAAAAGTTACTTAAGAAAGTGGATCTCTTTGATGTTTACAGGGGCAAAAATCTACCAAAGGGTAAGAAATCTTATGCGGTGAGTTTTACGATACAGGATGAATCTAAAACCCTGACAGACAAGCAGATCGATAAAATTATGAGAAAACTCCAACAGGCCTATGAAAAGGAGTTGTCAGCCGAGTTGAGATAGTCTAGATTTTCTTGGGTAGCACCACGCTGTCGATAACATGAATTACCCCGTTGCATTGGTTGGCATCTGCTGTGGTAATCCTGGCCTTATTACCAAATTTATCACGCAACACGATATCGATACCTTCCAAGGTGGCCGTAAGCATATTACCCTGAACGGTGGTGAAAGTAGCCACCCCTTCTCCCCTGCACATCGCTTTGAGAATTTTTGAAGCTGTCAGATGACCTGCGATCATGTGATAGGTAAGCAGGGTCTTGAGTTCTGATTTGTTCTGAGGTAAAAGTAAATCTTCAATTTTTTCTCGTGAAAGTTTTTCGAAAGCAGCATCAGAAGGAGCAAAAACTGTAAAAGGACCATCGTTGTCAAGAATTTCATCGAGATCGGCAGCGATTACCGCTTCGGACAAGGTAGTATGATCTGCAGAATTTTTCGTGGAATAAATGATACTGTCTTCATAATAGGCCACTTCATTGGTGGCGTCCTGAGCGGGCATGACGAAGGAAAGCAGCGAAAAAAACGGTATCAGGTAAAAACTTTGATTCACGATAATGGAAATTTGGGGGTGGAAAAGTCCGATGAACGGCAATCTTTCATCGACAATATACAATTTTGAAGCAAACTTGAAGGATGAGCTATCTGCGTCTAATCGAATTTAACATAATATTAACAATTTTCAAGGTTAAACGTATTTTGATTTAGAAAAATCGTTTTATTATTTTTGGAAAAATTGCTAAAAGAAAAAAATGCTTCTCAAGAGAACGAATATCGAAGAACGACTTAGTGGATTAAAAAATCGCGGTGAAGCTGAGGCACTGCTCATCCGCGATGTCTATGAAATCCTGAACAAAGACCGGTTAAGGGAGAACGAAATTAAGAACAGAATAGCCGAAAAGCCTTTATCTGCGGAAAATTCATTCCATTTCGATTTGCTGGAAACCTCCAAAATCTATCACCTGGAACAGATAAAAAAGATATGTATCGATTACAGGTTGCGATTCCTGGATTCCCGTTATTTCAAAGGGGAAATTCCAAGTGAGGCTTTTGAAGAAATTCAACAATTAGAAGATAATCACGGTATAGAATTACAAGGGTTCAAAATTCTGGCGCCATCTAAAATGTTTAAGCTCGAAGATAAAGACGATCCGTTGCTCTTTGCCCCTATCGGCAATGGCTATTACTACCTTGTTCACAAATGGGGCAACGATCTGCACCCATTGAGAAGGCTTTTTGCCTGGCCCTTTAAAAACATTTCAAATCTGGCTGCCGTGGTCCTTCTGATAAGCTACCTGATCACGATGCTCATTCCGGAAGGTCTGTTTAGCAAATCAGGGACCTCCACCGAATTCTGGATCATCTTCTTTTTTATGTTTAAGTCGATCGCAGCTGTGGTGATTTTTTATGGTTTTGCGCTGGGTAAGAATTTTAATCCGGCAATCTGGGACAGTAAATATTTTAACGCCTGATCTCTATTTTAGAGGCCTTTTCATATAGCTGATAGTTCGAACAGGATTTTTTTATACCGGTACGGCATAGTATTTCTCCCTGAGTTCTCTTATAGCAGGATCGGACATATATTCCTCAAAACTAAGGTAGCGATCAATTACACCGGATGGCGTTAGTTCAATAACCCTGTTAGCCACGGTTTGAGCAAATTGATGATCGTGGGTAGTAAAGATAATATTCCCTTTAAAAATTTTAAGGGAATTATTAAATGCGGTGATGCTTTCCAGATCGAGATGATTGGTAGGCTCATCGATCATAAGCACATTGGCTTTTAACATCATCATTCGGCTGAGCATACATCTTACCTTTTCTCCCCCCGATAATACACTCGACTTTTTAAGCGCCTCTTCCCCACTGAAAAGCATTTTCCCAAGGAATCCACGGAGATAGACCTCTTCCTTTTCTTCCTCGGTTTTCGCCCACTGACGCAACCAGTCTACCAACGAAATATCGGTTTCGAAGAAACTGGAATTATCTGCTGGCAAATAGGATTGATTGGTGGTTACACCCCATTGGAAGCTACCTGCATCAGCTTTTTTATGTCCTTTTAAAATCTCAAAGAAGGCGGTGCTCGCCCTGGAATCTTTCGACAAGATCACTGCTTTGTCTCCTTTGGCCAGATTGATATCAATGTTTTTAAAGAGTATCTCACCATCTTCGGTTGATGCTTGTAATCGTTCTGCATGAAGGATTTGGTTGCCCGCTTCTCGTTCTGTCTCAAAAATGAGAGCCGGATATCTGCGGCTGGAAGGCTTAATATCTTCAATTTTTAATTTTTCGAGCATTTTTTTTCGCGACGTAGCCTGTTTACTTTTAGCGACATTTGCACTGAAACGTTGAATAAACTCCTGTAATTCTTTTGCTTTATCCTCCGCCTTTTTATTTTGCTGAGCGCGTTGGCGCGCCGCCAATTGGCTACTCTCGTACCAGAAACTATAATTTCCTGAGTAGAGGTTGATCTTGCCAAAATCGATATCAGCAATATGGGTACAAACCGCATCGAGGAAATGCCTGTCGTGAGAAACTACGATAACCGTATTTTCGTAGTTGGCCAAAAACCTCTCCAGCCAACTGATCGTATCATAGTCCAGGTTGTTGGTAGGTTCGTCCATCACCAGCACATCCGGATTACCAAATAGCGCCTGGGCCAATAAGACCCTGACTTTTAACTTGGCATCTATATCTGCCATCTGAGAGTAGTGCAGGGTCTCAGTAATTCCCAAGTTCGACAATAATGCCGCGGCATCACTGTCTGCATTCCAACCGTTCATCTCCTCAAAAACCACCTGCAATTCGCCAATCCTTTCAGCATTCTCATCGGAATAGTCGGCATAAAGCGCATCGATCTCCTGCTTGATCTCAAAAAGGGGTTTGTTTCCCATAACCACGGTCTCAAGAACACCATGCTGGTTATTGGCATTATGGTTTTGCTCCAAAACCGACATGCGTTTGCCCGGTTCCAAAAGAACCTGTCCTGAAGTTGGATCGTCCTTTCCCGCTAAAATCTTTAGGAAGGTTGACTTACCGGCGCCATTCGCCCCGATGATCCCATAACAATTGCCCGGGGTAAAACTTACATTCACCTCGTCAAAAAGAACTCGCTTACCAAACTGCACCGACAAATTAGACACGGATAACATATACCTGTTTTAAAAATTTCGGCAAAAATAGGGAAAAAAGGCCCATACTACCAATTATCCGCATCATAGGTGGCCTCATAGCCATCTTAACGCTTCCTTTAAATTTTTAACTGGTCATTAACAGCCATAGCTTACAGCAATTCTTAGCTTTGTTTAGAATATTTAGGGCTGTTCGTGCATGGATAAAATTTTACTCCTTCTCTCTCTTTTTTTAATTTCTAGTTGCGCAACCTCTGAAAAGAATACAACTACCGTCCATTTCGGCGGGGAGATCGTGAACCCAACTAGCGACTATGTTGTATTGTATAAGGGCGATAGCGCGCTCGATTCCGTTTCACTTGATGAGAATAACCGCTTTGCTATGGAACTGGACTCCATAGATGGGGGCTTGTATAATTTTTATCACTATCCTGAATATCAGTACGTTTTCCTGGAAAGCGGCGACAGCCTGCAGATCAGACTTAATACTCACTACTTCGACGAATCCTTAGTTTTTTCCGGTCAGGGTGAGGAAGCCAATAATTTTCTGATTGAAATGTTCCTGGCTCACGAAAAAGAGGAAGGGTTCATCTATGATCTTTACAAACTGGAACCTGAGGAATTCTGTAAGAGGATTGATTCACTGAGCGAAATCAAACTTAAACAACTTGATGAGATCCAAGGGGAAACTCCCCTTTCTGACAAAGCTTACGATATGGCCAAAGCCAGTATTGATTATAATACCTATATCTACAAAGAACCCTATCCTTACTACCACAAGAAAAAGAAGGGCGAGCAGACCATGCATGAACTCCCTGATGATTTTTATGCATACCACGGCAAAATTGATTTTGATAATCAGGAATTTACTTATCTACGACCCTATTACAATTTTATGAAATATCATCTGGGGAACCTGTCCTACCTAAGTTGTAAAAAGGGTTGCATGACAGCAGATAAAAAAATGGTGGCTAATCAGCTTCACTTCAACCGCCACCAGCTGTACTTGATCGACAGCCTAGTTCAACAGAAGGTTTTAAGGGATAACCTCTACAGGAATGTTGCTTTTGAATACCTTCTTAAACACGATTCGGAAGAAAACATTGAACGATTTATCGAGGAATTTCACAATCTTTCAGGCAATAATCGGCACATCGATGAAATAGATCGTCTATATACGGCTATTAAGCAAATCCAGCCAAATAGAGCTATACCTTCTATCACTGTATACGATGCCTCGGGTGCAGAGCGAAAACTCGACGAAATATCTAAAGACCGTCAGGTGGTATTCTATTTCTGGTCTGCCCCTCAAAAAGGGCATTTTAATAATATCAGAAAGCGCGTTGCAGAACTTAAATCACAATATCCTGAATACTCCTTTATCGGCATAAATCTCAGAACGGATTTGGGCCGATGGAAGTCTATGCTCGAAGAGTACGAAATGGATAAAACCGAACAGTTTTGGGCAGAAGATTATGAGGAAGTTGCTCATGCGCTGGTTGTGTACGATCCATTCAAAAGTATAATTGCGAAGGACGGTACTATCGTCGATGCCTTTGCAAACGTGTATTCTTCTTTCTGATTAATCCCCTGATGTTCTGGACGTGTTCAGAAAATTCAACTAATTACCTTTTTTATAATCGGCAAGGAACTTTTCTAAGCCTATATCGGTCAGTGGGTGATTAAGCAGCCCTAATATAGCCGAAAGCGGACCGGTCATCACATCGGCCCCCAGTTTTGCACAATCGATCACATGCATTGTATGACGAATCGAAGCGGCTAATATTTGGGTTTCGAAACCATAATTATCGTAAATAGTGCGTATCTCTGCGATCAGATTAAGTCCGTCTGTTGAGATATCATCGAGTCGTCCAAGAAAAGGAGAAACATAATTTGCCCCCGCCTTGGCGGCCAAAAGTGCCTGACCGGCAGAAAAAACCAGAGTACAATTGGTCTTGATCCCTTGATCTGCAAAATATTTAAGGGCCTTGACTCCATCTTTGATCATTGGAACCTTAACAACGATCTGTTCGTGAAGCTTGGCCAGTTCTTTGCCTTCCTTAATAATGTCTTCAAAATTAGTAGCGATCACCTCGGCCGACACATCTCCATCGACCACATTGCAGATATCGATATAGTGTTGGCGGATATTGTCATGTCCTGTAATTCCCTCTTTGGCCATCAGCGATGGATTGGTGGTTACCCCATCGAGCACACCCAACTCCTGGGCTTCTTTGATCTGATCTAAATTTGCGGTATCTATAAAAAATTTCATGGCAATCTATAATGTATTTTTAGACTGATTTGTATAAAGTTGCGATCCGCAAAACTACAATTTATAATGATGTGAGAGCAACTTCTCAAATACTTTGTCGGGCAATATTCTTTTTAACGAAACTGAGATCTTTTGCATCCAATCCCCGACCCTGTAATGCACCCGTGGCTTTGATTGATGGATTATGCGATACACCGCCCTTGCTACGAGCTGTGGGTCACTACCGCTATCTACATGTTGGTTCATCATCGCAAGGCTTTTCGAATATGAGTCCTTATAAGGCGAATCGTTCAGCACCGGAGCATGATAACGGCCAGAAGCGATATTGGTTGCAAAATCGCCTGGGGCCAGGTTGGTCATGTGGATCCCAAAGGCTTTGATTTCCATTCTCAGGGCTTCGGTGACGAGCTCCAGGGCACCTTTGGAGGCCGAATAGATACCCCGATAGGGCAATCCCATGTATCCTGCAATCGAGGTGATATTGATGATTAGTCCGGAACCCTGATGCCTCATCGAAGGCAATACCGCTTTAATCACCTCAAGTGGTCCGAAGAAGTTTACGGAAAAATTATTTTCTATTTCCTTACGCGGGATCTCTTCCACTGGTCCGGTTATGCCGACTCCGGCATTGTTAACCAGAATGTCGATCCTTCCTTCTTTATCCAGAATACTTTGAACGGCTTCCGAGATTGTATCGGGTTGGCGCACATCCATTTGAACGAGTTCAAAATCGTCAAAATCCCTGTATTTGCTGAGGTCTCTGCTGCTACCATATACCCGAAATCCTTTGCTCAACAGAAGATTTCCGATAGATCTGCCAATACCCGAAGATCCTCCGGTAATTAAAACTACTTGACTTTTCATACATCCTAAAATAAACAAATAATTGGGAAGCAATCTGATAAATGCCGCTTGGAACAGGGCACAAAAAAAGGCAAGCTACCTACGTCGCACCGCTACGACCGCATACCCTTGCTGCGTTCCCACCCTGGGGGATTCTGCAGGAGCTGGTCGCGTAGGACTTGCCTCATGCAAATATACGACCTTTCACATTTTTACACCTCAAATTCCGAGCTATTTTTTTGATTGCGTAACATTCAAAAATCCTATTTATATACTACTCGGGCTATCGATCTCTGATGTTAATCATAAAAATTTATCAATAGGCACCAATTATCGGCACACATGATTAATTTAGCCGTGTATTACTCTTAAAAGTTTAAATCATATAGCACCAAAGATGAGTCTTACTAAATTCTTTGTTTTCAGTTCTATTACCCTTTTATTCCTCGCCTGCGGCGGCGAGAAGAACCCTGCCAAATTTTTCAGTCTGGAAATAGAGGGAAACAAAAACGAATTCACAAAAAATCAGCTGATCGGGGTGAAAATCAAGTCTAAGAAAGATATTGTCCCGGACAGGATAACCTATAGTATCGATGGAGCCGTATTACCCCATGACCAGGATAAGATCGCACTAAACATCGATCGGTTGGGTAAAAAGGAACTCAAAGCTGTGGTGGAGTTTGGTGAATCTTCCGCAGAGCTGAGCAAGAAGATCCGGGTGCTTTCAGATACCTCGCCGGCCCTTTATACTTATGAGATCATCAACGAATATCCTCATGATATGGAAGCGTTTACCCAGGGCTTAGAATTCTACCAGGGTTTTCTCTATGAAGGTACAGGACAGAAAGGGAAATCGTCTTTAAGAAGAACCAAACTGGAAACAGGAGAAGTTTTGGTTAAAGTTGACCTGGGTTACAACTTTTTTGGTGAAGGAATTACCGTGATGAACAACAAGATCTACCAGCTTACCTGGAGAAGTAAAACCGGTTTTATTTACGATGCAGAAACCCTGGAGCGCTTGGATAGTTTTCAATATGGAAAGAGCCTGGAAGGTTGGGGACTTTGCAATGATGGATCTAAAATCTATAAAAGCGACGGTACCGAAAAAATATGGATCCTCGATCCGGAGACGCTCAAGGAAGAAGACTATATTCAGATCGTCACTAACAAATCGCTTTTTAACAAGGCCAACGAACTCGAATTTGTAGACGGTAAGATCTATGCCAATGTTTGGCAGAAGGAGAGCATGATGATTATCAATGTTCGATCCGGAGCTATTGAAGGAGTCGTGAATTTAGGCGGGTTGAAACAAAAAGTAAAACAACATACCAATCTTGATGTCCTTAATGGTATAGCCTATCATCCGGAACGCAAGACATTTTTTGTTACCGGTAAAAACTGGGATAAAATATTCGAGATCAGGATCGTTGAGAAATAGTATGGATATTTTTGAAAAATCCGTTACCGTCCGAAAGGACGACCTCGATCAGTTAGAACATGTAAACAATGTCAGGTATGTAGAATGGATCCAGGAAGTCTCCAGGGAGCATTGGGAAAAACGAGTCTCAGAGCGGATAAAAAAGGAGGTGGTCTGGATGGTTTTAAGTCATCATGTTCAATACAAAGGTCAGGCCAGATTAGGCGACAGAATACTGATCAGGACCTTTATTGCGGAAACCAAAGGTGCAATTTCGGTAAGAGTGGTGGAGATGAGAAATGCCGATACCAAAACATTGCTGATGGAATCAAAAACCGAATGGTGCTTGCTCAGTGTCGCACAATTGAAACCTATGCGAATTTCCAAAGAAATACGTTCTCTATTTGAGATTAATCCTTAAAACTACTATTGAGCTTTGTATCGTGCCTTTATCTATATAGTTCTGGCGATTGTCCTGGTCAACATTGCCTCTTGTCGCAAGGATTTTCAATATCGCGAAAGTAGCGGACGACTTCAATTTTCTAAGGATACGGTATACCTCGATACGGTATTTACCAATATTGGCAGCAGTACCTATACCTTAAAAGTCTACAACAAAACCAGCGACGACATACTTATCCCAACGGTACAGCTCGAACAAGGCCTCAGCAGCAACTACCGGTTGAATGTGGATGGCGAGGCAGGTAAGGTTTTCGAAGATGTAACGATCATGGCTCGCGACAGCATCTTTATATTTATAGAAACTACATTTGACATTAGCCAGGTGAATCAAAATGAGTTTTTATATACAGATATACTACAATTTATAAGTAGTAGCTCCGAGCAGAGGATCCCCCTGGTGACCCTGATTAAGGATGCGGTCTTCCTTTTCCCATCTGTATTGGCCGATGGATCGAAGGAATCTATTGTAATCGGTATGGATGGGGAAGGAAACGAAATAAGAGTAGAAGGATTTATCCTGAAAGACAGCCAGTTAGATTTTACCCGGGATAAACCTTATGTCATTTATGGCTATGCTGCGGTAGATGAAGGTGATACACTTAAGGTTGAAGCCGGCTCGCGGCTTCATTTTCATAAAGATTCGGGTATCCTGATAGGTGATGGCGGCAGGATCAATATCAACGGGGCATTAAGTACAGATCTGGAAATAATGGAGAACGAGGTGATCCTCGAAGGGGATCGGATGGAGCCAGAATTATCTGAGATCGCAGGACAGTGGGGCACCTTGTGGCTGGCCCAGGGCAGCCTCAACTCCCAAATCACTCATTGTACTATTAAAAATGCCACGGTCGGTTTACTCGTCGAAGGTCAAACGGGCACCGATCCAACCCTAACCATAAAAAACAGTAGTATCATCAACAGTGGCACGGTAAACCTCTGGGGGCGTTCTACGGAGATAAAGGCCGAGAATGTGGTCCTGGGTAATGCTGGAGAAGCTTCCCTCCTATGCGATATAGGTGGGGCTTATGAATTCCTGCACTGTACTTTTGCCAATTACTGGAGTGGTAGCTTTCGTTTGGGACCCGCCTTACAACTGAGTAATTTCGGCAGTAGTGCTTCCGGGGAGCTCGTGGTGCGGGATTTAGAAAGTGCGATGTTTTCGAACTGTATCATTTATGGCAATACCTCCATAGAAATCGGCCTGCGCTCTGATGAAAGCGCCGCTTTTAATTTTACGTTTTCAGATCTCCTGCTCAGTTTCAACGATGCAGGTGGAGCCTTTGAGAATAATCCGCTGTATGACTTCGAAAACGATCTTTTTTACAGCAACATCATTTTGAATGAGGATCCGGACTTCATGAACACCGCACGGAACGATTTTCGACTGGGACCGCAATCATCGGCCCTTGATACTGCGAATATCGGGACGGCCCTCAGGGTTCCCTTAGACATCCTTGGAATCGACCGTAGTGCAAACCCGGATCTGGGAGCCTTTGAATATACCGTTGATCAATAGACTACTATTTTACTGATATAAATTGTAAGTTTTTACTGTCAATTCTATTGGCTTTCAACAGATTATAGCACTAAACCATAAATATTCTATGGTAAATACACAGTAAAATATCATTCAGGATCACTACTTTGTACCCAAATACCCAAGGTGGAATATTCTTATACCGTCATCGACTCGAATATTAACTCGAACCTTCAGCTTCAAAACTATCTGGAGGAGTATGGTGATTTTCTTTATCTGGGTATGGCCAGCACCAGTAGGGAGGGGCTAAATAATATCTTGAAACATCTTCCTGATATCGTTTTTATCCATCTAAACGATAAGGCCCTGGATTACTTCCAAATGATCACGGAACTTTACCAATATGTAAAAGACATACCTATCCTCATTGGTATATCCAATACCGAGCGATACGCCTATGAAGCGATTAAGAATAACTTTTTCGATTACTGGCTGCTCCCCTACAACGAATTCGACATCCGCAAAACAGTGATGAAGCTTTTTAAGCAAATACCTGTGGAAAAAGAGCCACAGACCATCTGTTTGAAATCGTACAAGGATTTTCAATATGTGGATACCGATGAGATCCTTTACCTTAAAGCCGACAATAATACCACCGATTTCTTCATGAAAGACGGTAGCACCATCAGCGCATTTAAAACTTTAAAAACTTTTGAGAGCAAGTTGCCGAGTAATTTTATCCGTGTTCATCAAAGCTATATCATCAATATGAACTTTGTCTCCCGGATCAATTATGGTAAATCTATCTGCGCGCTTAAATCTTCCAATAACACGCAATTACCCTTCTCCAAAACTTACAGGGAGAATATAGACGACCTGAAAAAGGTGCTTTCAAAAAATACCATTTCCACACTTAATTAAGTAAATTCTTATAAATATGGTGGAAATACTCACAAAAGGGGGTATTTCACTAATATTTTCTGTTCTGCGCAATACACTGGTCCCTTCCTCTCTAGTTTAGACAAAGAGATCGATACATAAACTAAAACCCTTTGAGCGATGAAGAAATTAATAAGTATTACAACAATCCTCCTTTTCTGTCTAGGCCTTATCTCCTGTCAATCAGAAGACATAGCCGACGAACAAGCCCTATATGAGTTTACGGCAACTGATGGGGATGACACCCCAACGGATGACCGGCAATCTACAGATGGGGACGACACTCCTACAAGCGACAGACAATCTACAGATGGGGACGACACTCCAACAGATGACAGACAATCTACAGATGGGGACGACACTCCAACAGATGATAGACAATCAACTGATGGTGATGACACTCCAACAGATGACAGGCAGAGTTAATTTGCTATCACCAAAAAATTAATTGAGTCCTTAAACTATGGTTTTAGGGCTCTTTTTTTTAATTTGGTTTTATGACCAACTCCGAATCAAATTATTTAAGCCTATTACTGCCCACCATATTTTTGCTCATCTGCTTTTGCGGGTGTATGCAACAAAAGGCACAGCATACTGCCGGGGAATCGAAAGCAGAGCACGACAGTATCCTGGTTTGGATTGAAAGGAGCAGTACAGAACAGCTTAGCCAGGTCGAAAGGGAAGAATGGCTAAATAAATCGTTGGTAGCCGTAGTTAAACTCCCGGACGACAGTATTAAGGTGGATTATTACTCGCAAATCTCCCTGGAATACCTCCGTAGAAATGATTCTTTAAAATTCAGGAATGCCTCCAAGAAAACCATGGCCCTGGCTAAAAAAGTGGGGGATTCCCTAAGTTTGGCGGAAGCCCATTGGGATTTGGCGACATTTTTTGGACGGTACGTTATTCCGGATAGTACTTTTTTTCATTATGGAGAAGCCCATACCCTGTTCGAGACCATAGGCGACAAGTTATTGAGCGGCAGAATGCTCTACAATATGGCTACCGTTCAGGCTGATATAAAAGACTATACTGGAAGTGAGAGTAACACTGTTAAAGCCATTGCAATACTCAAACCTTTACAGGCTTTTCGCTTTTTGTACTTGTGTTACAATAACCTGGGGGTGGTTTCGAAAGAAATGAGGGCATTCGAACGAGCTATAGCTTTTTATGGTCAGGCATTGGAATATTGCAAGATGGCCGGGGAGGATCCTTTAGTGGAAACCGGAATTTACAACAACATCGGCAATGTGTACCAGGAACAGGGCATACATGACAAAGCCTTAGAATATTACCAGAAGGCACTTGAAGTTAGAAATCTTAAGCAATTAAAACCGGAATCATATGCGCGTACCCTGGCCAACCTCGCCTATAACCGCATGAAAACCGGAGAGCTTGCTGAGGTAGAAGACCAGCTCATGACCGCGCTAAAAATCAGGGATAGCCTTTCCGATTACGAAGGTATGTCCCTGAACCTTTACATGCTTGCGGATTATTATTACACTCGCGGTAATACACAAAAGGCCTATGCCCATGCTCAGAAAGCAATCAGCTTTTCCCGGCAGATCGATAATAACAAACGGCTATTACTCACCTACCAGCTTCTCACCAAAATAGATCCTGCCAATGCCATCAGTTATTCAGAGGCCTACATCAAACTCAACGACAGCCTTCAGTTTCAGGAACGACAGATACGCGACAAATTCGCCCGTATCCGGTTCGAGACCGATGAATTTATTGCTGAAAATGAACTGCTGGCCAAACAACGGCAGATGTGGATATGGATCGCCGCAGGGGTATTCCTGCTCGCTATCGCAATCCTGATCATCATCAGCCAACGCGTTAAGAATCAAAAGCTACGATTCGAACAGCAGCAGCAACAGGCTAACCAGGAGATCTTTGACCTGATGCTCACCACAAAACAGAAAGTGGAAGAAGGGAAGCACGATGAGCAAAAGCGTATTTCGGAAGAACTTCATGACGGGGTGCTGGGTCAGATGAACGGGGTGCGAATGGTCTTGTTGGGTCTTAACAAAAAAACTGATGATGCCGCCATAACCATGCGTTCAGAGGCCATAGAAAAGCTTCAGGAAGTACAGGAAGAGATACGGACTATATCTCACGAACTAAGCGACGCCGCCTATCAAAAATTCCATAATTTTATGATCTCGATACACGAGCTTGTCGAAACCATACAAAAGACTTCACAGATCGATTGTGAATTTACTTATGATCAGGACATGGATTGGGATGATCTAAGCGGGGAGTCCAAGATCAATATTTACCGGATCATACAAGAAGGACTGCAGAACTGTGTTAAATATTCCGACGCGAGCTTAATTAAACTTAATTTCGATGCTGACGAATCCATTATCACGATCTGTCTTGAAGACAATGGAGTCGGGTTCGATGCTAAAAAGGTGAAAAAGGGTATCGGACATAAGAATATCAACTCAAGGGTCTCGAAGATCAATGGTGAATGGGCATTGAAAAGCAATCCGGGAGAGGGAACCTCAATTACGATTAAACTACCTGTGGTGAGAAGTACACATCACAAAATCAGTAATGAGGATCGGCTGCTGAAAGAAGAAATTATTGAATAAAACACTATGGATATTATACGAATCTTAGCTGTAGATGATCACGAGATGACCACATTGGGCTATAAGTTTATATTGGAAGAAACCGAATTCGATGGCTTTAAGGTGTCTATGGAAACCGCAAAATCCTATGAAGATGCTATTGCAAAAATCGATCAATCGTTGAAAATGGTGCCATACAACATTTTTCTGCTCGATATTCAACTATCACAAGGAACAGACGGTCCAGCTAAAACCGGTGAGGATATCGGGATCTATATCCGAAAAGTCAGCTCTGAATCCAAAATTGTTTTTATGTCGTCTTTCAGTGATAACTACCGGATAAATAGTATACTAAATTCAGTAGATCCGGAGGGATATATGGTAAAATCGGAAATAGACCAGCTTTCTTTACAGACCATGGTGAAGACCGTTTTAAGTTCACCTCCCTATTACACCCAAAAAGCTCTGGTAGCCATTAGAAAAAAAATGGCCAATTCGGATATCAATCTCGATGAAAATGATAAAAAAATATTGTACCATCTTTCTATCGGCACCAAGACCAAGGATATGATATATCATATTTCCCTATCCCTGCCGGGAATCGAGAACAGAAAGAGGCAACTTAAGGCCCTTTTCGGGGTGGAAAAGCAAAATGACCAGGCACTGGTAACCGAATCCAGAAAACGTGGTTTTGTTTAGCATTTTTAATGCCGTCAAAATCATTCCAGCTTAAATTTTAACATTTATCTTTCCCTTTTTAAGCATTTCAGAATGAAACCATATTTATTCTATGGTTTTTGTGTAGTATACTATGCCGTATTAGGACTAATTTTGATAGGTATCAGGACAAATACTACGGGATCGATGTCGATAGAAAGGGATAGCATCAATAAAAATCTTCATTTACAACTAGATCATAATCCCAGGATCAATGGTTTAGAGAAGTTCAGGAATGTAATCGAGCGCGATTATATTTCCGATGTTACCATTCGTAATTGCTCATTAGACCCTGAAGGTATTAACCTGATCATTGAACTGGATTCACCTTATGGCCTCATTGAAATGGATCAATATTTAAGGGAGGGCCATCTGGCACGTACACAAAACGATCCCTTTAACGGTACGCCGATTTCTCCGCTCGATACCGCGCTGTTCGAATTACAATTATTGAATGACCCCTTGATCGATGTGGAGGAATTTTCGATTTTTTTGGCAGACAGTACTATCGTGATAAAAAAGATCTATCCACAGAGCATTCAGGAACAACTCGCTAATATTTTCAACTCCTTCCAGGACCATTTAATCCAGATGACCAGGGAATATTCCAAAATACCCAGTGAGATCTATATTCCTGTTTTTGAGGAAGATCTGTCGGAAAACGAGCTGGTCCTGGCCAAAATAGAACAGGCCAAGAATAATATTAAAGATTATTTTAATTATTGGGGCTTATACTTTGATTATCAAGAAGATGCGGCAATTTATGATCTCGATAAAAAATCTATTTTCAGCGGGGAACTCTATATGCTGAACTATTAGGCCTTTAACTACTCTTTCAGTATCGCTTCATTTTTTGAACTGTAAAGAGGACGATGCCCCATTAACTCATTTACCTTGTCTTTCACACGTTTAGCCACTGTTTCATCTTGGGGATTTTTAATGACCTCATCGATGAGTTCAACGATTTTTACCATATCGGTTTCCTCCATACCACGAGTGGTAATGGCCGCGGTGCCAAATCGAATACCAGAAGTGATGAAGGGTGATTTATCATCGAAAGGAACCATGTTTTTATTTGCGGTGATATCGGCTTTTTCCAAAGAATTTTCCGCTTCTTTACCTGTGATATTTTTGTTTCGCAGATCGATAAGCATCATGTGATTGTCTGTTCCGCCAGATATAATCTTATAATCGAGTGCCACAAAGGCGGCCGCCATGGCTTCGGCGTTCTTTTTAACGCTAACCATATAATGAAGGAATTCGTCCGTAAGTGCCTCACCGAAAGCTACGGCTTTAGCGGCAATAATGTGCTCCAGAGGTCCTCCTTGATTACCGGGAAACACCGCCAAATTAATCAGCGCCGACATTTTTCTCAGGTTACCGTTTTTGAGTCGGATACCAAATGGATTCTCAAAATCCTCTCCCATAAGAATAAGTCCGCCTCTGGGGCCTCTTAAGGTCTTATGTGTTGTGGTGGTTACAAAATGGCAATGTGGGATGGGATCGTTGAGGATGCCTTTTGCGATCAAGCCGGCCGGATGAGCAATATCAGCCAGAAGCAAGGCCCCTACCCGGTCTGCAATTACCCGAAATCGTTCAAAATCCATATCTCGGGAATAGGCAGAAGCACCGGCTATTATAAGTTTTGGTTTTTCCTTCAGCGCGATTTCCTCGATCTTATCGTAATTTAACCTTCCTGTCTCCTTTTCTACCCCATAGAATACAGGGCGGTACAACTTACCCGAAAAATTTACAGGAGATCCGTGAGTTAAATGCCCCCCATGAGATAAATCGAAGCCCAGAATAGTATCACCAGGTTGAAGACAAGCCTGATAGACCGCCGCATTGGCCTGACTACCACTGTGAGGTTGCACATTCGCATAAGCGGCTCCAAAGAGTTCTTTGGCCCGATCGATCGCCAATTGTTCCACCTGGTCTACCACCTCACATCCTCCATAATACCTCTTACCAGGATAACCCTCAGCATATTTGTTGGTCAGGACAGAACCCGCCGCTTCCATCACCTGAGGGCTGGTGAAATTTTCAGAGGCAATAAGCTCAATCCCATTGATTTGACGTTGCTTTTCCGCTTCGATCAGTTCGAAGATTCGATGGTCTCTCTCCATAGTGAAATCTTGTTCTTAAATGAGCTGTAAAAGTACGAATTGCAGCATTTAAAATGGGAATTAAATAATATATTTGATCCTATTTTATCAAATAAAAATTAACAATCAGCATATGTCTATCCGCGCAAACGATCCCACAATTTCATCCTGGCTCCAAGTAAAGACCGCCTCAGATTTTCCCATACAGAATATCCCTTTCGGGGTTTTTCTCACACCAGATGATGTGATAACGATCGGTACGCGTATCGGTGACCATGCGATCGACCTTGGAGCATTGCATCAGCTGGGCTACTTCGAAGGCATCCCGCTGACCGATGATATTTTTCTTCAGGATACGCTTAACGACTTTATTTCTGATGGAAAAAAAACCTGGAGGCTTGTGAGGAACCGCATTAGCGAGATCTTCGAAGCTTCGAATCCAAAATTGAGAGATCAGAAGAAGCACCGCGAGGCAGTGCTTTTTTCCATGTCGGAAGTGGAGATGCAATTACCGGTTCAAATCGGGGATTATACAGATTTTTATTCGAGTAAGGAGCACGCTACCAATATCGGTAAGATGTTCAGGGATCCGGAAAATGCTTTATTACCAAACTGGCTGCACATTCCGGTTGGTTATCATGGCAGAAGTTCTACTATCGTACCCAGTGGTACAGCCATAAAACGCCCCAAGGGGCAGACCTTACCTAAAGGTGCCAACCAGCCGGTGTTCGGCCCTTCAAAAATGGTCGATTTTGAACTGGAAATGGCTTTTATCACTACTGATGCTAATGCCATGGGCGAATCCGTCCCGGTCGATCAGGCCGAGGATCATATTTTTGGATTGGTGTTATTTAATGACTGGAGCGCCCGCGACATCCAAAAATGGGAATATGTTCCATTGGGACCCTTTTTAGCTAAGAATTTCGCCTCTTCCATTTCGGCCTGGATTGTCACCCTAGATGCCTTGGAGCCCTTTCGGGTTGAAAGCCCGCAGCAGAAACCCGATCCCCTTCCATATTTACGCCACAGCGGAAATAACAGTTTTGATATCCACCTTGAGGCCGCCATCGAAACACCCGATGGTATTTCGACCATCGTGACAAAGTCAAATTTCAAATATATGTATTGGTCCATGGCGCAACAACTTGCTCATCATACCATAAACGGTTGTAAGGTAAACAGCGGTGATATGATGGGAAGTGGAACTATTTCAGGTACGGGTGAGGAGTCCTTTGGCTCAATGCTCGAACTGGCATGGCAAGGTACCAAGCCAATTACCCTCAGTAACGGGGATACCCGTACTTCGATACAAGATCAGGATACGGTAGTGTTGAAGGGATACTGTTCCCGGAACGGCTATCGGATAGGTTTTGGAGAAGTTCGTACACGGCTGCTCCCCGCTTAGGCGTACATCAGAGAAATATCGCGTGAAATAAGCAGTTGGTCGAACATATACGAACCCTTATCGTTTTTCGTTATCAATGAGTAAGGTTTTGGCATGGCTATTGAATTTTACCTCCCAAACCATAATACAACATACCATGAAAAAAGCACTACTTATTTGTACGACACTGGTTTTTCTGATCTCCTGCGGGGGTGTCAAAAAGACCCAGGAAGCGGTAAATTCCGGGAATTACATCCAGGCTATTAACCGCGCGATCAACAATTTGGCGGAGAATAAGACTAAAAAGTCTCATCAGGCCTATATTTTATTATTGGAAGATGCATTTGAAAAGAATACCCAGAGGGAATTGGAGAATATCCGCTTTTTGGAAAGGGATGGTAACCCGGCCAATTACCAGTCGATCTATACCACCTACACTACCTTAAAGCATATCCAGGAAAGAATCTCACCGCTCTTGCCGTTATCCATATTTGAGGAGAACAGGGATGCTCAGTTTTCTTTCAGGGATTACGACAAATCACTTCTGGCAGCCAAAAATAACCTCTCAGAATATTTATACGACTATGCCTCCAATTTGCTGGAAAACGCTTCTTTTAAACAAGATTTCAGGCAGGCATATGAAGATTTCAAATATCTGGAAGAGATCAATCCTGGTTTTGAAGACACCAAGGCGAAAATGGAAGAGGCCTACAGCAAAGGCCTGGATTATGTAAAAGTGCAGGTGATCAACGATACCGAGCAGGTTGTTCCCAAACGTTTGGAGCAGGAACTCTTGAACTTCAACACCCTCGGATTGAACGATCTCTGGACTCAGTATCACACGAATCCTCTTAAAAGCATTAAGTATGATTACGAAATGCAGGTGGCTTTCAGAGATATCAGTATTACTCCTGAACAGATACGGGAAAAGCAACTGATAAAAGAAAAACAGATCAAAGACGGTTTTGATTATGTATTGGATGCCAATGGTAATGTAATGAAAGACAGCCTTGGGAATGATATCAAGGTAGACCGCTATACAAGCGTTCAGTGTAATTTCTACGAGTTTACCCAGTTCAAAGCGGCTCAGGTAGTTGGTAATGTGAGCTATATCGATCTGAATAGCCGGCAGCAATTGAATTCATACCCATTGGCAAGTGAATTTATCTTTGAGCATGTCTATGCCAATTATCAGGGAGACAGAAGAGCTATCGATACCGAATCGATTCCTTTGCTTCAAGTAACCCCTGTACCCTTTCCATCGAACGAACAAATGGTTTTTGAGGCGGGCGAAGATCTTAAGTCGAGATTAAAAGATATTATCGTCCGACATAAATTCAACTAATAAATTAATCCCGGGTAAGTTTACCCGGGATTTTTTAAAGGAAGGGCTCCAATTCCATTTCCGGAATACCACCATGGGAATTGTGTGCTACCACAGCTCCGTTTTTAATCACCAACAACTGAGGGGATTCGTGCCGTACTCCATGTCTTCGTGCAATTTCATCGGAAATCGCCCTGAAACGATGGATATCAAGAAAATACATATCCACCTTTTCCTCACCATAAGTAAATGCCCCGGTAAACATATTGAGGACCATACTGCTAATACCGCAACTTGTTGAATGTTTGTAGACCAACTGAGGTTTTCGAAAAGAACTTCGATCCATTTTCTCCAATTGATCCATTTCGGTAAGCGCGATCCACGGCAACGACCCTCTTTTCGGCTCATCACTCCCTTCCCGTTCCCCAAATAATCTTCTAAAATACCCCATAATCAAAAAGAGTTATTCGTTCGATGTATAGATTAAATATCTGACGAAATGTCTTTGAATTTCAAGATTTTACAGACACTTTGTCTGTTTACTACTAATGGTAAGGTTGTTGACCTAAACATTTCAAAAATAAGGATAAAGAAAATAATATATAAACGATATGAACATTAACAATTTCACTATAAAATCACAGGAAGCGATACAGCATGCGCAGCAGATTGCCCAGTCCATGGAACATCAGCAAATCGAGAACGAGCATCTTTTCAAGGCCGTTTCGGAAGTAGATGAAAATGTACTTCCCTTTATCTTGAGCAAGCTCAATGTCAATATTTCACTTGTAAATCAAATACTGGAAAGCGAACTCAAGAACTTTCCGAAAGTTAGTGGTGGAGATTTGATGTTCTCCAATGAGGCCGGTAAGACCTTGAACAATGCTTCAATTGCTGCCAAGAAAATGCAGGATGAGTTTGTTAGCATTGAACACTTGATCCTGGCAATTTTTAAATCAAAAAGCAAGATTTCGCAGATATTAAAGGATCAGGGGGTCACTGAAAAGGATTTAATGGCATCCATTACGGAGTTGCGCAAAGGAGGGCAGGTAACCTCACAAAGTGCGGAGGACACTTATAATGCCCTTAGTAAATATGCCCGCAACCTCAATGAACTGGCCGATAAAGGGAAGCTGGATCCGGTAATAGGAAGAGACGAGGAGATCAGACGTATTCTTCAAATACTTTCCAGGCGAACAAAAAACAATCCTATGCTGGTAGGAGAACCAGGTACCGGGAAAACCGCCATCGCCGAAGGCCTGGCACACAGAATTATCCAGGGTGACGTTCCGGAAAACCTCAAAGACAAGGTCATATACTCCCTCGATATGGGGGCTCTAATCGCAGGGGCTAAATATAAAGGTGAGTTCGAGGAGCGTTTAAAAGCAGTGATAAAAGAAGTTACAGGCTCAGACGGTAATATAGTTTTGTTTATCGATGAGATCCATACCCTGGTGGGTGCCGGAGGCGGCCAGGGAGCCATGGATGCCGCAAATATTCTTAAACCGGCTCTGGCGAGGGGCGAACTGAGAGCGATAGGCGCCACAACTCTTGATGAATACCAGAAATATTTTGAAAAGGATAAGGCACTTGAAAGGCGTTTTCAAAAGGTGATGGTCGATGAGCCCGATACCGAGAGTGCGATTTCCATCCTCCGTGGACTGAAAGAAAAGTATGAAGCACACCATAAGGTGAGAATAAAGGACGAGGCAGTAATAGCAGCTGTGGAACTGTCCCAGCGCTATATCACCAATCGTTTCCTTCCCGATAAGGCGATTGATCTGATGGATGAAGCTGCTTCAAAATTACGTATGGAAATCAATTCAAAACCAGAGGATTTGGATGTGCTCGACCGGAAAATTATGCAACTCGAAATCGAGATCGAAGCGATTAAACGCGAAGATGACAAAAACAAACTAAAAGCTTTGAATATCGACCTTGCCAATCTAAAGGAAGAACGCAATGGTATTTTCGCCCAATGGGAAAGCGAGAAATCGGTGGTCGAAAATATTCAACAGACCAAGCAGGATATCGAGAATTTTAAATTGGAAGCTGAAAGAGCAGAGAGAAGCGGGGATTACGGTAAGGTTGCCGAATTGCGCTATGGTAAGATCAAGGAAGCACAGGAGAAACTCGATCTGCTTCAGAAAGAACTACAGGAACAGCAGAAAGGTGGTACACTGATCAAGGAAGAAGTGACCAATGAAGATATTGCCGAAGTAGTTGCAAAATGGACCGGGATCCCCGTGACTAAAATGCTGCAGAGCGATCGGGAAAAACTGCTCCGCCTGGAAGCCGTATTACACAAAAGGGTGGTCGGACAAGATGAGGCCATTGAAGCGGTATCGGATGCGATCAGAAGAAGCAGAGCCGGACTTCAGGATGCCAAACGTCCGGTGGGTTCGTTTTTATTCCTCGGTACCACGGGTGTAGGAAAAACGGAGCTGGCCAAAACTCTCGCCGCGTATTTATTCGATGATGATAGTGCCATAACCCGTATTGATATGAGCGAATATCAAGAACGCCATGCTGTCAGCAGACTGATTGGCGCCCCTCCCGGGTATGTTGGATATGATGAAGGCGGTCAGCTCACCGAAGCGGTACGTAGAAAACCCTACTCCGTGATATTGCTCGATGAAATTGAAAAAGCCCATCCCGATACGTTTAACATTCTGCTTCAGGTATTGGATGAAGGCCGACTGACCGACAACAAAGGGCGGGTTGCTGATTTTAAGAATACGATTATCATCATGACCAGTAATATGGGAAGCCATATTATTCAGGAGAAATTTGAAGAGAGCAGCGACATTTACAACGCCACAGAGTCGGCCCGTATAGAGGTAATGGGCTTATTGAGAAAGACCATCAGACCAGAATTCCTTAACAGGATAGACGATATCATAATGTTCACCCCATTGAGCAAGGAAGATATCAGGGAAATTGTGGACCTGCAGTTGAATCAACTTAAAAAGCTCTTAGCCAAACAACATATTACAATCGATGCTACCCAGGAAGCGGTAAGCTATCTTGCCGAAAAAGGTTATGACCCGCAATATGGAGCACGCCCGATCAAGCGGCTCATCCAAAAAGAAGTGCTTAATAGCCTATCCAAGGAATTGCTCAGCGGTAGGATCACTTCCGACAGTATTGTCTTGCTCGATGCCTTTGACGATAAACTCGTATTTAGAAATCAAAGCGAATTGGTAGAATAAAAAGATCAATAGAAGCAATAGAATACCCTGAAGCCAGAAAGCATCAGGGTATTTTTTTTTGAAGATATACCATACAGTATATAGTTTTTTTATATTCGTAGAAAATTGCACCTATATGACCACCAAAGCCGAACGGACCACCGCGTATATCATAGAAACGGTCGCCCCTATTTTTAACAAGCACGGCTATG
>JAHEJJ010000077.1 GCA_024638915.1 Robiginitalea sp.
AAGCGGGGCTTAATTATCACTTACTCTTTTAAACAAAAGAACCCAACACTTTATTCTTTCATCGAGTGAAAGACGTTTTGCACATCGTCGTCTTCTTCGATCTTCTCCAGCAATGTTTCAACCTCTTCCGCTTCTTCGGGTGCGAGTTCTTTGGTCAGCTGTGGGATCCGGTCAAAACCTGAGGAAAGTATTTCTATACCCCTGGATTCGAGTTCCTTTTGAATGGCCCCAAAATTTTCGAAAGGAGCATAGATAAGGAGCCCGTCCTCATCGGTAAACACCTCTTCGGCCCCGAAATCGATCAGGTCGAGTTCCAGGTCTTCAGGGTCTATCCCCTCCGAAGGGACACGGAAATTACAAGTGTGGTCGAACATGAATTCCACCGAACCGGAGGTTCCCAGACTTCCGTTGCATTTGTTAAAGTAAGAACGGATATTGGCTACAGTCCGGGTATTGTTATCTGTAGCCGTTTCGATGAGAATAGCAATGCCATGAGGGCCATAGCCTTCGAACAGCACTTCTTTAAAATCACCCTGGGATTTGTCGCTGGCACGCTTGATCGCCCTCTCGATATTCTCTTTGGGCATATTTACCGACTTGGCATTCTGGATCACTGCCCTCAGTCTGGAATTCGAATCAGGGTCCGGGCCGCCTTCCTTGACGGCCATAACGATGTCTTTCCCTATTCTCGTAAAAGCCTTGGACATGGCCGCCCAGCGCTTCATTTTTCTCGCCTTCCTGAATTCGAATGCCCTTCCCATATAAGTGATATTCTAAAATCGCAAAATTAGCAATTTCTTCGCTCCGGTCAAGCCAAGGACGATATTCAAATCACCCTATAATTCCATCTGCAATCGCTGCCAAATCGAAATCTGCCTGAGTGAGGCCACCGGCATCATGGGTACTGAATCTTATTTCCAGCCTGTTGTAGACATTGCTCCATTCGGGATGGTGGTTGCGCACTTCGCATTCCATAGCGATATGCGTCATGGCGGCAAAAGCGCTTTTAAAATCCTTAAAAGTGAATGACTTTTCGATGCCGTTGTCTTTATGCTCCCAACCGTTTAATCGAACTAAATTATCAGCAATAGACGACCTGTTTAATTTTTCCATGGTAATCAGTTTTTTCAAATGTAGGAATTCAATAGACTACAGGCCAAGTAAATAAAAGGGTATTAGTTCATCACATGATGATCGATGATATCCTGATATCCGAAGCGGAGATATTTGGGAAGTTTATGGTCTTTGGGTAGTACCGCCAGGTACCGTTCTTCATTGGTGGTATAGACATTTTTGTAGATCGGGTTAAAACTTCCAATTCTATCCACCACTTCTTTTACAAAATCGTCGTGGTGGACCAGGTCTTGGCTCCCCAGGTGAAATATGCCCGTTTTTTTCCGATTTATGAGATAGTGCAGTTGCTGAGTGAGTCGGTCGTCATTAGTCACGTTCATCACAAGGTTTGGAAATACTTCAATGGGTTCATTATTCCAGATAGCAGATTTCATCTCCTTTATACGGGGAGATGTGTTTCCAAATACCATGGGAACCCTCAGAATGGCGGTTTTTGGTTTTGGTAACCTGAGCAACATATTCTCAATCCTGATCTTTAGCTTGCCATAAATACTTTCGGACAGAGTCTTGTCGTATTCATAGGAAGGGAATTTACTGTAGGCGTCAAAGACATTGGCAGAGGAAAGGAAATAAAGCCTGCATTTATTTTTGATCAGGTATTCGCAAATATGCTGATGCGCCTGGATCTGTGACGAAAAGTCCCCCCTAAGTGCAGAAATAATCACCTGGGGTTTAATCCTCTCCAGCAATAAGTAGATATCATCTTCACGCATATCATAGCTGAAGAACTGTTGGTTATCCTGAAAACTGCTTGCCGTACAATAGGTGGCGTAGGTATTGTAATAATTGCATAATTCCTTGTAGAGTGCATTGCCAAGGAATCCGCTCCCGCCTAAAATCAAGATTCTTACTCCTTCCCCTTCCTTTCGTCTTCCTTCTTTCATAGGGGAACTTAGGCTTTGTAGAACGGTAGTTTAATCACCGTAGCGGGAATTCTGTTTTTTCTGATCTGAATAAAAATCTTACTGCCTGGATCGGCAAAAATAGCTGGAACATAGCCCAAACCAATACCTTTACCTAATGAAGGAGACATAGTTCCTGATGTTACCCTGCCAATCGTCTTGCCCTGGCTGTCTACAATATCATAGTCTTTTCTGGGTATCCCTCTGTCATCGAGCTCAAAACCAATCAGCCTGTTTTCTGATCCGCGTTCCTTTTCCTTAGATAGTGCATCGCTGTTTACAAAGTCTTTGGTGAATTTGGTGATCCATCCTAATCCGGCAGCAATAGGGGAAGTAGTATCGTCTATATCATTGCCGTAAAGGCAGTATCCCATCTCCAGTCTCAAGGTATCCCTCGCTGCCAGGCCAATGGGTTTAATTCCATATGGTGTGCCTGCTTCCATTACCTTATTCCATACCTGTTCCACCTCTTCATTCTTGCAATAGATCTCGAATCCTCCGGAACCGGTATAACCAGTTGCCGAGATGATTACATGCTCAATACCGGCAAAATCACCAACGACAAAGTGATAAAACTTGATTTCGGCAAGATCGACAGAGCTAAGCGATTGCATGGCTTCTACAGCCTTAGGTCCTTGTATGGCAAGTAATGAATATCCATCAGAAATATTTCGCATCACAGCCCCGATATCCTGGTTGTATTGGGCGATATGATCCCAGTCTTTTTCAATGTTCGATGCATTGACCACCAATAAGTATACTTCATCTTTTACCCGGTAAATGATCAGGTCGTCAACAATACCTCCGGTCTCATTGGGCATACAACTGTACTGCGCCCTTCCTACCGTGAGTTTAGAGGCATCGTTGGAACACACTTTCTGGATCAAAACAAGGGCATTTGGGCCTTCTATCAAAAACTCCCCCATATGAGATACATCGAATACACCCAGTTTATTTCGCACTGTTTCGTGTTCCACATTGACTCCCTCATAAGAAACCGGCATCATATAGCCGGCAAAAGGCACCATTTTAGCGCCGAGTGCCTGATGGGTAGAGGTAAGGGCTGTATTTTTCATACTCCGTTATTTAGATGCGCAAATTTATTGAAAATTAATAGATCACCCCAGAGGGTTATACCTCGTTTTCAATAATCTTTTGTTAAGTTTTATTATGGCTTCAGGAGCGAAGCAAGTACTCCTTTAAATCGCGATAGGAATCGATAGGCAAAGCATATTTTTTCCGATTTATGATCTCCGCTATTTGCCCTGGCAGTGATTGTTCTATACCCAGGGTATCCTCAACCACTTCTAGAAATTTCACGGGATGGGCAGTCTCGAGGAAAACTCCATAGTATTCAGGATGGGTTTGCAGGAAATCCTTAAGTCCGAGGTAGCCTACTGCCCCATGAGGATCGGCGATATAGCCAGAAAGTTCTTGGAGTTCTTTCATGGCATCGCGGGTTTCAGCATCGGTATAGGAGTAGGAAGAGAATACCTTTCTCAGTTTGTCCCGATCCTGTTCGAACAATTCCAGAATCCTTATAAAATTACTGGGGTCACCTACGTCCATAGCATTCGAAATAGTAGGGGAGGAGGGTTGTGCCTGGTATTTGCCGGTCTGCATATACCTTGGTACCGTATCATTTATGTTCGTGGCAGCGATAAAATGACGGATAGGCAAGCCCAGTTTCTGGGCCACCATGCCTGCACAGAGATTTCCGAAATTCCCGCTGGGAACTGAGAAAACCAAGGGCAGTGAACGATCTGCCAGTGCTTTACAGGCGATGAAATAATAGAATTGTTGGGGTAACCATCGGGCTACATTAATCGAATTGGCAGAAGTGAGCTGAAGTTTGGCGGTAAGATCCGCATCCAAAAATGCATTTTTTACCATTTGCTGGCAATCGTCAAAAGTCCCGCTTACTTCCAGGGCGGTAATATTCTGCCCCAGGGTGGTCAGTTGTTTTTCCTGAATCTCACTGACTTTACCCCTCGGATAGAGTATGACCACTCTTACGCCTTCGACACCGAGAAATCCCCGGGCCACAGCGCCACCGGTATCGCCCGAGGTAGCCACCAGGACTGTCGTTTCCTGGTTTCCAGAAGATGCAAAATAACCCATGCACTGTGCCATAAAACGGGCCCCCACGTCTTTAAAGGCCATTGTGGGACCGTGAAATAATTCCAAAACGGCGATTT